>CAKZOI010000106.1 GCA_937136395.1 uncultured Opitutia bacterium | reverse complement strand
TTTCCCAGTCAGTTGCTCCTCAACAGTGATATTTGCACCTAGCTTCGCGGCCACGAACTGACGTACCTGACCATCACCAGTATTAAATCCGTCTAACCAATATTGATCAGGTAAAACGACATAATCTTGGTTATTAGACACAGCCTCATCCCAGTCCTCACCACTAACAGCGTTAATTTTTCCAGCGGCGATTCGCAGTGCGATTGGCAAATCATGCCTACACTCAAAACTCATCCATGTTGCTTCGAACGGATAAATCGGAAAGACGACTCCACCCCGCGAAATCATGTGTTTAGGAAGCCGTAGGGCTTTCGACCGTGAGTGAAATAACGGGAACTGACCCAAACCAGCAGGGAGCGGGTATTCTTTTCCGTCATCTGGGATTCTCAGCGTCCGTTGAAAGCCGACTCGTGCCTCATGTCGAACTCGCTCACCTGCCTTATCGTCAAAACTGAACGAAAAAACAATCTCTGATTTATCACCATCCAACAACACCTGATTACCATTCGCCATCTTGCACTTCTCCTAGTATTCGAACGACCAAATCTTCAGGAGCTTCATTCACTACTCGGATCAACCTACTGAATAGCTCTGGCCGCTTTATAATCGCCTGCCTTAAATCACTCGATATTTTTCCACCAACAGCTAGCAAAACATCCGCGTCATGCTCTAAAACCTCAGAAATTCTTTTAATCGTTTCTTCGCTTGGTGGCGCCACTAAATCACGCTCCACCTTTGAAATATATGACGGTTCAACAGTTACAGCCTCGGCCAACTTTCGCAGACTGAGTCCACGTTCTTTTCGCAATTTTCGAATGTATGAACCAAACATTTGTGTACTATGTAATACACACTACACAAAAGCAACGAAAAATTGAAAAAAAATTTACAAAAAGACGTGTCTCAGATGTTGAGTCCCCGCTTGCAGAACACCCCCGTTCCCGGAATTGCCAATGAGGAGTTGAATGATTTGCCTTGCGTGAACCTAGTCCGGTTTTTTGTGGGCGCGCGGCTCCTTGAAACTGGGGCTCAATACCTAACGATTAAGCTCCTCTACTGATCAGGACGATACAGAAACCGCCAATGACGGGCAGCAGACCGAAACAAAACTGTAGTAGTGGTGCAATATTACTTGATCGCTGATACCTCGAAAAAAACCAGTGGTAGGCCATCGCTGTGGTTGCCGCGATCAAAAGTAAAACAAATGTTGCCACCGGTGATTCAATGTAAGGGTCGCTAACTAGCGCCATAAATGCCAGTGAAAAAGAAAACATATATACCGGAATTAGCAGACCTACTGTCCATATAATTGGCGCTCTGTTCACACGATGCACAAAACGGTTGAAACGACCTGGTTCGTCAAATTCGACTTCTAAAGACACCACTTCTCCACTTTCTCTTCCCAAACGCTCCCATTTCTTGGGAGCAATCGCTGTTTGAATTAAACCTTAAACGAAGTGAGTTTGAGGTGACAATGAAAAACCCTGTCGTATTTCTTCTTCAATTTATCGCCTGGTTAATGTTAATCGCGGTAGTGGCTGCCACATGGGCGGGCGTAACTTATCCCAATGGTCGAGCAAAAGCCTATTCAAATGAGTTTTCAAAAATTCATCCTATGTGCATCCATCGGGTGCTTATCGATGATCGATATGAAGCATCGGTTAATCTCGAAATTTGTCATGCTGAATACAAGAAACACCCAATTACTTTGGAAAAGATCAGATCGACACTCGGTGAGAAGACACTTGTGCGAGTCTCCGCAACAACGGAATCTCAGGATGGTGGGGAGTGGATCATCGCATATTCATTTGCAGAAGATGATGCGGACCAGAGTGGGCCCTTCTTAATCAACCTATTTACAAGGTCTCCCGATGAAGTCGAGCTCAGCTCACTTGCAGGAGTCAGCCATGACAATACCGACAATACGTTGACAGCTCACTTCCTCGAAGGCACCGGTGATCGCTGCCAAGGCGGCTATGTCCAGTTGATGGGCATGGCAAGCCGTCAAGAGATCGCTCTTTCGCAGGCATCAACACTTTATGCACTTCTCAATCCGCTCGATCAATTACTGAAGCGTAAAGGGACCGCTGTTCGAACAAGCTTTCCGGAATGGGAGGCCGGTGATGTGATTAGTGATGCACCTACTGCCTGCGTCGGCAGACTGATTGGTGTCTACGACCACGTTTCCAAATCCACAACTGTCAATGCCGTTGCCGTGGATTATGACGCGTTACTGCGACAGTCTCGCAATTCGACAGAAGCCTGTATCGCAGATGCTATCGTCCGAGCCAACGGCGATGGATCATTTCAGAGTGGATCCTACGCAGTCTACGAACTCGATCACTGGAATAACGTTCTCGGTTACGTCCATCAGCGATGCGGAATAAACCACACGTTCAACCCTATTAATCGCGGAATCTAAGGAAATCACCCAATGACTTATCATCAAATCATCGACGATATTTTTGACTACTGTGTTGAATTACTCATCATAAGCGCCCAAGCCATCGGTATGACTTACGAAGAGATCAATGTCTGGTTTTTTATTGTGTTCGAGCCAGTCGTGTTTGTTATGGTTTTGCTCTATGCATGG
>CAKZOI010000105.1 GCA_937136395.1 uncultured Opitutia bacterium | reverse complement strand
GAAGTGCCTCGAGATGAGGAAGTCACACACGAACTTGCTCCAGCTCAAATTAAGTCGTTTTTCAACAGGCTGTTAGGTGCGTCGTCCGCTATTACCGACTTTCGATCGTCATGGAGCTGGCACGCCGGAATGGAGGGCGTAGCTCGGAACGGAGGTTTCCCGAAAGTCGCGAACTCGCTGGGCGTCTGATAACCCAATGAGCTGTGGATGCGGATTTCGTTGTATTCTTTTCGCCACCCTTCCAAAAGGATTTTTGCCTCAGCCAAAGAATGGAAGATTTCGCGGTTCAAGAACTCGTCTCGGAGTTTGTCGTGAAAGCTCTCGATATAGCACTGCTCCCAGGGCGATCCAGGTTTGATATAGTGGCTCTTGATGCCCCGTTCTTTGAGCCAATCTTGGATTCGATAAGCGATGAACTCGGGTCCGTTGTCACTCCGAATGAATCGTGGCGCTCCATGCTCGTCGATCAGCTCTTCGAGGACTTCAATAACATCCTCAGCCCGATAACTCTGGCGTGGGCGCAGGCTATGACATTCACGAGTGTGCTCATCAATAACGCTGAGCATCCGAAAGTTTGTTCCCCAATCAGTCTGGTCATGCACAAAGTCCCAGCTCCAAACATGATTACGATGATTCGCTGAAAGCCGTTTACTGTCGTTCTCTCGAATTCTCCGGGTTCGACGCTGCTTTTTACGAACTTGCAGGCCGTATTTACGGCGAACCGCCTGCACGCGCTTCTCGTTGATCTGATGACCTTCACGTCGGAGTAGGGCGGTAATTCGACGGTAACCATAACGGGAATGATCTTTGCTTAAATCCACCGTCTTGCGCTCCAGATGGAGACTCTCAGAGCTGCGCTGACAGACCGCATAAAAGCTCGACCGAGATAGGCTCACCGCTCGACATACTTCACTGACTTTCGCAAATCCCTCTTCTACGAGTGTGCGAACCACCGTCTTTTTTGCCGCCACACTCACCACTTTTTTGAGTTTACCTCTTTGAGGATATCAATCTGCATCGCCTGATCGGCAATGATTCGTTTCATTCGGCTGTTTTCGTCCTCCAAAGCTCTCAGTTTGCGAGCTTCATTGACGTCCATCTCACCATATTTCCTCTTCCAAAGAGAAATCGTCTGAGAGGAGATGTTGTGCTCCGCACAAATCTCCTTACGGCTTTTTCCTGCTCGAATCTCTTCCAAGATCCGGACCTTCTGTTCTTCGCTAAAGCGGCTTCGTTTCATTTTTCGATTTGGTTTTGTATCACCAAATCTACCGTTTTAAACCGTCCATTATTTTGGAGTCAGGCCACTGCCAAGGACTACGAATCTAAGCAATAAACAATAGCAGGTTAAAACATGACTCCTCCCACGTCAAAATGTGCCCACATTGCTATATTGATCATTCAAATCCACAGACCAGGATCCCCCTATCCACAGATCGGTATACTCGATCCATCGCTATTCGGCAGCTGAGCGTGCAGCGAGCTATTTCTCAGAAAGAATGAACTGACGGGCTCTTACAAAACCTTTGTTAGGATTGTTAAACTGCAGTTCAACCGCTCTCTCGTTTTCACCTGATGCCATTCCGGAATAAACCCTTGACCAGTTTTTCATGTCATCGGATTTATCGACGACGATCATGCCACTAGTTGGCTCTTTTAGAATAGCACTCGAGTTAAAATAATCGACCCCTACAGGGATGGCGTCGGCATAAGCAATCCCCCCGAGCGGAAGTAAGTCTTGCAAACTCCTCGTGTCGACTGAACTCAGAAAGCTAGTCTCTGAGTTATCAAGATCTGTAATCTTAATAATCTTTGTTTCGTTGTAGACCAAGTCGAGAGGCATTTTTACAGTTACCACTTTGACCTTCTGATTATCTTCCTCAGCATCTTCGGCGCTGACAACAAATAGTTTAACTTGATAAGACGCTAATTCCTTTTGATTTTCTGACATGTTAGGAATTATAATTTCAAGATTATTACTAAAACTCGCTGCGGCAGCCCCACGTATGATAAGCTCAAAATCCACAAAAGCACCGGAACGAAATAGATTATTTTGGGTTACCGATGATTCGTTACCATGCTTTATTTTATAAGTTGATGAAGCAAAATTAGAATCCGTAGAAATATCAACGCTAACATTGGCCGAGTGAAATAAGAGATTAGCCAAATCAATCTCGTCTATCTCTGTCCCTTGTAAGTGATAACGGTCGTAGAAAATCCCTCCAGAAAGAGTATCTCTCACAATTACACGGGAGAAAGCTACCTGATTAGCAGGTCTTAATCTCTCGGAAAAATCAACCTTAAGAGCGAGCGCTCCGTTATTTAGAACGTTATTCTCATAGAAGCCTTCCAATCCATTGTAAGAATGTTTCGTTTTCACTTTAATTGGAATATCCGTGTACTTAATTGGAACGGCTGGATCATTATTCCGTTCGGCACGACAATATCTGACCTTCAAAACTCCACCATCTTTCGGAAGGGTATCTTCAACCTCATACCAACGCTGAAATGGTATCTTTTTGTCTCCTATCGGTGTTTCAACAACAAGATAATCTTCGAAAAGATACGGATCGATAAAGATCGGCTTGGGCGCTATAATCCCCAAATCTAATGAGTTATCTACCACCTCATAAATCTCTCCGAAAAACGAAGCATCAAAAATCAACTCCGGCTCTACAGCGTCCCTATCAAAAAATTCTTGGGCCAACGTTGTGACACCAAATTCTTTCTCAAGATTTGATGGATCACCAAAGAGGTCCTCCATATCATAACTTCCGATTTTTTCTAAATTGATACCCCTAACAGCAATCCGATCGAAAAGTTCCTTGTAATACTCATCTTTCGTTTTAACGGCCCAACCAAACATGTTTTCCAGATTAACTTCAAACGGAAGTTCAGAAGCTCTACTTCTATTGTTTTGCATATTTCTCTCACGCCCACTTATAGGGGTGATATTAAAAGAAATAGAGACACCGTCTTGACCAAACAAAGGAAGGAAAGCTGCGAATCTCGCGTGTAATTGTTCAGGTGAATAATTATCAATAGTCTCTCTAATTAGTTCCGTATTACTAAGTTGGAGAAAATGATTGATGATTAAATTGTAGTAGACACATTCCAATTCTCCTTTTTCAAGTTCAATAAAGCGCCAATCTACCTCGCCTGGCGCAAGAGAGTTGATTGTGATAAGATTATTATCTATATCTCTCAGCGGAGTTTCAAAAGCGGAAGATCGAGCGCCAACAATCCAACCACCCCAAAATTCAGGTCGAAACCGTGGGCCGAACTCAACTCGCATATTTAAAAGTGATGGTTCGCTGGCCATACCACCTTCGTTTGATACGGCAACCTCAACACCCAGTGTGCTGTCGTCACGATAATCCAAAGTAGTTATAAGATTTGCTAAATCAGCATCGTTACTTTCTTCTTCAAATATTTCACTTCGCCGAGAGGGGGTTAGTTGCAGTTTAAGTTCGTGGTAGTATGCAGGCCTGTAAATGTTGTCATGACCTCTTGCATTAGGGTGAAAGGCATAATTGTATCGATTATCGTCTCCATCTATAGTTATTACTTCGTTAAACCATGGATCGCTAGAACGCATGTGATGCGAATGATTATGCCCAAGACCGGAACCCCCGCGGGGATTACGTGTGTCTACAACCAGACTGTTAGAGAAGCTAGATAGTTGATCTACAACTAGGTCGTCATTGACCATGGGCATAATATCATTCCTGATCAAATTCATCTCAAACCGATCGATATTAGCTATCGTTCCCGATCCAGGCGCAGCACCGGGAACATATTGGTACATACGGCCAACTGGATTGCAATAATTCCCACGTAATTGAAATCCAATTTCAAATCCATGGTCGTTACCACGGATATGAGAGACATTCGGCTTTGCCTCTTCGATCATCGTTTCAAAACTAGCTGGCGCGCAGTCGGGGAAGGGGCTATCTATAAAAGGTGGATAATCACTATCGGGGATTGAACCAATATTATCCAAAGTATAATCCCCATCGTCGTAATCAAGGGTCATTATTGCCGCAACCAATTTACTGAAGTAGGCATCGTTTCCCCCAAATGTAAAACCAAGGATGTCGATTTTTTGTTGTGAATCTCGTTCAAGAATATCATCAAGCAGAAGCTTTTGACGGGCTCCAGTTCTTAAAAGGCCTCCGGAAACACGTGTTCCGCTCAGACTTAGACGATTTTCATCAATAAACCCATCAGCACAACTCTTCCATCGAGCTTGAGCTCCACTACGTGAAACATCATTGAAGTCGATTGATGTTGTCGTGAAAGCCTTCCGGACAAACTGATTCACCGCTTTTTGCCAACCTGACGAATACGATCTGTGCGCAAGATGCTCGTCATCTACATACGAAGTGATCCAATCTCCAATTCCAAAAGCACTAGCTGAACCTTCTCTAAATGGAGCTCCTTCGCCGCTAGTGTAGGAATCACCAATTACTCCTATATATGCTGCTCGAGGAAGAACACACTCGTGAATATCGCCATACGAATACTCACCACCTCCAAATCTTATCCACTGATAATAAATCCGTCCACTTCTACCCGAAAGATTAGCAGCGAGCCTTTGATTTTGTGGCCTTGCATGCCCAAATCCAAACGGATCAGAATCAAAAAGAAATGCAAAAGCGTAGCCCGGTATCTCTCTATCCGCTTCAACTAAGAATTGGCTAACGTTGTGACTATCAATCCGTCCAGTATCAGGAGAATATGGATTTATAATTCCAGCATTGATATGATAGCGCTCTTGGAGAAGGTACTTTCTGACTAGATTTGAACTGGTTGAAAAGTAACCTCCCTCAGTATCAACAACGACGTCGTCCACAACTACTATATGTTCGTCGATCAAGTTTTGATAAATATAGTCCCATGAATCATACTCGTGAGCTGTGAAGTTAGCGTCGGCAAGATGTGGATCACCGATCAAAGGTAGCCCTGAATAGTCTCTTGCCCTGTCTCGTATATCCCTAAGTCTCCCCCTCTCCAAATCTGATAAATATACCAAAGAACGGTTAAAATCTTCGTGTTGTAATTCAGCGATGTTCCCAGCCACCCTTAAATATAATTTATCATCCGCTGGGAGATCATGCTGCACCTGAAATTGACGTGCACCGACCTGTCTCACGCTCTGAGGATCGGCAAGAATTCTTAATCCCATCGCTTTGTCCTTTTCGAATGACTCAGTCGAGAACCACTGGTCGCCAGGTAATCCGTAATCCCTTTCAACAATGGGCACCCATTGCGATTGGCCAAAACAACATCCAGCCACTAATAACTTAAGGAGACAAACTATATTTTTCATAAAACCTCGAAACAAAGTTCTCGTTTAAACTGCTAGGAATTTGCTTTTTGCGTGGGGCGCTTGAGGTCGCCGTTGAAGGGATCGGAGATGGGGAGAAAGGGGGT
>CAKZOI010000104.1 GCA_937136395.1 uncultured Opitutia bacterium | reverse complement strand
GGATTCAATTCTGAACTGCAAGAGAGCAGCTAAGGTGAGTTAGGTGCTTGCGAGAGCGCCCGCCTTGGCGGGAAGCTCTCGGTCGATGAAAACGAACAAACACCTGCGCCAGTGCCGGAAGAAGCGCAGAAGAGGGCTTGGTCGCAAGGATCGGCGCGGGAGGATACAGAACCGGGTTTTTCTTATAGCCTGGTTAATTTAAATATTGGTTAATTTAAATATGCGGTTCGCCCCTAACTTGGACACCGTTCATATGTGGTTAATTTAAATATGCAAAGACCGTGGTATCTGCCTAAGTGGCAAGCCACTCGGCAGTCCTAAGAAACTGACGGCAGAGAATGCGGATGAACTTAAAGTCCAGAAGTAACTCAAACGCCAAGACGAACTCGACCGCATCCCCGTTGAAGGCAAGTTCGGCAACTGTAAACGCAAAGCAACACTCGGTCGGATTATGGCGAATCTGGCTCACACCAGCGAGAGCGTGATCCACGTCGGGATCGTCGTGCTCAATCTCGACAAGTGGCTCTCCGAGCTTCTTTTGCGCCTTTTTCCAGTGTTGCGATGGTTGCTCTGCACGCTCGAAAGGCTTGCTGGATGCGATGCCGACCGATGCGCGGCACGAATATCTGTCCAGCCTTAGAGCGCGGCGGCCTTAGCGGCACGAAACAAAATCGCCGATTTGCGAACTTCAGCTTTTTCAGGAAGCTCTAACTAAGCTACGGGCCTCTGAAGCGCAGGGTTCGAGCAAATGATTCTACCTAAAGCACTCTACACGAGACATTCCGTATGGAGTCAGGCAAGAATGCCTGACCTACGTCGACGCCAAGCCCTAGAAATAAACCACTAAGGCATTACGCCACTGCGTGTCGTCTTTGGAATTTCCATTACCGATATCATTATCGAAATCTTTATTAAACGAAAATTCTAAACCAACCAAATCAGTGATTCGAAAACGTATGGCAGCAGTTAACACATAATTAAACTGCTCAGACTCTTCGGGATTCCAGTAGTAATTAAATTTCTGAACGAATGAGGTGCGACTCCACGGCTTCCATGTCGTTTCTTGGAAGACATTCATGAGTGGATTGATGCCCTCTCGTGTATCATCAAAATCTGCATGAAATTCCTCGATGCCGCCACCGCCGCCAAGCAAAACTTCTAACTGACTGTTCGGCTTGAATTTGTAGCCGACACCGACGGCTTCTTGAAGCTCACGATCAATTCCCTTAATCTGATCAACTCGACCGCCAATTGAATTCTGGACAAACCAGTTATCATGAAATGAACGCCGATAAATGAAGCTGCCATCATACTTATCCGTCGATTTGTATGAAGTGCCGTTACTGCGCTCTGTTTCTCGATAGGTATAGGAACCACTAAAACGATAAAAATTGAGACTACCCTTAGGCTTCACCTCCAGCTTGCCTCGCACAAAGCTTTCCGTCCATTTACGATCCCCTTGGCTTAAATTTAAACCTAGACGTAAATTTCCATTCCAAGAACCAGGAGCGCTAAATTCGCGCAAGGTATCAATCACACGACGCTCCTCAATATGGTCGATCTCTTCTTCGGTGAGTGCGATTTGCTTTTCACTCGAAGCGACTTTCGACTTTGACTCTTCTTTTACAGCGACCTTTGCAGGCTGTGAAACGCTTGGTTTGCTAGGTGCCAGCTTGGCTTCCATCTTAATCACTCGCTGGCGAGGAATCGAGATCTCTCCCAAGAGTCCTGATTGCAAAAAGAGCGTCTCATCAGTCGACGTATCGAGCACCTCCCCGACGACACGCTCACCGGAATCTAGAAAGATTACCTTAGGTGCAGAATACAGCATGGCACTCGCCCCGATGAAGGCGATGAAAGTCATTAACTGTTGGCCATATATCATACTGCGATTTCGCTAAAGCGTTGTTCTCGGATTACGGTTATCTCTATCGATCCCGGATAGTTCAACTCTTCTTCGATTCGAGAGCGAATTCTTCGGGCAATCTTACGAGCTTCGTCATCATCAATCGACTGAGGTTCCACAATGACACGCACCTCACGCCCAGCTTGGATCGCGTAGGCATCGACTACGCCTTGTTGGGATTGGGCGATCTCTTCAATGCTACGCACTCGTGAGATGAACCCATCAATCGAAGATGCACGCGCACCGGGCCTAACCGCAGAGAGTGCATCTGCCACCATAACGAGGGCGGCATAGGCGCTTTCAGCTGGCACTTCTTTATGGTGGGCAGCTGCAGCATTCACGACTCTTGGGTCTTCGCCATGCTGTTTGATAATATCTGCTCCGACGATGGCATGACTGCCCGAATATTCCTCATCCACGGCCTTGCCTATATCGTGGAATAGCCCTGCACGTTTAGCAATGTTCGGATCTAAGCCGATTTCAGAAGCAATCAATGCGCATAAATTAGCTACTTCAACTGAGTGCGCCAAAGTGTTTTGATTATTCGACAAACGGTAGTGTAGCTTACCCAGCAAGGACACCACTTCTGGGTGCACTGAACTCAAGCGTAATTTACGCAAAGCTGTCTCTCCGAGTTCGATCACGTTCGCATGCATCTCCTCTTCAGCTTTAATCACTTCCTCCTCGATACTAGACGGATGAATGCGACCGTCTCGCAGCAGGACCTCCAATGCGATGCGTGCGATCTCTCGACGCACAGGATCGAAACAGGAAATCAGCACTGAATCAGGCGTTTCATCGATCATCAAAGTCGTGCCAGTCGCGTGCTCAAATGTGCGGATGTTCCGCCCTTCCCGACCGATGATACGGCCCTTCATTTCCTCACTTGGCAAGTTCACCACCGTGGCTGTGGCATCATTCATCGGCTGACTGGTGATGCGTTGCATCGCGGCGAGTAACACACGCTTCGCTTCGTCGGCAACTTCTGCCTCGGAACGCGACAATACTCGGCGACGAAGTTCCTGCACTTCTTGTGCGCAATCTTTTTCCGCGTCACGAATTAAGATCTCGCGAGCCCCCGCCTCATCCATCTGCGTGATTTGGTGGATTTTCATGCGATACAGTCGACGAATCTTTGCTGCTTCATGCTCGGCATCTTCTAAGCCTCGCTGCTGCCGCTGTAGTTCCTGATTCTTTTCGGCTAATTGTTGCTCGCGCTCTGCAAGTTGCTCCGAAGTGCGAGTTTGATCGCGTTCAGCAGTATGCAACTCTGCCTCCCGACGCTTCATCTCCAATTCTTCTTCAGATTGCTGCTCACGCAGTGCTAATCGTGCTTCGCGCGCCTCAACATCTAGCTGCTGCCGAAGACCATCTTCCAGACGCTTAAATCGACGTCTCATGGCAACATATAACAACGCGATGCCTAAAACAGCACCCACAACAAACCCCACTGTAAGATCAAAATTCATAGATAAACTGAGTAAAAGTTGTCTCACAATTCGGGGTAAGAATCACAAGACTTCAGGCTTTTACATCCTGTATCCGTGGGGTTTACGGAAAATATATCAAGAATTGATAGTCATTCCTTGCAGCATTTCAAGGCAAAGTTACCTTCATTACCTAGCATACAACGCTCCTAAATAGCACGTCGCTAGCTTCATTTCCTCGATGACACTACACATCACTGAGCATACTTCAGCATCATTTATTGAGACAGCGGTATAAGGCATATTTCCACGAACGCTCTATCTGCACCAATTGCCCCCACTTTTTCATACCTAGGGCACAGCGCCCTAATGCCTCTTCGACATCCGCCTCACGTTGCCGCGATTCACGTAACTTTGGAGAAACTGGAACACCCATCGATGTATCCGCGACATCTTGTAGCACTTGTGCCATCAAGGTCGCAGTTTTATGCCACTGAAAGGAACTTTTTCGCTCAAAGCCTTGCGCGATGAAATCGGCTCGAACTGTCGGATCCGACAAATACAGAAGTGCCTCACAGAGTGCTTTCGGGTCATCAGCGTCGACATACACAGCAGCATTGCCAGCCACTTCTCTGAGTGAAGAATTATCACAGGTAACGACTGGACAACCGCAACTCATCGCTTCCAACAAAGGTAGCCCAAAGCCTTCATATTTAGATGGGAACACTAACGCATGCGCACCAGTGTAGGCCCACTGCAAGGCTTCATCGTCTAGAAATAAATGCTGAATAGACATGCCCTTAGAGTGCATTCGCAACTCTTTTTCAAATTTTCTAGCACCTCCAACGCACAGCAACTCCACATCCATAGACTCACGTAATTGCCGCATCGCACGGAATAGTAGCACCGCATTTTTATAGCCTCCCACACTCATCCGCTCGCCAACATAGAGCACATATGGTTTTAGCAAGCCATACTGCTCCCGAAAGGCAGTCACCGCCTCTTCGCTTGCGGGCTGAAAATCATCGCTCACACCATTGTGTGCAACGACCGTGCTCCCCTTGGGGACACATGGATACAGTGCCTCTAGATCCTTTGCAGAATTCTCAGAGACCATCACATGCGCCTTCGCATTTTGGATCGAATGAGCTTTCTGCTGCCAAAACGACTTCGCCAAATCAAAGCCCATACGCTCCGGTATCATATCGTGCCCAGCAAAAACAGTCGGTGTCTCAATAGGACTGGAAAAATACGAAGACACAAACACATCGGCTCCGAGTAAGTCGCAAATCGCTTGTAGATAAAGGCTCTCGGTCGCCGGCATCTTGTTTGAATATCGACGAATAGGAAAATAGTGCACTCCTTCAACATTTGGAAAATGCTTTCCGCGCACCAAACATATGACATGGTCGGCAAAACCTGAAACCACCCATTCCTTCAGAATCGAGCGCCAATAACGAGTGATTCCCGAAAACTCCGAATATTGGAAAAACTCACAATCGACCACCACGACAGGCTTAGATGAAGGACGAGCATCTGGTGCGACATTCTCCCCGAAGCGATGCCCCGCTAGCTGATGCAAGCTCAGGGCTTCTGCATCGTCGACCCATACAGAAGCTGCTCCCCATTCAAAATAATCGCTTAAAGCAACAGGTCCTTTCGACTACTGCAACCGCTCCCAGGCATCAACTAAATTGGCACTCGCACCATACGCTTGCTCCAAGAGCACTTGCTCCCGCAACACATATGCTCGGCGCACGAATACAGCACCAACCGATTCAGTCGCTTCATGCGGAAGCGGATCTAGCATCGCAACATCCAACCAGCTGCCGAAGCACCCGCGGCGCTGTAAGCGGGGCGATTCATCCCCGATCCAATGATCTCCCGGCAAATAGCGCCATACACGTAGCCATTGTTTTTGTGGATCTGCTGAAAAACCATATCGAGTGGAAATCACTTTGTTCTCCCCAATAAAAAACCAGCACCAAAAATACGCCGCCGACTTCGAGGGCTGCGATTCGAACAAACGGCACACTTGCTCTATTTGCTCGATAGTCCACAAATCAACAGGATCGATTTGCCAGAGTAAGCATGCCTCATCGATCCGGCCAAGTGGAGCATTCAGCATTTCACACGCACTCTCCCAAAGCTTACCCAATGGCTTGCGGTAAATCGTGATACGCTCTGGATCGCCCTCTTCGATCATATCTAAGTATTCGGAAGTCCCATCCACACTACGCCCGCCAGAATGATATCTACTAGGCAAACCCGCGTCTTGCACCATACCTTCTATCACGTGCCAATGCCAATGCATCGGCAAGTGCTCCATGAGTCGCTTATGGTATTCGATGTAGGGCTGGCCGTTTAGAACCACCGTGAAAAAATGAATTTTCACAGACTACCTTCCTGGGCAGATTTTGGTTTAAAATACAGAAGCATCGTTCGCTCAAATTCGATATAAAACAAATCATAGTGATCATCGCCACCAAACTCCTCGGCTAAAGCCTCTACACGGTCTACCACTTGGATTAGAAATTCCGATTGATCTGCTCGACGAGCTTCGGACAAAACCCAAAACGGCGCGTTTTGAGAAATCGATTTCAATAATAAGCCATCAGAAAGGCTGCCTAGCACCGATGCGTCAGAGACCAAAGTGTAGTCGTCATAATAAATGCCCATCCGGTCAAAGGGGGGGACCAGATACACATGATCTCCCGCTACCCGATTCTCCTCGACGTAAGAAAAACTCTCTCGGACCTCTTGATACACGGGCGAGTTCAACAAGTATTTCCAATTCTTTGGATAGTGAATCAAGAACAGGCCAATGACTGTCAATGCAGCAAGCAAACGCGTCACCCTTTCCATCCGAGCCAACAATACAAACCATTGCCCAAGAACAATCGCGACAAAAGGAAACAGAAACACAATAAGCCGTTCGCAAAACGGATATTTATGCATGGCAGACGCCACAACCGTCACCAGCAAGACCATCAAGCAGGGCAAAGTGATTTTCGGTTGCTTCCAAAGACCAATGAGAGCCGCAACAAACAGCATTAGCATGGTCCCAACGGAATGGATTTTGACGATATAGAACATCCCCGCCTGAAACAGTTGATAGTTTCGCCCGCTCAGCCACGGCTCCCAAAAATAAAAGTCCTGCCAAAAATCAACGAGCTCTTGATTTGCCGACATTGGCCGAATCAAAAAATAATAGTAAACGATGAAGCTCAAGCCACCAACCAGTCCCAGAGTAGCGACCCGAACCACTTGATCACGGTCTTTTTGAAAGAAATAGAATAAACCGTATCCTCCAGTTAAACCTGCTATCACAAAAATCGACGAAAAAGAGAACCAAGGCAGCAGCATAATTAACAATGCACATGCCACACCTCTCCTGCTCGACTTCGGCACCAAAGTAAACAGATGCAGTGCAATTACAGAGGCCAATAAATCACCAGAGTATTGCTTAAATTGAACCGTATACATCGTCAACGGATTGGCAAAAGCGATCAGACCACAGGCAAATAGTGCGACACCCCTGTCTAAGTATTTCCACCCAAAATATGCCATCCAAACCACGGCCATACAGCCACTCAAACAGGGCAATAACCGTAAGACCCATTCTGCATCGCCGAATAGAAGCGTAAAGCACTCCACAACCAATAAAAATAAAAGTGGCGCCGCTTGGTTGTAATCCAATAGCCCCATTAATTCGATAGGGCCGCGCTCAACAATGTTCAGAGCCAACAATAGTTCGTCATGCCACAAACTGACATCCCAGAAATAGAAACACAGCCGCCACATTAAACCAATCGCAACGACGGTGCTCAATAGGACTTCAAACCACCGCTGTTTTATCAACCTCTGCAACATAGCTCTAAAAGCTGAGGAGTATGCGAGCCCGCCGTTAGTGGTCAACCTATACCCAGCCACAGACCCAGCATCTATACAGGTATGCCCACTTTTTTAGAATTATTCTAATTATTACTTGATATATACCAAATCCGGGCTTTATTGCTACTCAGTCTCATTACTAATGATACTAGGAATTATTCTAAATACTACACCGACTACCAATCCCACATGAATCTCGCACCTGAATATAAAGCCCGTCTCGATGAAGCTCTCGAGCACAGTGGCCAGCGCTCAACCAAGCAGCGCGAACATATCTTCTCTGTTCTACTAGAGAAACGCGATCATCCGACCGCCGACGAAGTTTATGCCCGTGCCCGCGAAGGAATGCCATCTATATCTCTGGCAACGGTTTACAACTGCTTAGAGACGCTTGTCGAAACAAGCCTAATACGCCAAGTCAATTTCGAGCGCGAACCCACCCGCTACTGCCCCAACCTCACGAAGCACGCTCACTTCTATTGCCGCGAAAGCGGCGAAATCGTCGATATCGAACTTCCCGATGAGCTAATCGACCACTTAATGACAGTCCTTCCCGAAGGATTTTCTGCCAGCCATATCGACATCGCTTACGATGGCAAATGCAACTGCTGCCACGACTAACGATAAACGCTGAAATACTGAAAATCTAAAACGCTGAAATTTAAATTCACTCAATTCTAAATTCTAACTTCTTATTAAAATGAACACACTAGAAATCAAAAATCTAAACGTATCCATCGATGGCCAAGCCATCCTTAAAGACTTCAGCCTGACCATTCCAAAGGGCGAAGTGCACGCACTCATGGGTCCAAATGGCACTGGCAAGAGCACACTGGCTAAGGTCATCGCCGGTCACGAAGACTACACCGTCGAAAGCGGCGAAGTTTTACTCGACGGCGTCAACATCCTCGGTGGCGAGCCAGACGATATCGCAAAAGCCGGTCTCTTCCTAGCCTTTCAGTATCCTTTAGAAATCCCTGGTGTTTCGATCGCCAACTTCATTCGCGCCGCTCGCCAAGCTCGTCTACCAGAAGGTGAAGACATCAACGCCGTCGAATATTACAAAGAGCTCTACGCCAAAATGGACGCGCTCAAGATGGACCGCAAGTTCACCGCACGTTCACTCAATGAAGGCTTCTCCGGTGGCGAGAAAAAGCGCTGTGAAATCCTCCAGATGTCGATGCTTGATCCAAAGTATTGCATCATGGATGAAACTGACTCTGGTCTCGACATCGATGCACTCCGTATCGTCTCTGAAGGCGTGAACCTCATGCGTTCCGAAGAACGCGGTTTCCTCGTGATCACTCACTACCAACGCTTGCTCGATTACATCGTGCCCGACGTTGTCCACGTCATGTTCGACGGGCGTATCGTCCACAGTGGCGACGCCGAACTTGCCAAGGAGCTCGAATCCAAAGGCTACGACTGGGTCAAAGAAGAATTTGTCGGCGCACCGGCATAAGCATTCTTCTCTTAGTCATTATTCATTAATCATAAACCATTTAAATTATGTCCGATACCGACATTCAAGACGAAGCAATCAAAGTCGATACCGAGAAGGGAAACTTCAAGTATCCCGAGAACTACGAGTTCGACGCTGGCGTGGGTCTGACCGAAGACACCATCAAATACATCAGCGACGTTAAAAACGACGACGAATGGGTGCGCGAATTCCGCCTCAAGGCACTCGAAGTATTCAAAAAGAAACCTATGCCGACCAATTGGGCCGACAAAGATCTAGAGAATATCGACTTCGACAAAATCCGTTACTATCTCTCCAAGGGGCAAGTGCCTGCTCGCTCTTGGGACGATGTGCCTGACGACGTGAAAGAAACTTTCGAGCGTCTCGGCATACCCGAACAAGAGCGCAAGTTCCTCGCAGGTGTTGAAGCACAATTCGACTCCGAAGCTTCCTACTCACGCATGAAGGAAGACTTGGAAAAAGAAGGTGTTATCTTCGTCGGCTCCACAGAAGGTCTCGCCAAGTATCCGGAAATCTTCCGCCCCTACTTCGGCAAAGTCATTCCGACCGCTGACAACAAATTCTCCGCACTCAACAGTGCTACTTTCTCAGGCGGCAGCTTCATCTACGTGCCCAAAGGCGTGAAACTCAAGCAGCCCCTACAAGCTTACTTCCGTATCAACGCGGAAAACTTCGGTCAGTTTGAGCGCACGCTCATCATCGCCGACGAAGACTCCGAAATCACCTACATGGAAGGCTGCACCGCGCCGAAGTTTGAAACCGCCACACTACACAGTGCAGTGGTCGAGCTTGTCGCACTGAAAAACGCCAAGATCCAATACATCACCGTTCAAAATTGGTCGTCCAATGTCTTCAACCTCGTCACTAAACGCGGCATGGCTGACGAAGGCGCCGAAGTGAAATGGATCGATTGCAACATCGGTTCACGCCTCACCATGAAATATCCGGGCGTAGTCCTTAAGGGTAAAGGTGCTCGCGGCGAAGTGCTCTCTATCGCACTCGCCAACGACGGACAACACCAAGACACTGGTGCGAAAATGATGCACCTCGCGGACAACACCACGAGTAACATTATCTCTAAGTCGATTTCCATCGGCAAAGGACGCTCCACTTATCGCGGCCAAGTCCACATGCCGAAGCATCTCAAAAATTGTAAGAACAATACCGAGTGCGATGCTCTGTTGATCAACACCAACAGCCGGACCGACACCTATCCCGCGATCACTACACGCGGCGAAAATAACACCGTGCAGCACGAAGCCAGTGTATCCAAAGTCAGCGCCGAGCAGATTTTCTACATGATGCAGCGCGGTCTTTCCGAAGGCGAAGCGATGTCGCTCGCCGTGAACGGTTTCGTAAATGACCTAATGAAAGCTTTCCCGATGGAATACTCCGTCGAGCTCAAGCGCCTTATCGACATGGAAATGGAAGGCAGCGTCGGATAAACAAGCTTGAATCGTAGGGCTCGAGCTTGCTCGACGCCGCAAAACTTCAATCGGCACTCCGCAAGCGGAGGCTCTACAAATCAAAAAATCTTTAGAAATGAATACTATTTTGGAAAATCCAACACAAACCACTCTCGCTAATGCACCTGCATGGCTCGCTGATCGTCGCACCGCTGGACTTGAGCAATTCAAAGCCTTACCGATGCCATCCGCCCGTGACGAAATGTGGCGCTTCGCATCGGTAGGACGCCTCAGCATCGACGGCTTCAACGTAACCGATGCACCTGCGGCTGAAACACTCACCGCACTTGTCGAGCGCTCTAACCTCATCACTAAGCGCGAAGGCCTCAGCGTATATGTCGACGATTCGCCCGCTGCATTCGAAGGCATCAGCGAAGCGCTTTCCGCCAAGGGCGTCGTGTATCTGCCAATCGCAGAAGCCATTGCTCAGCATCCGGAACTCATGGAGAAATACTTCCTCAAGGAATCGACCGAGCTCGGCTCCGAGAAGTTCTTCGGTCTCCACGCCGCATCCGTTAAAGCCGGCTCGGTGCTCTACGTTCCCAAGGGCGTCGAAATCGAAAAGCCCTTCGTCAATTACTACTGGACCAGTGGTGCCCGAGCCGCCGTCTTCCCACACACGCTCGTGATTGCCGAAGACAATGCCAAGGCATCCGTAGTCGACATCTTCTTCTCCGAAACAGAAGAGAATGAAGCGCTCAATGTATCCGTTTCCAACATACACGCTGGTGCTGGTGCCAACGTCTTCCGTAAGATCGTGCAAGACTGGAACGAAAAGACAGTGTCCTTCCAGCTCGACACCACCGTGGCAGACCGCGACGCACAAGTTAAGAACGTCGCCGTCAACATCGGTGCCGAACGCGCACGCTTCGAAAACCAAACACGTATCGAAGGCCCCGGCGCAGACGTGAAAATGTATTCACTCACCGTCGCTGAGGAGAACCAAGAGTTCGACCAACGCACCTTCCAGACGCACAACGCCGGCAACGCCGTTTCCGACCTGCTCTACAAGAACGCACTGCTCGACAATGCGCGCACCATTTTCTCTGGCTTGATCAAAGTCGCCGAAGGCGCACAGCAAACCGATGCCTATCAAACCAATCGCAACCTATTGCTGGATCCCACAGCTGAAGCCAACGCGCTGCCCGGCCTTGAGATCCTCGCCAACGATGTGAAATGCTCTCACGGAGCCACCACCGGCAACGTCGACGAAGACGAACTCTTCTACATGATGAGCCGTGGTATTTCAAAACGTGTCGCGATGCAGTTGATGGTCTTCGGATTCTTCGAGGAAGTCATCGAAAAAGTCGAAAGCGACGAACTAGCCGAAAACCTTCGCATCCTCATCCGCAACAAGTTCGAATCGAAAATTAAGTAAGCGCATATACGCATACTTAATTTAATGACTAATCGATAATGGCTAATCGCTAAGGATACCGAGACCGAAACATTTGCCATTTCCATTTAACCAGCATCCATTACCAATTAGCTATTATTCATTAGCCATTAATAACAATGCCCGACGATTTACGCACACTCACTCGCGAAGTTGAAGTTACACTCATCCCACAAGGCACACCCATGAGCCTGCCCGAGGGTGAAACGGTGACCATCACCCACCGCCTCGGCGGCAACTTCACCGTGATGACTCACAACGGTATGTTCCGCATCAGCGGAGCCAATGCCGACGCCCTTGGCGAAGAAATCACCAGCACGGCTGCAGATGCTGAAGCTGAAGGCGCCAACGACCCGGTCGAGACCGAAGCGCTTTGGGAAGCCCTCAAAACCGTCTTCGACCCTGAAATCCCGGTCAACATCGTCGATCTCGGACTCGTTTACTCCTTGGAGTGTGCCGAGCGCCCCGAAGGTGGACATAAAGTAAGCATGGATATGACACTGACGGCTCCCGGTTGCGGCATGGGTCCCGTCATTGCGGAAGATGCCAAGATGCGCCTCGAAAGCGTGCCCGGCGTCGCCGAAGCCGAAGTCGAGATCGTCTGGGATCCGCCCTGGAACCAAGACATGATCACCGAAGAAGGCAAAATGGTCTTGGGATTGGTGTAATCCACATTTGTTAGCCCATACTTGCGCAAGTATTCACAAAGTTGTAAACAGTTGACTGTCAAATAGATACATTTGGATAATACCATTAATATATTGCCAACTGGCACAATTGCTGCGTGCCTTGACTGTAAACCAACTCATAGTATGAAGCTTAAAATTCTTTCAGCATCAATCTTAGCAGCCAGCTGCTTGACACTCAGCACCAGCGCCGCAGTCACATTTGATTTCACTGGTCAGGGGGGAACCTTTGACGGCAATGCGTTTGTTAATTCCATCTCGATTAGTGATACCGACACTGGATTTTCAACCTTCATGAATGTAACTGGTGCTGGAGGCAACTTAAACTCAAATGCATCGGCCTTTGGCATTGGGAATGATGTAATCGACGGAACAACAGAATCGATCACGTTAACATTCAGCACTAATGTTGAGTTTAATTTCATCGATTTATCTGGAGTTGGCACCGAAGCACAAGCGGCCAGCGAGGGAGCTTCGCTTACCGTTGGACTCGGGCCGTCTATTACTCTCTATACTAATGCCCCAGGGATCGGTGGCACATTTGACGGGGGATCAGATATTTACACACCAACATCAGCTTTGTTACTCACAGCAGGGCAATCCATCATCGTAACAGGTAGTTCGGCCACATCTAATATTTCGCTACAACAACTTGGCTTAACCGTTGTCCCCGAACCAAGCACTTACGCATCATTAGCCGGCCTATTGGCTCTTGGCTATGTGATGGTTCGTCGCCGTAAGTAGTTTAGACACACATATTTTCCAAAAGCCGTCTTTCGAGACGGCTTTTTTTGTGCGCTCAGCTCAAGCACTTCACCGCAAGCTCACGGCAGACCTCTTCTTGATCATTCGGGCGCTCAATAATCGCCTCAAAGGCCTCTGTAAAAGAGAGTTGAAAATCCACCAATTTCTTTAGCGGCACTTTAGCTGCGGTCTGCGCTAATCGCCCCAGATACCAGGGATTCTGCAAAAAGACATTGAGGCTCTTATCTTCGGCATCCCCGAAATGGTGACCATAGGTGCGAGCCGCGGCTTCGAGATCTGACTTTGCAATCCCGCGCCCACCCAGGCGTATCGCCCCGGCATCCATCAACACTCGCAACTGAATCAGTAAACGGTTCCGTTTCTGCAGACTGCCTAAAAGTGGTCGTGATTCACTATTGGTAAAAAAGTGCCGCTTCAATGCTTCCAGTGTCCAATCCAACTTCAGCGAGTAAAAGGCATCTGCCGCTTCAAAGAAATCGGCATCGCCAAAGTTCGGCACCAAATCGGCCACCAATCGATCTGTAATTTCGCCCCCATCTGTGCCCACAAAGGTTACCAACTTACGCGTCTCCTCGACGATCAAACGTGTGTTACCATTGACCTTGCCGATCAACAATTGCACCGCATCGCGGGTGATGGAGGCGCCTGCCTTATCACACTCTTCCTGAATGATCACAGCCAAACCAGCGGCAGAATCTTTGCCACCCTCGATTAGGGTAAAATCGGCATTCGCCTTCACCCACTTGTAAAAACTGCGCACCTTGTAAATGGGATGCGCGGTGATCAACACGCCCACGGCGCTCGGATCGATCGTGCCCAGCAAATCCTTCAGGTTTTCGATCAAATCCAAAGTGCCCTGCGCATTGCCGGTCTGACTGTTCGCCATGAAATTCACATCTTTCAACCAGACCACTTTGCGACCACCAAACATATCCAAGGTCTGCACCGCGCTTGTAAAGCGATTCAACGCATCCTCTACTTCCGCAACATTCCCGGCACGACCGTCAATGGTTTCCTTCGATAAATCATCTTCAATATCCTTGGTTTGCTGAGCAAACCAAGCACGTCCCTTCTCTGAAACGAGATAATCGTCTTCTCCGCAAATAAATGTGAATGGCTTGGATGACATAGTTAGCGGGAATCAAAGCAAATTGCCACACAGAGTCCAAGCTTCATCAATAAAAATATCAAGCTAACCTCTAGTCTTTACCACCACAGCAAAGCATCTCTTCCATCTTATACTTTTTCAACTTGCGGCGCATCCAGTCCAGCGCGGCATGCACCGCGCGCGCCTTAACGTCCAAACGCCCTCCGGTATAACGCACGGTCTTGCACCATACGCCGACAGGCGAATGATAACCTAGATGTATGGTGCCCACAGGGTTGGCTTCATCTCCACCACCTGGGCCAGCGAAACCTGTGATGCTCAAGCCATAATCAGTTGAGAACTTCTCCGCGACTCCAGACGCTAAGGCAACCGCGCATTCCGAGCTCACGGCACCATGCTGATCAAGTAAGCATTCGGGCACGCCTAAAATATCCATTTTCACATCATTCGTATAACAAACGACCCCTCCAGCGAACACTTTAGACGCTCCGGAAATATTTGTAAATGTGTCGGCCAATGCTCCACCTGTGCACGATTCAGCGACCGCAAGTGTGCGATCTAACGCACGCAATTCATGAAAAACCACTTTAGCCAAGGAACAATGCCCAAAACAGACAAAATCATCACCAACTAATTCGCGTGCCTCTTGCCCGATTAATTTCAACTCAGCCGAGGTCATCGATCCACCACGGCTGCTCAAGCGAACATCAACAATGCCATAGTGAACACAAAAAGCGACCGCCACCGAAGGATAACGCTCGATGAGCGGCTGCAAGACTTGCTCAACTGTCGATTCTCCCGAGCCACAAGTGCGAATCTGCAAATAAGCCTCCTCTTCAGTAAGCACCCCAGCGGATTGCAACATCGCTAAAACCGTTTTTTCAAACATCGGCTGTAGCTCATGTGTCGGGCCAGGCAACATAATGAGCCATTTCCCACCAGCTCGATAAGATAAACCAGGAGCAGTGCCACGGTCGTTGGGCAATACTATGCCATCCTTGAAGCGATAACACTGCTTCAAATGATGAGCGGCCATCGAACGACCCATTACCTTAAAACGAGCCTGAATCGCCTCTTCTATCGACGGGTCGAACACAAGCTCAGCACCCAGTGCTTCCGCGATCGACTCGCGAGTCATATCATCCGCAGTCGGCCCTAAGCCACCCGTCGTGATCACAACATCTGAGTGTGCCCATGCATCCGTGAACGCTTTCTTGATCTCATCGAGGTCATCAGTAATGATACGCGCCCGATGGATCGGCAATCCGTAGCGTGCGAGTTGCTCTCCAAGGTAAGTGAGGTGCGCGTTGTCGCGAATACCGACAAGGAGTTCGTCTCCAAAATTAATGACTTCGACTTTGATAGGATACGGCATAGGTGACTGGAAATGAGCGCTAAATAGCTTAAAATGCAAACATGAAGATCGATTGCCCATTTACCAAATGGCACGAACATAACAAAGTGTTCGGTAAAAGCTGGAGGGTTGCGCTCCGTCGCAACCGTCGACAGTTTGCAGCGTTTAAGTGTTTCAACGACAATGACGAAGCATTGCCCTCCAAATGAAGTTATGAATGTCATCCCAATAAAGCTTCTTGAGTTAGTACCATTCCCCTTTAACCCTCTTACCTTTAGCTATTCATACTATGCCAGAGTCGGCCAAAGTTAATATCAAAGAAAAAGTCCGCAGGCTACCGCACCGCCCGGGCGTGTACATAATGAAAGATCGACTCGGGCAGACGATTTATGTCGGCAAAGCAAAGGACTTAAAGAAACGCGTGTCCACCTACTTTCAGGCGTCCCGCAAGCTGATGGTCGCCCAACCCAAAGTGCGCGCGATGATCGACCTTATCCGCGATTTCGATATCATCATCGTCAAGTCGGAGGCCGAAGCTCTGCTCCTCGAAGGTCAGCTGATCAAAAAGTATAAGCCTCGCTACAATACTGACTTCACCGACGACAAGCGCTTCCTACTCGTGCGTATCGATCCCCGTGAGACCTTACCTCGCTTTCGACTCACCCGCAATCGCACCGACAGCAACTCACGCTATTACGGCCCCTTCGCCCATTCAAGCCACTTGCGTAAAACACTCGCCGAACTACGCCGCAAATTTGGAATATTACTCAGCGATGCCAAACCAACCGACCTCGGCGATGGCAAATGGCGGCTCTACGACGATGCCCGAGCGGAAATCTACGAACACGAAAATGAGATCACCGAAAAAGAATATCAGGAGCGTCTCGAAGCCGCCTGCAACTTTCTCGACGGCAAAGCCCGTGAATGGCTTGCCGAACTTAAAGAACACATGGAGCACGCCGCGGAGAATCGCGCCTACGAAAAAGCCGCCGCTCTGCGCGATATGATCGAAGCCCTCGAACAAACCGCAAACCGCACGCGTAAATTTGAACGCAACTTACTCGGCACGCACAATCATCTCCAAGTTGTCAAACGTCTGCAATCGGAACTGGCCCTCTCCACAGCACCAAAGCATATGGAGTGTTTCGACATCTCTCACATCTCGGGCAGTTTCTGTGTCGCATCAATGGTCGCTTTCAGAGATGGCAAACCGGATCGTAAGAACTACCGACGTTTCAAAATCAAAAGTTTCATCGGCAACGACGATTTTCGCGCAATGGAAGAAGTCGTCGGCCGTCGCTATCGACGACTTCATGAAGAACGCAAAGCCTTTCCAGATCTAATCGTGATTGATGGTGGCGCCGGACAGGTAACATCAGCACTCAAAGCATTTCTAGAACAAGGCCTCGAACCTCCCGAGCTCATCGGACTCGCCAAACGCAACGAAACGATCATCTTTAGCGATGGACGCGAACCACTCAACCTCCCACATCACGACCCTGCACTGCGACTACTACAACACATACGTGATGAAGCTCACCATTTCGCCAATAGTTTTAATGCTGAACTACGCAGCAAACGCCTACGTGAATCGATCCTAGACGACTTCCCAGGCTTAGGATCTAAACGAAAGCAACAGCTACTCTTACACTTTGGATCGCTTAAAAAACTACGCGCAGCCACAATTGATGAGCTCGTCGAACTGGAAGGCATTGGTAAAATCACTGCAAAACGATTGATCGCATTTTTCAATTCAAATATCGACTAAACCACTACAGTTGGAAACATTCCATATCGCCCGATGGCAAATGGCACCAGCACCTTTAAAACATGCAGCCCTCGAAATGCAAAGACGACTCAATAAAGGCGAAGCAGCGATTCGCTCTGCTGATCCTGCCAGTGGTTTTCTTTTGTATTGTCCTACAAATAAAGGAAGCAAGGGGGCCCTACTATTACGGGTTTAATGATGACCCGGAGTATGCCTATCTACTCAATGCGCTCAACCTAACCCAAGGCTTCCCACCTCACCAAGTCGACCACCCGGGGACCCCATTACAGCTATGGAGCGCCCTAGCAACTAAAGCCACCTATACGCTCAAAACAGGCGAGACGCACTCCACGCTGGAGAAATCAGTCCTCCATCTGCCCGAGCACTACTAAAATACGATTCAACTGACGCTATTGAGCGCCTTCTGCGCGCTACTCTTCACGCTAGCTCAGGGTAGCCCATTATGGTTTTATACCGTTCCAGTATCCATGGCTCGGATACATGAAGAATCGCCGCTACTAATCATTGGGTATGGCTTATGCCTCATGCTATTTAAGCCCTTAGATGATCGCCAAGATAAGCAAAGCACACCACTAAGGTTGTCAATTGGACTCGGCATAATCGTGGCATGCGGGATCATGACTAAGATGACTTTCATCCCAGTCCTCCTCCTCGTCCTCTTGCTGATACAAGGAAAGCGCGCTCGAATCACTTACTTAGCATCCAGCCTTCTCACAATGAGCGCATGGGCGGTTCTTCTAATCCCTAGATTCGATTATTACATTTCGTGGATCGTTGGTTTAGCCATACACACTGAAGCATATGGTAAAGGTGACATCGGGTTGATGGACATAGACAATCTTAAGTTCATCGAGACAATCATATTGGACGAGCCCATCTACAGTCTCCTATTACTATGTTCCGCAAGTCTAGCGACTTGGAAACTAATCTCAAGCCTTAGGCGAGAACGCTCCCCCAGATGCGTCATACACACGCTCAGCCAACCACTATGCCTGTTGTGTTACTTTCAAGTGGGGTTCTTTGTCATCATCTTGAAGCAGCCAAATATTCATTATTTGAGCCCAGCTCTACCTTTTTAGCCTTAACAATTGTATGTTATTTCGATAATGCGCGTCTCTATTGTAGCCGTCTACATCGCCATGCCAGCCCGTTAGCCATTGTAGTGATCGGCCTATGTCTCACCCTACTTGGAGTTCGCTACCAATTAGCCATTGCTGAGGCTCAACAGAATCGCACGCAGAGCGCCGCAGCAGAGAGCTTCACAAAGGCTCTACCGGCTACAACAATTGTTGCCAATGCCTATGGATCCTCAAACCAGACCTTCGCACTGATATTTGGCGACATCTTTGCTGGCTCACATTACGAAAGCCATATTAAATAAATTTACAGCGACCACTTGTGGTTTTCCGTTTGGGCTTCGCGCTTCTACATTGAACGTAGTCGCGTCCACTTGAGCGAACTCGCCCCTATTGCAGACACGATCATCGTTCAAGGTTCCAACATGAGACCACCTTCAGATGGTTCGCCAGGTAGCGCAGACGCCGTGCCTTTCAAGCTATATAAACAATTTGGGAATGAAACGCTCTGGATACAGGAAATACGCTGATTAGCGGAACAAGCCGTATTTCACAATCGCATAGATCGCTCGCACGCCATCTTTCCAGCCGATTTTTTTACCTTCATCGTATGTTCGACCGTAGTAAGAAATTCCCACTTCAAAAATTCGAGCATTTAACTTCGAAACTTTGGCGGTCACCTCGGGTTCGACTCCGAATCGGTCTTCCTCAATCGTAATCTTTTCAAGCACTTCTCGACGAAACAATTTATAACAGCATTCCATATCTGTTAGATTCAAGTTAGTCATCATGTTACTCAATAAAGTTAAAAACTTATTGCCCATCATATGCCAAAAGAACACCACTCGATGCGCCCCGCCACCGACGAATCGTGAACCAAAGACCACATCTGCTTGATTGTTAATTATTGGCTTAATTAAACCTGGAAGCTCGGCAGGGTCGTATTCCAAATCCGCATCTTGAACTGCTACGATATCACCCGTAGCTGCAGCGAATCCTGTGCGCAACGCCGCGCCTTTCCCTTGATTCACATCGTGATAAAGCTTTTTGAATACGGCGTCTTCAAACTCCTGCTCTAGGATTGCGCGTGTTCCATCGCTGGAGAAGTCATCTACAAGGATGATTTCCTTAATATCCATCTCATCGACCGCCCGCACTCGACTAATGATTTCGTGCAGGGTCTCTTTTTCGTTATAGATGGGGATCACTATCGAGACATTCATACATACTAAATCATGCATACGAAGCCTGCAAAGCAACCCAATATCACGAGAGCCATTCGCTTAAGGGTATTTCATGCTTAAACACAGCTTGCCTAAAACATATCCTCAGCAATGATTCCGGCTGATTCAAGATATAGACAATCCCAACCGTCACGATGCCCTCTCTCACAGAGCTGCTAATAAGTCTCCTTCTCGTAGGACTCTACCTAGTCTCCGCAGTAGCCATTTTTGCAAAGCTACGTAGCCTGCGTTGGAGAATCATGGCGAGCATCGCCGTCTCCATACCGATCAATCAAGCAATCTACTCAGTCATTTTTCAATTACGTTTTTTAGCCGAGCTACCATTCATCGGGGTCATATTAAGCGCTGCATTCATTACTTGGAGCGCCAGAGAAGTCTGGCAACGTCGAGCACATCTACTCCAAGATGGTCAACGCTTCGTCCATGAAGCCAAGCGATGTTTCTGGATTTCGCTACCGCTATCCTTATGCTGCATTTACACGCTAGCGCAGGTGCTACTCCTGCCGAATACAAACATCGATGCGCAAACCTATCATTTCCCTAGGGTTTGGCTATTCATTCAGCAAAATACTTTATTTCTCGAAAATTTCACACGCTACCACGAGGTCATTTTCCCCGTGGGCGCGGACATCCTATTCTACCCCTTTTTATCCCTAAAAGTAACGACTGGCTTAGCCATCTTCAGTTTAAGCAGTTATCTGGCAATCGGCGCAGGCGTATACAGCATAGCCACTCAGTTTACAAACCGACGCAATGCGGGCGTCTGTATGCTTATCATGATGAGTCTCACCATGATTGTGCTACAAGCGGCATCGGTAAAAAACGACATCCTGATGGCCAATGCTGGCATTGCCGCTTACCTGATTGCCATTCGATTTAGCGAAAAAACATCCTACAAAAAGCTGCTACTACTCCTCTGCATTTGTGCATTCGGCCTTTCCACTAAAACAACCTTTGCACTCTTTCTACCTGGCCTCGCAATAATCGTAATATGCAAAACAAAGCTATGGAGAAGCAAAGTCTATCGTCGCCTAATACATGAAGCATTCAAGCACCCAAAGCTTCAGATAGCGTTGGTCATCCCCTTGCTCATTAGCTCCCAAATATGGCTATATGCCTGGAACATTAAGCACTACGAAGGCTGGTCAGGGCCCGAAAGTTTCACTCAGCGACACACTCAAAACGATGGAATCAAAGGCTTCGCCGCCAATACAATTCGCTATTCGATACATAGCTTCGAAATCGGGTTTTTAACCAACAGCGTCATCAGCCAAAACCTTGGAATACCTTCACTCTCGGAAACCACGACTCAATTTTATGATACATACCTGCAGCCCTACTTCAACGAGGCAGGTTCGGAGCGCGGCGCATTCTACGCAAACTCACTCACACAGGAAGACTACAGCTGGTTTGGCCCACTCGGCGCATGTATCCTATTCATCTGCTTACCAACAGCAGGGTGCCTCCAGAGGCGAGCATTCATCTATCTAATACCAGCGGTCCTCTACTACTTACTGATTGCTGGATCTATCTCTTGGATGATCTGGAACGGGCGTTTCATGACCTTATTCTTTATTACGCTAACGCCTGCACTCGCTATTTTCCTAGACCGATTTTCGAGTAAATTACTGACAGCGACCCTCACGACGATTGCGATCCTATCACTCATCGTTGTCAAAACGACTGATTTCAATCGATCGGTTTTTGCTGTCGGGAAAATGGTATCCCGAGGCATTCCAATAACGCCGCAAAAAGTATTTGAATATTCGTTTGCAGAAGGCAACGGAACTTGGGTCAAAGTCCTCAATGGCAATCGCCCGAATCCGGGGAACCCGAATGAATTACTCGCTAAAATACCCTCAGGTGCCGATGTCGCCATCATTGGCTTCGGCCATTTGGGGCACATCAATTTCTATTGGGCGCGTCCAGATATCAATTGGCTTCCATTAAACGGCAGTCGTCAATACGGAGAGATTGATACCGTGTCGGCTCTAGGTAAATTTATCCAGAGCAATTTAGAATACTGCGTCATCGTCGGTCCAATGCCAGCTGGAGTTCCCTACCATTTGGCACAACACTGTGACGACGACTATGGCCACGTCATTACCAAACGCCTAGACATTGATGAGCGCTGAGACAGACACACCTTTCTTCTCTAGGCGCACACTTTTATGGGTCTTATTGATAACGCTAAGCTACACAGCCATTTGGTTATTTGAATACGCGCAAACTCCACTAGGAATGTCTCCTGCGTTGGATAACCAGCAGACGCTTCTGCTAGCGCAACAAATTGCTAAAGGAGCGCTACCGCAGGAGTCATTCCATCGAGCTCCGTTCTACCCATTCCTACTATCACTATTTTTAAAAATGGGCCTCTCATTTGAAGTGCTCCCCTCTATGGCGAGGATTTTAAATGCCTGCGCCCTACTCATTTGCACCTCAACAATATGTGTCGCATCCATGCGACTTTGGAAAAGCACTGCTGCCGGATGGCTTAGCGGACTCCTAATAGGCCTGAACCCAGTTGTTTTATTTTTCGCGGCTGACCCATTCGACATCCTGCCAGCCACCGCATGCCTTTGCCTTGCACTGCATCGATCGCTTGATTGGCTTAAGCAGCCGACATTACGAGGCACTTTACTCATTGGTGCCTATCTTGCAATAGGAGCCGCATTACGCTCACATTTGCTGCCTCTAGCAATCATATGGCCAATCGCATGCCTATTCATCCATGCGTCCAAAAAGTGTTCATACGCCGCTTGTGCTGCGGCACCGCTAGTATTGAGCTGTCTGCTTTTGGGTGTTGCTAATTATAAAGTCGCCAACGAATTCCGTGTGCTGCCTTGGCAAGGCGCTTATAACCTGTGGGCTGGCAACGGTCCACAAGCCTCAGGGAAAATCTATACTCAGCAAATACGTATCGAATTCGAGAACCAATACGACAACCCAGCTAAGCTAGAATCCATCAAACTATACGAGTTAGAAACAGGAAACCACGCACCGCATTCCATTTCAGATATGAATGCTCACTGGAAAAGCAAAGCCTTCGCTCACATCTTACAGCACCCTGTAGACTGGATTGGTCTGATGACCCGCAAAGCCTACTTCTTTCTCAATAACTACGAACAATACGACAACAAGACCTATAACTTGCATAAGAATATACACTGGCCCTTGCGCTGGAACCCGATCCATTGGGGAGCTATACTGCTCATTGCAGTTGGCGGAACACTCGTCGGCCTTCAACGCACAGATCTAAAGAGCCATGCATTCATCGCAATGATTCTAGTATTTGCACTCTATGCCGCTGGAACGATCTGGTTCTATACTCCCAATCGCTTTCGAGTGCCGATGATACCCATTCTTTGCCTACTCTCGGGCGGGATACTGTCCCTCAAAGCGATCTGGCTTACATCACAAAAGAAGTGGAAACTCGTTTTCCTTTCCTGCGCTCTACTCACCTGCACCATCACTTATTCAAACTGGTTCAATGTTTCCGATAAAAGCACCTGGGAAGAAGATTACGCATTACTTGCGAATGCATCAATGCGCACTAATCAAGATAACGCAACCATCCATTGGGCAGGCAAAGCATTAGCAATGAATCCTACTCGTGAGGACATGCAAGATACCCTCACCCAAGCGCACTTTAACAAATGGGCACTATCTGAAACACCAAAGGCACTCACTCAAAACGAAACAACGGAGCTGTTGGATATAGCCAAGCACTACAATAGCAACAACCCGAACATCCAGACCATTATCGGCATTTACTATTGGAAACTAGGAGATGCCTCACCAGCACTTAAAAAATGGGAAGCGCATTCCCACGCTTACCCTTTCGCGCGTGCCTGCTTGTATTGGACAGGCCACAGCGCAACACCCACAGCAGAGGAATTGAGCCTTTACCAAGGGGACAAAGCTTTCAACCTGCTAGAAGCCGCGATCATCGCCAAAACAGCCCCAACGCATTCGTTCGTTAAGCAGACTTTGAACAATATCTTCGCTCCATCCATAAGTATAGAGACTCCATGACCCTTAAGACCAAGCACAAGATACTCTTAGCATCCTTGCTCTTTCGAGGTATTCGATTCGCTCGCACAGTCTGCGGCAAAAGAATGTCAGGCACATTTACTCGCAGTGGATTTACCTGGCAACTAGATCTGCGTGAGGTGGTCGACTTTATGATCTTTTTGACCGGGAGTTTTGAAGGCTACTTAAATCGATTTATCAGCCGCAATGTGAAGGAAGGCGAGGTGGTCATGGATATCGGTGCAAATATCGGAGCACACACACTGATGATGGGTAAAAGCGTCGGTAAAACCGGACGTGCTTATGCAATCGAAGCCACCGAATACGCGTATGAGAAACTTACAGATAATATTCGCCTAAATCCATCGATCGAGAAAAACATCACCACAACTCACAGCATTTTTTCGAGTCAAGCATCGCCAAACGACGGTATCGAAATTCACTCAAGTTGGCCATTCGAAACGGACTCAGAGAGACACGAGTCCCACCAAGGGGTGTTTAAAACGACAGGAACCGCCCCGATCACTTGCCTAGATGACTACGTAAAAGCACAAGGAATCGAGCGTCTTGATTTAATTAAGATCGACGTCGATGGCAACGAGTCGGATGTGCTAGCAGGTGGCCAAAACACACTCACGAGCATGCAACCCGTGCTACTGATGGAAGTCGCACCCGACTACCATACGCCCAACCACACCAAAGGCTTTTACAACATACACGAGCTGCTCACAGGGATCGGCTATGTATTTTATAGTTTTGAAGGCAAGCCGCTGCCTGCCGATTCGGAAAAACTCGCCGCAACCATTCCTGCAGGTGCCAGTCGTAATGTGGTCATCGTTCCGCGAGACAAGTGCATGCCCACCTTCCACTAGTTTTGTAGTGTCAGTAATATGCGAATACAAAAGATAGCCATACTGCAAATCGGACTAGCTACCCTAGCATCCATAGCAGCCCTACTCATTTCGTTTTATCTCACGTCACCCAAACAAGCTGTCTACATCATCAAACACTATGGGCTCTGGCTGACACTTGGCACCGTTCTCGTATTCATTTTCGAGCTACGAAACCCTATAAAGCATTTAGGCCTAGCCGAGATCAAATCAGCACTAAAACGACACGGCCCTGCACTACTCCTCATCCTTTTCGCAACAGGATACCTCCATCTACACGTCGACCGAGGCTTTAAAATTCTGTATGACGAATACACATTAAATTCAACCGCCATGAACTTCTACACCGATGGTCATGCACTCGTTCAAGCTGCTTCGCATCAAATGGACGGGGAAGTCATCGCTAAAGCTGGTTTCGTGGATAAACGGCCATGCCTCTTTCCTTTTTGCGTGGCGGTGCTGCACCAACTCACAGGCTATCGCCCCAGCAATGCATTTTGGCTGAACAGCGGCCTAACGGCACTTTTGCTCACACTCCTGTATTTGATCGTTTATCGCACTTGCGATAAGAAGTATGCCTACCTTTCTATTTTATTGTTCACGAGCTTACCATTGCTCGCTCAAAACTCTACAGGAGGAGGATATGAACTCTTAAACTTATGTCTCATTGCGAGCCTCGTATTAGCTGGCATGCGCTACCTGAAAAGCAACGGAACTGAAGGGCTCAACCTGGTTACCATCATCGCCGTGCTACTGGCTAGCACTCGCTATGAGTCGATCCTTTACACCTTAGTGCCAGTTGTGCTTTGCGGAATAAAATGTCTACAGCAAAAGCAAATAAGGCTCACTTGGTTCACCTCCATAAGCCCAATCGCCTTGATACCTCCACTCTTGAGCTATGCCATTTTTACCTCGAACGAGCGCTTCATTCAAACGACCAATGAAAACTTTTTCAGTATCGCACATTTAGCCACCAACCTGAAAGCCGCCACACGCTATTTATTCGATCTTCAGGGAGATTTTTCAAACTCAGCTCTCCTCAGTTTAGTTGGAGTGAGCGCTCTACTCATCCTAGCTGTATTCATTATTAGGAAATTCAATTTATCACACATTTCGCGTGGCTACTTAACCCCGTTACTCGCGGTCTTTGCAATCGTAGCACTCAATACCTTCTTAGCGCTCACCTGTTATTGGGGGGCATGGACAGACCCCATGACTGCCCGCTTCTCATTACCCCTGCAGCTATTCTTCGCGATAGCGCCGGCACTGGCCCTATACCACTGCTTCAAGATTCGAAAGCTCCCGATTTGGCCATCGATCGCATGTATTGTATTCACAGTTACTGTAAGCAGTTCAACAAGCATACGTATCAATAATGAAACACGCTTATTGATCACATCAGGCAATCATTGGGCACTTAACTGGATCACCCAAAATGTCCCCACAAACAAAAGTCTAATTATAAGCGACGGAGCCATCGGCATACAACTCTACGACTTCCCTGCGATTCCGATAACGGTAGCCAATAATATGCCTGAACGAGTCCTGCACCTACTGGATATCAACTTCTATGACCAGATCTACGTCGTTGAGAGCCTTGTCGATTTCGGTGACGCGTATGAAACCATGCCTCCTCTGGGTGCAAATCGCTTGTCGAAGCGCTTTGCTCTGACGCATTTCGCGCAAAAAGCCTTTTCAAGGAATTCGTTTTATCGTATCAGTCAAATAACTGCTTTACACAAAGCAGGTCCAGGCAACGCAACACTTCAACAAAACCTACCACCTATAGGCGAATTGCCCCAAGACGACCCAGAGGCAGCGAAGCTATACTTGAAACAGGCACTCCCCTTAATACCACAAACATAACTTTTATGTATTCTCGCTAAAATACTCATGCCCGAATCGCATCACCCTTCAATAAGCGTCGTCATCCCCGTATTTAACGAGGAAGCTACTATTCGGACTCTTCACACTCGAATTACAGAGACTGTATCAAGTGTGAATATTCAGTCCTATGATATCTGCTTTGTAGATGATGGTAGCACAGATGGCTCATGGAAAATCATCGAGTCATTGGCCGAGGAAGACAGTCATACCATGGGCTTACGCTTCAGGCGCAATTTTGGTAAAGCAGATGCGCTACAGGCAGGCTTCTCAAATGTCGACGGTGACATCATTTTCACAATGGACGCCGACTTGCAAGATGACCCGAGTGAAATTCCAGCATTCATTCGCAAGCTAGACGAAGGCTACGACTTGGTCTCTGGCTGGAAACAAGTCCGCCACGACCCGATTTCAAAAACCCTACCCTCTAAAGTTTTTAATGCACTCGCACGAGCGCTGAGTGGTGTCCATCTAAACGACTTCAATTGCGGCTTTAAGGCCTATCGCAAAAACGTCACACAAGACATTCAACTCTTCGGCGAGCTCCACCGCTTCGTGCCGATACTTGCACACGCTGAAGGATATCGGATTGGGGAACTCTCCGTAAAACACCACCCACGCGAACATGGCGTTTCGAAGTATGGCGGCAAACGTTTCCTGAAAGGCTTTCTAGACCTGCTCACGGTAACTTTCACCACACGCTATTTGCGCCGACCTGCGCATATATTTGGTGGCTTTGGAATCGCCGCAGGAGCCACAGGCTTCGCCGTGCTGACATGGTTATCATTCGCTAAAATTTTCCTCGGTCACCCGATTGGAAACAGGCCGCTCTTCTTTCTCGGCATACTACTGCTACTACTAGGAGTTCAACTCATCTCCATCGGACTCATTGCCGAAATGATCAATCGATCCATACGCAACACCAACGAGCAAAGCCACATACAATCGAAAACCCCCAACTGTAATTCACTTAAATAGCAATGATTTATCTCCTAGGCGGTTCCGGTTACATAGGCCAAGCATACCAAAAACTTTTACAGCAGCGGCAGATCGAATATAAAAGTCTCAGCCGCGCCGAAATTGATTACACACAAGTCGATGTGCTCAAGCAGGCTCTACAAATAGACAAACCAGACTTTTTAATCAACGCAGCCGGTTACACAGGTAAACCGAATGTAGATGCTTGTGAAAGCGACAAAGCAAATTGCCTCTTCGGCAACGCCGTTTTACCAGGCAAGGTAGCGGAAGCCTGCGAGGCAACCGACACCCCTTGGGGGCACGTTTCATCAGGTTGCATATTTACTGGATCTAGACCTGACGGCAGTGGCTTCACCGAAGAAGACACGCCAAACTTTACCTTTCGCCAGAACAATTGCTCATTTTACTCAGGCACCAAGGCACTCGGCGAAGAAGTGCTGGCTCCATTTAATAACATCTATATCTGGCGTGTGCGCATCCCCTTCAATCATTGCGATCACCCAAGAAATTATCTCAAGAAGCTCATGAGCTACGAGAATTTGCTACAAGCCACAAACAGCATCTCACAACTCGATGAATTCGCTGCTGCCAGCCTCGACTGCTGGCTTAATAAAATACCATTTGGCATATATAACGTCACAAACCCAGGGGCTGTTACGACGAAAGAAGTCACTAAGCTCATTCTAGCAAGTGGTCTAAGCGATAAAGCATTCAAATTCTTCAAAGACGAGAGCGAGTTCATGCAAAAAGCGGCGATCACACCACGCAGCAATTGCACCCTAAGCTCAGCAAAGCTTCAACGAGCGGGAATTACACTCACACCAATTCAAGAAGCCATCGAACGGGCACTCGACAATTGGGCCTCCAAATAAACTCAATCCTCGAATAAAGATTGCACCGCAGCGTTGAGGCAATCGCACACATGTGAAGGTGATAACTGCTGCGCAAAAACTTCATGGCCAGCTATGCCAATACGCACCGCATCGGCATAATGCTTCATCGCCCATAAAATTTTATCCGCTAAGCTACATGGATCTCCAAATGGCACTAACAAGATGGTTTCTCCGTCTGCAAAATACCCGCGAACCGTCTTTGAATCTCCAGTGATCACTGGCCGTCCAAGGGACACCGCTTCAAAGACTTTATTCGGAATCACACGCTTTGCCTTTTCAGTCGTGCCAAAAATGCCCAGCAAGAGATGGCTCCCACAGGACATTTCAGCTAAACGTTCTAGACTCTGTAACCCGTGAAAGGTCACATTTCGCACATTCAGTTCTTTCGAAATTTGATAGGTCGCCTCATAGGTCTGTCCATCTCCAACCATGTGCAATTCGACTGGATGCCCCTCCAGCAACTTGGCCGCGCGCACAATCACATCCGTTCCCTGCAAAGGAATATAGGCACCATAAAACACCACATTGAATACATCCCCTTCACAATAGTCCTCAACATGCGCCGGAGAATACGGAAACACTCGCTCATCGGCACTCACTGCAACCGCGATAACTTGACGTGGATCGATCGAAAACTCCTCTACTAGATAATCCGCATGTGACTGCGTATCCGTCAGTGTTAAATCCGAATGACATAACATATAGGCATCCATCCAACGCGCAAAGCCTGCGACCATGCCTCCCTCTTTGAATTTAGAACGGTCAAAAATCAGTGAATCATATAGAGAAATAAAACAATCGGAGATTATTTTACCGCGCCAAAAGAATCGAATAAACGGAAATAGCAACTGTGCAAAAAAACCAACAACGACTAAGTCATAGTCTTTTTTATTCATCCAAATGAAACGCCAACACACGTCTAATAAACGCATTGGGTATGAGCTACATTCTGAAAACAAACAAGTCACATCAAACTCCTGCTCCAGTGAGGCTTTGAGCAGTTTAATGCGCGAATAATTCGGCTGCTTAGATGCAACAAATAGAATCTTAGGCTTCATAAGCTCTCTTCTTTATTCACCCCCAATTGCTTACCAGAAACTACGCTCATCAACAAACCAAGCAAGAAAGTGATCAAGTCTCCAAATGTAAGCACCAGTCGGTGTAGCATTACCAAACGAGCGGCTACACCCGTATCAAAAGTCGTCGACAACAATGACAGTGCGATGACCTCACGCACCCCGATACCGGCAGGTGCCCCAGGAGCCACAAAACCGACCGTCCACGAAAATGCCATAATTGATGTGAGCTGAAGCATCGAGAGCGAATGCACATCAAATACTTGAGTCGCCAACAGCCATGCCAACCATCCTAAAAACAAAAAATTGATTAGATAATACGTAACAATTTCTGAGATGCGAACCAGCTGCCCTTTCCAATTTTTCAGAATAGCCTCACGAGCATCGAATATGATCTGAGCTTTCGCACCTCGCTTCAATAGATAGACACCCACGGCAAGGACCAAACAAGCAAGCACCATAGCTGGCACAACCCAATTACCCTGAGTCACGTAAGCGTAGAAGTCGCTCGGCATAAATACCAACGACAGAAACATCCCCAGCATCAAGACCAACACGGTTTCGACAAGTAAGGAAAGCGCACCCAGTTTGAGGCTCACACCTTCCGACCTAATCATCGCCAACTTGCCAATATGGTGGCCAATGTTCCCTGGAATATAGCGTGCAAACTGAGCAATAAACAAAATACGAATCGCATCTACTGAACGAATGGAAACACCTAAAATCAAAAGGATTCGTTGCCATGCGAGCCCAGCGCATGCCGTTTGAGCACTCACGGCACATGCACCGAAGATACACCAAATTAAACTATCTGACTCCAAGAGAAGCGGCAGAGCATCTCGTAACTGATCCTTAAATTTCAGTCCAAAATACAATAGCGCCAGACAGGCCACTGCAGCGCCGACCCATTTAATCGCAATTTTCATCTTTTCGCGCCCACAAAAGATAACCATTCCCATAAGGGCGGCTTACAAATAAGTGCTGTAACCACATTCCAAAATGTAAAGCACAGACACCCAACCAAGATTTTTGTATTCCAAAATAGCGCATTTCAAAGCCGCGATTCACCCCACTCTGCTCAGTCTTCTCTTGCTTGCCTCCTGGGTTATTTTTCTCCGCTCGATCTTTCTTCGACAAATAATTGGAGCGAAAGGTCGATGTAAATAGGGCGAGTGGAAACCCGTAGCATTCAATCTGATTGACCCGCATATCACTCTTTCGGGTTAAATGAACGAGGTCTTCGTATTCATAACGACGAAAATGCCCAGCCCACACATCTGTGGCATCCCACCGCTTCATATGAGCGGGCACTGAGATTAACAAGTGCCCTCCGGGTTTTAAGAATGCAGCCCATTCATCAAACATCTCCTGATCTTGTTCAATGTGTTCAAGCACCTCACAAGCAACAACGAGGTTAAATTTCCGATCTCCCAGTTTCTCCGCGGAAGCGTACAACTCAACATTTTCACATTCTTCAGTCACATACCCAGTTAGATCTAATGCTGCTGCTGAAACATCCAAGCCGACACAGTCCCAACCTAAATTCGAGAAATCTTTCAATAAAGCGCCGCTTCCAGGTCCGACCTCCAAAACGCTCCCCTTAGGCTGAGTGGCCAGCCAGCGTAGAATCCGGTCGCGACGCAGCAAATATCTCGGCGCAGGCACCCAAGACTTCTCAGGGATTACAGCACCATATACGGGATGTTCATACATAAATAAAAAGACTCTTCACATTAGCTAGAATAGCAATCAGAACTCTAGCTCAAAGATTACTATCAAAGGCCCCTACCATATGCATCCCCCCACACAAAAAAAGCTTAATGGTCTACGCATTGCGCTCATCACCATCACTCTTGCGACCATCGCGCTGATCTATTCCTCACACGAGCACTGGTTTTACGTAATCGGACCACTCCATAACTTACAATTGGGCTATCCTTTTGCCGATATGATGGCGCGACTCGGAGTCGCAGAAGGCATCACCAACGGCATCGACGTCAACAATGAAGTCAACCCCTACGGTAACCCGCACGCACTCAACAATAAGCCACTCTATACGGTAACCATCCTCTCGTTCTTAGGGCTAGACAAAAGCCATACCATTCCGATGGGCGTTCTGTTCTGCGCAACCTATCTACTTTGGAATTTTTGGCTACTGCGCCCACGCTCCTTTATCGAGCTGATCATTATACTTTCGATCCTGCTGTCCCCCCCTGCACTGACACTTATAGAAAGGGCGAACGACGATATTATTATCTACACATTTATTTGCTTTGTCCCACTACTACTCGCAAGTAAATCTGCCTGGGGAAAACCTCTCGGGTGGCTAGTTATCAGCTTACTGACTCCGATGAAATACTATCCGGCAGTCATCTACTCCCTCTTTGTGCACCGTCTAAAAAGCATAAAGGAACTGGCTATCTATACAGCAGTGTCAGCTGTATTTGTTTCAGGTCTCTTATGGCTCATTCAAGACGAATTAAGTAACGTCTCAGGGCGCTTCCCTGATCCCCCCAACAACTGTGCATTTGGAAAAACTCTACTCTTTCAGGCAATCGACCTGGAGAGCTCTTACCACACACCTCTGTTCATATTTGGTATCCTAGTTGTTGGAATCTGCGCATTGACGACTCTACTACACCCACGCATTCAAAAAGAAGAAAGCAAGCAGGAGCACGAATTATACTTTTTACTAGGCAGCTCGGTGCTCACTTTCTGCTTCTTCCTCAGTGGTAATTGGGATTACAGATTGGTTTTTGTCATTCCAACCATACCATTGATGCTTCAGCTGCTACAGTCGCCTCATCGATTCGTCAAATCAACTGCAGCGCTCTATTGCATCTCAATACTGCTAACCGCTTGGCCCGAATATATCTACTTTTGGTCAGTATTTAACACCATAGAACTCAACTGGATCATCCACTTAAAGACCTATCAAATTTTTTCAATTGTAGAGCACAGCGCCTCGTGGGTAATGATCACTACAAATATCATGCTCGCGACAGTAATATTGAAGCAAGACATCCTCTCTTTAGTCCCCAATATACGCCCAACTTCGAACTAAGCTTAGTGATTATAGATCCCCAGCAAAGTCTGGCTTCAAATTCGTAACACGGTAGATTTCAGTCATTTCAAATGGCTTGAAGCTCGACTGCTCTAGTAGCTCTAACTCAAAAAACTCAGACTCAAATTCTGATGGTTCCTTAACGAGGTGCCCGTCATCCATTCTCAATTGGCGACGGTCCACGACAAAGACTTCAGGGAATTTTCCATTACGAACTTCCTGAGCGAGCCGCCCAGCGCTCAGTAAAGTCATTGACTGCGACAACGCAGACACATCTCGAAGCGACCAATAGACCCCATAACTATCAACCAAAAGAGCTCGTGGCGCCGCCTCATCTCGATAAACGCGTTCGATCCAATTCAACTCTCGCACTACAAAGTTTCGATGAGTGAATACTGCCTTTGCATGATTCGGCATACTTACACCGATGACAAATAGCGCCACCAGCACAAAAGCAGTATGCCACTGATATTTCGAAAGCGAAACCTGCTCTAAACACAGGACGATTTGAATGGTGAGCAACAAATAAAACGGCAACGCAAAACGCGATGCAAACAAGCGGTCCAAAGTGCCATCATGGTAGCAAAGAATGATGGCTAAGTGCGCAAATAAGAAAACGCTCATCAGCCCGACAACCAATTGTGTAGGCGACGCAGCTGCCATATTCCCAGAATGCTTCAGCAAGCGAAACAGTAGTAAAAAAACTGACGCAAAGCCCAAAATCGCAACTAATAACGAATTTCCCATTTGATCACTCGTATGAAAAAAGAAGTTCAATGCTCTAATTAGGTTATCACCCAAATGCTCCAACCCGAAGGGCGACACAGTCCCCGAGTGTAACTCCCACAGAGTATCGCTCGCTGAGAAAAACTTTTGCTGCATCGCCAAGCCGATCAATAGAGGAGCCGCCAATATGGATCCCGCTGAAAGCCAAATCCGGCCGCAACGCAACCACCCAACAACAATGATAGCGAATACGCATATGCAAAATAAAACCGACTCGTAGCGGCTATACGCTAACAACACACCCGCCAGACTTAACAAGCCCTCGGACTCATAGGAAGGCTGCTTCAGATACATGAATGCGGCTGCACAAACCACGGAAAGCATAAGCAGGTTGACCATATCCAGACCACTACCTGTCGCGTTTTGAGCAAACAACGGAATCGACAACCATAGGAGTATCAATAGCAAGGCACCTCTCAATCGAGCAATCTGAAATCCGATAGCAAGTAGTAGGCCCAGGAACAAGACTCCAGCGATCGCGTTGGCCGCATATGCATTCGCAACACGATAGCCTGTAATATCATGCACAATGGATACGACGAATGGATACAACCAAGGGCGCTTGTCGACATAGCCATCAAATGAGACAAAGGCATTCTCAATAGCGCGCCCATACGTCGAGACATAGACCTCTCGATTCTCGTGAAGGCTTCTTGCTGTGGACTCCAATACCGCATCGTCCATCATTACTTTCGGCCCAAAATTGGCATGAGCAAATAACAATAGCCCTGCAATACACCATCCGCCGAGTAGATAGCATAGCGTCTTTTTACCAAGGCCCTTCAGCTTATCCAGCAAAATGGCACGCTGGCAGACACAGTAATAAGCAAAGCAAACTGCCGCAGAAAAAGTGAACCAATACCCTGTATAGCGAACCAATGACTCCGCCGCTTCAATAGGCACGCAGACATAAGTCGCCAGTAGCACCAGCACTCCGACGACACTACATAGCAGTCGCGTGCGTGATAGTGTCGGCAACAAAACGGACACCAGATACTGTTTCATTTGATGATAGCTCATGGCAGTGTCTTCGCGATAAATGCTAAGCGTTCCAGATCCGTCTCGGGCACATTTCTGAAAGATTCTAAGGTTTCAAGCTCTTCCTTTGAAAGTCGCACATCTATAATTCGGCTCATCCGAATATAGCGTTTTTCACCTAGTTTACTTTCATCAATTAACTCTAGTTCATAATCTCGATAAACAGGAGTTGCCGGAATCATGGCCGTATCACTATTAGGATCTGCAACCATTATGTGTATGATGTAAATCGCTTCGTATGTGTGTAAATCTAGATGAAATTTAAGCTTCGCCTTATTTCGCTTCGCCCAAAATTGAGCAATTGTCGGCACGCGCTCGGCAATCGACATGAGATGTGTGTAGGAGATAAATAACACATTCTTATCCTTATACGCTTGGGATTTTTTTTGCACCCAAGCAGCTTCGTGGCTACCAGGCACCCACTGAAGATAATCGTTCTTCGCAACTGAGGGGAGGGTAAAACCAACAAAGAAAACCGCTACGATGCCCAAAATCACATTTTTCACAGCGCTCCGTAACGCCAGCGCACGCACAGCAAGGGCACAGACCAAGGTCTGAAGCAGCATGAACGGCAGCGCAATTCGAGTCGCCATGATATCATTCAATTGCCCCCAGTGATAGGCCATCAACAAAAAGAAATTAAAAATGATTACGGCGGAAAAACCAAACAATACAAAGCTCTCTGGTTGCTTAATATCAATTTCGACCTGCTTGCGAAGAACACAAAACAAAAGAAGTATGCTCGCGACGATAAAGCCTCCACTAAGCAATGCACTGTTTGAATACTCTACAGTCTTCCAATTAAAAAAGAACTCAGCAGCGTGTATTAAATTCTCCGGAATGTATGAAAGCGAAAAAGCCTGAGTGGCCCCCTCCCTCAACTCATATGCCAATGAACTACCGTCAAATATCACACGCTGAAGACCGTATGGAATCATCAAGAATGGGGCACATAAGGTCAGCTTAGAAAGCTGTATTTGCTTCGATCGAATCCAGCCATACAATACGACACAGGCAATCGGCAGCACAAATACAGCTGACTCGTAGCGAGTTTGGGCGAGCAGTAAGCCCGTAAAAATAAGCAAATTCATCGAATCGATACTACCCACTCTCAGGTAGTTCATTGCCAACTGAGCAAGCAAAAGAATCATCAGCAAATTTAAGATGCCGAAGCCCCCACCAGTTGCACTCATTGCCAGTAATGGCATCGTCATGACAAGTGCTACCGACAAATACCCTCCATACTTCGGGCAGCACTGCTCTCCAGTATAGAATAGCAGGGCTAAAAAGAGAAGCGACAGTAAGCCGTTCAGGAAAATGGGGTTATCCGCATGAAACCCGACCACGTCGTGAACTAAACTGACTAGGAAAGGATAAAAGAAAGGGCGCTTATCGACATAACCATCCAATTGCCGAAAGACACCATTGATCTCGTGTGCACGAACGGTGACCATCACCTCTTTATACTCGTGCATTCGCAAGGCCGTGGAAGCGAGCACCGGCTCATCCATTACAATCTTAAAGCCATGCGGCTGTAACACTTGTAAAATGCCCGCACAGACAAGCACAAACAGCACTGGGAACCGACGTCGCCTCAACGCTCCGACGGCAGTGAAAAGGCCCCTGAAGTAACACCGAAAAGCAAGAAGGACAACCGCACTCGCGTTGGCCAACATCAGCCAATAACCGAACTTTTTGACTAGATAGATTGCCTGTGGACTCTCAAAGGCGAAGAAGGCCAGCCACACCGAGCATACAGATGCTAAGCATAACAACAAAAACATGAGGTGACGTGTAGACATAAAAAAAGCTGCCTACATCAGTAGGCAGCTTTCGAAAAATTAGAAGCGCAAACGACTTAGAACTGGATGGACAATGTCTTGGGCAAGCTACCCTTAGTAGCAAGAGCGATAGATGTCTGTGAGTTTGTGATTTCTCTAGGGTAAGATTCGCTAGCGACAGACTTGAACTTCTTAACATAGAAGGTTGAACCAGAACCCACCAGAAGCACAGAGTCAACTGTAGACGCACCTTCTTCGAGGAAGTATTGGTCAGCAGCAGATGCCAATTGGCGCAAGTTGTTGATCACAGTCTTGTTCTGAGATGTAACACGAACCTTTTGGAACGCTGGGATCGCCATTGCAGCGAGTAGACCGATGATAACAACAACGATCATGATTTCAACTAGGGTGAAGCCTTTTTTTGATTTTTTTTGCATAATGACATTCCTTTTTATAGTGTTATTTTCGAAGAGATCTCTCCGATATTCGTAGATGAATCTGTTGAATTTTGACAAATATCCAAGTTAATTCTCTTCAGTTTTCTGATTTTAACAATTTTTAACTTCTTCGCCTGTATGTTTCCATACTTCCTCGGCGCACAGTTAAAACTGTATCGAGAGGGTTTTACGCAGACCTCCCTTAGCAGTAATCGCTAGAGAGTTCTTTGTAGTGGTGATAGTTGCGGGGTAAGTCTCGTCTGCAACGGATGTAAACTTTTTAACATAAAAAGTAGACCCAGAGCCAACCAATATACTTGAAGAAATCGTCGATTGACCATTTTCAAGGAAGTATTGATCCCCTCCGGTAGCGAGTTGACGGAGGTTATTAACGACGGCTTTGCCTTGCGACACACCGCGAATTTTCTGGAAGGCGGGAACCGCCATCGCAGCGAGTAGCCCAATAATGACGACTACGATCATGATTTCAACAAGTGTGAAACCTTGTTGCTTATGGATACTCATGACTGAGATATTATTATGTATGATATATGAAGGTATCAGGCTGAAACCCAATAACCCAGCAGTCCTGTTAGCATCTATTACAGAAAATCCAAGATTCTTTTTTTTGAGAGACCTAAATGGTGAACATACAATTACTCCATTTATTCATCGGGAGTGTAAGTCGCAAAAACCATCTTGCCACCTGCGGACGGCACCACCGAGTCGACTTCTACGCAGATCTCTTGTCCAATGTAGTCTCGCCCCTTGTTCACCACTAACATCGAACCATCGGGCAGGTAGCCGATCGCTTGATCCGAGTCCTTGCCCGCCCGCACAAGTTGAGTCGTAACTCGTGCACCGGCGGAAATCTCTTGATTCAATGCCTTCACCAGACTCGTCAAATTCAACCACCCCACTCCGTGGAATTCGGCCAACTTCGCTAAATTAAAGTCCATCGTCAGCAATTTCGCCTTCATCGAATCACAGAAGTAGATCAGTTTAGAATCAACAGCATCTCGATCCGGGACATCGCTTTCATGGATGCGTAAGTCAATACTCTCAATTTTACGCAAGCGATTCAACACATCCAAACCCTTGCGACCTTTTTCTTTACGCGACGCATCACTGGAATCCGCAATAGCTTGAAGTTCATCTAAAACAAATCGCGGAACGACAATCTGGTAAACAAACCAACCACTTTGGCAAATCTCGACAATACGCCCGTCGATAAGCGCACTCGTATCCATAACCGCTAGGCGACTTTCAACATTTTGAGGGCTAAAACTGACGTAAGGAATCACCAAGTTAAACTCATCCTTGCCTCGCAGAGCGATGACTGTCGCCAAATACATCGTCACGACATATAAGGTTAATCGAACTAGAAAAAGCATCTGCGCAAGTTCAGGCACATCCTCTAGTGGTTCAAACAAAGGAGAATTAGAAATGAGAAATGCAATTAAGGCACCAATCGCCAAACCAAAGGTCACGGCAGACAGCCCGCGCAGCGAAAACCCTTCCAAAAGCATATCGGTAAGGATGACTAGCGCCGCAATGCTCATGCCTACACTAAAAACCAAAAAGAGGCTCCAGTCCGCAACGACGTAAGCCATCAACGCGCATCCACAGAAACTAACAACTAGGAAGAATAGACGAAATATCAGCAGTGTTTTTTTCATCAGGATAAATGGCTAATTAAAGTTAAGGGCCCCCGCCATCCACGCGACCAGAAACGGTAGCAACATAAAGACCGCCATAATGATGTAAATAATACTCTGAACACGCCTTGCCTGCTTCGAAGAAGATGGCTTGTTGTTATCTCGAACGGATGGACTCACATTTTCAAAACTAAGGAAAACACCTTAGCTGGCAATAGAACTTATCAAAATTAGTCGATATTTATAAGCCTACGTTCACAACGAAGCGAAAACCCGTCATACGATTACGCTCCCCACGAGATGCTTCACGTCTGGGCACCGTAAAAATGGTCTCCAATCGATCTTGCGCATTACCACCAATATGAAGGGCATCTTCATCTTCAAAGCGATCTACCGATTCAAGCCACTCACTAACATTTCCCAACAAATCATAGTATCCACTCGCGAAGGGCGCTTTTTCACCGACCCCCTTGGCGACACCTCCACTGGAAGCCGCACACCATACATGATCCTCTAATACCACATACCGTAAGCGCCCTAAAGCCTGTCGAAACTCATTTTCAGTGGGCAGGCGAACCGTCTTACCCAAGATCCACGAAAGTCGCTCACAAAAACTTTTCGCCTCGGTCCAACTTACAGAGTCAACAGGCAAGACATCGCCTTGATTGCGGCTCGGATTCGTGCCCATTATCAGTGAATACAATGCCTGCGGCACCTCTGTCCGCAGCATTAACCAGTCGGCTTCCTCGGGAATTGGCAACATCGTATCATACACTCGGTCTTGAATAAATTCGAGATCGTTTTGGACAAGGTTCAGGTAGCGCACCTTCACCTGAAGCTCTTCATCATTTAACGAACTGCGTGGATATGATTCCTCCATCTGCTTGATATGACGGCGCAACTCGGCAATCACTTCAGCTGCGTCGTAAGTGCGACGCTCGGCCAACAATTCTTTCAAACGATCGTGGTTACGCTCAATATCGCGGCCCAACTCAAAGCTCTCTGCGGTCTGCGCTTTACGCTGAAATTCAGAAACCTGCTCTGAAGACGCATATGGACTATCCACGTATTGCTCATTCAATTGGCGCTGCAATCGAGCAGCTTCCAGATACAAACTCGCTGCCTCAAGGTTATCCCCCTTTGCGCGACTCGCATCTGCGAGGTCGGAAACGGCTTCTACCTCAAGATAGCTTTGCCCTGAGCGAATACCGACCAACTTGACGCGCAACTCTTCAAAGCGTGAAACACTGGCTTGATTGGCGCCTCGATACTCTCGATTTAACTGATCCTGAATAGCAATTGCCAACTGTAGGCGCTCCTCAGCTTTCTCCCAATTCTGAGCCTGGATATATTCCTCCGACTGCTTTTCTAAATCGAGACTACGCTCATACAATGGCTGAGCAGTCAAATAGCGCGCCTGACGCTCCAGACGTGTCGCGCGGCCAATGTTGTATGCTGAACTAATCGAGAATTCCTCATTAATACGTTTCTGCTTTACCAACGCTTCTTGATATTTAGCCCGGGCAGCCTCGTAATCTTCCTCCGCGGCGAGCGCTTCGGCATCCTGCTCCAAAATAAGACTCTCCTCGCGCAGGCTACTTGCTGCGAGGTCTTGATAGCGTTGACGTAAATTCGTGCGACGGTTCTGAGCATCCGAATCGACGCCTGGGTATTGGTCTAAATACTGTTCCTGCAAGTCCAGAGCTTGCTTTAATATCGCAATATCCTGGGATTCTGCTTCGCGAATAGCTAAGACCTCTGCAAATTGAGCTTCCAGTTCGATACTTTTGGCCTTCAATGCGAGAATATCGTCCGACACCTCGAGGCCTGCCCGAACCTCGCGATAATCGACGTTCTGCGGACCCAGTTTACTTAAAAACCAGAAGCCAACCAATACCGCGACAGCAATAAAGAGGACCAGCAAAACCAGCATAAAGCGTTTGAATGCTGTAGGCTCATGGGAGAGATGACGTTCAGGGGACTTGTTTAATTTAGCCATATGGTAATTCGGACTGGCACTAAATATGCAATCTGCCTAAATGAGTGCGCTTCGACGAAGCGGCAAGGCAAAAGGCAACACCATGGTTTTATCACTCGACTTCAAACACTAAAGAAAGTTTCAAGTAACTTGTATGTTTGAGCAGATTACGATCCTCGGACCGGGACTTCTCGGTGCATCCCTCGCAATGGCCGTTAAGGAGCGAGGGCTGACAAGGACTGTGCACTCTTGGTCGCGCAGACCAGAAACACGTGCGAAGTGCGTCAATAAAGACTGGTGCGACGCCGTCTTTGAAACCGCCAGCGAAGCCTGCCAAGGCAGTGATCTAATCGTCATTTGCACCCCAGTCGAAACCATCACTCCACTCATCCAACAAATCAGTAAGTCCTTAAAAGAAGGCGCACTCGTCACAGATGTTGGCAGCACCAAGAGCCTAATCTGCAGGCAGGCGGTCACTGTCGTGCCTGAGCGCGCGACATTCATTGGTTCTCATCCGATGGCAGGCTCTGAGCGCAACGGGCTAGAATATGCAAGTGTTACCCTCTTTCAAAAGGCGACCTGCCTCGTGACACCACTCGCTGATAGCCCCACAAAACCACTCGCTCAACTAATTGCCTTCTGGGAAGCGCTCGACATGCAGATCGCCACAGTCTCCCCAGAACAACACGACGAAATCGTCGCCCACATTAGTCATTTACCACATTTGCTCGCATCCACTCTATGCAGCCTGCTCGCATCAAAAGACGCCAACTGGGGGCATTTTTCCGGTGCTGGCCTAAAGGACTGCACCCGAGTTGCCTCAGGCGACCCCAGCTTGTGGAAACAGATCCTCGAACAAAATCGCGATGAAGTCATACGTGCGATTGATACCTTTGAAGATGAACTCCACCTGCTCAAGACCGCCCTTCTCAATAAAGAGACGCACAAGCTAACAGCGATCCTCGAGCGAGGTAAACACTACCGCGACCGACTCTCGTAGCCTCCTTTCTGCCTGTCAGCTTTTTAGCTTTTCAGCTTTTCTATAAAAATGAACGATCCGCTCCCAATTTCACCTTTCACGCTTCCGCTCGATACAAATGTCGAGCTACCAGGCTCGAAAAGCATCACCAATCGCGCGCTCATCCTAGCCGCACTCGCGGAAGGCGAGACACGGCTCGAAGGAGCGCTCTTCAGTCGCGACACTCACATAATGCTCAGCGCATTGAAGACTCTAGGCTTCCTGTGCCATGCTGACGAAGATGCACAAACGATATCTGTAACTGGTGAAGGCGGGCACATTCCATCCAATGAAGCCGAAATCCACGTCGGCAATGCGGGCACGGCAGCTCGCTTCCTTACGGCTTTTCTCGCACTCAATGCTGGCGGCACCTACACGCTCGACGGCGATCCCGCTATGCGTGAACGCCCGATGTCTGGCCTACTCGACGCATTGACAGAGCTCAATGCCGCAGAATTCGAATTTCACGGTGAAACTCGCCATTTCCCATTCACTTTAAAAGCCAAAGGCTACAATGGCGGTAAAGCACATGTCGATGCAAGTAGCAGCAGCCAAATCCTTTCCGCCCTCTTACTCGCGGCTCCTGCTGGAAAAGACGCCGTCACACTGAGCTCTCCCGGAGTGCGCCCTTTTTATGTCACACTCACTCATAGGCTCCGCGAAGCCTTCGGCGCTCCATTCATTGAGGCAGACGAGAACGGCAACTACACCCTTGCCGCCACAAAATACAAGAGCCCAGGCACCTATGCCATCGAACCGGATCTTTCCGCTGCCAGCTACTTTCTGGCGCTGACGACCATACAAGGTGGTAACTTACAAATCCCCAAAGTGGGCGCCAATCCACTACAAGGAGATGCGCACTTTGTCGATGTGCTCAGTCACCACGGCCTGCGTGTCGATGTAGACAACAACACATGGACAGTTGCCTGTGCCGACCCGAGCGATATTCAGCGGGGGCACCGTGAAATCGACTTCAATACCATTTCCGACACCTTTCTCACCTACGCAGCGATCGCTCCTCTACTCGGAGGCTCGGTTCGTATCTACGGGATCGGCCACACACGGCACCAAGAAACAGACCGTATTGCAGGCATGGCCACCGAACTCTCCAAGCTAGGGCTACTCGTAAAAGAAGAAGACGATGCCCTGACTATAGCCATCAAACCAAATGAATTACGTGCACGCGCCCTAAAAGCTCGCAACCAAGGTGAAATTCTCGCCATCGACACCTACGAAGACCACCGTTTCGCAATGAGCTTTGCGATCCTAGGGAGCTTTGACTTACTCGAAGATGGAGAACCATGGCTCGCGATTAATGACCCCGCCTGCTGTGGAAAAACCTTCCCGAATTTCTTTGAAGTGCTCGACAGCCTACGCAGAGCCTAGTTCGATTCAAAATATATGCCTGAACTTTCCGCATTCAAAATCATTGCCATCGACGGCGGTGCAGCCACGGGAAAATCCTCAACATCCAGAGGCCTTTCCGAAAAGCTAAACCTCATGCACGTCGATACCGGTGCACACTATCGCAGCCTAACCTACGCACTGATTCAAGCTGGGGCCAGCGCCGACAACAACAGCAACATACTCAAATATCTCGAAGCACTATCGCTCAGCACCCAGATCGACGGCCGCAGCGCCCGTCTAGGCATCAACAGTGTAGTGCCGGCAGATGCCGAACTACGTTCGCCCAAAGTGAATGCTCATGTCTCTAAATTTGCAGCAATTGAGACCGTCCGACATAAGTTATTCGACTACCAGCGTTCACTCGCCGAGCTCGCTCGCAAACAAAACTTCTCTGGTCTAATCATGGAAGGACGCGACATCGGGTCCGTTATATTTCCAGACGCAGATCATCGTTTCTTCCTCCACGCGGATGAGACCACTCGAGCAGCCCGTCGTGCAAGCGAAGGACAAACCGACTCCATACTCAAACGCGATCAAATGGACACCACGCGCAAGACCGCGCCATTAGTTTGCCCTGAAGGAGCCACTCAAATCGACACCGCGCCACTCACCCTAGAAGAGGTGATCAACAAGATCGCAGACATCATTTCATCCTAATTCGAAGATGCACCCAAAGATACCGACATTCTATAATGGCGTCCGAATTACTTCTGATTGGTTTTTCAGCACATTCTACAATTTTAGCACCTCGGGAATCTCAAACGTTCCGCTCGACGGCAGCGTCATCTTCGCGGCAAACCATATCAGCTTTTTCGATCCTCCAGCAATCGGCTGCCAAGTCCATCGCCATATCAACTACTTTGCACGTGACTCTCTCTTCAAAGGAACCCTAGGCAAAGCGCTCCATCGCCTCGAAGCGATTCCAGTCGCCCGCGAAAATGCAGATGTCGCCTCTCTGAAAGCAATTTTCCGTGCACTCAAAAAAAAGGGGGCGATTGCCATCTACCCGGAAGGCACCCGCTCGGACACTGGTGAGCTCATGGAGCCCAAAGCCGGCGCAGGAATGATTGCCTGCAAATCCAAAGCCACAGTGATTCCGACTCGACTTTTTGGAACCTACGAAGTCTTCAGTCGCCACGATAAAATCCCTAAAATTGGCGGCCAAATCCACATCGCCTACGGTAAGCCGATGACCACCGCCGAGATCGACCCGGGCAAAGACCACCCAGAGCGCTACCTAGAAGCCTCCCGCCGAATCATGGAGCGCATCACGAAACTCAAAGCACCGCAAACAACGATAATTTGAACCGTTAATGAACGTGAATGGACGTTAATCAAATAGACGATTTAGTTTTTAAAGTAGTTGGTGCCGCAATGACAGTGCACAACGTAATCGGGCACGGCCTAAGAGAAAAAACATATGAACGGGCTCTGATCGTAGAACTTCAACACCAAGGAATACGCTACAGCCAGCAAAGCAGATATCCCATCATATACAGAGATGTAAAAGTCGACGAATACATTCCCGACCTTGAAGTCGATGACCTAATAGTAGTAGACACTAAGGCGGTCGAAGCCATTCACAACGATGACATCGGCCAAATCATCAACTACTTGAAAATCACAAAAAAGCGACGGGACTGATCTTAAATTTTAAACATCCAAAATTAGAGTGGCGCAAAGTCACCTACCACCCATCATCCTAGTCATAAATTAACGTCCATTCACGTTCATTAACGGTTACAACTCTTCAATTTCATGAGCAATTCCACTGATCGCTACGCCCAACGCGGCGTTTCTTCTTCAAAATCCGAAGTCCACGCCGTCGTGGATAAGCTCGATCGCGGGGTCTTCCCAGGTGCATTCTGCAAAATCGGATCCGACATACTGACAGGAAACCCTGACAAGTGTAACATCATACACTCAGACGGATCTGGCACCAAGAGCACACTCGCCTACCTTCATTACAAAGAAACCGGCGATCCAACAGGCTTCCGCAAAACCGCACAAGATAGCCTCGTGATGAATATCGACGACCTTCTCTGCGTTGGCGCGATTAATGGCATTCTCATATCCAGCACAGTGAACCGAAATGCGCGGTCGATCCCCGCAGAAGCACTTGGCCAACTGATTTCTGGCACTGAAGACTTCCTCGCCACGCTTCGCGACTACGGAGTCGGCGTGCATAGCGGCGGTGGCGAAACTGCCGACGTAGGTGACCTCACGGGCACAGTCACCGTCGATTCCTGTGCCGTCGTCGTGATGGATCGCAAAGACGTGGTTGATAATGCAAATATCAAACCAGGTCTTATGATCGTCGGGCTCGCCTCATCAGGTCAAGCGACTTACGAAACCTTCGAAAACTCAGGAATCGGCAGCAACGGCCTTACTAGCGCTCGTCACGATTTGCTCAGCCCCTACTACCTCGAAAAATACCCTGAAACCGTCGATCTCACCACCGACAAACAATACCTTTACTGCGGTCCCTATAAAATGAGCGATCCCCTGCCCGACTCCAACATGACCGTCGGCGACGCACTTCTTAGTCCCACACGCACCTACGCGCCCATTATCAAACAACTCCTTACGGAGAACCGCGACCAAATCTACGGCATGGTGCACTGCTCCGGCGGCGGCCAAACCAAATGTATTCGTTTCGGCACAGGCGTGCACCATATTAAGGACAACTTTCTTCCCATCCCACCGATCTTTAAAGCGATCCAAAAAGCCAGTGGCACCAGCGACGAGGAAATGTTCCGCGTCTACAACATGGGCCACCGCATGGATATCTACTGTGAGCCAGAAGCCGCCGCAGACATCATCGCCAAGAGTGAGGCCTTCGGCATCCCCGCCCAAATCGTCGGCCGCACAGAAGCCACGCAACGCGATGACGGTCAAAACCACGTCACCATCCAGCACGCAGGCAAGACACTGACCTACGAAATTCAGCACTAGGCTGATCCATTTACTTGACCGTGCTTTCTCGTCTCAGCAAAACCCTGCTCTTACTGCTCTGCTGCTGGCTCCTCACTGGGCCTCAGCTACTACTGCAATTGGGCGCATGGACGTGGATGCTCGCCAGCTACTCACAAGAGAGCAGTATCGAGCAAGCCTTCAAAGAGACCTTCGGCGGCGACCGCCCCTGCGAAATGTGCAAAATCATCACCGCAGTTGATGAATCACAGGAGAAAAGCCCACTAAAGCTTTCCGAATCCAGCAAGCTCACCCTCATGTTAGGTCTTGCCCAAGCGATTCAGATACAGGCTCCCGAAACGGACACCTCTTATACTTTGTGTGAAAACAAGCGCCCCTTGGATGCGCTGATGGTCGTGCCGACACCGCCACCGAGGCGGGTCTAGGAACCAAAATGCTTGGTTATTGGTAGGGTGCGATATCCCTATCGAACCGCTGCTGCATGGACGGCTCGTTGAGGACAACGAGCCCTACCGATTGCAATCCTCCTTTCACACACACAATGAACACTTTTACAAAAACACTTTTATCTATCTCACTCACTGCGGCCACAGCCGCTCAAGCCGCGCCCGCTTTCAGTTGCTGCGCAACAGATCCCGAACACGTCGGCCGACCCGACGAGCATGCGCCCATATCGGTCATGGGCGACCATACGCACGCCAAAGACGGTTGGATGGTCTCCTATCGCTACATGCAAATGAACATGGACGGCATGCGCCACGGCACCGACCGCGTGTCTACTAGCGATGTCTTCGCCAACGGCTACACTGTGAGTCCGGAGAGTATGACCATGGATATGCACATGCTTGGCCTCATGTATGCACCCACCGACAAACTCACACTGATGTTGATGGCAAACTACATTGAGACAGAAATGGATCACCGCATCTTTTCGCAGATGGCTGCCAACATGATCCATGCCGGAGATACCACCTTCACCACAAAAACAAGTGGCATCGGCGACCTTAAGATTGGCGGTCTCTATCGCTTTTATCTCAAAGAAAACCGCAAAGCGCACTTCGGGCTCAGCCTCAGCCTACCAACTGGATCCATCGATGAGAAAGATACCACACCTGGAATGGGTGGCCCAGCCAAGCGTCAACTTCCCGCGCCGATGCAACTCGGCTCGGGCACAGTCGACCTCTTGCCATCTCTGACGTACGTGCAACAATTCGGCAACTGGTCTTACGGCGCACAGGCCAACGCAGTCATCCGCCTTGAAAGTGAGAACGATCATGACTACCAGCTCGGTAATAAGTTCGGTCTTACCACATGGGCAGGCTACAACCTGAACAAGTGGTTAGGCCTCAACACAGGTCTCAGCTATGGCTACACGGGTAAACTCAAAGGCGATCAAAAAGATGTCGGCTTGATGGGGCCCAATGGGCGTTCAGTGACCACTGCATTTGAAGAGAACTATGGTGGCGAACGCCTTGATGCGATCTTTGGCATCAACCTCTACGCGCCCAAAGGTGTATTCAAGGGCCAACGTATCGCCATCGACGTCCGCCTACCCCTATGGCAAGACTTGAACGGCTACCAACTGGAAACCGATTCAGTCATCACCATTGGCTGGCAGATGACATTCTAACTGGAAGCTGGCAAAATCTAAAAGCACACAGAGCGTAACGGTTAATTAAACTGCTACGCTCTTTTTATAAACTCAAAGTGTGCCTCGAACAATGTTAAAGAACTGATGTATCAACTGTGGCTTCTCCACTCGCTTCAAGTTCATACCATATTCATCTGCAAATGGCTGAAAGGTCTTTTCTGCAATATCCGTCATCACATTCAATTGCTTCGGACGCTCTCCACGTGCAATCGCCGTAGCTACAAATGCCTGCCATAAACAGCTACCAGGTGACTCGTCCATATCCGCAGAGATATACGGCTCAGGTGGATCCCCTGCATAATGGTTGGCGCAACTATCGCAAGGACTGGCTTAACGGGCCCCGCCTTCGATGGCACAGGAGTCTCTAAAAATATCGCGCCGCATTCCCACTCTTTGGATGTTTGCGGGATTTGCGCCACTCGCTTCAAATCAAATTCTGTCGGTTGATAAATTCCATCAGCCAAGCCCTTCGGACTCCAATCTACGATCTCATTCTCAAACGTCCATGCCGCCCAATCATTCTCGTTACATTTCGTATTCAGAGTAAATACGGGCAACATCTTTGGCAAATCTGCCTTTCGTTCTCCCTTCTCTATCCATTTCGATTGCGCACGATTTGCCTCCCCACGCACTGCCGCGACAAAGCGCACCGCTAACTGTGCGCCTCGAATTAGACGAGGCAGCAGATCCGCCGTCGGAAAATATGGCATCGAACGCGGATGATACCGACGCACCCGCATCCACTTTTGACGACCACGAGAAGGGGCCTTGTATCCGATTTTAGAATACAGGTCTAAATCGTCACCCTCCATCTCTGACTTATCGACAAACTCTAGCTCAATCATTCGCACTAGACGCAAAAATTCGTCCATCGAATCCATTGGCAAAGTGCCTTCTTTTGTTTGACGCCAATATTCATAGCACTCTGGCGCAGTATGCACATGGATCGCAAACACCTCACCTGCACGTCCCAGCACGGAGACAAAATCCAATAAGCCCGTCTCTGGGTCTTTCACGCAAAACACATCTTGATCCCACAAATCTTTCCAAGGCTCCGCAGTGCGAACCGCTTCGCCTGCGCTAAATAAACGTTTAAATTGCAGCTGATCCTGCTTCCTCAACTCTTCATATGGATGCAGCATCTCTTCATCCACCTCATCACCATCGAAACCTAAGTCTGAAAAACCAGGAAGCTCCAGAGCTTCACCCTCATCAAAGAATCCGTCCTCTTCGAGTTCATCATAAACCTCTCCAAATAGTTACTCCTCATTTCGCAAAAAATCCAATAGTTCTGCCAGCGCATAATTCGTCCGATTGGGTTCGAAAACTTCAGGAAACCGGATCTCCCCAGATCGGCATGCACGCTCATGTCCAGGAGGGCCACCGCAATCTTCCAGTGGGCAGGCGCCGCTACCGTCGGTGCAAACGAAAATAGCATCCTCATCCCAGGGCAGCACTTTCTTCAAAGTGGCTGTGTGCATCCAATCATCACCAAAGTCATAGACATACTGCATCGAATCGCGCGGCTTCTTCAGCAGCTGATCCAAGTCGACAAGCTCCTCGGGGTTCTCCACTTCTTCAATACTATCTTCCATCGACTCGAAGCGCACGCCATCCTTCATAAACATATGTAGATGCTCCTCTTCCCATCCCATCGCCGTCTGTATGACTTGGCTCAAATCTCCCAAATTAATATCCGAAGGAACAATGACTTCACGCCAAATCGGCAAGTGCACCCCCTTCAATTCGATTTTGAGTAGATAACGTTTCAATTGATCTTCTTGCGGCATCATTACAGCAATACTTAAACAATCCACTAAATCTAGACTGCAATTTAGTGATCTTGAACATCAAAGAATCTCCACAGACGAATACATCAAGTTGAACGACGACAATGCCTCAAATACAACTCTGCGCACGCCCTCGCGTCGGACAAGGCATCGTGGTGATTCAGCTCGATACCAAACTGATCACAAAGCACGTTGAGCTTTTTCTTATACAACTTATAGGTGCACTGCGGCTCATAAGACGGCTCAGACATCCCATAGAAATCCAGCGTCTTACGAAGACAGGAAAAATCGAATGCCCCGTTATGCGCGACCAACGTGCACCCTTCGATGAAGCCACGAATCTCAGGCCAAACCGTATCAAAAAACGGAGCATTCCAAGTATCGTCCTCAGTCAATCCGTGCACCTGTGTATTGTAATAATTATATAGATTACCAGGAGGTTGAACCAGTATGCTGAACTCACGAGCCACCTTCCCACGCTCCACGCGCACCAGACCCACTTGACATATTGTCGAGCGGGCCGAATGAGCCGTCTCAAAATCGATTGCAGTAAAGGTGTGGGGCATCCAAGCGACGACTAAAAGATCACATAGCCCTGAGCAAGCTTCACAACAAAGACGCCAAGGTTACTTGCGGCGTGCGCCAGCATGCAGGGAAAAATTGAGTTGGTTTTATTCCACGGGCCAAAACGACAGCTATAAAACCACAACGAGTTCGCGAACAAGATACCAGTGCTGAAAAAACCCTTTGCCGTCAGCGTCAGCTCAAAGCCATCCTCCATGCTCCAGAGTTGCGGATGAATCAGTGCAAACAACAGCGAAAACCCGATACAACTGCCAATCAAAGCCGCCTTGCCTTTGTTCTCCACCACCAAATATCCTCGGAAAACAACTTCTTCGACGACACCCGCACAGATGATCGCGAAAACAAAATACCAAACCATCTCGCTTTGCTCATCAGCAACTCCAAGCGCAATCTCACCACCAGTTTCTGCAGCGAGAATCAATAACGAACCGAGCACACCGATCAGTAAGGCTGCCGCTGTAGTCGCACGTGCCCCAGGCATTGCCCCTGAACTAGACTCAGCCGTTTTACTGGCTTTGTAATCAGCCCAATACATATTCCCCACATAGGCAGCCACACCTACGTAGATGAGAATCAGAATGGGGTTTTCGGTCATAGGGAGCGCTGCGCGCAAATGGGTGATGGATAATGGGTAATAGCTAATAATTATTCATTAGTTATTACCTGTTAGTTATGAGTCATTTAATCGCTTCGCGATTAAATGTGTCTCGAGTCGTCTTCGTCCTTTTTAACGTAGCCACTATCCTGGCGCTCATGGTTCACCTTATTCTTCTTAAGATAAGCCTCGTAAACATCCTCTGGGGTCATACCGAGCACTTGAGCCAACGAAATGAGAAAGTGAAAGAGGTCCACGACCTCGACTTTCGCATTTTGCTCATCGAACTCTTGGTATTTTGCCCACCATTTCCATGGCACAGAGTCGATTAGCTCAGACATTTCTTGCTGCATGGCACGGGTGTAATTCAGCACCCACTTCGCCTTTTCTTCGTCTGACATGCCGTCAGTGTTGACTCCGATACGCTTATTCAGCGTGTCCTGCATCGCAAAAATTTCTTCAAGTTTGTCCATGTGCAAATTCGTAGGTTCACATCTCAGCGCAAGCAAGCGGATTCCACTATCCAAATAACTTTCAGCCAACAAGTAGCAATAGATCGAACTTAACACTTGCGAGAGAAAATTTCCTTCTCTACCGATACACTCCACGACACGCGAAGCGAACCAGAGCTCTACGCCCGGTCACGGAAGTCGGCTGGAACCTTCACAGCCTTCCATTGCTCTCACCTCCTGTGTCGCCACGACACGTTTACCCGCTATGACTGCTCTAGCCAGTAAACTACACCCAAAACATAGACATAAGATGCCAGAATTCGAAGAACACCAACAAACTGACAGCCAAGCCGAAAGCTACACACCCAGCACAGATGCGACTGCAAAACCACGCACACGCCGTCGTAGCGGTGGCTTTAAAACTGACGCGGCTTCCGCTAGCAAGGGCAACATGGGCCCAGTAAATCCAACGGAAGCACTCAAAGAAGAAAAGCTCAGTGGCAGTGGCCAACCAGCCGCGGCCAATTCGGCACCTCGCTCCGAGCGTTCGGAACATGCACCCCGTAAAGAACGTGCGCCCCGCTCTGAGCGCCCTGCCCGCGAAGATAAACCACGCAAAGAGCGTGCGCCTCGCAAGGAACGCCCAGTGGCCAACCCTCAGCCAAGCGCAGAAACACTCGCCGCTATTGCCACTGTCGAAGCACGCCTCGCTGAGCGCAAAACTGAACGCGATGCACGTCGTGCCGAACGAGACAAAAACCGACCAGCGAAAAAAGAGCGCAAGCCAGCAGCTAAAAAGACTGCTAAAAAAGCACCTCGTAATAAGCCACAGCCTAAGGGAGGCATCATCGCCGCCATCACAGGATTTTTCGGCAAACTTTTCGGCGCGGAACCAGAGCCTGCCAAAAAAACCAGTGGTAACCGTGGCGGTCAGAATCGTGGTAAGGGAGGCAACCGCGGCAACCAAAACCGTCGTGGCGGTCAGAACCGCGGTAAAGGTGGAAAAGGTCAAAATCGCCGCCAAGGTGGCAACCGCGAGGGCAAAGGCCGCCGCCAAGCTAGCGGCGAAAAACGCCACACCGCTGCCTCTCTCAGTAACGAGTCTTAATTTCAGCCGCAGCCCCACATGGATGTCTTTAAAGTCAGCGGCAACGGTCCTCTAAATGGCGAAATCGTCGTCGGCGGTGCAAAGAATGCGGCACTGCCCATTCTCGCTGCCACACTACTCACCGAGGAAACAGTCACGCTTAAAAACGTGCCCAATCTCAGCGATATGCGCTTCATGGTGGAAATCCTCCGCCATGTCGGCGCAGAAACTGTCCAACCAGAACCTGGCACTTGGGAAATCACTGCCAAGAAACTGACGCATATCGCACCCTACGAATTAGTCCGTAAGATGCGCGCCTCCGTTTGCTTACTCGGACCACTCGTCGCCCGCATGCGCAAAGCCGAGGTCTCGATCCCCGGTGGCTGTGTGATCGGACCACGCCCGATTGACCTCCATATTAAGGGGCTCAAAAAACTCAACTGCGAGGTCGAGATCTCCAATGGCTACGTGCATGTCGATGCCTCTAACATCAAAGGCGGCCCAATCTTTCTCGGTGGCCGTAGTGGCAGCACCGTAACCGGCACCGCAAATATTGTGATGGCTGCCGTGCTTGCACCCGGCATCACACGCCTCGAGTGCGCGGCATGCGAACCCGAAGTCGTCGACCTCTGCAATATGCTCGTAAAAATGGGTGCGCAAATCGATGGCATCGGTAGCCCCGAGCTGATCATCACAGGTGTCGAGAAGCTACACGGCTGCCAGCACTCAGTCATCGCCGACCGTATCGAAGCTGGAACATTTGTAGTCGCCGCAGCGATCACACGCGGCGACGTCACCGTCAAAGGAATCGCCCCTAAACTGCTCAGCGCCTTCCTCGATAAACTCGAAGAAGCCGGCCTGCCGATGGAGCTCGGCGAAGACTACATCCGCGTGTTACCTTACGAAGGCTCACTCAAGCCAGTCGACATCATCACCCTTCCCCACCCCGGCTATCCCACCGATTTACAAGCACAACTTGGCGCATTGATGACTCAAACCGAGGGCATCTCCATCATCACCGAGCGCATCTATCCAAACCGATTCATGCACGTGCCTGAGCTACAGCGTATGGGCGCAGACATCGCAATGGAAGGCCCCAGCGCGATTATCAAAGGAGCGAGCAAGCTTTCAGGAGCACCCGTGATGGCGTCCGACCTCCGCGCATCCGCCGCACTCATTCTCGCAGCTTTCGCCGCCGAAGGTGACACCTGGATCCAACGCATCTACCACCTCGACCGTGGTTACGAGAGCTTTGAACAGAAATTGACCGCCATCGGAGCCAAGATAGAACGTCTTAGCGACAAAGACATGCCGAAGGAGCTACTGGAGGAATAAGCCAAGCAACCGCGCTTCACCTCCAACCTACGCTCAGGCTAAAGTCTACAGATTCACTGAGTAATCCGAGGCCTGCCAAATGAATCGGATTCTAAACACAGTCTCCTCGGATTGATTGACTAGCGTCGATCTGTTGATGTGCTAAGTGCACACAAAGTCACATCGTATCATGCCATTCACACCCGAAGATCCGCCCACCGGCACTGAATTTATCGAGCAAACACTCGCCGATCCCGTCAGCTCGGAAGAGTCGATGCTGCGACCGCTTTCGTTCGACGACTTTGCGGGGCAACCCAAGACCATCGAGCGTCTAAAGGTGATGGTTGGTGCGGCGCGTGATCGCGGTGAACCGCTCAATCATATTTTGCTCAGCGGCCCCCCAGGACTGGGTAAGACCACCCTATCATTACTGCTCGGCCACGAAATGGGCAAGCAGGTGAGTATCACTTCAGGCCCTGTAATCGACAAACCCGCCGACCTTGCTGGTCTACTCACAAACCTACAAGAAGGCGACATTCTCTTCATCGACGAGATTCACCGAATCCCCAAAAACGTCGAAGAGTATCTCTACTCTGCGATGGAAGACTTCCGGATCGACATCATGATCGACCAAGGACCCAACGCCCGCAGTGTGCGCCTCAGCCTACCGCGCTTCACACTACTCGGCGCGACAACTCGTATGGGACTGCTCACCGCCCCATTGCGTAGCCGCTTCACCTTGCAGTCACGCCTCAGCTACTACGATCATACCACCCTGCAAGGCATCATCGAACGCACCTGTAAACTACTCGATGTAAACTTTCAAAGCGATGGCGCTGCTGAAATCGCCCGTCGCGCGCGGGGCACCCCGCGTATTGCCAACAATTTGGTCAACTTCTGCCGCGACTACGCACAACAACGTGGCGACGGCATCATCACCCAACGGATCGCTGCCGCCGCACTCGAACTCCTTGAGATTGACCAACGCGGCCTCGATGAAATGGACAAACAAGTCATGCGTATAATGGCTGAAAACTACAAGGGCGGCCCCGTCGGGCTTGGCACCGTCGCCGTCGCTGTCGGCGAAGAGGCCCACACCCTCGAAGAAGTTCACGAACCTTTCCTGATTCAAGAAGGCTACCTGCAACGCACCGCTCAAGGCCGCGTCCTCACAAACAAGGGCTGGCAAGTCATCGGCCTGGAACCACTCGGCGGCAAACAAGCGGAGCTCATTTAGTAGAAGCGACACTCTTGTCGCTTTACCCAGACATCCAAAGCGACAAGAGTGTCGCTTCCACTTTAGTTAACCTCATAGTTCCTAATTTTTAATTCCTAATTCTTAAGACTCATCACCATGGGAAGAAATTCTATTCACAAAATCAAAAAACCACCTCGTCACTCGAAAGGACCGACTGTCGTCTTCCTTGAAAATGAGGACGATCTCTTCGATCTAATCGAACGCACGGAAAACCCGCTATTGCTGATTCTCGAGGGCGTGCAAGACCCTCACAACTTGGGCGCCTGCCTTCGTTCCGCTTCCGGAGCAGGCGTGACTGCAGTCCTCGCACCAGTCAAGGGGGCGGTCGGAATCACGCCGACAGTGCGCGACATCTCTTGTGGCGGTGCTGACGACGTGCCGTTCTTGAAGATTAAAAACTTCAGCCAGCTAATAAAAAAGCTAAAAGATGCAGGCATTCAGATCATCGGCACATCCGACCGAGGCACGCACTCACTTTACGACCAGAACTTAAAGATTCCCACCGCATTCATCCTTGGCAGTGAGGGATGGGGGCTACGTAAAGTTACAGGCGATCACTGTCACCAGCTCGTGAGCCTCCCGATGGCGGGCACGGTCGATTGCTTAAATGTCTCCGTATCTGCCGGCGTCTGCCTTTACGAAACGGTGCGCCAGCGTTTGAAAATTAAACAATAACTGTTTTTCCTTTACGACTGCTCGAAGCCTCTCAGTTTTAAACATCCAGCAGGAGGGCGTCTACATGCTAACTCCCGCCTCCTGACTTCTTTTTCCAATGAGCCTTATTGAAACCATCCGCAACAACACCGAAACCATTATCGGTGAAGCTGAACTCGAAGATCGCATGCACGGGAATCGCCCCTTGCGCGTCAAACTCGGCGTCGATCCGACGCGTCCCGACCTCACTTTTGGGCACCTTGTGGTGTTCAACAAACTTCGACAGTTTCAAGATCTGGGACACGAGGCCGTGCTCATTATCGGTGACTTCACCACGCTGATTGGCGACCCTTCTGGTCGCTCCAGCACACGCCCAGTGCTCACCAAAGAGGAAATCATCGAGAATGCAGAAACCTATCTCGAACAAGCCTTTAAAATCCTCGATGAAGACAAGACCACTGTTGTTTACAATAGTGAGTGGTTCGACAAAATGAGCTTTGAAGATTGCCTCAAGCTAGCACGTAAGATGACGGTGGCTCGCATGTTGGAGCGCGACGATTTTGCCAAGCGCTATGCGAGCAATGCACCGATCTCAATGATCGAGTTCATGTATCCGCTCATCCAAGGCTACGACTCTTTAATCCTGAATGCCGATGTCGAAATCGGCGGCACTGACCAACTCTTTAATATGCTGGTCGGCCGTGCGCTACAAAAAGATGCAGGCAAACAAGAGCAAGCAGTCATCACCATGCCACTGCTCATCGGCCTCGATGGCACCAAGAAAATGTCGAAGAGCGCCGACAACTACATCGCCTTCACCGACAACAGCAAAGATATGTTTGGTAAAATCATGTCCATCAGTGACGACACAATGTGGGATTACTACCGCCTACTTCTCGAAGCTTCTGACGAAAAGATCGAAAGACTTAAAGCGGGACACCCCATGGACGCGAAGAAACACCTCGCGAGCGCACTCGTCGGACAGTTTCACTCCATGAAAGCTGGCAAATACGAGCTGGAACAATTCGAGCAGGTCTTTTCTAAAAATAAAATACCCGATGACATGCCAACCTTCACCTGGAGCGACCTACTCGGCGACGCTGAAAGTGCCCCGCTGTTCGAGGTGATGGCCCAATCCGAACTTTTCGAAAGCAAGGGAGCGATTCGCCGCTTGGTTCAGCAAGGTGGTGTTAAGATTGATGGTGAAAAACAGAGTGATCCCAACCTCACGATCACCCCCCCTCAGGGCGAAAGTATTTTTCAAGCAGGTAAGCGTATTTTCTTCAAAATTGTCGGCTAAACAATGATTGCCTGAGTGCATGGTAATTATTTGACATTCAAATGCTTTCATAGGAGAACTCAGCTCAGTAAAACACTGGCAAACGCTCGCATTTAACCAACTCGCATCACGTGATCGGATTTCTCTCCAACGACATAGGCATCGACCTCGGCACGGCAAACACACTCGTGTTCGCCAAAGAAAAAGGCATCGTCCTACGCGAGCCCAGTGTTGTGGCGATCTACACCTCGACTAAGAAGGTCTGCGCTGTTGGCTCTGAGGCGAAGAAAATGCTCGGTCGCACACCAGGTAACATCACCGCGATTCGCCCCATGAAGGATGGCGTGATCGCCGACTTTGAGATTACTGAAGCGATGCTACGGTATTTTATCAATAAGGTGAACCGTAAGAAAACGTTTGTCGCCCCTCGCATCGTCGTGGCGGTGCCCTCTGGCATCACCGAAGTGGAGCGTCGCGCAGTGAAAGACTCTGCGATCCGTGCGGGTGCGCGCGACGTCGTGCTCCTCGAAGAGCCGATGGCTGCAGCTATCGGCGTCGGCCTGCCGATCGACGAACCCTCTGCAAATATGATCGTCGATATTGGCGGCGGCACGACTGAAGTGGCGATCATCTCCCTCGCTGGCGTAGTTTTCACCAAGAGCATCCGTGTCGGCGGCGACGAAATTGACACGGCTATCGTGAACTACATGAAGCGTGCCTACAATTTAATGATCGGTGAACGCACCGCAGAAGAAATTAAAATCAAGATCGGCTCTGCATTTCCACTCGAAGAAGAAGTGACTATGGAAGTGCGCGGTCGCGACTCCGTTGCAGGCTTGCCAAAGACGATCACCATCAGCTCACAGGAAATTCGCGAAGCCCTTTCTGATACAATTGCATCGATCGTTGACTTGGTTCGCAATGCCTTGGAGCGCTGCCCTCCAGAACTATCGGCCGATCTAGTTAATCGCGGCTTCTTCCTCGCAGGTGGTGGCGCGATGATTCGCGGCCTAGACCAACAGCTCAGCGATGCCACTGGCCTTCCAGTCATCATCGCCGAAGACCCGCTTAGCGCGGTTGCCAACGGCACTGGTATGGTGCTACACGAACTGGCCTTTCTCTTGAAAGACCTTACTGGTAACCCTAAAAGCTAGCATAGACAGGTGGCGAAACTACGCCTCGATAAGCTGAAACCACTAGTCGCTCTTGGCGTCTTTCTAATCGCCTGGTGGATTATGCCCCCAGTGATTAAATCGTTTTTAAAAATCAGCTTCACTGAATTTCAAGCACCTTCATGGGTCGTCAGCTCTTACCTGGAAGATATCCAAGGTTTCTGGGCAAGACGTAGTCATTCGAAGATCGAGCTCATTGAAGCAGGTCGCGAGTTGGCTCGTAAAAAAGCCTACTACCAATACATTGCCCAGCGTAACGAATCGCTTGAAGCCGAAGTCGATCGCCTAGAATCGATTCTCCACATGCCGACCCGCCGGGAGTTCCGCTACGAAGTCGCACGCGTCGTGCGTCGTGATCTGAGTGCATGGTGGCAACAGATCATTATCCGCAAGGGGCGTGACTACAATATCCCTGAAGGTGCCGCAGTCATCTTTTCTAGCGGTGTGGTTGGTCGTGTCGTTGAAGTCAATGCATTCACCAGTCGCATCGAACTTGTGACCAGTCCGAATTTCCGCATGGCTGCGACCTTCGAAACCGACGGGCGCCCAGTCATTTATCAAGGTGTCGTGCAAAGCGGCTTCGGACGTGCCACTGGTTCCGTGAATGACGCGCCCCAAGACATCATCGCCAATTCACAGGCTCCACTAAAGCTCGTTTCAACCAGCTTAGGTGGCACCTTCCCGCCAGGGTTGACGATTGGCACCGTTAGTTGGCTCGAACCAGGCAGCACTGGGATTTTCCAAGCAGGAGAAGTCACTCTCGACGAACGACTGCTTAGCTTGCACGAAGTATCCGTGCTCATACCGCTCAATCCCCTTGAACTCAACAACGATGTTCCTTGATCCGCGCATACTCATTATGTTTGGCGCCAACGCCTTGCTGCTTTATCTGAGTTTACTGGTCAATTCAGCACTCAGCAGCTGGTCGCTCTATCTCGTTTTACTGGGGCCGATGCTTGTGTTGCCCGCCATCTTTTTACGCCATCGGTCCTATTTGCTCTGCATACTACTCACTGGGCTATGGGTCGATGCCGCGCTCCCCTGCCAGTTCGGCTTACTCACCTTGGGCTTTCTCACCGCAGGTGCATGCATCTTTCAAATCCGATTTCGTTTTCGCGCCGAGCACAACTACCATCCAATCATCCTTTCACACAGCTGTAACTTATTTTGCATAGCTCTCATCAGCATCGCGACTGGATTTGAATACCTAAGTGCATCATCTTTATGGATACAAATACTCATCACAACAGTGCTTTCGCATGGCCTTCTAACCATTGTCGCCCCATGGTTTTTCGACCTACAAAGACTGTTATTTGAGCTCTGCAGACTTGAAACTGAGCCGGAGGATTTCCCAATACTATGAGTCAGTTCGATGTGCACAAAGGGGAGAACCCGCGCATCTTGCTTTTCCTCTGGCTAGTGATCGCTTCGGCAGGAGTGCTCATTATTGGACTCGCATGGAGTCAGCTGATTGCGACCAATGAGTTTAAAGAACTAGAGAAGCGCCAGACGGAGCGCCGAATTCTTAAACCTGGGCCACGTGGCGACATTTACGATCGGAATGGTAATTTACTCGTTGGCAATCGCCCGCACTACTCTGCAGCCGTATATCTCGATGACTTGCGTAAAGAATTTCGCAAAGAATTTGTAACCGTCCGCAACGAGGCCGATGCCACCCTTCTACAAGTATTTCAAGAGACTCCCATCGATGAGCGCCCCGACAAACCACCTATAGCGAATCGTAGCGACTGCGCTTGGACCGCACGGATGAATGTCATTCAACGCTATGTGGATCAGATAAACCAAATCACTGGGCGCAGCGACACACTCTCACAAAGTAAAGTGATGCGCCATTTCAATGAAAAGTTGCTGCTCCCACTGCCACTCGCCGAGGACCTTAGCCCCGACCACTACGCACGGCTGATCGAGCAACTACATCCCAAAAACTCACCGATTCAAATCCACACAGATACCGCCCGCTACTACCCCTACGGGAGCGCTGCCTCGCACACGATCGGCTACGTCCAAAACGTCAACCCCGACGCTGATGAAATCCCTAGCGACGGAATCAAGACGTTCACGTTTAAGAAGAAGCGCGGCAAAACTGGGCTCGAACGCTCTTTTGATGAATCGCTATCTGGCTCTACTGGCACAGAGATGTGGCGGGTCGACCCCCTAGGCTTTCAAGATACACGACTTAAAATGAGCCCTCCGAAGCAAGGTAAAGATCTAATTACCAGTATCGACATCGATCTACAGATCGCAGCGGAAACCGCACTTGGTGAGCGCACTGGAGCGGTCGTCGCTATAGATGTGCGAACTGGTGAAATACTCACCATTGCAAGCCACCCGAATTACGATCTCAACGATCTCAGCCCCTTCATCCCTCGCACAACCTTTAACGAAATAAACGAACGTGGTGCTTGGTTGAACCGGACTTTACAACTCTCCTACCCACCGGGTTCGACCTTCAAACTAATCACCTCCATCGCAGGCTTACGCGCAGGTATATTCGACACCGAGACCACACACGACTGCCAAGGTGTCTATCGACTGGGCAACCGTATCTTTCGCTGCCACGCGCGTTATGGCCATAGGATTACCGACCTAGCCGCAGCCATTGAAGGCAGTTGCAACGTCTTCTATTACTCCGAAGGGCTCAATATGGGCATCGATGTGATCAGTGCCGAAGCGAAACGTTTCGGGCTCGATCAAAAAACTGGCATTGAAGTGCCTTATGAAACAAGTCGCCTTGTCGTGCCAACCAAAGATTGGAAACGTGAGCACATTGGTGCTGGTTGGGTTCCGGGCGACACGGCAAACACTGCAATCGGGCAAGGTTTTCTACTGGTGACACCACTACAAATGGCGACAGTAATAGCATCGATCGCTCGCGGCGAAACGCGCACGATTCCCACACTTAAAGCCTTGAGTCGCGAAGAAGGGATGCAGGTCAACCATGGCGGAGAGCCCATTGGTCTGACTCAAAAACAATATCAGAAACTCTGGGAGGGTATGCAGCGAGTCGTCAGTCCCGACGGAACTGGAAGGCTCATTCAAATCGACGGACTCCCCATCGCTGGCAAAACTGGAACTGCTGATTTTCGCGCACATGGCAAAGACGTGAACCTAGCTTGGTTTATCGGTTTCGCCCCTGCCAATAATCCGCAAATTGCTGTCGCCGTGATGGTTGAAGGCACCAAATCAAGCGACAGTTTCCATGGCGGCTCCACTGCTGGCCCTGTCGCCAAAGATGTGTTTTTAAAGTTTATCGATAAATACCCTGAACGGGCAGGATTTCCAACAGCTAGAGAATAGCGAGAAGGCAAACTGCTTAGGCAGAATCTGCTTCCGCTTTCTTAAGAGCCGTTTCTCGGTGAAAAAGGTCCTCCTCCCACTGCTCTAACTGTGCCATTTTCTCCATATACTCGTTCATACGTGTAACCATCTCTTCTTCCATGAGCTGCAATTCTTGCTCGCGCTATCGAGCTGCGCAAGGCGATCCTGAAGCTCTTCTGCTTTCTGGCTCAAGCTAGATTCGTCTATAATTTTAGAACGTAAGGCCTCAAGCTCATCGACCAAAGCTTGATTCGTTGCCGCTTCTTCTTCGCAACGTTCCATTAATTTAGCAGCATCTTCCTCCGCTTGGCTCGCACGCGCATTGGCATCATCAAGGTCTTGTTGCGGCGCTACTTTAGGTTCCGACAAACGGCGGACCGAGGTCGCTACTGCCGCATTTGCATAAAACGAGGCACGCATATTATCAATCTGCATATGAGACCGCGATGGCAATACTACTCAGACCCCACAGACTGTCGCCTTACAGGGAGTTATAGGGAGCGCAAGCATCAAACAGTATCAGCTAATTCAATACAATTTACAGCTTTCTAATATCCGCATAACTACCACTCTCCAACTCAAGTAACTGAGGAAAAACCTCCATTAGTTTCGTGGCACAGGTTTCTCCATCAGGCATGACTTCTGTGCCTTTTGCAGCCTTCAATATTTCCAATGGTGCATAACGATCATCAGCGGGTAGGTTCGTTAAATAATCCTGCATAGCTGTATCCACTAAGCCAGGAGCGAGTGATGTAAAATGCGTATTGAGCGCTTCACCTGCATACAATTTCACGAGCATATTCAGAGCCGCTTTTGATACACTGTAACCATTCCAGCCGCGACTGCCGGATTGCGACGCGCCCGATGAAATGGCGACGACTTGGCGAACCACTTCAACATCCCTTAAGAGCACATCTAAAATCCATTTGTTCGACCACACGTTCACTTCCATCGTCTCACGTAAATCCTCCAACGGTGTCTCAGCCATATCACGTATTTGACCAAGCTTTCCAGCATTCAAGATCACAAGGTCGAGCACTCTCATAGCAGGCATCCAATCCCCCAATAGGCCCTCACCTTTGGCAGCATCTGATAAATCAATTTGCAGATGCTGCAGACCTTTTCCAATCAAATCCTTCGGCGCTCGGCGACTGCATCCATAGACACAATCCCCTCGCTCTAAGTATCGCTTTGCGAGACCATAGCCTAAGCCGGAACTCACCCCTGTTATGAAAACATATTTACCCATGTAACAATCGTAGCAAATCTACGATACCTGTGAATACAAATACTTCACTCATTCGCCCCCTCCACAATGTATTCACTGATAAAGAGCTTACTCCTCGGCCTCATCGCCTCAACCGCATGGGCACACACTGGCAACACTCACGACAAACTGATACCAGCGACCGAGACCCTACAGACGAAACCTGTCCTCGAAACCTTCATCAAAGACGGCAAACGTGTATTTCACGCCAACGGAATACCTAATCACACTGTCGCCCTCTTTCCAAACAGCGGTAATCCACACCAAATAGCAGCACAGGACTACAGATTCGAAGTGTCTGCGTATCCAAGCGTTGCTAAAAAACCAAGCCCACTAATTCGCCAACCGTTCGGCATCGCACTCAACGGAGTGCTCTTCGACCCCGGAACCGCCGAGTATTATCAAAAAGACCGAAGCTCTGAATGGAATTACGAAGCACTCAGTAGCGGCACTCGTCCACTTGGTCTCGATGAGAACCATGCTCATGTGCAGCCCAATGGAGCCTATCACTATCACGGGATACCAACCGCACTGTTTAAGGCGCTCAAAAAGAACGATGAATCCATGACTTTGCTCGGTTGGGCCGCAGATGGATTCCCCATTTACGGCGTGTATGGCCACAAAGTCGCCACTGATGCAACTTCCGCGCTCCGGCAATTAACATCCAGCTACCAACTTAAACAAGGTAAGCGCCCATCAGGCTCCAATTCGCCTGGCGGCGCCTACGACGGTTCCTTCACTCTCGACTATAAATTCGTCGAAGGCAGTGGCGATCTAGATGAATGCGGTGGTCGCTATGGTGTAACGCCAGAATTCCCAGCGGGCACTTACTACTATGTGCTAACCGACGACTATCCATTTATCCCACGTATGTTCCGTGGCACACCAGACCCAAGCTTTAATATCCGAGGTAACCGCAATCGACGCGGTGCGCCCCACGGGGCGACTCGCCCTCCGCCGCTACCTACTAAAGCCTCCACTAAGCGCGCCACGTAAACGCATGGCACAAGGCAACTGCGGCGGCATCCGACTCATCTAAACGCGACTCAAAATCGACGCCCGTGAGACTTTGTAAAGTCCGCGCAACCTGCTCCTTACTCGCTCGTCCAGCACCAACGACCGCCTGTTTCACACGTAGCGGCGCATACTCATACACCGGCAAACCTCGCATCGAGGCCACCGCGATCGCAGCACCCCGGGCGGCGCCAAGAATTTGCGCTGTCTGAAAATTCTGCACGTAGATCGTCTGCTCAATCGCAACATGCTTAATTGCATGCTGATCAATAAAGTCTTCCACTTGATTGCCGATCGCACCGAGACATTCGATTTGCGAGAGCTCTCGCTTTAACCTCAACGTGGCCGCCTCAATGACCCGTATATCCGAGCTTGAACGATAGTCCAAAACCGCAAAACCACTCGCGCGTAAACTTGGATCGATCCCCAATACCAATCCTGTAAACTGACCTGGTAAACGAAGCGATGCCTTCGTTCCTGTCGACTTCTCTGCAGCCTTACCACCGCGCGCCACATACTCGGCCCATAATTTACGTGAGGATTGTCGTGCCATTGAAAAGAAGTCTAAAGGAAAGGGATGAGAAGTTGACCATTAGAGAATGAGCTTCAACCCACCAATGACAACAAAGACCCAAATTAAAATTTCGAATGCTTTTTGATTAATATGCTTCACGATAAACGGTGCGATCACTGCTCCCAGAACCGAGAAAAGCATAAAGCTGCCACTAAAGCGCAGGGACTCCAGATCAATGATTCCAAGCTCCATCATGAACGGCACCTTGAAGCAATTGACCAGCAGAAAAAACCATGCTGACGTGCCTATGTAAGCATACTTTGGCAAGCCTGATGCAATAAAATACAAGGCCGCAACCGGCCCGGCCGCATTTGCGACCATGGTCGCAAAGCCACCAATGATACCCGTCGACGTAATAAAAACAGGATGGTGCGGCAAGCGATCGGCCTCCGTAGACTTTCGGCGCAGCCATTTACGGATAAAATGCACTGCGGTCATTCCAAGCAAGATCGCGCCGATCATCCCGCGCACTTGCGCATCATCCACCCGACTAAACACAACATAGCCAATCAAAATCCCGACAGCCATACTCGGCGCGAGTTTGAAGATGTATGACCACAATGCATGGCGTCGGTAAACAATCACCGCCACGATATCAGCAGAGATCAGAATCGGCAGCAATATACCAACCGACGCCTTAGCTGGAAGTGCCAAGGCTAATAAGACCACCGTCAAATTGCCCACACCGGGAAGCCCTCCTTTGCCAAGACCGACAAAAAACGCGCCCAGGGCGATCAAACCATACTGCCATAATTCCAACGAATACATTCAAACAGAGACTTTGAACATCGAACATCGAACGTCCAACTTCGAATCATGAATTTAAATTGACCGCCGTTTCCGCCCAGTTTCAACATTGGACGTTCGATGTTGGACGTTCAACGTTCCCATGTTCTCAACTTCACACTTCACAACTCCACAAAATGGGACACAGTCGCTTCCTATGCGATGGAAATGTATCTGCGCCTACGATGGCACTGATTTTGAGGGCTGGCAGCGGCAACCAAATGGTAGCGCGGTGCAAAATCACTTAGAGGCAACACTTTCACAGATCTTTGCCACGCCCATACAAATCCAAGGTAGTGGACGCACCGACGCAGGTGTGCATGCACGGGGGCAATGCTTCCATTTCGATGCCGACTGGAAACATGAACCTAAAAAACTCGTTAGAGCGCTACATGCGAATCTTGAAAAGAGCATTCAGATCAAATCGCTAAAGAAGGTCAGCGACGATTTTCACGCTCGTTTTTCAGTGACTGGTAAACGTTATATCTATCGCATCACCCTAGGCAGACCCGACCCAATCGATGCCCGTTATGTCTGGGATTGCCGCGAGTTACCCCTCGACCTAGAGGCCATGCGGGCCGCTGCTGCACAGATGGTCGGCACGCAAGACTTCACCGCACTCAGTGCGACACATGGTAAAGATGCCGACCCGAACCCCGTAAAAACAGTCCATCGTGTCGCCATCAAAAAACAAGGAAACCACATCCGAATCGATACCGAAGGCAGCGGTTTCCTTTACCGCATGGTTCGCAGTATGACTGGCGCTCTTTACGCCGTGGGCCGCGGTCGCCTAACACCGGAAGACATTCGCGAAATCATCGATTCCAAAGAACGCACACACCGCATCGTCACAGCTCCCGCTAGAGGGTTATTTCTCGATAAAGTTTTCTATTCGTAGCCTTCTAAATACGGATTCCACACTCGAACACCGTCACACAAAGTTCGCAGGCAGACTGGATAACTTCTAAGGACTCACTTCTAACTTCTTTTCCGACTCAATGCCCTCACTCAGCATTCCATCCATTGCTCGATCACTCGCCGATATTTTTTTCGCGCGTAGCTGTGTGCACTGTGGCGACGCGGTGGAAGAGTCTTCCTACGATTTTCTATGCAGCACCTGTGCTCGTGAGATCTTTCTATCCATGCCACCTGCATGCTCTACCTGTGGATTTCCCTTTTTTGGAATGCTCGCAGGACCGAAGATTTGCCCACATTGCGCCGAGCTCAATCCACTGTTTGACGAAGGCAAAACCCTTTTTTTGGCGAAAGGCCCGGCACGATCCATGATTCACGAGCTCAAATATCACAGTGGGTTCTACATCTTGGAAGATGCCGCTAAGATGATCGAACAGGCGCCTTTTTACCAAAAATACATCGATAATGCAATTTTAGTGCCTGTGCCACTACATCCGACAAAGCTTCGAGAGCGCGGCTACAATCAAAGCGAAAAAATAGCCAAAATGCTCGAAAATGTCACAAAACAGCGCTCAAAAGTCGAAAATTTGCTCATTCGGACCCGTTTTACACAAACTCAAACCCGTCTACATCGAGAACAACGTCACCAAAACGTGAAAAATGCCTTTGCTTTGGCCTCCGATGCGGTTGTAATCCCAGATCAACAATACATCCTCGTCGATGACGTCTTTACCACCGGATCAACTCTCAACGCTTGCGCACAAATTTTGCAAGCCGCAGGAGCTACCCGCCTAAAGGTCGCCACTCTCGGGCATGGCTAAGCGACTCATTCGTAATTTATATTTTTCAATTCCTAATTCAGACTCATGGCACTATTTGGAAAACCACAATACTCAACCGTCACGGTTAAGAAAAAGGACATCCCTAAAGATCTTTGGACAAAATGCCCAAAGACTGGAGAGATCATTTATAATAAAATTCTGAAAGAGAACCTAATGGTCGTCCCTAACAGCGGCTACCATTTCCCACTCAAAGCCCGAGACCGTATCGCATCTATGCTCGACGAAGGCAGCTTCGAGGAGATGGATATGGGCGTCAGCTCCCTAGACCCCCTCGAGTTCAACGCAACCTCTTCCTACCCGGAAAAGCTCAAGCAGAACCAAGCCAAGACCAAGGAAACAGACACCGTCATTTCAGGCGTCGGCAAAATGGGTGGCATTCCGGTTAGTATTGCAGTAATGGATTTTCGCTTCATGGCGGCCAGCCTCGGATCAGCCGCAGGTGAAAAATTAACACGCGCGATCGAGCGCGGCGTCGAGCAAAATATCCCCGTGATTATCGTATCCGCCTCAGGTGGTGCGCGCATGCAAGAAGGGATCCTAAGCCTCATGCAACTGGCTAAAACCAGTGCTGCTCTAGCGCGCCTCAATGAAGCTGGTATTCCTTATTTTTCGATCCTCACCAATCCAACGATGGCTGGCGTGATGGCTAGTTACGCATCCTTAGGCGATGTGATCATTGCCGAACCGGAAGCCCTCATCGGCTTTGCTGGACCTCGAGTGATTAAAGAAACCACCCAACAAGATTTACCAGAGGGCTTCCAAACTTCCGAGTTCCTGCTTGAGCGTGGCTTGATCGACCTGATCGTTTCTCGCCTAGAAATGCGTGATCGAATGATCAACTTGCTCAAAGCACTCTACCGATCAGAAAAAGCAGGATAGCGAGTCGCGGGTGCGAGCCGCTTAAACGCTGAACATCGAATAGTTCTCAAGCGACCACGCGACATTACCATTCAAAATTCGACGTTCGATGTTCAACGTCCGATGTTTCCCCGTTTCCAGATGCCAAACTACATCGAAACACGCCACTACCTCTACGGGCTCAAAAACCAAGGTTCTAAGTATGGCATTGATCGCATGCGGCTGTTCGTCGAGGCACTGCATCATCCCGAACAACGTTTCCCGAGTATCCACGTTGCTGGCACCAATGGCAAGGGTTCCACCTGCGCGATGCTGGAAGCGATTTATCGCGACAACGGCTACCGCACTGGCTTCTTCAACTCTCCACACTTAGTGCATCAAGGCGAGCGAGTGCAAGTGAATCGTCAAATACTGCCCCACTCCGCCATCGTCGACTACACCGAGCAGCTCCGCCCCGTAGCCGAAGCTCTGGGTAAAGATGACCCCGATTGCCACCCCTCTTTCTTCGAGTTCATGGTCGCGATGGCCTTCCTGCGGTTCGCCGAATCCAAAGTCGACATCGCACTGCTCGAAACTGGTCTCGGCGGACGCCTGGATGCTACGAATGTCGTCACACCCGAACTCTCGATCATCACGTCCATCAGCCTCGATCACACTGAACTACTCGGCGATACGATTGAAGCCATAGCACGAGAAAAAGCAGGCATCATCAAACAGGGCGTCCCCGTCTTACTCGGCAAGCTACCCTCTGAAGCGGAAACATTGATTCGTGAGATCGCGCAACAACGCAGCGCCCCGATCTATTCCGTGACCGAGCGCTACCCTCACACAGAGGAGCTGCCACTCACCAATCTTGAAGGCACCTACCAGCGCTGGAATGCTGCCGTCGCGACCTATGCAACCGAACTCTTGGCAGATCGTTTCCCCATAAAATCGACCCAAGCCCTCATGCACATCGACTGGGCAGGCCGCTGGCAAACGATTCCACTCGCCGACCGCACACTCATTCTCGATGCATCTCACAATCCAGAAGGCGCCCTCGCATTGCAGGAAAACCTGGGCAGGCTTATCGAACATACAGGTAAAAAGCCCCTCATAGTTGCTGGGGCTTTAGGCGAAGATCGAGGCCGCAGCTTGATACACGCAGTAACACCTTACGCTCGCGAGCTATACCTTGTTGAGCCACAGCAACCACGTGCCACCGCATCGTCCTTTCTCGAAAGCTGCCTGCCAAAAGACCGCGACTTTCCCGTCACGCATAGACAACTCGTCGACATCATACCCGCGCCCAACACCTGCACACTCGGTAATCCAGGCGACACCATTGTCATCACAGGGTCACTCTACTTAATCGGCGAAGCCCTCGAACGCCTCAGTTCCGAATCGCCCGAAGAGCTTGGAAGCCTCCAGGATTTACTCTGAACCGCGAGCGCGAAA
>CAKZOI010000103.1 GCA_937136395.1 uncultured Opitutia bacterium | reverse complement strand
ATCATCGATCCGAGATGCTCACGATCTAAGAATGCTTCCGCGAATGGCTCCAGCTCACGAATCGTCGTATTGTTCTTAGCGGCCCAGTAGAAAGTCTGCTTATACGACTGCTTGCGGGCATTGGCATAATACTTCGTGTTCACGCCATTACTGATCACGAAGAGCTGCACGAAGTGAAACAGTCCATGACCGCTCCAGAAGCTGTGTTTCTGGTATCGCTGGATCTGGTTGAACGCTTCCTTCATCTCCAGCCCACGACGCTTCAATTCAACCTGAACCAGTGGTAAGCCGTTCACGAGAATGGTGACATCAAACCGGTTCTTGTAGTTACCTTCCATCTTCACCTGCTGGGTGACCTGATAGCGGTTGCGCAGCGGATCTGCTGAGTCGAAGAATTCTAGATAGACTGTCTCACCATCATCTCTATCCAGCTTCATCCGGTCACGAAGGATGTGCGCCTTGTTAAAGACACCGGACTGCTTGTTTAGGTGATGCAGGACCTTGGTGAATTCTCCAGCGGTTAGGGATACACCATTAAAGGATTCAAGTTGGGCTTTGAGGTTCGCCAACATTGAGTCCTCATCGGTGACGTTTACCTTGGTGTATCCTTGACCGACCAACTGAGACACGAGCTTATCCTCCAGCACCTGCTCGGACTGGGTCATAGGAACGGCGTTGGTCGGCAAGTTACTCATACAAACATCTGTTGGAGGAGGCCCTTCTTGAAGGTTTGAGTTTTGGCTATTTGTTGAGAGACACTTTCAATCTTCTGGTCGACCGATGTCAGGAAGTCGGCGATCTTTTTTTGTTCCCTACGAGAAGAAGGATAAAAAAACGGAATTGAAGAGAGAAAGCTCCAATCAGACCTAGGCATCTTAGAGCCTGATGAAACATTTGCAGCCTGATTAAACTTATGAGTTTGGATTAGCTGAAAAAGGTAACCATTAATAACTGTCTTACCTCTAAGAACCCAAATTTCAGAGGAACAGACCCCTTCAAAATCTGCATGTAAATACTTTTTGAGATATGGCCGAAGCTTACCAAAAAGAACCTCTCCCGACACAAACTTGTTTTTTATGCTTTTTTGCTCCGACGAACTAAAGGTCTGTATGAGTCTACCTGTTTCTTGGGTAAGACTTTCTAATTCAATGCACGGCCATTCTTCTTTAGATTTAACTGGATTATATTTTGATTTCGACTTCTCAACAACCAACTCAAATTCATTCTCCTCCCAATCAGGAAAATCGTTTCCGTTGTCGTCTTTGAAGCGGATTTCTGGAGATGATAGACTCATCAAAACGGTGCCTTGATTCCTAGTTCATCACAAAAACCTGCGATAACTTTGTCCGTCTCGCCCATCTCATTTTCCAACGCCACCAGCTTCTCTGAAACCTCTGCCAGATCGACTGGCTCCTCTTCCTCAAAGGTATCGACGTAACGTGGAATGTTTAGGTTGTAGTCGTTCTCTACGACTTCACTCAGCTCAGCGACGTGGCTATACTTCTCGATACTCTCGCGATTCCGGTAAGTGCTAACAATGCGATCGATGTCCTCTGCCCTTAGTTGATTCTGGTTACCTACCTTCTCAAAGTGGTCGTCTCCGCTGGCGTCAATGAAGAGGATGTTCTCTTTATTCTCACGCTCCTTCTTTAGCACTAGAATACATGTCGGGATTCCCGTTCCGTAGAAGATGTTGGCAGGTAGGCCGATGACAGCATCGAGCCAGTTACAGTCCTCAATGAGATGCTTACGGATGTGTCCCTCAGCCGCACCTCTGAACAAGACACCGTGCGGCAAGACACACGCCATCGTTGCTCCTGTATCAAGGTGGTGGGCCATGTGCTGCACGAAGGCGAAGTCAGCTTTGGTCTTTGGGGCAAGTTTGCCGTATGCGCTGAAGCGGTCGTCATTCTCATGGATAGCACTAGCTGACCACTTCGCTGAGAACGGTGGGTTAGCTACGATGGCCTCAAACCGAAGGTCGGCATGTTCTGGAGCAGGATTCTCAAGCGTGTCTTCGTTACGAATATCGAAGCGTTGGTAATGGACGCCATGCAGAATCATGTTCATGCGCGCCAAGTTGTAGGTCGTCGGATTCATTTCCTGCCCGTAGAAGCCAGCAACCTCGTCGACCTCTTTAGCAACACGCAGCAGCAACGAGCCAGATCCACATGTCGGGTCATAGACACTCTTCAGGCTACTCTTTCCGGTGGTAACGATCTTCGCGAGAATAGTGCTGACCTCTTGAGGGGTGTAGAATTCACCAGCCTTCTTACCGGCCCCACTCGCAAACTGCCCGATGAGGTATTCATAGGCGTCTCCTAAGACGTCGGCTTCGGTGTCCTCAAGCTTGAAGTCGATTTGGTCGAGATGAACAAGCACCTTAGTGATTAGCTCATTCTTCTGGTTCTCAGTCTTACCCAACTTTGAGGAGCCGAGATCGAGGTCTTCAAACAAGCCTTCAAAGTCTTCCTCACTCGCATGCCCCATCGTGCTGCCCTCAATATGACGGAGGATATTGCCGAGATCTTCTAGGATGAAATTATCGGACTTCTGCCCGCCACGCGCAGCCACCTTACTGAACAGCTCAGAAGGCTTTAGGAAGTAGCCTAAGCGGCCGATCGATTCCGGCTCGATCGCAGAAAGCAGTTCCTTGCCTTCGTCACTGTCCTCATCAACAGAGTCGAAGGTGATACCATCATTCTTCAGGATCTCATCTGCGAAGAGGTGCATCCGCTCAGAGAGATACTTGTAGAAAATAAAGCCGAGAATGTAGTCACGGAATTCATCCGCACCCATTTTTCCTCGCAAGGTGTTAGCGATATCCCAAAGACGGGATTCTAAAGTCTTTTTGTGATCTTCGGCCATCGTGTTTACGCAGAGAGAAATATAC
>CAKZOI010000102.1 GCA_937136395.1 uncultured Opitutia bacterium | reverse complement strand
GTCCGATGTGGTTGAAGTAGCTACTGGTAAGGAATTTTCAATCGCACGCCTCGCTAGTGGAGCGGTCTACGTATGGGGGGATAATACCTTTGGCCAAATCGGGCAGGTCATACGTGACAAAACTCTCGTTGGTGCTGGGCAAGGGCAAATTGAAGTGGGAGTTGAAGGCTCACCACTAAACGTTTACCCGTTTCCACAGGCATTTGATGCCTCGAATACTTACATTTCGATAGCTGCAGGTATTGTTAATGGTATCGGTATTAGCACTGACGGCTCAATGCATTCTTGGGGCTATGGTCCCACATATCAGACTGGTTTACCTAATTTAAATTATTTTCCAGAGATTACACCAACACGCATCGGCACTAGCAACTCGTGGACGAAAGTTTTTTCGGGTGCAGACATGCATTTCGCGCTTCAAGGTGGTGCGCTTTACGCATGGGGTGCCGGACAAGGCTCACAAGATGGTTTAGGTAAATTAGTGCTGGCGCCTCGCGTTCCGACTCGCGTAGGAACGGCGACTGATTGGGCGACGGTCTCAATTGGTCGAACCCATACGCTGGGTCTAAAGACAGATGGCAGCCTTTATGGTTGGGGCATCAATACGGAAGGGCAACTCGGCTTTGCAGTTACCAACATTGAAACTGCTAGAAAATGGACGCCTTATCGACTCCATGAACAAGTGGGGCAGACTTTTCTTGCTGTCGGAGCTGGTAACGAGTTCTCAACGATTATCACTGATGAGTCTCCAATCGTAGTAAAAACTTCGGGTGTGAACAATGTTGGTCAGCTCGGCCGTGGTGATCAAACTGAAGGTAGTGACTATTCGTTTGAAAACGATACACTTGATTTTGGTCTACTTTATACTGTGGACCTTGCTTTGGATTCTATTGGCTTTGAAGAGCATCCAGATTTTCCTGGTGTGACTCCAGAAGACAATTTGATCGCAGATGGTTTGCTTTATATCTCCGTAGAGATGAGCAATATTAGCGCGATCGATTTAACTGATGACTTTGACGTGGGTGTTAAATTAAGCAAATTCCCATTTTATGATGCCCCAGGCATCACTTTATCATTCGCTGACGGCTCATTGGTTACAGAGGATATCGATGCTGGTGGAACAGTCACGCTAGGTTTTCGAGTCGAACTACCTTCGACTTTGGAGTCTGGTGATTATTACTTAGTATTGCGAGGCGATGAGCCCTACGGATTGGATGAAAATCTAGCTGCTCGACCAAACAATGATATCGTATCTGAGCTACTCTCTTTTTATCCTGATGTAAGCACGGATGTTGAGGTGACCACTACTGAATTCACTCGTGGTGACGTTGTGCATAGTGTTCTGATGATTGATAATGTTGGCAGTTGGTCGACGACATCACCGTTCGAGATTACCGCGGTATTGAGCCCAGTTGCTTTCTATGATGGTACTGCTGCAATCGAGCTAAACGTCATCGCAGGTGGTACTGTCACAGATAATATTGATCCTACGGATGAGGTGAACGCATTTGTCACGGTTGAAATACCAATTGGTCTAGCAGACGGTTGTTACTACCTGATCTATCGACTTGATGATGCTGAAGTATTGGACGAGTTGGTGGTCTCAAACAACGACGTGATCGTTGATTTTCCGATTTGCTTCGGTTCAGATCTCGCTGACCTTGTTGTGGATAATATTCAGGCAATCTCCGATCCACTTAATCCAAGTTCAGATCCTGCGAATAACCTGGTAGCAGGTGGACAGTTAGTTGTATCAATGGATTTAAGCAATGTTGGAGCGGCCGATATCGTCGACGACTTCGAACTTGAAGCGGTGCTAAGCCAGTCTATCTTTTTTGAAGATCCAACTGCGATTCCATTAACTTTCGTTGATGGTCAACTCGTTAGTGAAGATGTCGCAATAGATGGAACGGTCACGGTTGGTGCACGCTTGGCACTGCCATTAAGTATCGATCATGGTACTTATAACCTCATTATTCGAGGTGACAGTGGGGAAGTACTGACCGAAGTTACTCGAGTGAATAATGACGGTAGCCTAGAGGCACTTAATTTCACTCCTGACATCGAACTGGGTCTGGAAATCCTTACCGATGAGTTTGTCGAAGGGGGTGTTGTCGACGGTATTGCAACGATCGAAAACGTCGGCAGTTGGACAGCTGCAAGCGGCTTCGATTTAAGTGCGGTCATGGTCACGACTGCTTTCTATGACGGTCTGACACCAGTGGTACTCACACTCACGAGCCCATCGACTATTCCTGATGATCTAGATCCAGGTGACTCGATTCAAGTTCCAGTTCAATTCACATTACCAGGCACGATCGCCGATGATTGTTACTACTTTGCACTTCGTGCAGATGATGCGCGTATTCTCGACGAAGTGATACTGACAAATAACGATGCTGTAACCGAGGCAATTTGCTTTGGAGCTACCGACGCAGACTTGGTTGTTTCCGGGATTACAGCTCTTGAGTTGCCTTCGAGACCTGGCGTAGATCCTTTAACCCACTTAGTCGCGGGCGGTGAGTTTATTGTGTCGATTGATTTGGCGAATGTTGGAGAAACCGATATTACTACTGACTTCGATTTTGCTGCATATTTGAGCCCGAGTGCATTTATTACTGATCCAGATGCGGTTGAATTGACTTTCATCGATGGAATGACCGCTGAGGTCGATATTGCAGCTGACGGTACCACGACTGTTGGTGCCCGTTTGACACTGCCCGCGTCGATTGAACATGGGGTGTATAACTTGATTCTGGTTGGGGACAGTGGTGAAGTGCTCACTGAAATTACCCGTGTGAATAACACCTCTAGCCTTGGTGGCCTCGCCTTTATTCCAGACGTTGAACTCAATATTGAAGTGTTGGATCCTGCGTTTATCATCGGCGAATCAGTCGAGATTCGTTTAACCGTAGAAAATGTTGGCACATGGACTTCTATTGCAGACTTCGATCTGACTACTGTCTTAGGAACCACACCATTTTACGACGGCCTCGATGCTCAGTTGCTTACGGTCACCAGTGGTGATGCTACAGTGACTCAGGATCTAGACCCGGGAGAATCTATAGAAGTGGATCTTTCTGTGGAGATTCCTGCGAGTATCCCAGACGATGAGTATTATATGATCGCTCGCGCTGATGACGCTCGTGTTTTAGACGAGCTGGTATTGCCAAATAACGATGCAGTTGCTGATGAATTGTTCAGCGTTGGCGTCGATATCGCTGTCCCGACAATCTTACTCGCAACGTCCACACCAACTTTGGGAGCGGATCTTGATGCTACAGTCTTTATCGAAAATCTCGGTAGCCGTGAACTAACAGAAGATTTTGATTTGCGTGCGGTATTGAGCCTGACACCTGATTTTGATGATCCAGATGCGATTCCACTGCCCTTTGATGGTGGTTCTCTAGAGTTCAATGTGACAACTGACATTGCTGCTCAAAGCAGCACATCCGTGCCCGTTACATTTGAATTTCCAGCAGCATTGGATGAAGGCACCTATTATTTGATTCTTTGTGCAAATCCCGATGATCTGGTCGTCGAACTCGACGAAACTAACAATTGTGTGGTTGCGGAAGATATCTTTGAACTACTGCCTGATATCACATTTGAGTTGGGCACAGGGGTGGTCTTAGCCGCACCAGGTGTCTACGCAGTTGGAGATCCAATGGATATCACTGTGAACCTGAATAATACTGGCGAAGGGACAATTCCTGAGGGCACAGAGTTTGATATTCGTGTATTTCTTTCGCCTACAACAGATATTACTGATCCAGGCGCGGTCGACTTGTTTGCTGCCTATACGCACACGGTAGGTGTTGGTGGTTTCACTCCTGGTGTTCCACTTGTAATCAACTTGAACGTGGACCTACCATTGGGTCTACTAGATGGTGACTATTACCTTGGTGCGGTTGTCGATGTGAACGAAGATGTGGCTGAACAAAAAGAGCTCCTAGATGAGAGTAATGTTGTGATCCGTGAAGACGGGGAGGCTAATAATGTGTTCATCACAGCGACTCAGGACGTCAGCTTTGTTGGTATCGATCTGGCAGAAGCTGTGGATCAACCCGCTCAAACATTCATCACAGACGGTGATGCTACATGGTTTGGTCGTAGTAATGCCGGAGATACCTCAACTGCTGACGATGATCAAACCTTCACAGA
>CAKZOI010000101.1 GCA_937136395.1 uncultured Opitutia bacterium | reverse complement strand
AGAAGCTATCCTCCGAGACGAACTTCCGTTCTTTGGTCGGTTCTTACTGGACTGGCAAGCACCAGAAGGCGTGCGCGATGTCGGTCGGTTCGGTGTAGCTTCCTACATCGACCCTACCATTGCGGATGCAGCCTACGACAACAGCAGCCGCAGTTCGATTGCAGAACTGGTTGAATACTTCTCCAAGCGATGCCGTGAAGTTTATCCTGAAATGGGTCGTTGGAGTGGGACACTCACCGAGTTCCAAGTGATGATTCACGACTTGAACAACGGCCGTGATGTCGGCTCTTCCCGTAATCTGGAGTTCTGCCGACGCGGCATGGTCACGTTGGAGGAAGCGAGTCGGGTCAATAAGAAGATCCGCCCGATTACCTCGGAAGGTCAAGGCGGTGGTAAGTTATGGAGCATTGACCTCGGCGAGAAATACGATATAGGTTATAAAGCGGATGACCAACGAAGACCTGAAGATCAGGAGACAGGAACTCTGCGGTGAGTTCTGGATAGCTCTCCACGAAGCCCTTGAGAGCATTGGGGGTGATCCGTCCATTATAGACATATACATGGACGCACCCCTGTGCGAATTCGTAGAGTTAGTTGCTCCTAACGGGATAAGACCAGTCTTCGATAGGACTGGTCATATCCATTACTTCAAGCCGCCGAAACAAGCCGGAGAGCTACCGCCTGACGACGACAACACCTAACCCTATTGGATTATGGTCTTCGTAAAGCTGATCCGCGCCCGAACCTCAAAACTAAATTACCGAAATGGACAAAGAAAACCATTTTCGTGACGCCACGAAAAAGGTCAGTTGCCGCCTAAACAAGACGAAGAGCTACCGCCTGACGACGAACGGTTGAAATGAATCTGGCCGACGGGTCTTCTTGATCTCGATGTTGTATCCATTAGCCTTGAACCGGAATCCGTCAGCATCTACGTCACCCTTCTTCGCGAATCTATTCTTGTGGATGATGGTCTTCTTGGGACACCAACCGCAGAGCCAGACCTTTTGCAAGTTCTCGTGGACGCGCATGAAGAAGTAAATGTCAGCCTGAAACTTACTAAACTTTGTTTCGACGACCGAGGCGTTATAATTCAACATCGGCCTTGATGTGCAACGCTTCGCTTTGACATCTACCGTCAGACCGTTGAGTTCGTAGTCGTGAGTAAATGAATTACCGCCGACATAATCGAACTGAGGGTAAGTTCTCTCGAATGCGACCTCACCTAAGAAGCCTGTCATGTTACCTTTACCTTTGGTAAATGATGTAGCGAGTCTACCTAATCGTTCAGAACGGCGGTATGCTTCGGCAACGTCTTCCGGCGTTGGTTTGTAAAGTATGAATCGACTCATGATTTGCGCTTACGCGCTGATTTTAGAAGACGCTTCTTAGACCGATACTTAGCGGTCTTCTCTGCAATCTTCTTTGGCTGCTTGACGAATTGTTTGCCAGCACGCATGCCTTCGCGCTTCTTGCGGCTGGTTCGGGCATACTCTTCGTCAGTCAAAGCTTCACGCGCAGCCTTTGGCAAATACCGCTCGCCCGTTTTGAGCGACGGCTTACCGGACTTGGTCCCCCACTTCTCGCGGGTCCAGTTGTCGAGTGATCTCTGCGAAGCTTTCTTGGGCATTAGTAACCTCCAGATTTTTTGCGGATGATCTTATTCACCCGCTTCTTTGTTGTCGGCTTCGTGTGTCCGTAGCCTTTCTTCTTCATGGCAAGGTGCTGCTCGTAGGTGTCAGCCCTGTAGCCTTTGCCGCTCTTGTCATACATCATGTGTGGTTTGAAGTCTTTCATTAGTCTCTGTAGCCTCCTCCGGCTTTTTTGTATCTCGCTGCGAGTAGTTGTGCTTTTCGTGCTGACCACTGGCCAGCCCTGCCTCCTTTGGTTCCGGCTTTGATTGAGTTGAACAAACGCTTACGGAGCGAAGGCTTCGTGTAGTTACCTGCTTCGTTGACGCGAGATTTCTTTTTCATTTCCCCCTGACAATTTCTACGCCTTCTTTCTGTTTCATCCCTGTCTTAAACATGTTTGCTTCTTCTGTCCGACGTTTCTCGACGGCGTCTTTAAATTGGTCTGGCATTATTTTATTTAGCTTAATCTGTTTTCAACGGAGTCTGCAAAAGAACTGCCGTCGTTCTCCACAAACATTGGAGCTAGTTCACTGATAAATTTTAGGACTTCATCGCCCTTTTCCCCTTTCTCCTCTTTTTTTAAATAATTTATTAGTCGTCTCCCTTCTTTTGACAAGTAATCGAAGTCTTCACCCGACTTAATCAAGTTGTAAAGTTCTTCAGGTTTCGTGACTCGTTCCCCAGTTTTTTTAAAATGCTCTCTTTGAAACTTCCCTAATGCTTGGAATAACTCAGATTTATTATCAAAGTAACTTCTTTTGAGGTCAGTTGAAACTGGGTATTGAGTTTTTTCGGGTCTGTAAACGTGGTGACCCATTTCATGTTCTAGGCCCGACCCGATATGACGCTCTTCAAAAGACTCTAGAGTAGTATCTTTAGGGAGCTTACCACCTTCCATTTCCACAGGATCCCCAAAATCTTCAAATTCGTTTAATTTCAAGTTGTCGATATGGCGTTGCAACCTATCCGCTTCAATTTGGGTTATGCCTTCTTTGCCCATCTTCTCTAAGTAGAAACTAGCATTATGTAAATCTATTCCAGCTACCCTAGAACCCCCCGACTTTACTTTTTTTTCAGAGGGAGTGTAAGAAGCCCCATATCGGGGGTCTACATATACTGGTATCTCCTCAAACATCCTGCCTTCGATGTCCTTCTCTTTAAAGTAGTCTGCTCTTTTCTCCTCGCCCCTCCGATCTCTGTTTTGCATTTTTTTCTCAGAGTAATATTTAGCAGACGCTAATTCTTCTCTAAGTGGACCTTCTCCTCCGTAGTAATCCTTAATTAATTCTGAAGGTGAGGAAACAAAAGGGCCTGCCTTGGACTCACCAGTTTTTCTTATCTGATCTATAAGTTCTTTTTTAGATAGTTTTTTTGGCATTATTTCAAGCGTTTAAGGATTCGTTCGTAGGCCGGAAAGAAGACTTCATCAATGCAACGGACGCACGCTTCTTCCTCGAAGTTCTCACAGAAAGATATTCCGGCGATGTGGAAGGAGGCGTGCAGCATTTCATGTCTGAGGGTCGGTATAATCTGGTTTTCCGGTAAGTATGTGTTTAGGTAAATAGTCCGTCTGTCGTGAACGTATTGTCCGTAGCAATCTTCAAGCTCAGTCTTTTTAATTTTGATTCGCTGACCAGCGACCATGACTGACTTTAGTGCTTTCACTTCTTCGATCTGTTTGCTCTCTTGCTTAGGACTCGTAGGTTATTTCTGGAGTTGTTCTTTGGATTCCCGTCCTTGTGATCGATGTCTTTGCCCTCGATGGCTTTCTTACCTAAGATCTTCCGCATGCGACGACGCGCACCATTCCGGCTAGCCCGATTCTTTTTCTGCTCCGGCTTCTTGTGGTAGTCGTCGTATTCTTTGCGGTAGTTCCTCATTATTTAAAGTAATTGAATAGTCCAGTCGCGTAGATGTCCGCGACAACTGCGGGTTTCTGGCCGAGCAATACCCACTCTTTAGGACTGCTGCCGAAGAAAGGCTCGCAGATAACGGCGGGTGGTTTGACCATCGTCACGAAATGTCCGCCGCGATCTTTACGCTCAATCGGTTTCGCCCCGCGATCTTTCTGAGAAATGGACTTAGATTGGTGCGACTTATGGATGCAAAGGGCCAGTCTCTTTCCTTCCGCGCTGTGCGCGTAGTAAAGATATTCATAGCCTTCTGCCGAAGACGATGAGAAGCTGTTAAAGTGCAGCTCGATGGCTACGTCTGCGTTAATTTTGGTGATCTCTTTGGACAACCACTTCATCGCACCGCTATAAGACTCAGACGGATAATCATCGATGATGACAGAAGCAATGCCGCGCTGCCTAAG
>CAKZOI010000100.1 GCA_937136395.1 uncultured Opitutia bacterium | reverse complement strand
TCGATACCGCTTTGTATGGCTCACTTCTTCTGTCTGGGGCTGCAATTTTCATTCTCTTCTCTTCACTACTCGTAAATGCAATTGAAGATGCTAAGCACTCTTGAAACTCTTACTGGTGCTAGTTTTGTTTACACGGTTGGATTTTGTAGTGTCGTAAAAATGTGTTCCATCTGTTCTCATCTCGACAAATTGAATACACCTTTAAGTCAATTTGCTGCCAAGACACGTCTCGCTCTGACATTGTTGTGTTGAAAATATCTTAGAAACCCATCGCCGTAGGCACGTCGTCAAGGGGCGCAGCACCAAGTTGACTGATTCATTATGTTGCTGCCATTGATGGCATTGAGCGGCGTCGAAGGTCGTCTATTCACTCCGATCGCCGTGGCAACGATAGTCAGTATGGCAGCATCGTTCCTAGTTTCCTTGACAGTAATTCCAGTGCTTAGCTCATACTTGCTGAAACCGAAGGCAGATCAGAAACACGCGGATGGTATCATCGAGCGCGGGTTAAAAAAACTTTTCAATGCGACTTGGCTAAGACTGTCGCTCTCTCAACCCTTCCTTGTCTTATTTGCGTCCGGAGCACTCGTTGTCCTGGCTGGAATCTCATTTTCGAAAATGGGTGGCAATTTCCTGCCTGCCTTCCGAGAACCGACCGTCTTAGTCGCAATGACGACTGCGCCGGGAACATCGCCCAAGCAAACGCGTGACTTAGCTGATACCGCTCAGGACTTGCTCCTCAAAATACCGGAAGTAGAGACGGTCGGGTATCGCTTGGGTCGCGCCGAACGCGGTGATCACGTGGTGCCTGTTTCAACGGTCGAGTTCGACCTCGAATTCACCAGAGAAACTGAGCGCGAACGTAGCGAGATAATAGCTGAGATTCGCGCAACGATGCAGACGATCCCCGGAACCTTCAGTGCCCTGAGTGGACCGTTGGCCGACCGCATTGGTCACATGCTCAGCGGGGTCTCAGCAAAAGTTGCGATCAAAGTATTCGGTCCCGACCTAGACGAACTAAGGCGTATCGGAACCGACATTGCCAAAATCGCTCGCGAGATTCCCGGCATGGAAGAAGCCCGTGTCGAGCAGCAAGCCCCCATTCCACAGCTACGTATCGAAATTGATCGTAAGCGTGCCATGGCCTATGGCGTCACTCCAGGTGCTCTTAATGCGGAACTCTCTGCATTAATGGGAGGTGAAGCGGTCAGTGAGATTTACGAGGGGCAGCGTGTCTACGACTTAGTGATTCGGCTTCCGCAGGAATGGCGTGAGTCCCCCCAGAAGCTCTCGCAGCTTTACATCGACACACAGAGTGGCCAGCGCATTCCGCTGAACTACGTCGCGGATATTCGACATGCAACCGGTCCCAACAATATCCTCCGAGAGAATACAGTGCGCCGATTCGTGGTATCTATCAATCCGACCGTCGACGACTTGAACGCTGCCGTGGAGACACTGCAACGTGAAGTGGCTGAAAGGATCCAACTACCAGAAGGCTATACACTCTCCTACGAGGGTGAATACGAAGCTCAGGCCAAAGCGAAACGCACGATTCTGATTACATCGGCAATCGTGTTGTTGGTCATCTCGTTCTTGCTCTACAGCTACTTCAGGAATTTTGCATTTGTTCTGCTGGTTTTCACCATCGTGCCGATCTCACTGGTGGGTAGTATATTCTTAACCGAAATAACGCTGAACAATATTAGCATCGCTACCCTTGTCGGCTTCATCGCGGTGAGCGGGATCTCTGCACGAAACAACATCATGTTGATTTCGCACTACCTTCACCTGATGCGCCATGAAGGAGAACAATTTACCCGAAAGATGGTCGAACGCGGCACGCAGGAACGCCTCATCCCGATTCTCATGACCGCAATCTCTGCTGGTCTTGCTTTGGTGCCGCTACTCTTAGCGACCGAAGAACCAGGCAAAGAAATCCTCAACCCGATTGCAGTCGTCATCGTCGGCGGACTCGTCACCTCAACCCTACTGGGGCTCGGTGTGACGCCTGCGATTTTTTACACCTTCTGCCGAAAGTCGGCAGAAACATCAGTCAAACGTAAGTCCGCAGCGTCGGAATAACAAAATTACAAATCACAAAAAGGAAATCATATGAAACAAAGAAAATATCTAATTACCACGTTGGTCACCTTAACCCTACTAGGATGGAGCTCCATCTACGCAAACGACCACGCCCATGATGCAGGTCACGACCATTCAGCCCATGCAGCTGATTCGCACGATCACGATGCTCACAAAGATGCGAAATCAAAAGACGACCACTCAGAGCATGACCATGCATCACACGAAGGTCATGACCATGGAGAGCAAGATCATGCAGAAGCTAAAGCTGGCCCCAATGGTGGCCGCATCATTACATCCGTTGAACCACACCTTGAGTTTTACCTGACAGAAGAGCGTATGGTTAAGATCACATTCCTGAATGACCATGGTGAGGTGATCGCTCCGAAGGAGCAAGTCGTCTCCTTAATCGGCGGCGACCGTCAAAATCCGATTCGTCTTCGTTTTGCCAGCAAAGGCTCCGTTTTACTCTCCGACAAAGCACTGCCAGAGGGCAACAACTTGCCAATAATCCTTTCGATCAAGCCAGACGCGAAGTCCAAAACTGTCCGCGAGCGATTCAACCTCAACCTCAGCGATTGCCCAACTTGTAAATACAAAGAGTATGCCTGCATCTGTGAGCACGGCGAAGAGGATCACGAAGGGCACGACCACTAAACTAAAACGATGGAGTGAATTAGTGCAGCAGCTCGCAGCCAAAATGAAGGACATTAACAATGGGACATAATCACAACCACTCTCACGGCACAGAAAATGTCAGCGACGACGTTCTGTTGTGGACCGTCATTGTTAATTTAGGACTATCGGTTTTCGAGTTCGTCGCAGGGGCGATCTCGGGGAGCGTGGCCTTGATGGCCGATGCGCTGCATAATACCAATGATGCTGCGGCACTGCTCATCGCCTACATCGCCCGTAGAATTTCCCGCAAGGGTGCCGACGAGCAATACACGTTCGGCTACCGGCGGGCTGAGCTGATCGGCGCGATGATCCAGTTGACCGCACTCATTCTCGTAGGGCTCTACCTCGTCTACGAGGCAGTGCGCAGGATATTCGAGCCGGAGCCACTGCTTGGAGGTTGGATCATGGCTGCGGCTGGCGTGGCACTCATCGTCGATGTGATCACAGCTTGGCTCCTTTGGTCGATGTCCAAAGGAAGCCTAAATGTTAAAGCGGCGTTTCTGCATAACTTGACCGACGCTGGTGCTTCGGTCGCCGTCTTACTCGGCGGCGCAGCCATCTATTGGTTCGACTGGGCTTGGGTCGATCCTGTGATCACACTCATCATCGCGGGCTACATTCTCTACATGTCCTCCGGCATGTTGAAGAAAACCTCGCGTATTCTAATGGAAGGCACACCACCCAATCTCTCCCTGAAAGAAATCAAAGAAGCCATCGAGCATCTGGACGGCGTCGACAACCTGCACCACTTACACGTCTGGGAACTGGATGAGCATCATCGTGCGCTAGAAGCTCATGTGCGAATAGGAGGAAATAGGCAGAGCCACTCAATTCTACGGAAGCAGATCAAAGATCTACTAGATAATAAGTTTAGTATCAGTCACAGCACTCTAGAACTTGAGGACAGCGCCGATACTCATCGCTGTGGGGACGAGAAAATGATTTACCTAAAGTGAAGGTCAAAAAATCACGCTGCTAAGTGCCGCAGAACCGCTAGAAATACCCCTCACTTGGCCTCGAATCGACCATCGGCTCGCTTCACTATCAGGCGCTTCAATTCCAAGCCCATGAGCACTGCAGATATCTCCGCTGCAGATTTTGACAGTCGCTCC
>CAKZOI010000099.1 GCA_937136395.1 uncultured Opitutia bacterium | reverse complement strand
TCTTCGCGATGGAGTTTACCGTTGATGTACCACTCTTTATATCCATTTGCATACTCGACGGCAGGACCATCTTCGCGATGACGTTTACCGTTGAGATACCACTCTTTATATCCATTTGCATACTCGACGGCATGCCCATCTTCGCGATGGAGGATTTTCATATTACGATCTGAGTAGTGGCACTTAGTACCATATTCGTTAATGTGAATGAATTGTTCTTTTTTCATTGGTGTAAGGTGTTGAGGTTTGAAGTTTTCTCTTCAATTACGCGCATGACATGCTCTTCGATAGAGCCGTCAGCGACTAAGATCTTCTGGATAGCGTCGCTCTTCGCACCGTTACGGTGGATACGGCCTAACGCCTGTAAGTGGTCCTTTACGTTGAAAGTCGGTGAGATCAACGAGATCCGTTGGCGGTTACCGTTGATGTCATGCAGCGAGATTCCGGTTCCTCCAGCAGCAATGTTGACGACAATGACGTGCTGCTTGTCGGCCTGAAAATCGTCAATGATCTGCTGACGCTCCTCCGCCGACTGACCCCCAACGATAGCAGGGCAATCGAGCAGGCCAGATAAGACCTCAGCAGTATCGGAGAAGTTGACGAACAGGACAACACTGTTGCCTTGTTCGATATAGTCCTTCGCCATGTCCGCCATGTCTTTTGCTTTCAGCGATTCGGCGAGTTGTCTTGCACGTAGCAGATTCACGAGAACCCAATCGCTATCCTCTACTGACCCATTGAGTAGGTAGTTCTCAATGATCTCCGGCGTGATATCCAACTTCTCATACGCCTTCGCGATCTTGGATGCAGAGGTAAAGGCTACAGGCTCCACGAATACACGATTCGCTTTAAAGGAATCAGGAAAGTCATCGACCGTCAGGCGTTTGACGTTCTTGTTATACATGACCTTATTGAGGTCATTGAGTTTGGACTTACGGCGTAACTCCCAAGCGTTCCAATCATTCTGACTACAGCCGTATTGCATCATCCAGCCATACCAACTCTTGAGGCCGTCTTCGGGCTTGTTCAGGTTGTGAAGACCCAACGCGAACCCAATTGGCCGCATCTCTGTCGGGTCTTCGGCGGCAGTCGCGGACATCGCGTGGACGGAGTAGCCTTGAGCTACGAGCGAAACCAACAACTGGGCGTTCTGTGTGTAAGGCCCTTTACACTTGTGGACTTCATCCACGAGCATAAGTGTGTTTTCTGGTAAGTGCCACTTCATGATCTTCTTGCCGCGCTTGGACATGAAGTCGGTCTTTCCGGTCCTGATCTTCTCGTAGTTGAGAACGAACAACGGCTCGATGCCGCACTCAGCGAGTTCGCGCTGCCATGATGGGATCACCGCCTTCGGGCAAATAACGGCAACTGGCCTGTTTAATTCTTTGGCCAGATGACAAGCGACGATTGTCTTACCTGTCCCGACATGGCTCGTGTCTAGGGTGTTCGAGCCAGCTCTTTGTTTAGCGGTAAAGAAGTCGAAGGCTTCTTGTTGCTTTTCGTATAGTGTCTTCATTTATTGTCTATGCACAGACAAATAAATGACGACCAATAACCCGTCCAGAAAAATCTCAACTTTTTTTGCCAGACCAGATGTAGGTGGCGATTAGGTAGGCGTCGATCATGCCATCATGTGGCTTCCGGCATCGTTTGTTCGCGAGCCAGTTTTCTTCAGGCGCGAGTTGTTCCGCCAGTTCTAGGGCGGCTTCTTTGGTCTTCCCTTTGGGTATCCGACCAAGCATATGCTTCTGCCACTTGTGGACGGAGACACGCTTGACAGGATAACGGTGGCTTTCAGCCATTCCTAATAGCTTGCCGAACGAGATCGCCATCGACCGGACGGCTTGGCTGCTTTTCGCGTGTGCGAGCGGTTCTTCAATCGCTAATTCAAAGGAGGAGTGTAGATCTAATATCCACTGATTGACCTTACGGATATCCACCTCCTTTTTCTTGGATAGCTGGATGGTCGGCATGCGAGTCTTCGCAATGACAGCACCGTCAAATGTAGATATTGCGCAAAGTCCGCCATCTAGTCCGTTGTCAATTCCGATGATTAGGTCAGTCATATAGGGTGTTCAATGAATGGGAAACTATTGAAAAACCATCGTCCGGAGATCTCCTCCGACTCTATTCCCTACATAACTACTCAGACCCCAACCGAGGGCAGAGAATGTTTTGGCATTTATCTTCAATCTCTACGTCACCACCGCAGTGTTCGCAAAGATCTTCTCGTTCTTCAAGGAAGAGGGCTTTCGCCAGAATGGCATAGTTGACGAGATCTTCGCAAGCGTCATCAACTGACTCGCCAGCCACTTTCAGCTCACCATCGTTGACGAATGATTTGATCCGCATGAGCTTATCCTGCATCCGCAACAGCAATCCGGTGACCGGATGAAGACCCAAAGATTGAGCGGTCTTGAAGTTCGCGAGTGCATCGACGGTGTTTTCGCCGCCGCAGTAGTCGCTGTTCTTCGCTCGCATAATATCGAGCGTCTTTTTACACGTTTCTTCGTGCAGCTTAAAAAGTGTTTCGGGTTTCATATAAGTAAATTAGGATGCAATTTCCTCGCAACTACTCGCATAGCTCTCCTTCCCCCTACATCTTTTGGCCATCATGTTGAGGGCCTCGGTCAGCTCCTCCACTTCTTCAGGGTCTATCCGTATTTCTGCGTCGTCATTGTTATACAACACGAGAAACTCACCACCTGCTTCATCCTCTATGCTAATGCGAAACATTCGCTCGCTAAAAAGAGCTTCGTCTTCAGGACCTACTACTACGGATACTTCTCTGATCATGTTTTATAGTGTTGTTGGAATTGAATCGCCCCGAACAAGCAAGCCATCGCCCTCTGCCGGAACAAGAACTCTGATCCCTTTGGGCAACGCTTGTAAGTAGAAAACTTCACGGGCCGTTGAGGGCTTCACGCGATACCATAGGCCATCAGCCTTATCGACTGGAAAACGGAAGTCTGCACCGTCATCCACTCGCGTGATGAATTGCGGGTTCATTTCTGGTTGGCGGTCCTTAAACATCTTGAACGGTTAATTAAATCTCTTTTCCGGTATCCCCGTCAATGGTTTTTTTCTGCCTTATAGCCCCTCCGCCTTTATCAGCTTTGGAGTTATTCAGGATCGAGATGTCAATCTGCATCTTACTACTACCTCCACCAGTCTTCGCGTTAAGACCTAAGTTACGCCGGATGAGCTGGTCGAGTTCCGACATCTCGCGAATCGTTCGAGGCCCACGCAGAGTCTTCATCGAGTCCCTCAGCAACTTGATTCCAGCCGCCGCGATGTAGTGCTGGTATTTGTCAGCGGGTGAACTCTGGGCTTCTGCGATCTCGTTGAGGTCGAGGTCTTCTTGTTTCGAGGCCCTGAATCTTTCTTCAACGATTGCAGAAGATACAGTGTCGTTAAAGTGTTCTTCGATATCCTCTTTGAGCTGGTCTTTGTCGTCATCAGTCTTTTGGTGTTCTTCTTTTATTTTGGTATTGTGAATCAAGTTGTCCAGAACTTTACCGTCAACCACACTCCCATTCATCTTCGGAGCAACGCCATGTTTTCTGAGCCAGCTACGGACAGTGTTGCGGTGAACCCCAATGTGTTGACCAATAGCTGAATTACTGTAACCTTCTTTGTTAAGGCGCAAGGCTTCGGCCTCGACTTCTCTAATTGGTTCCTCAGACATTTATTAAATTATGCCTACAGAAGCAGATAAGCGCAAGCGCGTTCTAGAGCCACGCATCGACCCTACCACTAAGAAGATGGACGTAGGTGGACTCATGATCCAGCCTACTAGCACGCTGACCGCTCTATTATACGGGTTCGCCCACCACCCAAATGGTAAGGCGAAAGAGTTCTACTTCTGGAGAATCTGCGACGAACTCTGGAATAGAGAAGAACTGCCGGAGCCTATGATGGTTCGACATCCATGGGCGGAGAAAATGATCCGCGCAGCCATTAAAGACAAGTATTTAGCCATCGGCGGTTCCGCTTCGTCCGGTAAGTCGCACACAATGGCCGCTTGGGGGATCATCCAATGGCTCTGCCAGCCGCGAGATACATTGGTCCTGATGACCTCTACGACGCTACGGGAAGCACGAAAAAGGATATGGGGTTCAGTCATGTCACTCCTCTCAGTGATCGACGGTGCGCCAATCAAGATTCGGGATTCGATAGGAAACGCTGCCTACGTCGATGAGAACGGGACTCTTATTGAGCGAGCCGGATTATCACTGATCGCGGCAGAGAAGTCCAAGACACGGGAAGCAATCGGCAAATTTATCGGTATTAAGCAAAAGCGGGTAATTATGATTGGTGATGAGCTTTCAGAACTTTCTGAAAGTATATTGCAGGCTGGTCTGACCAACTTATCGAAAAACCCGTCGTTCCAGATGATCGGGATGTCTAACCCGAACAGCCGATTCGACGCTTTCGGTGTCTGGTCCGAACCGAAGAAGGGCTGGGAATCCGTAGATACACAGACTGCTGACGAGTGGGCAACGAAGTGGGGCGGTAAATATATCAGGCTTGATGGTGAGCGTAGCCCGAATATTGTATTAGGAGAGGAGAAGTATCCTTGGTTACCTACCGCTGCCAAGCTGGAGGAGGACCGATTGTTATTGGGGCCTGAGTCCAGAGGATACATGCGAATGGTCAGGGCTATCTTCTTCGACAGTGACGAGACCACCGGAATCTACAGCGAGGCAGAGCTGGCGAAGAGCGGGTCGATGGGGGGTGTCGATTGGGCGGACAAGCCAACCGTTGTTGCCGGAATCGATCCGGCATTCACCAACGGAGGCGATAGGACGATTATGTTCACTGCTGAAGTCGGATACGCTCGTAACGGGCAATACGTCTGTAAGTTAGGTGAGGCCATCCACCTGAACGACGACGCCACTAATAAAGCTGTTCCACGAACCTACCAGATCGTACACCAGATTATTGACCACTGCAAGAGGCGCGGAATCACCGCAGATAATGTGGCACTCGACTCCACCGGAGCGGGTGCGCCTTTCTGTGACGTGCTGGCCGGAGAGTGGGAATCGTCCTTCATGCGGGTGACCTTTGGTGGCAGGCCGTCTGACAAGCGTGTTAGCATGAACAGTCAGCTAACTGGTGAGGAACTCTACACGAACCGTGTGTCAGAGCTATGGTTCGTCGGTAAAGAGCTGATTCGGACAAAACAAATTTACGGAATCTCGTCAGACCTCGCTCAAGAGATGTGCGCCCGAAACTACGACATGGTCAAAACCGGATCACTAAAAGTGAAGATCGAATCGAAGCAGGAGTTCAAGAGTCGGTTCGGTCGATCACCTGACTTGGCTGATGCCGCATTCTTAGCATTAGACTGCGCCAGACAGCGCATGGGTCTGGTTGCAGTGGACCCGCCTAAAGAGGAAAGTGGTTCAGGATACAGGAAACAGGTTACGATTAAGAGTCTCGGCGGTGCGCTCAACAACCCCGATTCGTCGCTACTAAGCTAAATGTTGGAAAAGCGGCACATAAGCGAGCAAAAAACTTTCTTCCAGCTCCTTTAGTATTATAATATTATATTTAAAATACTAAGAGTCTAGAGTAAAAGTTTTTTTCGGGAAATCCCGAAGATTGACACTTTTCGTTAAAACAAGTATCTTCTGCCTGTGGCGAATAAGCGTTTCAAGAGGCTCCCGTCTGGTCGTATCCAATACCACGGCGAGACTTTTGCGGGTTTCAATAAACCGAAACGCGCTCCCAAAGGCTCGAAGAAGAAGTTCGTAGTCTTAGGGAAAGAAGGCGACAAGATCAAGAAGGTTTCGTATGGACATCGTGATTACAGCGATTTCACGAAACACAAGAATCCAAAACGTCGGGCTAATTTCAGGGCCAGACACAACTGCAAAACTGCAAAAGACAAAACAACCGCACGCCACTGGGCTTGCAAACATCTCTGGTAACAATGGCATTGGGTCAAAGAAATAAAAAAGCGGAAGACGAAGATAGAGGAATCGCCCTCTTAAATAAAAATGTCGAAGCGACAAATAGAGCTAATACAGAGCCTACAGAAGCTGAAAAACTCGCCGCGAGGACTCCAGCAGAGCTAGAGTCAGAGTTAGGCGAGGCATTCGCTCAGATGGATGCTGACGATGCTGATGCCGAGCAACAGTTAAAAAAGAGGAGGGGTATTGCCTCCGGCCTTAAAGACTTGTCGAAGCGGGGTGCTTTGACTGGTGACTTACTCAAGGAAGCCCGCCAAAGAGCGACTGCTGCTGGAGTCTCAGAAGAACAGTTCTCTTCTTTTATGGGTAAAGAAGATATTAAGACTGATAACTTCGCAACCGCCGCCCCCACTGAGTCTAAAGAGGAAGCCGCCCAGAACGTCATGTTCCAACGTCAATACGGAACCGGACTTGGCACTCTTAAAGCAATGCAAGATCCTAACTACGAATTAGGTAGTGGGTCCGCACTACGCCAACCAGCTCGTTCTATTGGACCTGCCAGTGGCAAGTTCCGTCGTGCCGCACGCCGCCTCCGCCGCCAAGGCTATGGTGATGCTGCTGAACGGATGGCTATGGATGGTGAGAAGGCTCGCATGAATGAACCCTCAATTGATACACCAGCTCTTAGAGGTCAGCGTATGGCGCAGAGGATTGTCGCTAGCCGTGAGGCTCGAAAGCAGGATAAACTTGCCGCTAAAAACCCAAGCGGGTCTGTTGTTGAAAAAAGAAAAAATGAGGCTGCCGCGAGAGCTAAGGGGCTAGAGGAAGGAAGTGAGGGGCGGAGGACGTCTCTAGGAAAAGGAGAGAGCAAAGAACAAACACCATCCTTTATTAAATTTAACCCTCGGAATACTGAATTCTATTATGATAAGGACGGCAATAAGAAAATTTTGAATCCTTTTCAAACTATGGAAGGGAGAGACTTCAACGGTAACGGAATCGCAGATCGTGCCGAAGGTCTCTACCTACCTAAAGACTTCATAACACCACCTAAAAATTACGGTAAAGTTAAAGCCTTGTAATTTTATGATCGACTTCAACCAAGATATCGCACCCCTCCGCCAGCAGTATTTCCCAATGCTCGTTGGCGAACAGGCTTTTGACCAAGCGATGAAATATCGCCA
>CAKZOI010000098.1 GCA_937136395.1 uncultured Opitutia bacterium | reverse complement strand
GAACGTGTCGTCCTTCATAAAGGTGCGAAGAACATCACCGTCCGGTTTGTATTTAAACTCGATCATCTAAGACCTTTGTCTACACCAAAGCGGATCATTCGCTCGGCAATCTCTGGGCCAAGGCTATCAATCAGCTTGTCACATTCTTGGTCAGTGACAAATGCTTTCCCATGCTTGGCCTCAACATGGGCAAAGTGAACCTTCCGCACAATGCCGCGCAGAAGGTCACGATCTTGTTTGGTAAGCACCATCATGGTGTTTTTTTGTCTCCGCCGCGCTTAACAAGATTCCGCCGAAGAGACTTCTCCATCTTCTCCAGCTTCTTCTCCATGTCGTAACGCTTCTGGGTCATGGTAACTTGCGTCTCCTGACCAGTCATATCTTTTAGCTGGCGGCGCAACGCCGTAAGCAAGCTGTAGTTCTGAGAACCTTTGTCCAGCTTGCTCTTCAGAGTAGTCATGCGCTGCTCTAAGCGTGCGGTAGGAGTGCTTCCTTTAGGCATATCTTAATCCCATGCTGTTGCGCCCTTGGGCTTTGGTGCGGCCTTCTTCGGGGCGGGCTTAGGCTTAGAAGAAGGGGTGGTCGGTTTCTTCTGTTCAAACCAAACGAGAGGGCGGGACTCGGCGGTGCGGGTAGCGCCAGTATAGAAGCGCCCAGCTAACTCATGCGTCGGCCCATCCCATACATCGTCGGTGTGTTTAATCTTCCAAGCCATCAGTCTCTATACTTCCTTACCTTTCGAGCAATGGCTTTAGGCTGAGAAACAAACTGCTTGCCCTGCCGAGTGCCCTCGCGTTTGGCTTTAGTGGTGGCGGCATACTCCGAAGAAGAAAGCGCTTTGATAGCCTTTTCCGGCAAATACCGCTCACCAGTATCTTGAGAACGCTTGCCGCTCTTGGTGCGCCACTTCTGCGCAGTCCATCGGACAAGAGATTTCTGAGACTCTTTCATTTTAGAAAGATATGGAACACGCCTAAGTCGTCAGCAGCAGCCTTAAACTTGACGCCATCCTTACGAAGTTTGTCCATCATTTCCATGAAGACAGTCATGTTCGAACATTCAATATGGCTCATGTGTATCCTCCACCTTTAGCCTTGTATTCCTTCGCTAGCATCTGCGCCTTGCGCGCAGACCATTGACCGGGCTTACCGCCCTTATCCCCAGCCTTAATCCGCCGGAAGATAGCTTTGCGCATTGCAGGCTTGGTATAGTTACCAGCCTCATTTACGCGAGACTCTGCCATTATGCCTTCCCCCCGTTCTTATTACGCTTGATAGAACGATTGGCGGCTTTGCTTAGAAGACGAAGGTTGGAACGGCTGTTGTTCTTAGGATTGCCATCCTTGTGGTCAACGTCTTTCCCATCACCCTTCTTAGCAACGCCAGCCTTCTCTAAGGCATAACGCGCCCGCTTCCTAGCACGGTTCTTGTCAGCGCGGGCCTTGTCATACTTGCCCTCACCATTCATCGAATAGTCGCGGACATAATTCTTACCGCTAGGCATAGTCGCTCCCAACATTCAGCAATGTCTGACGACGCTCTTGCCCAGTGCGAACCTCTGCATACTTAGTGTTGCGCTTCTTCTTGTCTGCCATGCGCAGAGAAGGAAGCGGCAGCTTCTCAGGTTTGATCTGCTGGTATCGCTGTTCAGCCATGCTAGCTACGCTAGGTCCACACATATCTTAATCCTTCTTCGCTTTGTTTCGCTTGCTAATAGCACGAGCCTTCGCACGAGCATCAGCTTTCGAACTAGCGCCCCATGCCTTTAGGCTAAGAAGAAGGCGAGTGGGGCGGCCCTTCTCGTCACGCTCAGGCCCTTTCATATTACCCATGCGCGCCAAGAAAGAAGCACGACGAGGATTGTCACCACTCTTAACGGGAGCCTTTAATGTCCCGCCCTTATAGGAAGCACGTCCCTTGGCATTCAAACCGCCTTTAGGATTCTTCCCCTCCTTGCGTGTCCACGCGGGCGTCTTGGGCATAACCCACACTCCTTAACTGTTCCTTAGCCTTAGTCGTATCCGACTTCACAGCTACTTCAGGCTTCTTACTATATCTGCTCATCTTTTTCCTCTCACAATTTTTAGCGAACCTTTTTGGGAAAAAATACGAGGGAGGGACCACTTACCATTCCACAACCTCTACTTTTCCCCCCACCCCCCATGCCACACAGACAGACTGAAACGTTTCCCGGGGAAATCAACCAAGGTCAATGCTTACCTTGATGTCGCCCGCTACTTGCACCTGACTGCGATCTATCGGCTTGAACCCAGCCCGGTCTAGCAAATCCTGCGCCGCTTGCAGCTGCACATACTCGCTCTTCCCGTTCTTCGCTAGCCCAGCCACTGTGCTCACGGCCATCGCTGCATGCTGGCTGAATGCCTCTGCTGTCACCTGCATCAGATACTGCTGCACGTGCGGAGTCTTCATCGCTTTGTATGCTGTAACCCTTCCGCTGTTGCCCGGCGCGTATCCGGCTTCCTCTGCGGCTTTCGTCAGGTTGCCGCCATTTGCAACATAGGCTTCAACCAGATCACGCTGTCTCTTTGTCAATGGCCTTAGTGCTACCGCTGTCATGTGTGTCTCCTAACTGCCCCCCTCTCCCTCTCTCCCCCCGTTGATAGCACGCTCTCAGACCCCTGTGTCAACGCACAAAACTGGTGATGGAGTCCCTGTCTTCTGCATTGAGCCTCCTTACGGAGTCTCCCTGCGTTTATTTGGGCAGAGAGGTGGGTGCCATGCTCATTCCTAGCGCCGTGCTAATGCTACTCCGTGCCATGCAGCGCCGTGCCGTGTGGCTGTTGCTCGTCCCTGCGTCTATCGCCCCTCTTCATTGCAGCCTTGCTGAGTCAGCAGAAAGGAGCAAATGCAGGCTGGTTGTGAAAGGAGTGCACCATGCCAGAGGACTGCCACGCACAAGCCACAGTTCAAGTATGCAAGGAAGTGCCATGAACCCTTCGCGCGCGAACAAGTTCGCCTTTTTGCACGAAGGGAACAAGTTGCGCGGCCCACGAGGGGCCTTCCAACTCTGTGCAGGCATTAGAGCCTGCAGACTTTCCTAATACATGTAATTCCGCCACCAGTGGCTGGATAGGTAAATGGCAGTAACTACTTGATATTGCTAAGAAATCAGCGTCCGAATGTCGCATATGCTGCACACTTGCAGTTGATATTCTGACAGCACCCCATGAGGGGAGGGGCAGCTGTGCCCGATAACAACGGAGAACCGAGACATGAGACTAGATCAAGCGTCCGACACCCTAGCCGACTTTGCAGCCACGCTGTGGAACACTGACCACGAGGCACACGCCGCCGCCTTGCTGGACCGACTCGAGCGACACTACTACCACGCCCGCCCGGTCAGCTTGGCAACACCCAAACACAACACGATCAAATTCTAATCAGGAGAACCAAACCAATGGCAAACGACATGACACAAAACCAGATAATCGCAGCAGCACTGGCGGAGCACGACGCCAGCCCGATCACGCCCGAACAGGCAGCACAGCAGAAAGCGGACGCCTACGCCGAGGCCAACGAATTCGACGACACCAAGCGCCGCATTGACCTAGAGCAACTGGCAGCCGATGAATACCAGAAGCACAAAGACAACGGTGTAAGCGATCGGTTGCTTGTCCGCGCCATGGCCGTGATAGCTGCAGCTTTCTACGAGCCGGGCAACCCCTACGAAGATCGAGACGGGGTAACCCATGTTTATAATGACCTAGACTTCCAGCAGAAATCAGCCCTAGGCAATATGTGCAACAACGCCCGGTGGCTGATGGACAGCGCCGCCCAGCGCGTCACGGAACTCTATACCCAACTAGACCAACAAGAGGCCGTGTTCGATGGCAGCGACAATGCCATCTATGCAATCAACCGCACGCTAGACCAAATCGACCGCTGCACCAATACGCAGATTCCAACCCTGCGCAAATATGGCCCAGTTACCCGCGCCGCATACTACGCTATCCGGGGCGAGCACTGGACGCCACCAGTCAAGAAGGGGCAGAGCGCAGCCGAACTGAACAAGAGCGCAACCCTAGAACGCCTGCGCCGCGCGCGCCAGAACCAGACAGCATGAGGAGCAGCACCATGGAAAACCGCATGACACACACAGTAAAATTTTACAACGCAAATGGCTGGCACACTTTTGAGGAATACGGGATGGATTACAGAGACGAAAGCGTAAGAGTGGCGCAGAAGCTAGCGGCACTTTTCCCAATCGTTGAGATTCATTCCTACTACCCATGGAACGATGAAACATTGACCGAGCGAATACACCGATACGAATAAACGATCAGCCCCGCCCAGCGCGGGGCTTTTCATATCCACCCCCCAAAAAATTTTCTCCGCTCGCTTCGCTCGCTCCGAACAAGAGTCAGGCTAGTCGCCTGACACATGGATAAACTGCCACATGCCGAGAGAGCACAGGCACAATGACCTCCCCCCGCTTACGCGGTCAGGGGCTTTGCCCCCGACACCCCCAGCAGGGCCATGCTGCCCCTTGCATCCCTTGCCCGGTGCTCACAACCAACGTGGCTCACGCAAACGAAACGAGACAAAACGTGCCACACAACAACTACCTGCGACACACGCAGGCCAGGGAAACCATAAGGACACTACTACGGTGAGGTTTATGTGTGCGGCTTGTCCGTCAATCTTCAATCAATTCAAAATCAGGAGAACCAAAATGAAAGTCAATTACACTGACATCAATGAACTGCAAGTATTCGTTAGCTTTAGCTTGCACGACATCGACCGCTTGCGTCGTTGCATTGCAGAGTTTGAACCAGAAGAAAATGTTTGGTTCTTTAAGCGGTTCAAAGAAACACTGCGCGAGTGCCAAGAGAAAGCAGCAGCTTCAATGGAAACTGAATGCCAACACATCAAGCGTGAACTGGAGAGCGAAAATGAAGCCAATTAACCTTATTCATACCCCAGATAACTGGGAAGAAATCATGGAATGGATTCATCGTCATGCACCAGAAGATCGTGCACACTTAGTCACTGCCGCTGGCATGGCATGGAACTTGGCAATCAAAGCACAACAGGAGAACCGCAATGTATGATTTTGCACCACAGAAATGGGAGTTTCCCGTCGAGTCACAGCCTGTCTTTGACCAGCTAGGCAATCCTATTAAAGGTAGCCAAGCAGTCGTGCGCACTGACACCAACGAAGTGCTCGGTGTGCATGGCTCACGCTATCGCATCCTTAGCCACGATGATGTGGTCAACAGCATTATGGATGCAGTCAAGGAAGCTAACCTAAGTAGCGATTACAAACTGGACGTCAAAGTAATCGAAGGTGGCCGTAAACTTCGAGGTGAAATTCTATTTAATAATCTGGTTGTCGAACCTGCTGTCGGGGACTTCGTTAAGTTTCGTGTCAGCTTCTTTAACAGCTACGATGCAAGCTGGTCCTTCTCTCAAGCAGCAGATGGCTTGCGCTTGTGGTGTCTCAACGGTTGCACCACACCAATGGGCACAGCACGCTCTGTCTTCAAGCACACTCAGTCCATCAGTGTCGAGGGCAGTGCTAAAAAAATAGCCAATGGCCTCGATACCTTTATGAACAATCGGGAACTATGGCAAAGCTGGATGACTACTGTTGTCGATGACCGCATGGCCGAAGCATTCTTTAAAGCAACGATTGCCAAGACTGCATCACGTCAGCAGCTAGTAATGAAGACAAACGAGAAGCAACTCGAGAACCTGCTTAACATTTGGCAGGCAGAGAAAGCACAACTCGGTAACAACAAGTGGGCTTTGTATAACGCAATGACCTACTGGGCTAGCCACACCAGTGATCTCAAAAACCCGGACGTTGCACGCCGCAATCGTGAGGATGCCATTGCCAAAGCAATGAAGCATGACCGCTGGGACCAACTCGAATATGAAGGAGTATTCTAATGCAAACTGCACCACGCTGGACGCGCAAAGACTTCGAGTATTTTGCAGACTTAATTGGGCCACTTGTCGGGTGGCCCTCACATCTACATGAGGTAGCTGACGGACTAGAGGCTACTAATCCTAGATTTGATCGCGTTAAATTTATACGCAGAGCAACCAAAGCATGGGAGGCCAAGCATGACTATGCCTCAATTGACGACGAAATCCCCTACTGATTTCAGGGATGTGTTAGCTAAGATTGATAGGCACATAGATCATACTATGAACCATATCATTTCTCTTGGCTTGGGCGCTGGAGATGAGCGTCACTTCCTCAAGGTGCTTGAAGATTTGTATAGCGACGTCGAGTCGGCTGTATTCGATACTGGAGATTACAATGAGTAAGTTACCAGAAGGCAGAGAAGCATTGCGCAATCCAACAGTCTGGATTGTGCATGAAGACCAGCTAAAAATATACAACGAGGGCAAGGTGGTTGCGGCTATACCCGACCACCAATTCCTCAAGATCATTGCACGATTGTCGTCATACCTTGACTACAGAGATTGATTGCTGCATCTATGCAGCATGAAATCATATCTGCAATTACTCGAAGAGAAGTCAGCGGAGTCTGGTATTCCGCTGCTTCAGGCGTTCAAGTCGGCTGGTGTTCCGACATCGACCTTCTATCGAACCATTAATGGTAAGACAGAACTGCGTCACGAGACAGCTAAGAAGGCAATGAAGGCTCTTGAAAAACTTCACGCACTTCAACAAGCCCGTGAGTATACCGAGCGACTACGATCAAATGGTGAGCGACCTCGTATCGGCACGGTCCGAGCAAAGTTTAAGCCAAGAAGCACTGGCGCATAAGATCGGATGCACGGTATCATTGGTTCACAAATGGGAAACGCATAAGCGTATCCCTTCTGGCTTCATGTTGATGTGTTGGTTGGACGCTCTTGGCTACGAAATCGAAGTTAAAAAAAGGGATGGCGACGTGTGACTCGTGCAAGGTCACGGTCAAAAACTTTGTGGCTGTCTTAAAAAATGAACACAGAAGCACCAATGCAAAGCACTGGTTCATCTGTCTTGACTGCTACGAAGGTGACACATGGCAAACAAGAATAAGTCGAAGGGTAGCTATCACGAGCGCAAAGTCGTCGAGTGGCTCAATGCGTTCGGCATCCCGGCGAAACGCCAGCCCCTCTCAGGAGCATTGGGAGGAGAGTATAGCGGCGACATCAAACTCGAACTCTTGGGACACGAACTGGTAGCCGAGGTTAAGTATCGCGACACAAGTGGATTCCCTAGTCCCTTCACAGTGTTAGATAATCGGGACATGGCAATATACAAAAGACGGAGAGGAACTCCGCAGATGATCGTCATTCTAAAGGGTGACGTGTTTCAACAATTAGTGGAGAACTACAGTGAAACAAAACGAAATGATCCTTCAGTATCTAAAGACGGGCAAGACACTGACGCCGATTGAGGCGTTAGATATGTTCGGGTGCTTTCGATTGGCATCGAGGGTGCATGACTTAAAGAAAGATGGCTGGCCAGTGACCTGCGATAAACGAGATGTAGGCACAGGCAAAGTGGTCGGGCACTACACCTTGGTCAACAACAAAGATTTGTGGCCAGAACAATAGCTTGGTGCTAAGAAAAAGGGTGGCCTGTGGGAAGGCCACCCAAGTTAACGAGGCGGAGAACGTGATGAAGGGAGTAGTCTTCTAAGAAACCCATAACTTAAAAGGACAGATCATCATGTATGATGAACTTATCGTAGACATAGCACTAACGCCAGTAAAAAATCCGACTGCCAAAATAGTCATGTTATCCATGGCACGGTATGTAAACGCATGTGGTGAGTGCTTCCCTTCTCAGCAGAAGCTAGCTGAAGATACGTTCCTAACTGACAGAACCGTTCGGTCTGCTATCCGCTGGCTTGTCGAGCACGGCTATCTTGAAGTGCAAGCAAGACCTAACTCATCGAACCTGTATGTATTCACATCAATGAAGGAGACTGACATGGACCATGAGGAAAAATTTTCCTCCGAAGTAGTTAGTAATATAACTAGGTTAGATATAGCTAAGAGAAGTATAGCTAATACTACTATTACTTCGGCGGAAAAATCTGCACATCCTCACGACACACCTTTCTTCTTAGCCTTTTGGCAAGCCTATCCTCGGCGCGTAGCCAAGGGTGCAGCCCGCACTGCATTCGCCAAAGCTGCAAAGTTTGCAAACCCTAACGACATTGTGCAGGGCGCGATTGCTTTCGCTGCCTACTGCGAAGAGCGTGGCACCGAGAAACAATACATTCCGCACGCATCAACGTGGCTCAACGCCGAGCGCTGGGAAGACGACCTTGAGTCAGAGAAAACAGAATTCAAACAGGAGAACAAACATGGCTGGCTCTCTGAACTATGACCAGCGCATCTCTTTGCTGAAGGATTGGTTTGGCAAAGAGATTCTCACTCGCTTCAACATGCCTCGTGACCTTGATCCAAAGATCGTGGCTATGGATATTATCGAGGCAGTCAACCGCAACATCCCCAACAACACCGACGCTCAGCGGATGCAGCACCTCGTCGCCCTCACAGCGAAAGAGGTGGTGCAATCCGCGACCACACGCACCGTCCCCTCGGTCAAAGAGTTTACCAATGCCATCAGGAAGGTGTCTCAGAGCCACGGAGAGCGCCATACAGTGGCCGTTGGCACTTCTTTTGACCCATACCAGCTAGCGGCCAAAAGAATACGCTCAGGAGACGCTGTATCAGACATGTATCTTGGCGGTGTGCATCGGGAAAAACTAATCAACGACTTCGGAATAACCGAAGCTGATCTACATCCATATGATCTTGCTATTGCTGCGCATATGCAGTAGTAGTTATCGAAGGGGTTAATTGACCAATTAGCCCCCAAAGAAAAACAAACGGAGAACTGAAATGAAACGAACCGGATTTATCGGTGGCTCAGATTGCGTCAAGATTATGCAGGGCAACTGGCTTGAACTTTGGCACATCAAGACTGGCCGCAGCGATAGCGAAGACCTTAGCCGTAACCTAGCAGTGCAGCTTGGCGTATGGACCGAGAACTTTAACCTGCAATGGTTTGAGCAAGAGCACAACGCAGTCATTCACAACCACCAATACGAATACGAAAAGCAGATCGGCAGCGTGCCAACCAAAGGCACAGTCGATGGCATGTGGAATGGCTCAATCGTTGAGGCCAAGCACACCAATGCAATGAACAGCATGGAAAATGTAATCGAGTATTACATGCCGCAGGTGCAGCTATACGCACACCTAGCCCAAGCAGATGGTGCATTCCTCTCGGTAATCTTTGGCAACAACAAGTGGGAGTCCAGCTTTGTCCGCTACAATGAAGAGTATTTCAATTCAATGTGGGCAGTGGTGTCAGACTTCTGGGGTTACGTTGTTCGGGATGAAGAGCCTGTTGGTGTTGAGACGCCATCGCTCAGCCTCGACAAGATCGAGGTGGACAACATGGTGCGTCGAGACGCCAGCACAGACAACGCCTTCATCGACGCGGCCCATACATACATTGAACATGAGGATGCGGCTCGTGTGTTTGGAACCGCCAAAGCAGACCTGAAAGCAATGGTCGGTAGCAATGAACGCGAAGTCTACTGCGACCTGCTAACAATCAAACGCGACAAGCGTGGCGCACTGCGCATCACGAAGAGGAAGTAATCATGAGCAACCTTGAACTCTGGAACAAAGTCAGCAAGTCCGACCCCAAGTATCTCAAGAAGATCAGCTTCGGACAACGCAGCTTCACAGCAATCGACCCGCAGTATCAGGTGCGGTGCATCACTGAAGCCTTCGGCCCGGTCGGCCAAGGCTGGGGCTGGATCAATGAGACACGTTTCATCAACCTGTCCAATGGCGACACAGCAGTGGTTGCTGACGTGTCCATCTGGACTGTAAATAAATACGACAACCTCTTTGGCCCGTTCTCTGGGTGTCGCAAATTCTTTGACGCAGCCAAGAACAGGCTCAATGAGGACGCACCAAAGATGGCAATCACTGATGGCCTGACCAAAGCTATCTCACACCTTGGCTTCAATGCTGATGTATTCCTTGGCGAGATGGACGGAAACAAATACGCAGCCGACACTGGGCACCCACAAGATGGGTGGTAGATACACCAAAGAACGTATTCAAAGAACATGGTGCCCGCGCTGCGGTGCGGCACCACACAGCCCATGCAAAGATAACGATGGGAGAAACCACCTTGAAAGAATGAAGAACTACCAAAACTTTATGAACAAGAAACTTAAAGACCACAGCAAAAGGAGCCAGAAGCATGGCAGATTATGACAACACCAACCGCGGCGCAGCTTTCGCACCATTCGAAACGCAGAAGCTAATCCTTCAAGGCAAGATCGACGACAACCGAGTCGAACGTAAGATCACGTTGGTGAAAGACCAGACACGCAATGGCAAGACCATCATCGAAGTCTACGAAAAAATCGGCACGCTGTTCGAGAACGACAAGAAAGGCAATGAAGCTGCGCCAGATTACACTGGCCCCTTCAATGATGTCCGTCGCCTTGCCGCATGGCGCAAGATGAAAGACGGTAAGCCTTACATGACGTTCAACGTCAGCGATAAGAAAGAGGGTGGCGGTGCCCGCCCTGAGCCAGCGTCAGTCAATATGTTGGATGACGATTCCATTCCGTTCTAGGACGGTTCTCCAGAGGGTCTGCCTCTAACTGGCGGGGCTTCAGTCCCGCCTTTTTTATACGGAGAAACAATGAACGAGACAGCACAGATCGCAATGAAAACACTGAACCGTAAGCTACAGGTTCTCAAAGAAGATTCCGAGCAGCGCGGTCGTCTTAACTTAAAACAATACATCGAAGAGTGCATCGCTCTTCTGAAAATCATCGAGAGGAACACCGATGCGAAAGACGGTTGACCACAAAGAACTAATTCTGGAGACAGCAAACAAATACAACATCACACCAGAAGAACTGGTGGGTAGGTCGCGCCAAATAAACGTAGCGGAAGCGCGCCAAGAACTAATGCACCTGTGCCATGAAGGCGGCATGTCCATTGCAGAAATCTCACGGCTTCTAGGCAGAGATCACTCGACAGTGGCCTATGGAATCAAGGTCCATAGAAACAAAGACGAGAACCCAGACGCACTAAGCAAGACAGACACCCTGCGATACAAAACAATTAACCTCTTCAAGCAGGGATACACCACGCAAGAGATCGCTAAGAAGCTAGGCCGATCACGCGATGGCGTAACGCGCACCATCTACAGCGCACGACAGCGCGGCATCATTCCCAAGTTTGTGCCTAAGAGAACGTCAAACGCACCAGACTCACCAACCAGACAGCTAAACAACTACGTCAAGAAGTATCACCTAAGAGCAGGCACGATGGCTGAGATGATGATTAACAACATGACGCAAGAGGTGCGTGACTTCTGGGTAAAGAAAACAATGGACAATAAGTATGACAGCATAGCCGAATGCGTGGCTGATTACATGACCGATGTCTATTTCGAGGAAACAAAAGATGAGTGAACGAGAGTGGTTTTATAATGCTGCTTGTGATTGGTATGACGGTCCACCGGTTATAGAAATTCGTGATGGGCAGGAGTATCTGCTCCGTATTCCACATAGAACTTATTACAATGGAACTACAAACATACCAAAGGTAGAGAAAGGAAGGTCGTGCAGGGCGCGGTTAAGTTTGTCGGATGTAGCGCATTCGGTAGCTTGAACCATTACCGAAACCAGCTTGAGTCACCCCGTCGCTTTTTAGATTTAGCAAAAGAGTAGAAGGTTTCGATGTGCGCCCTGCCAGATGTATATACCCATGGTATACACCTATTAAAACAGGGAATTTTCTTCAAAAAGAAACAGTGACTCTTGACACTTCGCCTTCACCTACTTGGTAAGTTATGGCTACAGCCGACGACTTACCAACGTAGGAATGCGAAGAAGCGTAAGCATCCCGAGGCGTGATTGCGCGCAGTTGTTCCCACTGAACGCCGCCAATGTCAGCCATCTTCAGGTGGTGCAGGTGCCCAGTGAATAGATAAGAATACTTAGCCTTGCCCCACATTTCACGATACTCATGGGCAAAGTTCATTATCATTCGCTCGGGCTTACCCTTGTCGCCATGATGCGCAAAGATCAACACATCTTCCCAAGGCAAGATTAGAAACTCACTGTCTTCTTTGTTGATGCTGACTCGTGGCTCGTTGCGATAACGCTCAATCAAACTGTAAAGCACAATGAGGTAAGCGTCCCGGTCGTGGTTGCCACGCAAAACAGAAACCACAACTTCTGCATGTTTAAGCAAAGCCATCTCAATGCCACGCGCAATCGAAGTCACCATCGCAGCAGCCGCATCTTCAGGCGTGCAGTCAACGTCAAGGACATGGCCGCTCTGTGTCTTGTTGGTCTTGTCGTTGTGGTGAAGAAGATCGCCAAGAATTAAAAACACTGCGGTCTTAGACTCAGGCGTTGAGGCAATAAGGTGATCGAAGATGTGATCTAATCTTTCGACTGCATCCGTAAGACCCCATTGCTTATACTTCATGCCAGCGTGAATATCCGGCAGAGGATACAGCGTCAGCAACTCTTCTATGCTATGCTGAGGCTTTGGATATGTAACTGCCTTGAGATTAGATAGCGCCTCTTTGACTTGTTCAGCAGCCAAATCAATGTTCATGCCATCCGGCTTTGGCATTCTAAACTGAACAGAAACATCTTTAGTCTTGAGCCAACCGCCAGAAACTATAGCGGCGTCGTCAATGCCAACGGAAGCCATCGCTTCTCGAACACCTTCTGGCAAGTGCAGCCCTCGGTTCTGAGCCATTGCCAGCCTGCCACGATATGTAGATCGATCTAAGCCAAGAGACGCTGCGGCCTGTGTCTTGTTGCGACCGCAATCAAGATAGGCTTGCCATGCAATTAGTAGTTCTTCATCTGAGATTGGACGAGTCGCCATGATAGTATTCCCAGCTTCTGCGGCAGTGGGCGCGCCCAAAAACACGCACCCACACACGCCAGAAGCGGCTGTCCCCCTGCAACCGCCACGCTCTGCTGCACAAACTTTCTGAAGTGTCGGCGTATATCCTGTTGTGTATACGCAGACTGGTTGACAGGATTAGTTGCACAAGGCCTTCCATTTTTCGTTTGCCGCCACTGTGTCACGTAAGAATTGCATGTCGTTCTTAGACAGCCATGCCAAAGTTTCTTGACTAAAATATAAAGGGCTAGCCACATCGCAGTAGTTACTGCCCGTTATCTTTGCGCACCCAGTCACCAGCCCTATCGACAAAGTGAGGGTCAGAAAGCGAATCAAGTTCATCGTCAATCTCCTTGGCCCGCTTAGTATCTTCCAGCCGATTTGCCATGTGATCGGCTTTTACGGCAGCGGCCCCGTCTCGTTTTCCTATCCAATAAATACCTAGCAACGCTAGGACAAAGGCGGCTACGCCAACGGCGTATAACTTCAAGCGCAGAAACATTACGCCCCCTCATTCCACTGCACGCATTTGGCATCCTTAACTATTAAATGTGGATAATGCTCTTCTACCATAAGCCATCCCTCTGGGATGTTTCGCATACAGGCATCCATGCTCGGCACTGCTGGCCCAGCGATACCAACGCATTGACCATTTAAAGAACATGCCAAGAGGATTGCAGTAAACATTATCTTACTCCGTTAGCCCAATGTCTCAGTCTTTCCTTCATGATAAACAGCGCCAGTAGCGCAATGAGTATACACCCAACCAAAGCAATAATCTGCGCTGTTCCGTCCAGCGCATTGAGAGCGCCTACAGCGCCGCCTACAGCCGAGGCACCCTGCACTACAGAAGCCTGCACAGTGCGGCTCTGAGTGGGCTTAGAGCGGCCCTCTGGGGCTGCTGACTTCTCGACCACTGGAGTTAGGAACAGTTTGATTTCTGATTCACGGCGATTGACCAAGCCTTGCACTACTTTGCCGCCAGCTTTGCGCCACATCCGCATGGCATCTGGCACCTTAGTTAGATCGCCTGCATTGAAGCGACGAAGGGCCGAAGACTTTTGGAAAGCGCCAACACCAATGTTGTAAGCCAGAGAAACAAAAGCACCGAACTGGTTCTCAGTAATCGGTGCGGTAATCATTGGTCGAATCTTCTCAGCAAAGTCAGAGACTACTCTTTCAAGATACCAGTCAGCCTCCTCTTGAGTCAGCGTGGTATCAGGACCAACCTCGATAAAGCCAGCCCGGCTAGTTAAGCCATAGCCTACAGTCCAAACGCCAGCAGAACACTTGTATGCCTTTAGCCGACAGCCTTCCCAGCGTTTAATTAGGTTTATCGTTTCTTGATTTACCATGCTCAAATCCTTAACGGTTCATCAGCGCCCGCTCTAGGTGCTGGATGGTGGTCTGCGCGGCGGCAAGCTGTGATTTCAACTCAGCCATCTCGCGCAGTAAATTCTGGTTTTCAGCGGTCACGGCGTCCAGCTTTTCAGCCAGCTTGTCCACCTGCGCGCGCAGCGTGTCGTTAAATTCTGCGCGGTCGTCTTTGTCTTGCATCATACGCTCGTGACTTTGCTTGGCCTTCAGTTCTAGAAATTTCCACAGGCCACCAGCCCCGATCAGAGCAATCAAGATGGGTGTTAGCATTTCCATATCAAGCTGCATTGAAACGCTTTCCTTCTAATATCTGCCGCGACACAAGATTGCTCAAATACAGCGACCATGCTGCCATAATAATAACAGCCAGAGCGTGAGAAATCACCTCCATACTGGTCATGCTGTGCATCTGCGGTGCGTGCCCGCGCCCCATGTTGCCAGCCGAGTAGTAAACATATCCTTTTGGCGCAGGGTCGTGCATGAAATAGAACGTCAGAACCATGGCTGACAAAACAAAATCGGCAAGCAGCGTGTATTTTAGCGCGACCTTTGGCAGCCAAACAACGGCTACCACAATCAGAACAGACATAGCTGCCCAGCCAATAAGGATCGGTGCAGGCACCATGCCAGCAAACATGCCAGCATAGGTCAGCCCGACGATAGCGCAGGAAATGTGCTGCGCGGGGCCGTTGGCAGAACGGATAGCCTTATATGTCCCGCGCAAGCCGAGCATTTTTATTCGCCTTCTGTCAATGAAGCATTCAGCATGTTTGCGAATGCCTCCCTGCCAACATTCAGTTGATCTAGGTTGAACTGCGCCGACCGGATTTTGCGGTCCAAGTCTTGGATATGCGCAATCAATGCCTTCTGATTGTCGGTCAGGTCTTCAACGCTGTAGTCTTTGTCGTTGATCGTGATGGTTTGTGTTTGTTTCTCGCCCATCGTGATCTCCTTTTAAGTTATGCAGCAGCCCAAGGCGTGCCAGTTGCAGTGGTAGGGTTCTTGTCGGCTTCGATCTTAGCCGCCAGTGCAGCTTCGGTTTCAGCCTGATCGACTTGCGCCCACACCCACGACAGAACTTCAGCTTCAGTCACCTGATCGTAGGGCTTGAAGTTGGGGTCAGTTGCGTCAGGGGTGAAGCCAGCCGTGCCGTATGCAGAAGCAGTGTAGTCACCGTCTTCAGCAGTTACACGCCAGTGAGCGACAGTGATGCCGCCAGTAGCTACGTCATGTTCGCAGAGTGCGATGGTCCAGTTTGCCATTAGTTTGTCTCCTTTAGACTTCAAGTGAAGCCACACGATCTTTCAGTGCAGCAATTTCATTCAACGCCTCTTGCAGGGCAGCAGTCAGCAGTGGCACCAGCTTGCTTTGGTCGATGCCCTGATAGTCAGGCACCTCACGGGTTCCCATGACTGCTGGCACGTATGGCGTCAGTTCATTGCCATCTTCGTCGTAGGTAGCCTCGACAGCAGGGGTAACCTCGTATTCCTCAGTGCGCATGGCGTCTTTGGTGCCAGTGACAGCCTCAGGAACAACGGCCTGTGCCTCGTGAGCCAAAAAGCCATCAACACGGGTGCCATCTGCTTTCCATGCAAAGTTGACAGGGTTTAGAGCAAGCACACGGTTAGATGCACCCACCATCGGCTGCACGTCTTCTTTCAGGCGGTAATCCGAAGAGGTGTTGTAGGCGGTTGCGGACGTTGTTGAAATAATTGACCCAACTACGGCCCCGCCCTTTACGAAATAGGCCATAGCGCCATCGACAGCTGATCCCGTATCCCGCAAGGTAATCCCAAAGGCGGCATTAGAGCTGTAGTCTATGGTTGTCTTACTCACGCTGTATGCACTCGTCGTCCCCACAAGCAGGTTACCCGATGCGTCGATGCGCATGCGTTCTGTGTCACTGCTTGTAGTCGTAAAAATGTGCGTCCCAGAACCTCTTGCCCGGTATTGAATCCCGTTCCCACCATTCGTAGTGAGATACGCATAGCTGTTGTTGTTCAGGATTGAGAAATTGGTTGTTTGAGAAGGACCATAAACAGTGATGCTTGCTTGGCCTGTCCCGCCACCAAAATACACATCCGTGTTGCCTGAGCTGTCACGGACACGAAGGTCACCTTCAACGTGTAGCTGAGCCTGCGGCGAGGTCGTCCCGATGCCTACGTTGCCTGTAGACGTGATGCGCATACGTTCGGTGCCAGCAACCGAAAACAGCATAGGGCGAGAAGCCCCCTCTGCAGCAAACGTTGTGGAGCCAGACTGCCCGTAAATGTATCCGTAACGGTCCGAGCCTGCGGAGTTCCACAACGAAATTAAAGGAGATGTTGCGGATGCCCGAATGCTACCTTCAACATGAAGAGGCTCAGCAGGGTTATTCGTCCCAATCCCCAACGCCTCAGCACTCGCATCCCAGAAGAACTTTGGCGTGGTGCCAGTGTCCTCGTAGAAGGAGATGTCGCCTGTGGTTAAACCTACAGAAAGCCTAGTAACGCTATCAGAGTCACGCTTAATATTAAAAATAGATGCGCCAACTTGAAGTCTTGCATCGTCTTGCGCAGCGCCATCTGTGTCTTCTAAAACCAATGTCGGTGAGGCGCTGCTTATTGTAGCATTACCATCCACAGTCAGCCCATCAGCCGTGACAGTGCCATCCACATTTAGCGACGTGCTAAACTGGCCTGTGGTGCCGCTAACAGCCGCAGGGGTCGTGCCGCCGATAACAGTCCCGTCGATGGTGCCGCTGTTGATGTCTACATTGGTAAGCGTAGAGCCATCTTCTTTAGCTAAAGGATGCCCGCCAGCAGTAGCACCGTCATGGACAACAGCAGTGTCCTTCGTGGTGTCGATGGTGATCTCACCCTCTGCGCCAGTAAAGGTCGAATGCTGAACGGTAGTCCCTCGGCGTCGTTGAATTTGCGTCGTCATGCTGCAATGCTCCCATAGTCAGCGGTTTCACCAGCTGCGTCTGTAATAAGTCCAAAGTCTTGGAGATAACTCAAAGATTCGATTAACGATATTGCCCCAGCAGCAGCGGTGCTGGCTGCGCTGCTAGCCGTGACAGCAGATGCTGCCGCATTTGTTTCAGAAGTAGCAGCAGCAGATGCTGATGCAGCAGAATTAATTGCAGATGTTTCCGAAGCAGTTGCCTCAGTGGCCGCAGAAGCAGCACTTGCAGCAGAAGCAGTTGCAGAATTTGCCGAATCAGTTGCAGAATTTGCTGATGCAGTTGCAGAATTGGCTGATGCAGTCGCAGAATTAGAAGAATCTGTAGCAGATGTAGCCGAATCTGTAGCAGAAGATGCGGACGCTGTTGCCGAAGCAGCAGAAGCACTTGCAGAAGAAGCAGCAGCACTTTCACTCGATGATGCCGCAGAGGCTGAGTTAGCGGCAGCAGTAGCACTTGATGCCGCAGATGTAGCCGAAGCAGCAGCAGCCGCCGCTTGATCGTCAGCCGCTAGAATTTCAGCAATGTTGTCTGCAATGGTTTGAATGTCATTCGACAAAGGCCCAGCTTCAATAGCGCCAGTAGACGAATTAAATGCAATTACACGTCCTTTACGAGCGTCGATGCTAGGAAGTGCAGTGCCGGGATTCACCTCGTAGTCGGTAATGTGAAGCGTGCGGTCTACCTTGTCGTCAAGGTCAGCAATCTGAGCAACGATTGTATCTAGCTGAGTGTTTAAAGCCGCGCGGTTAATATCTTGGCCAGCAACGAAGTCAGTGACCCGCTCTAAAGAAACATGGCGAACAATAACAACGGTTGAGCCACCAGTTGCACCAGTTACTTGCTGAACATCAGGAGGCGTTGCGGTGACAAACGTAATAGTCCCGGTCGAACCATCGCCGCCCGTCATAGTGTAGTCAGTGCCCAGCACTTTAGCTACGCCATCAACGTAAATAGTTACGTCACTGTCTTCAAAGTAATCAAACGGAACGGCAAATACAGTTTGAGTAACGCCTTGGGCTACACTGTATTCTATCCGCGGGTTGTTGTTTGATACATCAATGGTCATATGGCACCTCTCTGCCGTGACATTTGCACAGCAGAGAAGAAACCATCAACGCACAAAGCACCTAGGACAGATTACCTATTCTCAAACGCATTTTTTGTTGCGTAATCAATCATTGCTCTAGAATCTTCCTTCAGCCAAAACAGTTCAGTCAAAGGAAGCATTAGGTAAAACTCTTTCAAAGCCTGACCATAGTCGCCTTGATACATTTTTGTTGAAGCGTCAGTGAAGTCTTTAATTGTTCCAGCGCCAGCGCCAAGAACAGTGGTTGCAGCTTCAGCAAACCCATCCTTGCCATAGAATGGAAGATTAACAAGATCGTTCTTTGGGTCGTTTAAGCCAGTCTGAACACCTACTCGAATAGAGTTTAGAGCAATGTCTGAATAGATGGCACCAATCCCGCTGCGCTCAACAGCAGACATAAAACGCTCATCGTAATCCATTTCATCCCATGCCCATTCTGGAGTCCGAGCCTTGGCCAGAACGTATCCAAATCCAAGCATTGCTGCAAAGCCAGCATAACGAGACTTGATCTGCCCCTGCGCACCAGACTGAAGAATGTTAGATGTTGCTGACATTGACCAGTTATAGAACTGGAATGGCAAAGTCATTACACCACTTTCAATGCGAACATAGCCGGGGAAGTCTTCAGCCTCAGAAGCCTTAGGAAAAATCTTTCTAGCAGCTTTAATTGGCAAGAAGATAGAGCCATCAGCGTATGTAAAGCGAGTGGCAGGCGTTGAAGACAAAACTGTATTTGCAACATTTGACGAAACAGCCGCACGAAAAGCAGCAATCGTTTCAGCAGACACGCCAGATGTTGGCCAGTCTCGAATGTTTGCCACTTTAAGACCACGAGGCGTTGTTTCAACCGGGGCTTTGGCTGCAATCTCTTTCAGCTGCTTTATTGACAGCCCGTAACGAGAAGCCTTTTCAAGATCAAACTTAGAAGCCGTGCCATTAGCAACCTTCTCAGCAATGTCGATAAAGCTGTGAACAGACAGATTGCCAGACACACTTTTCAAAGCAACAGTCGCGGGGCCGAGGCCGTTTAAGATAAAGCCTGCATTCTTAATGTTAGTCCAAACACCAGATGAAACTCTAGCGCCAGTGTCTTCTTGAATGCGTTGCTGCGTAACCCCAAGAGATAATTCAACAGCCTCGCCAAAAATTTCTTTCACATCGCGAAATTGTTTTTGAAACGATTTATTGTCAATCGATGTAGCAAAGGCGCGCATTAAGTCTTTGAAGCCATGTTCCATAATCATCTTTGGAACGTCACCAATCGTTGTAACACCAGCAGAGCCAAGGTAGTTTAGGCTGGCAAATTCTTTCAAAGCCTGAACAGACTTGTTTGTTAGGCTTGTTGGGTCTGAAAGCGTCGTTGCTGTTACACGCTGATATAGCTGCGTAAGATTGCGACGAAGCATAAGAGCATCATCAAGCTTTACGCCGCTAGACACAAGATCATCTACCAACTCGTCAGCGACATCATCAAACGAACGATTTCCAAACTGCTTAGAAAACTCAATCTTAGGCCCAATGCGCGAAGAGTATGTGCGCATAATGTCTCTGAAGTTAGTATTGATAAAATCAAGAACCTCAGAGTTTGGAATGTTGATTGCGCGGCTAGGATAGCGATTGCTGCGGCTCGTCGCAGAAGACGACACGTCATTGTCTGACATGATAGACTTAATGACAGTATCAACGTAACGGTCTTGCGCAGGTATATCGCCAGTTAGGTCACGGGGTTTATACAACCCGCTCTTAGCATCATACTCAATGCCGTATGGGTTCTGCCGCACATAGTCTGTTAGCTTTTGACGAAGAAGCTTTGGACCTTTTTCATCAGCCGCTACTCTGTCTTGGTCCCATTGACGCATAAACCAAGGCTCACCGCCAGAACCAGTTGGTTTAAGCTTTGAATTGGTAACAAAGTCCAAGCTGTTTTGGATTTCATCAATATCGTCTTGAAGGCGCTTAACCCTGTCAGTCCAATACTTAAACTGTTCTGGAAATTTTTGACGGTTAACGCCATTCAACCTATTCGTTGCCTCGCTTAGATGCCCAGCAAGAACTGTTTTTCGAGACTCCAAGAATGTGGCAGAACCCATCACGTCATACATTACGGCTTCATCACGAATCTTGTTTGTGTATTTGTGAATAAGGTCTGCTGCCTCTTTCTCATAAGGCGTCATTGTTGGGTCTTGGCGAATACGTTTAATGTTTACGTTGTTTAGCCAATCATCAAGGCTTTCACCGCCACCCGGAATGCGACGGGCAATAGTGGCACCAATGCCTGCATCAGTAGCCTTCTGCCATACTTGAGTTAACTCAGACTCTAGAGCAACTAACTCGCCGCGACGTAGCTTGGCTTGAATATCAATGCTTGGCGGAAGCGTTAAGCCAAGCTTCTGACCAGCATAAAGCAAAGAAGAATCGCCAGCCAAAAGAAGAGAAGTCTTCTTCATCCTGTTCATTGCTTCTTTGGCCTGCTGACTAGCGTTAACCGGAAGCTTAAACTTAGCAATTGTTTTCGTTGGGGTTGGCATGATGTCAACAAAGTCAAAGAAACTGCTAGCAATGCCATATGGGTCTTCGATAGTAGACAAACCTTCATCAAGACGACGAGCGTTTAGTTCATCAACAACAGCTTGTCGTTCAGCTACATTATCAGAAATCCTAGCCTCAATGGTTTGTCTAGCATTTGGGCTAAAGTTCAAAGCGCCGCTGTCAATTTCCTTTAAGGTTCTTTGAAGGCCAAGAATGTTCTCAGAATACTGAATAGAATCAGCACGAAGTTTAGCTGTGTCTTCGCCCCCTAACGGTCGAGTGCCCTTGACCATATCTCGCAGCAAAGCCTCACGCTCAACAAAGTTTTCCATTTCAAGAATGGTTTGCTGATGCTCACCAAGGCGACGGTGAGCGCTGTCCATAGCGTCACGGAACATAGTCTTGCCGCCATAAACACCAGCGCCCAAGAAGCCACCAAGCAAAGTAGAAGCGCCGACATTGAAAGCGCCTTCCATTGGGTCGTAACCGGGAAGCTGAGAGTAACGCAGGACTTCTTCACCAGCAGTTATCGAACCAGCGGTAATGCCAACATTAACAGCACCAGCTATTGCTGTTGTAGCCTTGACCGCTCGAACTATTGGAACAGCGCCAAGAGGGTCAAGAATACCACCAAGAGCAAGCTGCCCCAACGTAGCGCGCTCAAAAACTTTACGATCTTGGATGTCTTTAAGATACAAGTCCATCTTAACCCGGCGCTCTTTTTCGCTGGGCATAAGGCGCAATTCATCTTTAATTGGGTCAAAGATTGAATCAATGTCTTCGTTAAACTCTTCCCGTGGCGCACCATGGTTATACTGGAACATAGCAACAAGAGGGTCTTTCCAGCGAGAAATCCCAGAGCGAACTACTTGGCCAACAGTTACTGGCCGAGACACTGGAGCGCCAGTAACTGGCGTTCCATAGTAAGGCTCCATCTCCTGCCAGTTAACCTCTTCGCGATCAAAGAAAGACTTCTTTTCCATTTAACGGCCCCGCAAAGAGTTTCTGATTTCATAGAGGCGATCTAGAATTTTGTCTCTAGATTTGCCAGCAGGCATGTCTTCGGCAGACTTAATGGCGCGAGTAATGTTGGTCTGTTTCTGCGCCATAGAGTAGCTGCCGTATTCAGACATAACCTGCGCAGCCACAGAACCGCTACCAATTACCCGGCGCACATCTTTAATAAGTTGTTCGTCAGGCTCAATGACAGAGCCAGATGTAGCCCCAGAGTAACGCGGGCTAAGGTCAGCGCCGATCTTGCTCTCGCGAGTTTTTTCTACGGGCGATGGTTGACGCTTAGGAGTTGGTTGAACATCTACAGCCCCCTGAATTTCAAGAGAAGGCTCAGCGGTGCGTGGTTTTGGCGGCAAGATGCCGTTCATGCCAATTTGAATCTCAAGGTTGTTGAGATTAAATTTGCTGTTTGGAATTGGTTCAACCTGACCAAACTCGTTCATCTTAAATAACTGGAACATTGGATTAGTAGGCGAAGAGTCTAGAGTTGGCCCATAAAGAACACGATCTCCAGTCATAAGGCTTTCACGCTCACGGCCCTCGCCAGCATAAACTACAGCAATGTTTGAAGCTTCACCGCGCAATTCTTCAATGCTCGACACCCCAAAGACACCAGTGTTTGGTGTGAAAAATAACGATGAATCATCACGGCCATTAATTCTGTCAACAATGCGCGCAACGCCTTTTTCAAAGCCAGCAACATCATCAGTGAACATGGATATGTCATATGGAACAAATGACCCGCCAGTGATTGGGCTGTAAGCATTCGGGTTCGATGTAAAACGCTTCTCGATAGATTGCTCTAGCATTGAGAATGCTTCAGACCCATGAGTAGAAGCAAACGCACGAGCCAACGGAACCATTTGCTCAGAAAGGGTAGAAGGAACTCCTGCCGCAATAACCATAGCTTCTGGAGTTTTGTATCCAGTCAATTCATTAAACAGGCTGTTTGACATTGGCTTCGCTATTTGAGAAGCAGCCTCAATCATGTATGCGCCTTCATTTCCAATAGGCGCAGCTTGATAAGCTATAAACAAAGCCTCAAGCTTTGCCGCCTTTTCGCTCCCTAGCGCGGCTACGACACCAGCATTAACTACAGCGCGGCCAGACGGGTCTTGGCTAAACATCATCTCGCGAGTGTTTATCATAAAGTTGGCATAGCCTTCTGAAGAAAGCGTGCCCATCAAAGCGCGTTCAGCAGAGTTTGCATACTCTACCGTCACTGCGCTTTTTTGGCTTTTGTCCAAAGTAGCAAACTTGACTTCAGGCTGGCTCCAAGACGATGGGTTTCTTTCATAAAGACCAGTGTCAACATCGCCATCAGCTTGAGCGCGGAAGACACCAGACAATTTTGCCCGGACACCTTCTTCATTTGCATTTAAAATAACGCCGCCAGAAATAGCAGTGCTTCGGAATTGACGGTCAGACTGAAGCTGTTTTGTTTTGTTAATGCTTTCTTGCATTTGATTGGCTTGAGCGCCTAAAGCATCACTTATTGCCTGCCGTTCAGGTGAAAGCTTAACGCCGAGGAAGTCAGCTTCCATACTTGTAGCAAAGTCGATAATTTGCTTCCCTTCGGGGCTAAGAGAAGAACCTTCTAGGCCGGTTTTAGCATAGCGTGCCATTTCAAAAAGCTGGGCCGCAGCTTCTAGTGACTCACCAAAAGTAGAGGCAATTCGAGTTACTTCAGCAATCCCACCTTGATTTGCAATCCTTTGGGCAGACTTAATAGCTTCACCTTGATCTGCGTTTGTATCTTTTGCCAGAGATTCAAGGGTTGTCAGATGCCCCTGAAGGTTGCCGCTATCAACTTCATAATTTTCAATGCGAACGCTGCCACGATCCCAGCGGCTTTTGGCGCGAGATTCCGAATCTTTTCGCATATATCCATCTAAATCTTTGCTAGCAGAAATGTAGCTTTTTTGAACGTATGGATTTGAAGACCAGTTCTGTTGATAAGCTGAAAAGGCAGCTTCTTTTTCTTCTCGACTAACGTCAGGGCTTTGAAGGAGATCAGACAAATACCGAACCTGTCGATCAAGAGCCAGCTCTTGAGCCGCTTTCTGCTCATCATAGATTTGCTGATTGCCGTTTGCCCAAGAACGAGCAACCTTGGACATTTCAGCAGGATTTCTTTTATATTCCCTAAGGAAAATATTAGCCTGAAGCTTAGGCATCATATCTACAATTACAGATTCAATGCCGCCATCAATAGCATCAGCTAAGAGTTTTTGTTGCTCTTTGCTAAGACCAGACAGCGTGCGCTTCAACAAACCTTTAGCGATGTCAGACTTTTGCTTGGAAACTTGTGTGATAACGGACTTGTTTAAATCTCGGCCAACTACGTTTGGGTCATAGTCCACTGAGTTAAGTGCGTCTAGCGTTTGGCTGATTTGAGTAATCGAAGCATACGCACCGATGGCTTCACCATATTGGTCTTCGTTTTGAAGAATAAGCTGCTCCTCAACAGAGGTTGCGCTTTCTTTTGTTGCATCAACTTCGGCTTTTAGCTTTGCCTCGCTGGCTTCTGCCTGAGCCTTTTCAACTTCTGCAAAAATTGCACCAGCCTTGGAAGCTGAAGCAATCTCGCCATTTAGTATTTCTTCAACTTGCGCATATTCGATAGGTTCATCGATGCCATATGAGGCTTTCATATCAAGAACAAAGTCTTGAGCGGCAGGCGGCATAAGTGAAAACAGTTCTTTGTTCCCACCAGTTTTAAAATAGGCAGAAATTAAACCAGAAGACTTGGCTACTTTTGGGTCTTGCATCCCACGAGCAGCTACGCCTCTTATCCAAGCTGCTTGTTGACGTTTTTGAAGTTTAGTTAGTTCGCCCTGCTCTGAAATGCCGGAACCAACTAAATCTTTATCTTCAACGGCACGGGCTGCTCTTTTTTCATAGAAGCTGTGAATATCGCCAGAGCCTTCAAAGCCTTGGTTGTAGGCTTGCTCGACTAGCTTATTGTCACGATCTGCCTGTGCAGCTTTAGCTGCCGCCCGCATCCGAGCAATCTGCGCTACATGAAGGCGTGTGCGCCCATCAGTTAACTGCTGAGCGCCGTTATCAACAATAACCTGCTTATAAAACCCAGAAGCATTAGCCCCTAAGCCATTCAGGTATTCAGTAAACGTCTTCTCAAAAAGCTTTGGACCATCTGGCGAATCGCCAATTTTGGCCATCAACTCCATCTTCTTTGCTTCGATGTCGTCAGAAACAGAGTTTTCAAAGCGACGAAGCAAGACACGCTCAAAAGATTCAGCAGAAAATCTACCCATACTCTTAGTCAACTCCATAGCCTGCGGCTCTAGAGTAGTAGCGTTAAGAGTAGTCACGCTTTGAAGGCTAGCTTCAGCAGCGGTTTCAGCGCCACGTTTCTCAGCTTCGCCTTTGGCAATCTCGTATTGCCGGGCATAGATGTCGTCAGCAATGCCAACAACCTGATTGGCAATGTCTTGGTTGTAAGGGGCTACCCGATTTACACCAATCGGCTGGATTCCAAACTGTCGTTGACTGCGCTTAACTGCCATTATTTCAAGTCCTGATAATCCATGCCAAATTTAAGAAGGCTTCTGCCAGCCCCCAGATAAGCAGCAGTCATTGCCTGCTTGCCGCGCATACGCTCATCAACAGATTGCTGCTTTAGTTTTAGCTGATTAAGCGTAGTCATCATCGAAACATCAGAAATGTCTTTGCCCAAAGTATACATTTCTTTTTTCTTATATGCTTGCATTGAGGGGTCAGAAACGTCTCGCCCAAATGCAGAAAACACGGCTTCCGCAGAAGCCATAGTTTCCTTAAACGATTCCCGCAAACGATTGCCTTGATCTAAGCCTTGGGCTTTGACCAGCAGAGATTCTGTCTCAATGTTGAAAGCGTTTAGTTCAGCGGCGTCTTTTGCGCCCTTGCCAGCAATAAGCTGGCCACCCACGCTCATAAGCGTGCTGCCAGCCATCAATGCTAAAGTAATTGGGTCCATTACATTACCACCTCTGCAATAAAGCCGTTTACCTGCAACGGCAGTGGCTCGTTCTGTTCAATCGTAACTCGCGGGTCACGGCTGTGGCCAAGAAGTCTAACTTCTTTTTTTCCAGTGTAAGGCGAATCAATAGTGATTGGCCTAGAGTTTACCTTCACAGACCTTGTGTCTTTCAACTCAACAACAACAGTTCCAATGCCACGAATCTGACCAGTAAGTGGACCAGAGCCAGTGATTGCATCGACTGCATTGCTTTCAATCTTTGCAGTAAACTTTACTCCGATATGAACATTACCAGTTATGCCCGGCAAGTTTACGCTTGGAACGCCGCCATTGCTGACTACAGTTTTCTGCCCATAGTATTGAAGACCGTCTTCACTAACGACATCAACCGTGTCGCCAACAACGTAGTATCCGTTGACTGAAGCGTAGTCAGATGAAACTGCCGCAGTAAGGTATCGATCCAACCCAACCTCACCAGTAAATTCGCATAGAATTAATTTGCCAGCAGGTGTCCAAACATTTGCAAACACACGCTCGTGCATGCCGCAGACAGAACAGAAGTTCCCATCCGTTGTTACACGAGTCCAGCCCGCACGCTTCTCTGCGCGGTTGGAGTTAAACAATGCAAGGTCGCCATTGCCGTTTGACATAAAGACATAAGACTCAGCGCGCTCAAACGTGCCGTGAGAAACTGTCATGCAGCTTGGCGATACAATCAAATGCGATGCCACCGTTGAGATCGCAGTGGATGTGTAAGCATCTTCTGTATCGGTATACAGATATTCACGCGCAACCGTTCCGCCATTCTGAATAAAGATCGTTGCGCCATCAAGGGAAACAGGTTGAACAAACTCACAGCCAAATGGAGTTTGCTTTCGAACCTGCGCATTGGTCGGAGTGATTGCTTGGTTCAAGTAGGTGGGCACATACAGTTCACCGGACGCCCCAAAGATTTGCAAGTCACGGTTTGAAATCATGTATCTGACTTCATTGACCGATCCAGTGGCAGCAACCAATGCAATCGACTCGTCGTCTTGTGCAGTGCCAACGTCAAAATTAAAGAATGCGCCAATTGAAGACAGCCAGATAGCATCCGGCTGGGCAATTGTTCCGGCAAAGCAAAGACGATTCTCATGGAAAACAACGGCAGCAGGATAACCGCGAACAGCAGAGAATGCTTGCTCAGACCAGTCTGAGGTAGGCGCATGAGTAACTAGCTTTACATATCCACCGCCATCTTCTGACGAAGACGCGGCGCCACCCGCAGTAAAATACCAAGTGTTCTTGTCGATAACGCCAGCAACAGTGCGCGTGCCATTCAGGTTGCCTACATTGATCCCGCCAGTTGCGGCTGCATCCTCAATGACAACAGTTTCGCCGCCAGCATAACCATGGTCAAAGTGCGTTACCTCAACCGTTGCCGTGCCCTCCGTTGTTCGGAACGGGTTTAAGATAGACAGTCGAATCTTGAGTTCATCAACAACAGTGCCAGTTACTACCGTCGAAGAAGTGTATCCGGTGATTTCAATCTCAGCTTGGCCATAGCGAACAACAGTCCCCACATGGTCCGTTGTCCAGTGAGGGTTGCTTGTCGTCAGCGTGATTGAGCCAGTTGTTCCAGACGGGTCTAGGGTCGTGCCATAGGCTTGGAACGCAGCATAAGGCTGATACGTCACATGCCCATCAAGACGCTCGTCAAAGCTAAACGGCGTAATCTCAAAGCTGGTCAAGCTGGTGCGGATAAGCATCCGAGGCATAAACAGCGGATGGCAGATAAACATAACGTCGCCATACTGAGCGACTGTGTATTCCCTCAAATACTCTTGGTCAAAAGGCAAAGCCGCAGAGTTGGTGTCTGCGGTAATTGTTGATACCAGAGTCACAACATCATTGATCTGATCTAGGTAAAAGCACCGAACCTTCTGGTGCTCAACCGAAATCAAATACTGCTCATCATCAGAGAAGACAAAGCTAAACAGGTGAGACTGAGCCGGGTAGCTGGCGTTGTAGGTCAGGCCATAGTCATACAAATACTTCAAGCCCTGCCGCTTTCTGACGCTGCCCTCAGCCATAACAATCATGTTCTCTAGGCTTTTGGCAGACGCAGAATAGATAGGACTATCGGTCCGCATTGTAAGCGAACCGCTAACCTCACCATACTGAAAGCTGTTGACCGGGACTGGTATCTTTTGCATTAGCTACGCCTTTGGGCAATGAACCTAGATGTATCCAGCTTCTTCGTGGTTTGACGCTGCGAGTCGCGGTTGCGCGCTTGCATCATGGTCAGTGAAGCCTTCTGTTCTAGCATTTGCGCCAAAGAAGCGTCACGAGCCACGGAGACAGCCAGCACAGCGGCCATAGAGTATTCCACGGCTACAGTGAAGTAAGAAGGCCACTGGGCCTCAGTGGCGCGGAAAATGTAGTCTGCGACGACTTCCTCTGTAGCACTAGCGTTGCAGTAAACATTGTCGCCGTAAGTATCGAACCCAATAGGGTAGTCATTTACGGTAACTGCATTCACAGTTAGAGTGCCCGATGGGAGTTGATACGCAGAATCCCAGCGGCTAGTCGGCGCAGTAGCCAAGCGGTTCAAGACTGCTTGGTTGGTGGCAAAGCGCCAGCGGCTGTTAGTCAAAGCCGCACGCGCAATATCTTCATACATCGCATCGCAAACGTCAGCTTCAGCAGTGCCATCCGTAAACGAAGTAATAGGCGACCCACCCATGAGGAGAGACGCCCGCGAACATACTTTGATAGCTGTGTTTGCAATATCTGGCATGAAAGTTCGGGGGGCCGAAGCCCCCCGCCCCTATTAGTTGTTGTCGAGGACTTCGTAGATGCCGTTGGCGTCAATCGCCACAGCACCCATCGACATCATCGAGGTGGCCAAGTGCGCCACTTTCTCAGGCACGTAGTTGATCTCGGTCTGAACGTCAGCGTTCACACCCAGACCCACTGCGGTGGTGTGGTAGGCAAAGTTTTTGCCGCCAGCCACTGCCGAGGTCGAGAAGATTTTGAAGCCCAAGAATTCCTTCATGGTCATACCACCAGCGAAGGG
>CAKZOI010000097.1 GCA_937136395.1 uncultured Opitutia bacterium | reverse complement strand
ATGCTCGATACGAACACAGATTCAGCAACGATCTTGTTGCGATCTTCCCAATTTGAAATCCGATCTCTGATAAATTGGTTGGTCGAAGTCGGCACTGCGTCATAAGACCTGCGCAGAAGATTCCATACAGCACGCTCATTAGCATTCTGTGGCTGAAAGTTATCGTTGTCCAAGTTGCTTGTGATAACGCGATAGCGATCAAGCGATTCAATCTCGTAGTTACCAGATTGATTCATCGCTTCAGTAGCAAATCTTTGGTCTAAGTTTTCTAGAAGCGTATTTGTATTTGCTAGGCCGGAGCCTTCGATGTCAGAGGCTAACTTCTCATAGTCACTAATGAGGTTCGTTGAGTTTTTAAGTTGACGTGTTTGAGTTTGCAAAGTTAGCACAGTTTGCGCTTCTTCAACGCTCTCAAGACGAGCAAACTCTGCACGACGGTCAGATAAATTTTTAGCAAGTTGCGCACGCTGGTCCATGGTCATGCCTTGGATCATCGTCTTAACTTCTTGTCCGCGCTGACCACCTACAATTTCAGCGATTACGTTTAGGTTAGGCACTGCGCTTTGAAGTTCATTCGAGAACCGATCAAGGTCAGTTGCGTTAGTCGCAGAAGCGTCTAGCTGCACTTGCAGAAACTGGGCCTGAAGTTCTGACTGGGCCAATTCACGAACAGTATCATCTTGCTCGGCAATAACCATGTCTTGAATGTCAGAGGCCACAGTGTTTGGCCCAATCGTAGAAGCATGACGCGCAACCAGATCATCAACAGACGTATCAATTACCGCATCCGCGCTAGCCCCAATAGATTTAAGGCCAGCCAGCAGACTTGATGTAGACGATCCAATCTTTGCATTAACGATATGCTCGGGAAGATCAGTAATGTTAAGGCGCATACCAGTTGCTGTTGCTAGTTCTGGGTTTTGAATAGCAAGATCAACTTCTGCCCGCTGCTTCTCATTGAGTTTTGCATAAACACGAGCAAGCTGGTTGCTAGAGTTCATCCCCTCTAGGCCATCAATCCGCTCCATAGCGGACTTCCAGCTAGCAAAGGTAATGCTCTTTGTTTGGAACAGTTCGTTGTAGCGCGCACGCTCAGCAGCGTTGCGCATTGAGATTTCTTCTGCATTGCCACCAGCAGCAATTAGCTTTGCTGTCTCAACGCCAGCTTGGTATCCAGCAATTTGTTGCTGACGAACAAGAGCGGCACGAGCAGCAGCAACCTCTTTGTTGCGCAGGCTGGTGTAAGTAGAAGCTAAGTATTTCTCGCCAGTCTCTTTGAGAAAGCGAACGTAGTAGCTTTCCTCACCTTTGTCGTCTGTCGCATTGCCGTGCATCGACTGGATGTAGTTGGCCATGCGCTCTTTATACTGATCTGCGCTAACCGAGTTGGCAGCAAGTTCAGCACCGCGCGCTTTCATCTCATCAATGACCGACTCTTCAAAGCGGCGGTCAATCATGTTCTGGTAAGAACGCGCAGCAATAGACCCGTAACTCTTCGGAACGGCGTAGCCAACAGGCTCTCCAGTTTCTGGGTCAATCGTAACGATGTCACTCGTAGGACGCGCTAGAGCAGCCTTCTGGCCAGTCTCCTCGGCCTTTATCGCAGCCTCACGATAGGCAATGTCCGCAGCGCGGCCTGCTATGTTGGCAATAGTCTCGCCAATCTGAGCAGTGGACGCAGCGCGAACCACACCGACAGGCTGATTAAATACTTGGGTGCGCTGACGAATGATTGCCATTGTTAAGTCCTAGTCTGCTGATAACGCTGGATGCCTTCACCAATCGTGCCGATAGCACTGAAGACAGACGATGTATAAGCTGTGCTGCCACGCAGTCTTTCTTGTGCAGCTTCAGAGCCTAGCTTCAAGTTCTCCATCTGAACCTGAGTGCCAATGCGACCAATATCCTTCCCAACGATTTCCTTCTGCCGCTCAAGGAAAGCCTGAACGCTACGGTCCGAACCAATGTCACGGCCTTGCGCAGCAAACTGGGCAAGGTTAGCAGAAGTAGCTAAGTCATATTCTTCGCGTCGAGCATTGGCTTGTTGAGTAGCCATTGCACTATTGGCAATCTTCTCAGTCTCGATGTTGTAGGCAGTCAAGCGGGCTGCATCGCGGGATGCTTTGCCCGCCATAAGCTGACCGCCTGCGGATATAGCTGCAAATGCAAGTTGCCACATTAGACCATTAACTCCGCTACGATGCCGTTAATCTGAATCGGCAGTGGATCGGTTTGCTCGATAGTAACACGAGGCTCTCGGCCATAGCCAAGAACCCTAAACTCTTTATTGCCAGTGAATGCGCTATCAGTAACCAGCTTACGATTGTTGACGCTCAGCGACCAAGTATCCTTCATGTTTACTACTACGTTGGAGATGCCACGAACCTCACCAGTTCTTGGCCCATTACCAGCAATAGCATCGAAGGGGTTGGTAATAATCTTTGCGGTAAACACCTTGCCTGCATAAACATGGGTTAGACCAAGGTTAGCATAGGCGCTAAGATCAATGCTGCCAGTGCCATCAACAGTATACTGGCCAATGTATGATTCACGAGTGCCATCGGTTGCAATAACATCAACAACCTGACCCGAAGAATACAAGTCGCTAAGGTCAGCAGCATCGCTAACAATTGGCTTGTATAGATACATATCCAAACCAATATCGCCGCTAAACTCGCAAAGCTGTAGCTTGCCATAATCATCATAGACGTTGGCAAACAAGCGATCTTTGATTGCAACAACCGAACAGAAGTTGCCAGCCGTAGTAATCCGCATCCACCCAGCACGACGCTCAGCACGGTTAGATGAGAACGCAGCGGCTTCACCGTTGGCCAGAGTCATAACAGCAAAGGAGTCGGGCAAACCAAACCCGCTGTGTGCAACCGTCATGCAACGAGGCTGGTCAATCAAATGCGAAGCAATGGTTGAGATAGCAGTCGATGTGTAGGCATCTTCTTGGTCAGTGAACAAATACTCACGAACAATCTTGCCACCAATTTGAACAAAGATCGTAGCCCCATCGATCGATACGGGCTGAACGTGATCTGCGCCAAATGGCGTCTGCTTTCGCACCTGAGCATTTGTTGGGGTGATTGCTTGGTTCAAATATGTCGGGACATACAACTCACCACTTGCCGTAAAGATTTGCAGGTCGCGGTTTGAAATCATGTAGCGAATTTCATTAACGTCACCAGTCGCAGACGTTAGAGAAATAGCCTCATCATCATCGCCTCGGCTGACATAGAAGTTAAAGAAGTTGCCGATCTTAGACATCCAAATGCCATCGGGCTCAGCAAGCGTTCCGGCAAAGACCAAACGGTTTTCATGGAATACAACAGCAGCAGGATAGCCGCGAACAGCAGACCAAGATTGTTCATCCCAGTCAGTTGTTGGTGCATGAGTAACAATCTTGACGTAGCCACCACCATCTTCTGCGCTAGAAGCAGAGCCCCCGGCAGTAAAGGTGTAAGTGTTTTCGTCAATGATTGAGGTGACGGTTCGAGTGCCGTTCAAGTTACCAGCGTTAATCCCGCCGACAGCAGAAGCCTCTTCGATAATGATTGACTCACCGCCCTCAAAGCCATGCTCAATGTGAGTGACTTCAACGGTAGAACTGCCATCAATAGTGCGCAGAGGGTTGAGAACCGACAGGCGAATCTTCAACTCGTCAACAATATTCCCAACAGCAACCGTTGCCGATGTGACGCTAGTGATTACAATCTCAGAGGTGCCATAACGGACAGTGCAACCCACATGATCTGCGGTCCAGTAGTCAACACTTGTTGTTAGAGTGGCACCAGTCCCGCTTGTTTTCGAAGGGTCAAGCGTTACACCCTGAGACTGAAAGCGCGTATAAGGCTGATAGGTAACGTGACCATCAGAGCGTTTGTCAAAAGTAAACGTGCTGATCTCAAATGACGTTAGGCCAGTTCGAACAAGCATCCGAGGCGCAATGGTTGGATGGCAGATGAACATAACATCGCCATACTGCGCAGTCGTGTATTGCTGAAGATAATCTTGGTCGAATGGTAGCGGGTTGCTGTCAACATCAGCAGTCAGCGTTGCGCTAAGAGATACTGTTCCATCAGCTTCAAGGCGGAAAGCACGTAGCTTTTGATGCTCGACGGAGATGATGTATTCTTCGTTATCGTCGAAGACAAACTTGAACAAATGAGATTGCGCAGGATTATTCACATCATACGTAATGTTATAGTCGTAGATGTGCTTTAACCCCGGACGCTTTTTCAAAGCACCTTCCGGGGTAATGATAAAGTTTTCAACGCGGCTTGCAGACTGGGTGTAGACCGGAGTATCGGTCCGCATCACCATAGAATCACTGATCTCGCCATACTGAAAGCTGTTGATAGGAACTCGAACTTTCTGCATTAGCTGCGCCTTTCAGCGATAAACCTCGATGTGTTGAGTTTGCGAGTGGTCTGCGCTTGCGAGTCACGAGCACGCGCCAAACGAATATAATATTCAGCCTTGGCTTCCATCATCTGGGCCAGAGAATTATCGCGGGCCACAGAGATAGCAAGAACGCCTGCCATCAAATACTCCACAGCTACGGTGAAGTAAGGTGGCCAGTCAGATTCATCGGCGCGGAAGATGTAGTCAGCAACGACTTCATCAGTTTCTACTGCATCGCAGAAAACCTTGCGGCCATACGTGTCAAAGCGGATTTGCGCTTCATCGATTGTCACCGCAGAAACCATGATGCACTCAGACGGAAGCTGATATGCTGCATCCCAGCGACCAGTAGGCGCATTGGCTAGGCGGTTTAGAACGGCTTGGTCAGAGGCAAACCGCCAACGAGTGTTAGTCAAAGCTGCCCGAGCAATGTCTTCATACATTGCAGCCGACACGCTTGCTTCGGCAGAGCCATCCTCAAAAGACTGAATAGCATCGCCACCAATGAGCAGCGATGCGCGAGAACAAATTTTGATAGGCGTGTTTGCTGCTGTCATTGTGGTTCGGGGGGCCGAAGCCCCCCGCTCCTATTAGTTGTTGTCGAGGACTTCGTAGATGCCGTTGCTGTCAATAGCAACCGCACCCATCGACATCATCGAGGTGGCCAAGTGCGCCACTTTCTCAGGCACGTAGTTTACTTCGGTCTGAACATCTGCGTTCACACCCAAGCCTACTGCGGTGGTGTGGTAGGCAAAGTTCTTGCCGCCAGCCACTGCCGAGGTCGAGAAGATTTTGAAGCCCAAGAATTCCTTCATGGTCATACCACCAGCGAAGGG
>CAKZOI010000096.1 GCA_937136395.1 uncultured Opitutia bacterium | reverse complement strand
AAATGCCTCGACTTCCAAACTCCTAATGACATCTTTCTTCCTACCAGCCCGATTGCGCTGGCAGCTTGAATCCGCCGCTAAATAAATCAGCAGTCTCGGCCTTAAAAGATGTCGGTGTAAACGAAATAGACATCAAGCATGGAGCCGATCCTACCGAATTCGCTCTCCATAAATGGGATGCGCTTGAGGTGTCTCGACAAACCACCGAAGAGAATCTAAGTAAAAAAGTGGCCGAAGTCGTCACTTCTGGCTATGTGGCCCTCGGACCAGACGCCTCTGATATTGTCGTCAGGAAGGCAAAGGTTATTCGTTATAAATATAGTGAGTCCGAGGGTGAAGATAATTAATAAATTATAGAAAAAAGAGATGAGTAACATAATTGGAATTGATTTAGGTACGACTTATTCGGCGATTGCAAAGTTAGATGATGGTGGTCATCCAACCATTGTGCCTGTGGATGGAGAGCGGACAATGCCGTCCTGTATCTATGTTGAGTCAGTTAATAAGCGGATTGTTGGAAAAGAGGCAAAAAGCGAAGTTGGGTTAGAGACTGAATCGATCGTGCAGCGTTTCAAACGAGACATGGGTTCAGATAAGATTTATAAAACGACGTGTGGTGTAGAGCTAACACCTGTTTCGGCGTCTGCTATGGTTCTTAAAAAGCTTTGCCAAGAAGCGTCTAAGGAAGAGGGAGAGATTAAGGATGTTGTTATTACAGTTCCGGCTAATTTTGCTGAACGCCAGCGAAAAGCAACAATGGCTGCGGGAGTCGAAGCAGGGCTTAATGTGTTGAACATTATTAATGAGCCAACTGCCGCTGTTTTAACCTATGCAACGAAGCACCAGGTGAATGGAAATGTGATGGTCTATGATTTAGGTGGCGGGACGTTTGACGTGACCATAGCTAAAGTCGCTGGAACTGATATTCAGTGTCTTACTTCTGAGGGCGATAGTGAACTTGGAGGAACTGATCTTGATTATAAGTTGGCGGAGATTATTGATCAGAAATATAAAGAGGAATATGGACGAACATTTCGAGATGCTTTGGGATTATCTGGAGCTGTGGCTGAAAGTAAGTCGGAGGAATGGCAGGCTCTTCTGGTTGCAGTAGAAGAATTAAAGAGATCGTTGAGTAAGGTCGAAACCAAGAAATTTAATCTCCTCTCCGGTCCAGATGGTCCATTGCGTTGTGAAGTGACTCGGCAAGAGTTCAATGCAGCAATTCAGGGGCTTATTGCAAGAGCGGAAATGCGGATAGAGACGGCGATGGATAACCTTGATATAACAGCCAAAGATATCGATGTGGTATTGCTAGTTGGCGGGAGCACAAGAGTGCCTTCGGTCATGGAATCTGTTAAGCGCATCATGGGTAAAGATGGCACTCAAGAGGTTAATCCTGATGAAGCGATTGCGCTTGGTGCTGCAATTTATGCAGGCCTGAAGTCAGCACCAGAAAAGTTAAAGCCAATGCAGCGTGCAGCACTATCTGATGTTAACGTCAATGATGTTGCAAATCACTATTTTGGCACGATAGCTCTTTCAGATCAAGATAGTTCGTTGGTATCACGTGTAAGTGTCATACTAGATAAGGATACTCCGTTGCCTTGTTCGAACACCAAGACCTTCCATACTATGGTCGAGAATCAGCAGTTTATTAACTTCAGATTAACACAATCTGCAGAGGAGGAGAATGACCCTCAATTTGTAAATATTGTGTTTGAAAAGGAACTAGGGCCACTTCCAGCGGGAAGATCAGCAGGACAGCCAATTGAGTTCACCTATACTTACGACGAAGATCAAGTTATGTGGGTCGAGCTCAAGGATGTTACTAGTGGTGTGGTTTTTAAAGAAACTTACCAAGTTAAAGATAGTGAAATTTCGCCCGTTTCAATCCCTTCATTCACCATCGATTAGACTGATTAAAGATGTTGGGTAACTAGTAAGCTACCATCATCTCGTGAGAGTAGAGTGTTGTTTTTATGGAAGTTGTAATATTTTTACTTATTTGTGTATTTATTGTTTGGATAACTAATAAAGACGACCAAGGGACTACTACGCACCGATCTTATCCTCCAGAGATTCCGAATACATTGAGAATCAATGTTTCTGAGGGCGTATTTAACACAGGGGAAAATTTGCTGCCTATCTTAGAGGTTTCAACGTGTGGTGTCTTCCCCCGATTTATTAATGACCCGGAATTTAGGATTCGGATGTTGGATGTCTCACCGGCTTCCTCTGCGAATGGAAAGCCAATACTCGCCAGTCTCGAGCCTTTTCAGAAGGCGGGATCAAAGAATCTTGAGGCTAAGATTCGTGTAGGTGATTCGCTTCCTGCAGGCTCGGGTTCGGTAGAATTGCTCAAGATTGGCGGGGTTCCTAAAGAGATTCTTGTTTTCCCGGAAAAGGGATCAAGGACAATTAAGGTAATTTTAGATGTGGTAGATTTAGCTACTAATACAAAAGTGCTAAGCGCTGAAACGACATTCTCGATTACCGCGCCGAGTGGCTATCTAGAGGAGGAAAAAGATGAAAGTAGAGCGCATGCAGCATCCCTTCAGCTAGCAATGTGTATTGCCGCTGAGGACGGGAAAGTTGATGATGTCGAGGTCGAAGTAATCAAGAAGTGGGGTGATAGATCTGTAAATATACTTAGCGGAAGTGCTAAAACACAGCGTCGCGAGATTCTGAATCAGAGTCTGACAAGCGTTACCGAAAAACTTAAAAAAAAGGAGTCTGTAGAAGCTTTTAATCATGCTGCTGGGGTTTTGAATCGATTGGGAGAATCGCGCTACAAATTTGACGCCTATGAACTCTGCTTAAAGGTACTTCAGGCAGATGGAATTGCGCATCCTGCTGAAATGGTTCATTTGACTAAGATGGTAAGAGCTTTAAATTTAGAGCAGGATAGGGTGCGTGTGTTAACTGACCGTTATACGGAAAATGTTACGTTTGCGCAGGTTGCTGGAGCTGAGGTTGATGATGACGCGCACCTTGGAATTCTTCCAGAAATGTCAAAAGAGGAGATTCGCAAACATCTTAATAAACTCTTTAAAAAATACTCAGCCAGAGCGGCACACGATGATCCAGAGATAGCAGCCAAAGCCAAAGGGTGGCTTGAAAAGGTTGGAAACGCACGGGCGCGACATATCAAATAATCAGTTAGGCTTTTACGGAAAATATATTTAGCTATGGTTAATAGCATCCTTTCAAATGTAAGATATTCTTACGATAATCCCGAAGTTTTTGGAGTTAACTGCTCGGGTGGAAAGGTGCCACAGAATACCCGGGCTATCCGGTCTGGACTGCTTTCAAATGGTATTAAAATTACCCGTGCCCTCTTTCCTTGTCTTTCACATGCAATAGTTGAAACAAGCGAAGCGATGCAGCTCGGATATGAGCTCGATTGTTTTGTAATGTCGGATCCTGAAATGCAGGCTTATTGCGTCCCGCATAGTGATGCGGATACTGATGCTTTCAGTGTAGTTCTAACATCGGCTCTAATTGAAAGGCTTGCGCCAGAAGAGTTGAGATTTGTGATCGGACATGAGGTAGGGCATCACATATGCGAGCATTGGAGACACCCTAAGAGTGATGATGAAGACAGTCTGGCAAAACGGCTCTCAATATTGAAACTGAGTAGATCTGCTGAGATTAGTGCAGATAGGATTGGTATGATTTCTTCGGCTTCACTTGAGCACTCATGTAGTGCCATGATTAAGACTGCAGCAGGGTTAGGAACGCCTCACATCAACCCTGATATCTCGAGTATCCTACAACAATATCGTGATCTTACCGACCATGAAGAAGAAAGTCATGCAATATGGTCGACACACCCAGTGATTCCTCATCGCGTGAGAGCATTAATGAGATTTGAACCGTTATGCCGGAAGTTATGGAAAGGCGTAGATATTTCAGCCAAAGAATTGTTGGAATTAGACGAGTTGGTTGAGAATGATTTCAATCGAATAAGCGGCAAGGCGCTGAGCAATTTTGAAGGCCAGTCTATAGAGGCAATTAGGATTTGGTCGTTAGTTTATTTGGTTTGCGCAGACGGTGTAGTGACTAAGGTTGAGCAGGATCTACTTTTAAAAGTATTAGGAGAAATAACCTTCAATAAGGTCATGCAATTCCTTAAATCTCAGGAAGGTGACGTGATGGATGCTGTTGAGAAAAAATTACATGCCGCGTGCCAAAAAATAGGACCGGAGGCATTTCTTGAAGCTTGGATTCAAGAACCTAACGCAATTCGGGGTGGTGAAAATGCCAGGGGCGGTAGAGGCTTCTGGTTCAATCACCA
>CAKZOI010000095.1 GCA_937136395.1 uncultured Opitutia bacterium | reverse complement strand
AAAAGGAGCTGAGGGTCTTTTGCGTTTGCGTATCTTGCCCCATCTCGGGCGCGCGCATCAACCAGATCGCATGCCTAGTTGCCCCTTATTGAGCCATATGTATCTGGTTATCAGCTTGATATGATTCCTTAGGTGCTCTGTGCTCGATCAGTAGATGCGCTTAAACCTGAATTATGCATTAGAAAAGAGCGTTTCTTTCTGAACTGAGCGTTGCTCATACAAAGTTAAGATTCATGGTATTACCTTGATGGTGAACTTGTCGATTGAGTATAGCGATAAGCCGGTGACTCCTTTTGGTGGCATGCATTGATGAAGCGTTTTTTGGATCAAGTGGAGATACGCGAGAAGCTCGGCACGCTTGATTTACCAGAACCGGGTTCGAATCGCGGCTACGACAGTGAGCAGGTCATAGAGTCTTTTGGGTTGAACATCTGGACTGGAGCCAGTCGCTACGTGCATTGCAACTGGCTCCGTGAGGATCGTGTGATTCAGGACATTTTTGGCTACCGCAGTATGCCCTCGCTAATGCATAATCTGGGTTAAACCTCGAAAAACTGGTCAAATCAATGAAACCGAAGCTTCACCTAAGAGAATCCTGTGAACTTTTCCAACTAGATTTAGAGCATTTGCTCGATCAGCGTCAGGAGCTCTACAAGTTGTCGAATCGACTGCCTTGGGATGAGCTAGAAAAGAGTTTTGAGTGTTACTACAAAGACATCGCTCATCCTAGATTGTCAGCTCGCCTGCGCACCCGCAGTAATCGTCTGGTAAGGGAGCTCAAGAAGTACCTGCGTAAGCTCAAGGCGATCGCAGGTCGCTTGTTGAGAGACTTTAAGCGTAAGATAGATGCTGGCTTAGGGCTTGAGTATGCAGATGAATTGGGTGTCATGGAACCAGTGCTCCAGCAAAAACGACACGATAAAAACAAGGTTTACTCTTTGCATGACTCCAAGGTGTTGTGCATCGCCAAAGGCAAGGCGCATAAGAAGTATGAGTTTGGTCGCAAGGCTTTGGTGACAATGCTGCGCGACAGTGGTGTGATCGTCTCGGCGGTCAGCTTCGAAGAGAACCTTTATGGCGGTGACACCTTGGCTCCTGCACTTGAACAGTCCGGAGTGATGAGCGGTAAAACTTTTGAAAGCGTGTTGGTCGACAAAGGGTATCGCGGACGCAAAAAGATTAGCCAAAAACTCAGTGCTCACCAGCGAGGTAAACAGCGCAAACGTTTTGAGCGAAGGGCGGCAATTGAGCCAGTCATCGGACATCTAAAAAGTGATTACCGGATGGCACGTTGCTATCTCAAGGGAGCTGCAGGGGCTGGAGTCAACCTTGGTCTCACTGCAGCCGCATGGAATATCAAAAAGTGGATCAATGAGCTTCTTTTTGCTCTTATTTTATGGCCCGATTCAAAACGAGCGAACTTCAGGGCACGTCATCTAAATCAAGAATATCCATCATGGACGACCGCATAGTGTTTTTCAAGGCGAGACTGCTTACAAGGCATGCATAGATTTGTGACAGGGCTATTGATAGGCGCCATGCTCAGTGCGTTGTGCTGTGTTTTGGTCGTGAAGCCGAAGGTGGTCGACACTGAGTCAACTGAAGTTGAAGAGTTTGTGGGCTTTTTACTTGAAGAGCCCGAACGCTTTGAATCAGTCCCCTTTCGCGAAGTGGTGAGTGCGGTTTCCGGATGCGAGGTGCTGCCGATCAATTTGGAAGATCAGGTCGATGTAGAGGTATTTCGGGCGATTGAGCAGGCCTTAGAACGTGTGTTTCAGCGCCTTTCAGTAGTGGAACATCCAATACATGAAGTTGGACGCGTGAATGAGATTAGTCGTCATATTGAAGATGTATTACTGGCAGAATTAGATGCCTTGGAAGGCTACCAATGCACTGTGCCGATGAATTCTTCTGGAGACTTGCAACGCTCTGGCTATCCAGATTTACGTCTTCTGCAGGAAGCTTCGGGTCGCGTGCTCTATCTCGATCCCAAAGTGTATAAGCAGGGGAGTGAAATGAGTAGCTTTCGCACCTTTTATTTCGAGCCGCAAAGAGAGACCAATAAGATTCTCGACACTGCGAGCCATCTAATTGTCGGCATCGCTCACGGAGGAAAACGTGAGGGGCTATGGTGATTTGAAAGTTGGCGACAGGTCGACCTATACGATTTTAAAGTTCGACTTAAAGCCGAGTTCCAGGCCAGTAACCGAGATTTATATGGGAATCGCGCAGAGCAACAGCAGCCTTGAAGAGCGTGGCTAATCGAGTCCTAGAACGCCAGTGTATTGCGCAGTGTGGTTAGGTAAGGGGATGCCATCGGTTTTTTCCTGTCTTATTCTCCGAACTATCTGACAGCTGCTGGGCTTACTTTTTTAGCAAATCATGGAACAACAGTTGCGCTCAGATCGTTTACCTTTATCACTTTCAGAATATGTCAGATAATGCTCCAGTCGACAGCCCCTTACTTTCAGTTCGTGACTTGAAGGTGCACTTCCCCATCAAGGGAGGTGTGTTACAGCGGACGGTGGATGTAGTGAAGGCAGTGGATGGTGTTTCCTTTGATGTGATGCGGGGACAGACAGTGGGTCTTGTCGGCGAGAGTGGTAGTGGCAAGACCACGACAGGTCGGGCGATTGCTCGATTGGTTCCGATTACAGCGGGAACGATTGCTTATGAGGGGCAGGATCTGGCGAATATGGCGCGTGCTGATTTTTTTGCCTATCGTAAGAAGATACAGGTGATTTTTCAGGATCCCTTTGGTTCGTTGAATCCACGGATGACGATTTATAGTATTATCGCCGAGCCTTTGGACATTCATTTTAAAAGTTGGTCGCGCGCTCAAAAAGAGGCACGTGTTGCGGACTTGCTGGAGAAGGTTGGCCTGAGCGCTGACTTTATGCAGCGCTACCCGCACCAGTTTAGCGGCGGGCAACGGCAGCGGATTGGTATCGCTCGTGCCTTGGCTGTGGAGCCAGACTTTATTATATGCGATGAGCCTGTGAGTGCGCTGGATGTGTCGGTGCAGGCGCAAATCGTGAATTTGCTACAAGATTTACAGGCTGAGCTCGGGCTTACGTATTTATTTATTGCACACGACCTTGCTGTTGTTGAGCACATCAGTGATCAGGTCTTGGTCATGACTGAAGGGAAAATTGTCGAACAAGCTTCTGCGGATGAGATCTATGCAAACCCGCAGCACCCCTATACGATTAAATTGTTGGAAGCGGTCCCCAAGTTGTGAACGTGAGCCCTGCGTGGTGAAACCGAGTGGCTTCTAAATGTTGCTGAGCGAGATAAGCTTTCACTTGATTCCTTAGTCTGAAGAGTTAATTTCTTAGATATGAATAAGACATTACACACATTCCTCGCTGCCACATTACTCGTTTTCGCTTTGGTATTTTCTGGCTGTAATACGATGAAAGGGCTCGGCGAAGACGTCGAAAATCTCGGCGAGAAGATGCAAAATGCGGGAAGTTAAAACCTGTTGGATCGTGCCGCCTTTGGCTTCGCGCTCAGGTGCTTACTTGCTGTAGCAGCCACTCAGCGTAGAGCAAGTCTTGCGGAGTGGTGATTTTAAGGTTGGGCTGATTGTTTGGCACGAGTGTGGTGCCGATACCAATACTCGCAGCAGCTGCGGTGTCGTCTGTGATGTGAAGCTGTTTGGTTTTTACATTTTGGTAAGCCGCTAGAATGTCTGCGTAGTTAAACGCTTGAGGTGTCTCCATGGCCCATAAGCGATTGCGATCTAAATCCTCTAGCATAACTGCCTCGAGCGCGCCTACTGTGGGCACCCGTTTGATTGTGTCGATGACTGGGCGGGCAAGCACGACGGCTGTATGCTTTTCAAGTGCAGTCTGTAGTGCGCGAATCGCAGTGGCTGAGATCAGTGGGCGTGCGCAATCGTGTATGAAGACGTATTGGCAAGCGCTTGCCTGTTGCGCGAGTGCGTTGAAGACCGAGTCTTGTCGTTCTTTGCCGCCGATGGCCCAAGTGACTTGTATTTTGCCAAGGTCCACGTTTTTCAGTGCGTCTGCGAGTGCAGCGCGCTGTGCGTCATCTCGATAAACAATGGTGAATTGATCGGCGACGTTTGCGTCTATGAATGCTTGTATGCTGTGGATGAATACAGGTTTTTGATTGAGCGGGGCGAGCACCTTGTCATCCACGCAACCTTGCATGCGACTACCGCTGCCTGCAGCGAGAAAGAGTGCGGAGTTGGACATTGGGAAAATTTGAAGGCCTAGGCGAGCTCGGCTTGAATCGCGTGTGCGGCTGCGGCGGGATCGTTTGCTTTGAGGATGGGGCGGCCAACTACAATGTAGCTTGAACCAGCGGCTGCGGCTGCAGCGGGGGTCATGATGCGTTTTTGCTCATCAGCAGCGCTCCCTGCTGGGCGGATGCCAGGTGTGACAATGATCGGCTCGGTGCCGAATCGTGCACGAAGTGGATCGAGCTCCAGAGATGAGCAGACCAAGCCTTGAATGCCTGCTTTAAGTGTGATGTCGGCAAGGTGGATGACTTGTGTTTCAGGTGTGGCCTGCACGTTAAGAGAACGCAGCTGCGCTTCATTCATTGAAGTGAGGACCGTGACGGCGAGTAGATTGAGGTCTGGAGCGTGATCATTCCGAGCTTTGTTAGCCCATTCAAGCATTTCACCACCGCCGCAAGCGTGCAGGGTGAGTAATTGCACGGGCATATTGGAGATACTTTGCACGGCTTTGGCGACGGTGTTCGGAATGTCATGGAGTTTGAGGTCGAGAAACACTTTGTAGCCTTTATCGGCAATTTCACGGACGAAGTCAGGTCCGTAAGCCGTGAAAAGCTGGAGGCCGACTTTCACCCATTCCAGGGAATCGCCTAAGCGGGCAAGCATCGCGAGGGCTTCTTCGCGTGTTTCTAAATCGAGTGCCAAAATGAGAGTGCATTTACTTTGATTAGACATGTGCAATGAATTAACAGTCAAGTTGGCTTCAGGCAAAGTGCAAAAATGTGAATTTGTCTGGCTGTGGCAATTTCACCGCTTAGACTGATCTATATGAGTAGTGTTTCTGATTGCATAGAACTGATTTCGCCTGCGAAGGTGAATTTGATGTTGTCGATTCATGGTCCACGGGTTGATGGCTTTCATGCGCTGACTTCGGTTGTGGTTGCCTTGGATTTTGGAGATCGGCTGATGGTGCGTCTATCTTCGAACGGTGAGGATGAGCTCCGTTGCAGTGATTCATCGGTTCCTACTGGAATCGAGAATTTGGTGTTGCAGGCGGCAGCCTTGTTTCGCGAAGCGGTTGAACAAGATGTGTATTTTGAATTTGATCTCGATAAATTGATTCCGATGGGGGCAGGGCTTGGCGGCGGAAGTAGTAATGCATCGACTGCGCTACTGGCAATGAATTCATTAATGAATGAACAGTTGTCGAAGGAGACACTGCTTAAGCTGGCAGCGCAGTTAGGATCGGATTGCCCTTTTTTTATCGATCCTCGACCTTCGTTGGTGCGCGGGCGTGGCGAGATTGTTGAGCCTTTGGAATCTTCTTTGATAGAAGTTTTGCGTGGGCAGCCACTCGCACTGTTTCGTCCTGACTTTGCTGTGAATACGGCTTGGGCATACGGACGGCTTCGTGAGCGCGCGCCCCAATCTTATGAGAGTGAAGCCGAGGCATTGGCTCGGTTTTCTGCATTCGAACAAACTCAAGAACTTGGAATGTTATTGTTTAATACTTTCGAGCCGATCGTCGCTGGTAAGTATATTAGCCTAGACTGTGCCTTAACTGAATTTCGCGAAAAAGGAGTGAGGTGCCTTATGAGTGGTAGTGGAAGTTGTTGTTTTGCAATTCTTAAAGAAAGCGCTCTTTCTTCTTCACATATGCATGAAATCTGTCGAAATGCATGGTGTGAGTCAGTCTTTTGGGTTGTCACTACCATTACTTAAATGAAGAGTAGAAGGATAAGCCGTAATGCATTCTCAATTGCGCCAAATAATTAAATACACGTGCCTGAATCTGATAAAAAAGAAGTCATTTTAGAGGGCATTCCCGCTTCTCCGGGAGTGGCTCATGGCACGGCTTTGGTGTATTTGCAGAATCAGCTCGAGATTCCATCGTTTGAGATCGAGGAGGCGCAAATCGACGATGAAATTGAGCGCTTAGATCAAGCGATTCTAGCAACACGTAGTGAGATCACAGTTGTTCGCAATAAGGTTGCTGAAAGTCTTGGAGAGGGAGAGGCCGCTATTTTTGATGCACATTTGATGGTGCTTGAAGACAGTGCGCTTATCTCAGAGGTCACTACAGAAGTGCGGAAGTCGAAGAAGAACGTGGAGCAGTGCTACAATGATGTGGCTCAGCGCTATATATCGTTTTTCAGTTCGATGGAAGATGAGTATCTCAAAGAGCGTGTGTCGGACATACGCGATGTGACGCGACGTCTTTTGCATAATTTAATCGGTTCTCAAAAGGTGGACCTAGGTGATATTCAGAGTGATACCATTGTGATTTCTGAGGATATCACTCCTTCGGATACAGCGGATATGGACCGCACGAAGTTATTAGGTTTTGCGACGGATATGGGTGGTAAGACGAGCCATTCCGTTATTATGGCGCGTTCCTTACAGATCCCGGCAGTTGTGGGGATGCACGATGCGACTAAGCGGATAAAGAGCGGGGACCAGATTTTACTCGATGGTCACGATGGCATCATTGTGATCAATCCGACTGAGGATCGACTTTTCAAGTATGGTAAGCTCGCGACTGAGCGTCGCAAATTGGATAAGATCTACCATACGGCGATTGCGGAACCCAGTGAAACGAAAGATGGTTCACCAATTGCGTTGATGGCGAATATTGAAGGTGCGCAAGATATGGAGGGTGCCCTTGAGATGAATGCGGATGGCGTCGGGCTCTTTAGGACAGAAGGCATTTTCCTGCGTCACCATGGCTACTCCTCTGAAGAGGTGCAGTATGAGGAATATGCTGCAGTTGCAAAAGCTGCGGGCGAGCACCCCGTGATCATTCGCACTTTAGATGTCGGCGGTGACAAGACGATCGGCGATGAAAACTTTAAAGAAGATAACTCTTTCATGGGCTTCCGTGCGATTCGCTTTTGCTTAGAGAATTTAGGTGTTTTTAAGTCGCAGTTACGCGCGATCTTGCGTGCCAGTGCCTTTGGCAATGTGAAGATTATGTATCCAATGATTAGCGGCCTCTCCGAACTTCGTCGTGCGAATGAAGTGTTGGAATCGGTTAAGCAAGAGCTGCGCGAAGCGGGGATTGCCTTTGATGGCGACATTGATGTCGGAACAATGGTTGAAGTGCCGAGTGCGGCGGTGATTATCGACCTACTTGCCGCTGAAGCGGACTTTCTCAGTATTGGCACGAACGATTTGATTCAGTATTTAATGGCCGTGGACCGTCTCAATGATCGAGTGGCTCATCTATATGATCCTTCGCATCCGGCGGTGCTACGCACTTTAAAAAGTATCATAGATGGTGGGATTCGAGCGAACACACCTGTCAGCATCTGTGGAGAGCTTGCGGGCGATCCTATGTTTGCCGCATTGTTACTCGGTATGGGCGCGAGCTCTCTGAGCCTTACTTCGAGTTCATTGCCAGAGGTGAAATATTTAATTCGTCAAATTGAGATGAAAGAGGCTCAAGCTTTAGTCAATGATGTGCTGCAGTCGAATTCATCTGAAAAGTCGATGGAGCTACTCGAATCGTTTCGTAAGCGTGCGATTGGTGAATTACTTGTTTAAGTTATTGCGTTTGCGAACTATAAAGTTGCTTAAGGGTAAACCTTAAATATCTCTGCTGGTTTTAAAGTAATTCGTGAAAATACTAATCATAACCAGCCGTTACCCGCCACTCGAAGCCAGTGGCCATGATGTGCGTTGTCAGCAGGTCGCTGAAGCCTTGTCCGTCTGTGGGCACCGATTGCAAGTGCTGACTTCTAATTATCGAGTGCCGCCAGGTGGGGTGTCTACAGATAAAGGTGTGTATCGAGAGTTTGTGTTGTCTGCGGATTTGACTGATGAGCAATTGAGTCAGTTAAGCTATCAAGATGTATATGCGATTGATTTTGAAAATGCGGGGGCTTTGGATGATCGTCTTTCTCGGTTTAGCCCCGATTTAGTCATGGTGTGGGGGTGTGACCTCTTGTCGAAGTCGCTACTGATGCGTTTGCAGCAAAGCGGCGTTCCAGTTGCATTTGATTTGCATGGTAATTGGTTGCAGTCAGAGGCTTTCGATCGCGATCCTTGGCAATGGTGGTGGAAGCATCAGCATTCTTTTTCTGCCCGTATGCGTAAATCTATGATGACGCTTACTGGGGCGCGACGTCGTGCGTGGGCTAAATTACCAGTTTATGATCGTTCGGAATTAGATTTTTCACTGAGCTGGCTTGCCAGTGAAAGCCTTCGCGAGACCCTTGTGAAGGACGGCCTACAGGAGATATCTCCAGTTCCATTTGTTTATTCCGCCCTCAAACCAAATATCACAGAACCTAAGCGACACTACACGCATACTGGACGTTTGATGTGGGCTGGGCGATTAACTGAGGGCAAAGCGCCTGGACTCGCGCTCGAGGCAATTTCAGAACTGAATAAAATAGGCGAGGAAGTCAGCTTGGATATTTATGGGATGGGAGAGCCCTATGAGCGTAAGGCGATACGTGAGCGCATTAATGAGATGGGGCTACAGGATTCTGTCGAAATGGTTGCGATTCGCTCTGGGGAGATAATGAAGCATTATGCGAATTACGATGCACTGCTTGTCACGAGTCAGTGCGATGATCCTTTTCCTATGACACCCGTTGAGGCAATGATGGTTGGGCTACCATGTATTGTATCTATCGACGGAGGGCTTCCTGAGATTGTTGACGACGGACAGACCGCCTTGTTGTATGAGCGGGGGAATTCGCAGGCTTTAGTCGCAGCAATTCAACGTTTTCTCGGGTTGTCTGATGCAGGTGCCGGACTTGCTGTCGAGTGCCGACGAAATCTACAGCAGAAGTATTCCATGCAGGCCTATATTGATAAGCTACAGGATGTTGTGTTTTCGAAACTACCACTTTAGCCTACCTTTATATGACAAAACAAAACACGATAGCATCGGTTGTTTTCGACCGCCAGACGCCGGTGATGGATCGAGAGCAGATTGACATGCTCTTGATGGTGGATGAGGACGGAGACGATCCCACAGATCTGATTCGCGAGCTCATTTACTTGTTCGAGACTGAAAGCCGCGCAAAGTTCGCCGAATTAGATAGAATCTGTATGGTGGATGCCGTCGTTGATTTACGTAAGGTCGTCCACTTTGTTGCTGGTAGTGCTGGTAACCTAGGCTTGGTAAGGTTGGCTGCGTTTTATAGAGCGATTGAGCAGACGATTGATTCTGGACAGCTGACTGATTTGAGCAATGCGGCACAACCCATACGTGACGAATTCGAATCAGCAATTGCGACTTTTAAGGCTGAATTTGATTTATAGGCCTACGTATCGAGCAGACCTACGTCGGTTAGCTGATATTACAAGATAAGGCTAATTCGTAAAAAAAATACTCAAACTGAGTGACTTTCCCCATGTCCGTGTCTTAGAACAAGGTATGTCAATTATTGATCGGTATGTTTTGAAAGAATGGGCGGTGGGCTTTGCGCTGACGCTTGGAGTGATCGTTGGCATTCTCATTCTACAAAACATGTATGATTCGTTGCCCGATCTGCTCGATTACGATGCGAGTGTTGGGCAGATTTGCTTTTTCTATGTATTAGCTTTGCCGACGTATCTGCCGGCTATTTTACCAATCGCTTTCTTGGTGTCCTTACTGTTCTCGCTCGGTAGTTTGCATCGCAATAATGAGATAATTGCGATGCGAGCGGCCGGCGCCAGCCTCTTCAGAATCAGCCGTTCGCTCTGGGGTGCAGGCCTGGCACTCTCATTTGTTCTGCTGTATCTAACCGCTTCGGTTGTGCCAAATTCTGTTGAGCAGGCGCGAACTTTTATTGAGAATTTGGAATTCTCTGCTGCGGAACAAGAACAGGATATTCACGATGTCGGTCTTATATATAACCTTGGTTTTGATAACCGCAAAGACGGACGCCTTTGGTTTATGAATCGCTTTAGTGAACGCACATGGCTGGGCTCTGGTGTGAATGTGCATATGCGTGAGGGGGGTGGTTCGGAGGTTTCCCGTATCTCCGCGCGTGAAGCTTACTTTGATAATACTCATGGGCATTGGGTCTTTTTAGATGGGCGCGAGCTCATGTTTGATCAAGACAGTGGCGATGTGTTGAGAGCGCTTCCTTTTGAGAAGAAGACTTTCGAGAGCTTTCACGAAGATCCTGATTTGATGTTGGCGCTGCATAAAGATCCCGACGAGCTGTCACTTTTTGAGCTTCGCCGTATTATCGAAACGGTGCCCCCCGAGGAAAACCCAAAGGTGCACGCTTACTTTGTTCGCTACTTCTCATTACTAGCGGTGCCGTTTAGTTGCTTGGTCGTTGTTGGCATTGCAGTGCCATTTGCGGTTGCGGGGGTGCGCACCAATCCGATGATTGGCGTATCGAAGTGTATGGGGTTCTTCGTATTTTTCTACGTCTTGATTAGCGTCGCCTCGATTCTCGGTGAGCGACAAATTATCTCAGCACTACTTGCTGCATGGCTGCCGAATATCATCATGTTGTTAATGTCGGTTCAGCTGTTCCGTAAGGCACGCTAGCGATTTATTGTTATGGGTTTACAAATCAATAAACCATTGGGTGGGCATCCGTGGGTGCAATTACATGACCTGGAATTCAATGGGCATGACTTGAAAAATGGAACAGCAATCACACTGTATGACCAAGCGGGACATTCACTTGGCAGCGGTATCTTTGATGCGCGGGATCCACTTGCCGCTTGGCGCCGATTCACCTGGGCCGAGGATGTCGCCTTTGATATCGATTACATTGTCGATGCCATGGAGGAGTCCGTGGGGCGTCGGGCTGAAGAAGGCTGCCAACGCCTCGTGAGTTCAGATGCCGACTACTTACCAGGTTTGATTGTGGAGCTTTATGGCGATGTGCTCCTGGTCTCAGTTGAAAACGCTGCAGTGGAAGCGCAGCTCGACGCTATTTTGGAAGTGCTTAAGGAAAGGTATAGTCCGCGTGAGATTGTTGTGCGAAATAACAGCCCTTTACGTGCGGCTTTTGACCTCGAATCTTCAGTGCGCACAGTCAGTGGAAACAATTTAAAGGGCTACTGGATTGAAATAGACGATTTGTCGTATCGTATCGACTTACTTAATACAGAGAAGCCATGCTTCTATTTAGACCAACGCGAACAGCATGCACTTGTTGGTAGCCTTTGTATTGGGCGCAAGGTATTGGATGGGTTTTCGAATGTGGGCGCCTTCGCATTGCAAGCGATGCGTAATGAAGCAGAATCGGTGGTCGCGATTGATACAAACGAGATGGCTGTGAAAGTGATCGGTGCGATCGCTCAGAAAAATGAGTTGCTAATAGAGGCGGTTCAAGCAGATGTTGGTAACTATCTAAGCACCTGCGAGCCTGGTGCTTTTGGCGTGATCATTCTTGATCCACCTGCGGAGTATTCTAGTGATTTTGAGGTCTTATCTGCGCTCATTCGCCAGGCGTTCTCCATTCTACCTTCGGGCGGAGTGATTGCTACATATTGCCGTAGCCCTCATGTCACTGCGCAGGACTTTGATCATGTAGTGGCGGAAGCAGCTGCATCGGTTGGCAGAGAAGGGCGTATCTTTGCCCGGATCGGCCAGCCATTTGATTTTCCAGTATTACTCAACCTTCCGGAGAGTCGCTATCTGAAGGGGCTTATTCTGCAGGTGGAGTAGTGCCGTCGATCTCTGCTACGTGTTCTCTGAAGGATTGGAGTTCCTCCTTCACGATAGGCAGGAGGAAATACAGCCCGAGTAGATTGGGGAAACACATGGCTAGCAGCATGCCGTCGGAGAAATCGACCACACTTCCGAGTGACATTGATGCGCCGACAACGATGCAGGAGCAGAAGATCAGTTTGTAAGTAAGGTCGGCAGCTTTACTGGTTCCAAATAGGCTGGCCCATGCTTGCTGTCCGTAGTAAGACCAAGAAATTAGCGTTGAGAAGGCAAATAGGGTGACTGCAACGAAAAGCACAAATGGGAACCAAGAAATGACAGAGCCGAATGCCTCCGACGTAATGGCAATGCCTTCGCTTGTTCCAGCAGAGCTTAATTCCGAACCGTAGTTACCTGTTACAACAATAACTAGCGCCGTCATCGAGCAAACCAGAACGGTATCGATAAAAGGTTCTAGCAACGCGACGATACCTTCACTTGCCGGCTTTTTTGTTTTTACTGCAGAGTGGGCAATTGCAGCAGAGCCAATACCTGCTTCATTAGAGAACGTGCCGCGTTGAATGCCCACCAAGAGTGCGCCGATTAAACCGCCGACATAGGCGTCAGGTGAAAAGGCCTTATTGACGATCAATCCGATCGCATTCGGGATTTCTAATAAATTAACGCCTAGCACCGCAAGTGCACCGAGCACGTATGTGATACACATCAATGGCACTAAACGAGCAGTGACGTGGGCGATACGAGTGATGCCACCAATGATGACAAAGCCGACAAGCACCGCGGCTACGGTTCCGAAGACCCAGCGGTAATCCGCTAGAATGCTTTCACTGCCACCACTAATTTCGATAAACTGAGAGCAAGCTTGATTGATTTGAAACATGTTGCCGCCGCCGAGAGAGGCGCCTACGCACAGACAGGCGAATAGAGTCGCCAAGCCAGCTCCCAATTTTGGAAGCCCGCGATCCGCGAGGCCTTTTTTTAAGTATTTCATGGGGCCACCGTGAACTTTCCCATTCTCATCGATTTCACGGTAGCGCACTCCTAGCGTGCATTCTGCAAATTTGGTGGTCATTCCCAGAAGTCCCATGGCAATCATCCAAAATGCTGCACCAGGGCCACCTACAGAAATTGCGATCGCAACACCAGCAATATTGCCGAGACCGACTGTGCCTGATAATGCCGCGCTCAATGCCTGAAAATGAGTGATTTCACCAGGATCGTCGTCCTTTGAGTAGCGCCCTTTGATCGTGCGTATAGCCAGTGCTAAAGAGCGAAAGTTTATAAACTTGAAATAGATCGTCAGAAATACGCCCGCAGCCACAAGCCAGACTAGAATAAAGGGCACTTCTTTGCCAGCGATGCTGAAGGGTTTCCAGAAGACGACTTTGAAAATTGCAGAGACCGCTGGGGCCATTGCATCGTTAATCTGCGCATCTAAAGTCTTTGGTTTGCTAGCTTTGTCAGACTGGATGACGTCGACTTCGCTGGGTGTTGGAGCGTCACTAGAGGGCTTTTCGACGTGTTCGACGACAGCTTCCGCCTGTAGTTCAGCGGGCTCCGTTTGTTGTGCCCATATTGGTGCGAGCAAGAGGGGGAAGAGAATCAAAAACGAGAGCCGTGCGCGTAGTAACTTCATATATGGTAGATGTTTAATGTTGCCGATTGTTTGGCCTGCTCGACCTTTCTCAAGTATAATAATGCCTAGTCAAGCACGGTGCGCTGGATGTGTTTGTGCGGCTAATCGCAGAAATTACATATTTCTGGCCTTCGCGTTGGATTGGGTCGTGTTTATATTGATCTTCTATCTGGTTCTTGTTTTTTATGGGCACAGCTTATGGGCTTATTTGCAAAAAAAGAAACGAGACGCAGCCGCAATACGTGCAGAGATACTCTCTCTGTAAGAGGAGTTGGGGCAGGTCGAGAAAGCCCAAGGTGGTTCAAATGGCCCGAGGCATGTGAATGCTCAAGTGGCTCCTTTGATGAATATTGAGGGGCAGGGGCTACAAGAGGTGAAGCCTTCGTCGTCGAATGCTTTGTTCACGACTTTATCTCATGAGCTAAGGACGCCCTTGAATGGTGTTCTCGGTATGGCGCATTTGTTACGAGAAGAGCTGGATAGTCCAAAAATAGACACGCTCGAGAGTTGTGCACAGCATATGCAGTCGGTTCTGCATACCTTGGTGAATTTATCCAAAATTCAACAGCAATGGGGGCATTTACCTGAACATCGCGAATGGATCAACCTACGTGATTTGATGGAGCAAATTAAGAAAAACATCGCACGACGTGCACTCAGTCGCCGATTGCGGATTAAGCTCAATCACCAGAATGATCGCATACGCTTACGTGGTGACTATGATCACCTAATCCATATTATTGAGACGGCAATCTTGGGCTCACTCGAATGCAAAGATCCGAATGCAGATGTAGAGTCTGAAGAGCTGTTGATTACATGGAAAGTGTTTGATGATAATGTTGAAATCTTGATTGAGAACCCGCTTGAAGTGATGCCTGAGAATCGTGGTTTGCGCATTTTTGAGGTAACAGAGTTAACTACAGGGGATGTGCCTCAGCGCATACGCATGGAGTATCTTTATTGGTCGATCTCGATATCGATGCTAGAGCATTATGACGGTGCAATGATGGCATTGAAAATGAATGACACGATCGGCGTGAAAACCACCCTTGGCTTCAAGATGGAGAATATGGAAGCTTCAGCGAGTCAGCAAAAGCCGATCGGTGGTTTGAGTATCGAGGCCAAGCATCCTAGCAAGTCTGCGATGCCTGTGTTACCGTTTTGCTTGAGTATTTTAATTGTTGAAGATGACCCGATTAGCCGGGAATTGATGTCGCTACTATTGGAGAGAGCCGGTCAAAATACTAGCAACGCTGCAAATGGGCAGGACGCGCTCGATCTATTGGAGTCGGGTCAGACCTTTGATTTGATTTTGATGGATATTGATATGCCTATTCTAGATGGCATTATGACCACCCGTGAGATTCGCCTAAAGGAGCAAAGCGAGGGCGTGCCTTAAACTCCAATTGTGGCTGTCACCGCCTTTAATACGCTGTCAGATCAAAGTAAATTTAAGAAGGCAGGTATGGATTATTTTCTTAGTAAGCCTGTTTCCTTTCAGGATTTACGCTCGATTTTAATCGAAGTGACACGATCAGCCAAGTAGGGTGTTTCACGTATAGTGAACAATTTGTAAGGGCATTGTTAAAGCGGTCTGTCCGCATTGAAAGCACTTGCTTCGGGAGGAAATTCACGGACTTTCATCCCCCCCCATTTCTTTCAAATGTTCACTCCTCAACTAATGCTTACTCGTTTCATGGACCTGCGTGTCGCGGTAGTGCTGTGTCTATTTGGAGGCACCTTGGTGCAGGCAGAGGTTCGCCCTTATGAGCGGCAGATCATTGCATCAGTGCTCGTCTTAGAGGCAGCTTGCCAGGGAGAAGAGGGCATGCTAGCGGTGCTCCATGTGTAAAAAAACCGAGCTAAAGGAAACCCCAGTCGTGCGGCCGCAGTTGTGGCACGTCGCAAAGCTTTTTCATGTCTCAATGAGATTACTTCGCAAGCTCAGCCTGATTATGGCCCCGCGATTGCTAGAGCCATGAATGATCGCACTTGGGACGATGCCTTACAAATGGTCGACGCATATTGCGCAGGGGAACTGGGCTCAGATATTACAGATGGGGCGACTCATTATTGCATTCACCCGCCAAAGAGTTGGCGTGAACAGATGGCATTCACCAAGCGGATTGGCGCGCATGTCTTTTTCCGTGAAGGCTGAGCCCTTGCTAAGAGCTTAGCTGCATACGGTCACCTGCACCTGTTTAGGGCAAATTGGAGTGGCACTCACTGGAGAAAGTGTTCGGTAAAAATTGGAGACTTGCCTTCGTCGCCGTCGCCGATAGCGCGAAGCAATGAGGTGTGCCTGCGGCAATGACAGAGGTATTGCCCTCCAAATGAAAGTGATTAGTGTCCTCTCGATAAACCTGCTTGAGTGAGTGCTATTTGAGGCAACACAATATGGTGAATTTAGCCGACTTCAGCTTGATTTATTCAAGTCGACACGATGAGATTATGTTCAATGGCTGGCAAAAAAAGTAAACAGGAGAGCATTTTCATTCTGGGGCATCCCATGCATAAGGCCGAGCTTTACAAAATAATCGCTTTTGTGGGATGTGGGCTGGTGTTGATTGCTAGTTCCGTTGCTTTCATTCTACGTGAGCTTGAGTCGCCTGCTCAAGTAAGCGCTTCAGCCGATGAAGCTGTTTCGATTGTGGATACCACTCCTATTAGGCCTACTCCTCCAACTCTGATCGAGGAGCCAGAGGTACGTAAGATCGTGGATATGTCAGCACTTTCAGGGATTGAAGCAGTGCTGGAACGGCACGCGCGTGTGACTGGGTATTCTGAAATTCAGCACATGCGCTTTTATGGCACTTACTCGTCTGCTGGTGTCGAAATGGAGATTATCTATATGGCTAAGAAACCTCACTTTTTCAGGCAGACGGTTATGTATAGAAATATAGAAATGGTCGCTGGCTACGACGGTGAGCAAATGTGGCAATCGCGAGCGCACGGATTTTTTGATGAATCGGATGAGTCGCTCGTGGCAATGAATAATGTTTTATTTATGTTTGGTGTGGCACTTCCTTATCTGGTCTGGGATTTTGAAAAGGGCGTTTCGGCACGTTCAACATTCGAATTATTAGACGAAGAAATATGGAATGGGCACCGCTGTTCAGTTATTAAGAATAGTGGTCTGTTTGATGACCCCATCTATCATTATATTGATAAAGCCACAGGCCTAGAACTCAAACGGCATATGATTTATAAAGCTGCTGGTGAAGCGCAGCATGAGGTAGAGTATCGTTATTTATCTCCGCTTCCAGGGAGTGAATATAAGCTGCCCAGCGGAGCAGAAGTGTATATCGATGGTGCATTGTATGGCACCACAAAGCACGAAAAGTTCGAGATGGAGCTAATTATGCCAGACTTTTTATTTCAGCAACGATAGACGTTTTGCGTGAAGCCACAAAAAAAAACACACTCTAGATTCAGAGTGTGCTTAAGTTTGAAAGAACTTCGGCTATTTAAGCTGATGTCACCTTCGTGGCGCAAGGACCTTTAGGTCCACTACCGACTTCGAATTCGACATTTTGACCGTCCTCAAGCTTTGCATAGCCATCGGTTTGTATTTCGGAGTGATGGACGAAAAGGTCTTTGCCTCCGTCTTCTGGGGTGATGAATCCGTAGCCTTTTTCAGCGTCGAACCATTTTACTATTCCTGTGCTCATATTTGTTTTACTTACTTGTATTAATCGCAATCCCGACTGCTTGCCAGTATTGCTTGCAAGAGGGTAGCCTAAGAAAAGAGCTTTGTCGCTAATAAACTTAAATAGCAATTTCAGTCTGTTTATTGGCTTGCGAGCCTCGATAATGTCTTCGTTGATTGAGACATGGCTGAACTACCCAATTGCCCTAAATGCGACTCTGAATACACTTACGAAGACGGGACCGTGCTTGTTTGTCCGGATTGTGATCATGAATTTACAGTAGCAGAGAGCGTGGCAGAGTCCGCATCGGCTGAACCCGAGTATCGTGACGCATACGGCACACCCTTGGTGGATGGGGATACCGTCACTGTGATTAAAGATCTAAAAGTTGGTGGCACCTCAAGCACGCTTAAAATCGGCACCAAAGTGAAGAACATCCGGCTCTGCGGAGGTGACCATGATATCGACTGTAAGATTCCTGGCTTTGGTGCAATGAAGTTGAAGACTTCAGTCGTTAAGAAAGCGTAGTCTCGCCAGAGAGCGCTGCAAGTTCGCGGCAGGAAAGCGGTGCTTACGATGAGGCAGGTGCTTGAACCAGACGTAGCTTGAGCGTGGTTTCACCGAGCTCGATGCAATCGCCAGAGACCAGTTTTTTACGTTTTTGTGTTTCAACTACTCCATTCAAAGTCACTTGTCCCTCCGCGATTAAGGATTTGGCTGCACCACCACTAGGGGCGAGGCCCTCAAACTTGATCAGTTTGTAGAGCTCGATCGGCTCACGGGTTATTTCGACTTCTTTTTCCATGTTGCGACAGATTGAGTCGGACGCGCACATTGATGCAAGTGCAGAGTGCTTGGAGGCTCATGTAGGTGAAAGCGATCTTTTAATGATTTATTCGCCAGCGACTTTTTCCGCTAGCTACATTGCTGCTGGTTGGTCGGTATATCCTTCAGCGCCTGCAGGTGTATACCAATGTGCCATGTCGATGTCTGGATTGAGTTCGAGTCCTTTTGCCCAGCGCTCAGCGACGTCTGGTGTGCTGATGTAAGGCCGTCCTATTGCAATCATGTCGGCTGCGCCATTTTCGATAGCGGCTTCGGCGCTGTCTTTGTCGTAGCCGCAGTTACCCATGAGTGGGCCGCTGAAGACTTTGCGGAAATCTTGGAGTGTCATTGGTTCGCCGAGTTCATGGAAACCAAATGCGAGGCCGTCCATTACGTGTAAATAGGCGAGGCCAAATGTATCGAGTTGACTGGCTGCGTATGTATATTGCTCGCGGTAGTCGGTCGAGCCCATGTCGTTGAAGGCTCCATTAGGCGATAGGCGAACGCCAACTCGATTAGCGGGGAAGACTTCGCAGACTGCGGCGACGACTTCGAGCAAGAGGCGTGTGCGATTTTCAATACTGCCTCCGTATATGTCTGTGCGGTGATTTGTTTTTGATTCTAGAAATTGGTTGAGTAAATAGCCATTTGCTGAGTGCACTTCGACTCCATCGAAGCCTGCTGTCTTGGCCCGTCGGGCGGCGACCTTGTAGTCCGCGATGACGCCAGCGATTTCATCTGTTTCCAACGCGCGAGGCACTTCGTAGTCCTTTTTGCCTGCTGGTGTGTGAATCTGGTCGCCGTCAATTTTTATGGCAGATGCGGAGACTGGAAGCTTGCCGCCATGGAAGTCGCTGTGTGAGGCACGCCCAGTGTGCCAGAGTTGCAGAAACACGGTGCCACTGTTTGCATGCACGGCTTCGGTAGTTAGTTTCCATGCTTCGGTCATCTCGTCGGTATAGATGCCAGGGGAGTGATTCCAGCCATTGCCTTGCGCGGAGATCGTGGTGGCCTCTGTAATAATTAGGCCCACACCTGCGCGCTGCGAATAGTATTCTGCCATCAAGGCATTGGGGATGCGATCTGGACCTGAACGAGCACGTGTCATCGGCGCGAGTGCGATATGATTTTTTAGTGAGAGGTCGGAGAGTGTGGTCGGTTGGTAGAGCTTTTGTGTCATGTCTAAATGAGGCTAGATCGTGTGGATGTTTAGGCGGGGCATGTGCTTCCCCTGAGTGTGCGAATGCTAATTAAGGTCACCCTTAGGAAACTCTTGCGGATTGGTGATCTGCATGGAGCGAAAGAGCAGGCCAGCAATGGCTGCCGCGACGATTTGCACTGCAACATAAATTGCCAAGGCACCCCATGGGATGAATCCATTGATGCATAGTGCGAGCGTTACTGCTGGGTTGAAGGCTGCAAAAGAGATGGGGCCTACGGAGTAGGCTCCAGCTGTGACAATTGCACCGATTGCGATGCCATAGAATGGATTGCCCTTGGTGCCGCTTGCAATCGCGACATTTAGTATGACCCACATCAGTGCGAAGGTGAAAACAAACTCGGCGAATAGGATGCGTCCGTAGTCGATCTCGATAGCTTTAACGCTCGCGATACCAGCTTGGTTTAAGAGTTGGACACTGAACGCAGCTGCCACGGCTCCGAGAATGATGACGGCTACAAATGGAATGAAGGCCTTCTTCGGGTGGGTGCCTGCAGAGAGGTATGTGACGGTTGTCGCTGGGTTGAAGTGCGCTTTGGAGATGTGCCCGCAGCTATATACGAGTGCGGCCAGTCCAATGCCTACGGCAAGTGGAGTGAATGCGCCAGCCCCTGGGTCGGTGACACACATTCCTATGATTAAGTAGAGGAAGTAGGTGCCGATGAACTCAGCAATCAGTTTGTTTTTCATCGTAGCGGGATGCTGGATACGAGATGCGAGTGCATGGTTGATGCCTCGTATGTCGACACTTTAGTCAGGCGTTTTTTGAAATCGCTTCGCGATAACCAAAGGCATAAGCCTCGAAGACTAATTTAATTTCGTCGCGAATTCGGCGGAACGCGTCGATCTCGCTTTCACCTTCACGCTGTGCATGCGGCGGGTCTTCGAATCCCCAGTGGTAGCGGTTTACTTGACCTGGGAAGGTCGGGCAAGCTTGGTCGGCGTTGCCACAGACAGTAATCACGGTGGTGATCCCCTGGTCTAGGTATTTATCTAGGTGATCTGAAGTATGACCTTCGGTGCTGATGCCGAGCTCTTGTATCGCTTGAAGGGCGAGCGGATGGACTTCACCTTTAGGCTTTGAGCCTGCACTGAAGACCTCGAAGAGATCGCCTGCTATGTTACGGAGGATGGCTTCTGCCATGTGACTGCGACAGGAGTTGCCTGTGCAGAGAATGAGAACTTTTGGTTTAGACATAAGATGTGCGGGATGCGAGATGCGAGATGCGGAATACGGGATGCGGGATACGGGATGCGAGATACGAGATACGAGATTATTCGTTGTAGGTTTGTGGGTCTTCGTTGATTGCTGTGTTGTGCTGTTTTTCGACTGAGGTGATAAAGCGATTTAATTTTCTGCCGAGTTGGTCGAGGCGGGTGTGTATTTTTTCGTAAAGTGCGGAATCTGTTAAGGACTTTGTTTGTAGAGGGTTTCGAGATGGTCGATGGTTTCATCGCATGAAGCGTGAGCAAAAGTGAGAAAACGAATGAAGTCGTTTTTATATCTGCGACGACCGTATCCTTCGACGATGTTGGATTTAATGGATTTCATCGATCTGCTAATTTGAGAGGCTTCTTCGTATGCTTCAAATTTCGGGAGATCGCGAAAGGTCATTGCGTGAATCTCAACCGTAAGTTCGCGAGCGATCTGCCAAATTTGTAAATCTTTATAGCTCATATTAAATTATCCCGTATCCCGTATCCCGTATCCCGTATCTCATATCACCTTCGCTAGAAGGTTCAGCAAATAGCCGGTAAAGATGATGGCGAGGGTTGTGATCCCAAAGTAGATGCCGATCAGTTTGAGGTGCATGGTGCGGCGAAGCATGATCGCTTCAGGTAGGCTGAGCGCGGCCATTGCCATCATAAAAGCGAGTGCGGTGCCAAGTGGTATGCCCTTTTGGAAAAGCACCACGGCAATGGGCACGATTGCGGCACAGCTACCATACATCGGCACGCCGAGCACGGTGGCGATGGGGACAGAGAAGATACCGGTGGCTTCCATCAGCGCATGGATGGTTTCTTGCGGTATATAATTGTGAATGAAAGCGCCGATTCCGACTCCGACGATCACCCATAGCCAAATCTGTTTGATGACAGTAACAGACTCATCCCAACCATAACGAAGGCGTGAGTTGAAAGTATGTTTGACGGTTTCAGATTCCGTATGTGCGGATGCGATGATGTCGGCCTCTAGGTGTTTCTCGAGTTTGAGTTTGCCGAGTATGGCACCTGCAACGGTGCCGATGAGTAATCCACTGCCAACGTAAGCGATGGTTACGGGTAAGCCAAACTCACCGACCATAAGGATCACGAGGTATTCGTTGATGATGGGGGAGGTGATGAGAAAGGAAAAGGTGACGCCGAGTGGCACGCCTGCTTTGAGTAAGCTAATGAAAATCGGAATCGACGAGCAGGAACAAAATGGGGTGATTGCGCCGAAGAGTGCGGCTATAAAATTGGCTAAAATGCCACCGCTTCCCATCCATCGTTTCAATCGGTCCTCTGGGAGCCATGTGCGGACCACGCCGATGGCGAAGATCATCACTGCAAGCAGAATGAATATCTTGATCGTATCGTAGAGGAAGAAGTGCAGCGCTCCGGTAAAGCGCGACTCCGGGTCCATGCCGATCCAGTCGTAGATCAGTCGGTCGATGAGTTGTGTGAGCATTTGGGTTTAGTTCGGCTGAATTTGTGATGCTGGAAATGGGCATTCAACAAACACGGGTTTAATATCTCGTTTAGCAACACTTGCCGCCTTTGCCCTTGTCGTCAGGGGAGCAGCATTGGTTTTTTGCAGCCTCATCGGCTTTGGTCTTCATGGCGTTGTCCATTTTGGTGAAGATGCGTGAGAAGAAGCCGGGCTTTGTCTCCGCGGCTTCTGGGGTTAATTTTCCGGAGCTTGCTGGGTCGTGTTCGTTCATAAGTTGTATGCCTTTGGTGTTTGGCTTGATGGTGTTGACGAGAGTCGGTCGGGCAGGGGTGTCTGAGGACGGCATCAGCAGCAGTCGATCTGTTGGCAGATCGAACTAGGGCAGTCTTCTTGGTTATCCGTGATGCGTAGAATGAGTTTTCCGCGTTTGAGCAGGTCCTCCTGCAGTTGGTTGCATTCGCTGCAATCAGCCTCGCGCAGGTAGTTTAAGTTGTTTTGAATGAGCCCGTGGATCGGTTCTTTAATCGAGTAGATCATCCATGTGCCTTCGCGGTGTGATTCAACTAGCGCCATCTGCTTCATAATGGAGAGCTGCTTCGACATTTTAACTTGTGAGACATCGAGGATTTCTTGCAAGTGGCATACGCAAAGTGGCCCCGCTTCTAGTAGGTTTAGAATGCGAAGCCGTTGTGTATCGGCAATGCACTTAAATAGATCGGAGGCTTCCATGTGCCTGTGTATTCACTTATTGGTATATACTGTCAATGGTATATTTTAAATGAAGTGGCTATTCTGACTTACCTTGGCGCATGCATCAGAAGTCGGCAGCTATACTGAAACGAATGTGGCATTGTCATCTGGCTGGATCTACTTTTTAAGCCATTCTTAGATAAGATCATGTTAATTCCGCTTTTAGTTCTCTCGACTGTTTTATTGTCACTCGCGTATCGCTTTTACGGTGCTTTTTTAGAGCGTCGTTGTCGTATCGAACCAGAGCGCGAGACGCCTGCTTGTGAGATTAATGATGGGGTCGATTATGTGCCAACGCGTGCTGCTGTGTTGTTTGGGCACCACTTTTCATCGATTGCAGGCGCAGGCCCGATCGTTGGGCCGATCATTGCGGCCTCTGTATTTGGATGGGCGCCGACATGGATCTGGATTATTGTGGGCTCAATTTTTGTTGGTGGGGTGCACGATTTTGGGAGCACTTTGATGTCTTTACGTTACCGCGGGCGATCCATCACGGCGACCTGCCGAAACTTGATTGGCGAGACAACGGGAAAGTTATTTTTGGTCTTTGTGTTGCTGGCTTTGGTCTATGTGATCGTCGTCTTTTTGGACTTAACCGTGACTGGTTTCTTGAATGAACCCGCCGTCGCGACCTCGTCGGGCTGGTTTATCTTTGTGGCGTTGCTCTTTGGGCTGGTTCTTCGCAAGAGTGCGGTATCATACAAAATCGTGATTCCATGCTTTATCGCGCTCACGTATCTTGGGCTATGGGTGGGTATTGAGTTTCCTGCGTTGGGAGTGAGTAAGAACGTATGGTTACTGGCAATTTTTGCCTATTGTTACTGTGCGGCGATTCTCCCAGTGAGTGTCTTGATGCAGCCGCGAGATTTTTTGAGCGCGACGTTTCTGTATGCGATCATGGCGCTGGGCGTTGTTGGTTTATTTGTTCGTGGAGGTGGTTTTGAAATACCGGTTTACACCAGTTTTCATCCCTCAGAATGGAGTTACCTCGTTCCATTTCTGTTTATCACAGTGGCGTGCGGGGCTTGTAGTGGATTTCACAGTATCGTGAGTAGTGGCACGACTTCGAAGCAGATTCAGACTGAGCGAGATGTGCGGAAAGTATCTTATGGATCGATGTTGATTGAGGGGTTGTTGGCAGTTTTTGCACTCGCCTGTATCGGTGTTTCGGGAGGCATGGAAGGTGGACCGGTTGCTGCGTTTGCACGTGGTTCAGCTGTCTTTTTTGGGGCGATTGGTGTGCCAGAGGACATTGGCTTGACTTTTGCGACTTTGGCAGTGAGCACGTTCTTGCTGACGACGCTGGATACGTGCACGCGTTTGACGCGCTTTTTGCTAGAAGAGTTGTTCGACTGGCGTAGCGCGAGCAGTCGCTACCTCGGAACCTTTATCGTGTTGCTCTTACCAGCGATCGCTGCGTTTGGAACGTATACGAGCCCAGATGGCACCGTGCTGCCTGTTTGGAAAGCGATTTGGCCTTTGTTTGGAGCGACCAATCAGCTCCTTGCCGCTCTTGCTCTAATTACTTTTGTGGTGTTCTTAAAGCACCGGCGGATTGCATTCACATTCGCTTTGATACCGGCAGCAGTCATGGTCGTGATGCCAATTATGGCATTGATTATGATGGTCTTCCAGCATGGTGCGTTCAGTATGCTAGGCGGGATCGCGCTCGCCATGGTTTTGCTCGGCCTGTATGTGACCGTGATGTCGCTCAGATTTGTGATGGCACCTCCTGCGATAGAAATTGCAGAAGCGTGAGTTGCTTGAAGCGCTGTTGCACGGCGAGGCGCTTATGTGATCGGGTGATCGGCCTTAGAACCAGCTGACTGGATCGAGTTGATAGAAGTCCTTTAGCTCTGCGTAGAGGTCTGGGTGTTTCGCTTTGAATTGCTTGGGTTTTTCAAAAAAGGTCTCCGTGGCAACGGCGAAATACTCTCCTGGATTGGTCGTGGCATACGGATCTAAGACAGTTTTTAAGCCGAGCGTGACTTGCTCGATAAGCTCGGCGCAATGTGACCCGAGGACGCCAGCCCAGGTGTAGAAAGCCTCTTCACTTTTAAGCAGAGGCACGCCATCGATATCGCCGTCGAGGGCATCCAGTTGATGTGCAAATTCGTGGAAAGTGACGTTGTGGCCGTCAGAGATGTTGCGTGCACCACCACTGACGGAGTCCCATGCTAAACGGACGGTGCCGTCTTCCCAGGACTCGCCTTCGCAGAAGACGGTTTTTTCTAAAATTTGCCCATCAGGCTCGATGCTTTCGATCGTCGAGCTAAAGGCACGAGGGTAGAGTAATACTGTATTTAGGCCGGGGTAAGGGGGCCCTTCATGGCTGAGCACCAGTAGACAGGCTTGTCCCGAAATCGATAGAATGATCGGGGTGGTGAGCTCAATACCTTCACATCCTTCAAAATGCGTGGATTGAACGAACGCCGCGATTTTATGATGTAAGCGGTCTTGGAGTGGTTGAGGTAAGCGGGTATAGAGTGGAAGAGTTTCGTGTAGGTGATGAACCCACTCAGCTTTGAAGGCGAGCTCGCTAGAGAGTGCCGCCATTTCATTCTTGAGCTGATCTAATATGTTCATTGATGACTCACATTGGACCGTCAGCTTCGGAAGCTAAAGAATAATGTGTCAATATTCGGTCATGCTGGATCAGAGAGCTTTATTGTGTGAAACCGAGCGGGCATACTTATCTGTCGCTTATACCTTGAACTCTTTGGCTAAATACGGATCCTAGCGAGTGATGAAGCGGTTACCCCTACCATTCATACCTCTATACCTAGCGTTGAGTGCTTCTGTTAGTAATGCCTCGATAAACATTGTTTTAGATTATGGTGCTACATCGGCCGCTGATGTGGTAACGTATGGTGCGGCTTTTAATGCGGCTGAGACATTTTGGGAGTCGAACTTGAGTGGATATCGCGACGGTTTATTGGCGCCGACTTCTGTGATCATGAATGTGGCACTAGGAAATATTGATGGGGCCGGAGGCACACTTGGTTCCGCTGGGCCGACACAGGTTAATATTCAGGGTGATTTTTTTAGAGACCACGCAGGGCAACATGACCTTTGATACCTCCGATCTTGGTTCATTGGTGAGTGCGGGGACTTTTGAGGCAGTGATTCGTCATGAGATGGCGCATCTGCTCGGCTTTGGGTCGCTATGGAGTAGTAGCGCCGTGGGGCTGCCTGGTTATCAAGAAGTTTACGTCAATGGCAGCGGGCAATATACAGGTGCCTTTGGATTGGCCGCTTTTCAGCAAGAATTCGATCAAGCAGATGCCACCTATGTGCCGATAGAGCTGCAGGAACGGCAAACGGACATTGGAATATGGGCATCGATCTTGGGGCCGAGTTTGAAGCTGTCGATTCTCGAGATGATCCTGGAGATACCATTGTGTATACCAGTGTCTTTAATGGAAAGGTTCTGGATAATGAACTGATGACTGGGTTCCTTAGTGGTGATGCATGACTGAGCAACACGACACTGCAGAGTTTTCGCGATATTGGCTATGAGACCGTTCTCTCTCCGGTGCCGGAGCCAGCTTTATTTTCCATGCTCTTCGGGTGCAGTGCCTTGATCTTAGTGTTAAGTCGGAGGAAGGCATCTGCGCACCAATCAGTGATCACTTAGGCTGCTAGCGATTTATCAATGAAAGCATTCGTGCCCACAAACTCAGTTAAAAAGCCAACCGATAGCCGGATTGAATCTTTCATTGAAAGTGATGAAATCGGTCTGATTTTGCCGGTAGCGGGACTTCGGTCGAGTGTGACTTGGTTTTTCCTCGTCTTTACCATCATCTGGAATGTGAGCAGTTACGCAGGCTTTTATGCGGCATTTAGTGAGGGAGATGTCGAGGGTCAGGTATTTTGGGTCCCATTTATGATGATCGGTGCAGTGACATTTTGTATCTTTCTCTACTTACTAAAGGCGGAAATTTCGATTTTGATAGATCGCAACACGGTGATGTTATCGCGTAAGCTTTTTGGAAAATCATTCAATAAAACACGACCCTTCAAACAGCTACGTAAGGTTGAAAGTGTGCACTGCTACAAAAAGAATCGAGTCTGGGTGCACGGAGTCGGCTTAATTTTTGCAGATGGCAAGTGCTGGAAGTTTGGCCCCCACCTAAAAGAAGAAGAGAAGGCGTGGATTCTTTCCGAGATCACTCAAGTTAAGAATACCATACGAGCTACTGAGCACGAAGCCTAGGGAGGCTATTGAATCGCTTCGAAGATCTCCTCGACGCTTAGGCGTGTTGTATAATCTGGATTGTAAGAGCGGAATTGAATGATGCCATCCTTGTTCACGATGTAGACCGCAGGCACAGGGAGGAGGTGGTGTGCTTGCCCTGATGCGGCTTCAATATCGATATTGTAGCTATCGAGTTTTTCAAGCGTAGGCGTATCGACTTTGAATGTGAGCCCGAACGCACTGGACGCCTCCATCAAAGAGTCGGAATAAACGGTATAGTTGATTTTTGATTCGTCGCTGTATTCACGCACCTTTTCTGGGGAATCTGGAGAAATCGCGATGATTTGGTAACCCTTGTCGATGAGGGTTTGTTCGACCTCGCCGAGTGCCGCTAGATGGCGTGTGCAATAGGGGCACCAACTGCCACGATAGAAAACGATAACGCTATTCTTTTGAGCAATCAGATCTCTTAATTCAATGCGGCTACCGTCGGCTTGTGCGAGGGAAACGTCTGGCGCTGTGCTGCCAACCTCGACGGGATTGACTTCTGTCGCTTTATCGGGTGCGGCAGAGAGTAGTGATGGCAGCGCAGTGCACAGGCTAAAAAGAAGGGTGATCGCGATGGTGTTATTCATGCTGCTTGGAGCACAAGGCTCGGTGCTTTATTCCTGAGGCGTATCGACTATTTTCTGACGAGCACGACCCAGTCTTGATCGACCTCGCTAGGAGCCTTGCCGATAGAGGCACTTATGCCGCCTTTGAGAGATTTACCGTCAATCAGTTTGCCTCCAGTTCTCGGGTTGAACCAGTGCACTGTATAGTCGCCAGATGCTTTGCTGAGATCGAGTTGCGTGCTGCCGCCATTTTTAAGGTAGATCAAATAGGCTTCGCCATCTTGTGCGAGGCACCAGCTGTCATTGTTGCTGCTGAGATTGTGCGCGGCGCGCATATCCCAGATAGCGACTTGGTTATGGCTGAAAAACTCGAGAGCGTAACGGCAATAGTCCCACCATTGATCGCGACTGCGGTAGTCGATACAAGTCAGATCAGAGTGTGCAGCTTTGTAGCCAAAGTAATATTCAGAGCCGTAGCCCTGATTCATCAAGCAACCCCAGAGTGCATTGCGTCGGCCGTCTTCGTGCGAGTTTGCTTTGTCGTTGTCGGGACGTATGGCGAAGGAGGCGTCACCAGGCTCGTCGCATGCAACTGCCCAAGGACGGCCTGCTTCAGCCGAGCTTTTAATATAGCGGGCAACGCTTTTGGGCACATTACTGAAATCTGCTTTATTAGTTTGGAGTGAAAAGCCGGTCAGCTTTGATTTGTCTCCAAGTAAGTCGTCGCCGCTTTGTCCGTTATGAATGACGAGGTGGTGGCGATAAGGGTCGTTGTCGTAAAACCATTGAGCCATGGCTTGGCGTTGCTCGGTGCTTTGAGAATTGCCCTTATGGTGCCTTTTACCACCCCAGATGCCGTTTTCTTCGCCGAGGTTCCAATTGAGTGCGAGGTGGTGTCCGAATCGAGCGACTAATTCGCGATAGTAGAGGCGGCGTTGTGGGCCCGTGTCGCCGTCGTCGAGCAGGCGTTCATTTTCAGTCTCCTGTGTTTTAAAGTGGAGAAACATGCCGAGTTGATCCGCGTGCTCAAAGACGATTTCCCACTGATCGAGTTTGGAGCAGTCCATGCGTGCACGTTCCTTGTAGTTGGTGTAGGGGAAGACGTTGCGATCATCGCCTTCGATGTTGAAGGTGAGGAAGGATACAGCATTGAGGCCCTCACTCGCGAGGTAGTTCACTGCGCCGATAATGTCCTTACCGCGTCCGTCGCCCCATGTGGGATCGCCGGGCTTCCAGTCACGCTCATGAGCGGCCCATTCTTTGACGAGTTGGTCTTTGATGCCATCGGACTTGAAGTCGCCGTCGAACTCTTCGTAGGCAAGAAAGTTTTCAGGGGCATCGGCTCCTTGTTTTAAGAAATACTCACCGTTCCCAGCAAAGCGTAAGTAATGCCCGCCAACATATTGGAGGCGCCCTTTGGCACGATTGTCGCGGCCAGTTTTGTCGCTCGCTTCAATGTTTAAGCTGCCAGTCGTGCCGTTAAAGGCGATGCCTTTACCGGATTCGATGGCTTCACTGATGGCAATATTTGGACCGCCCAGGAAGCGTGCTTCGTAGGTCCATTTGCCGACTGTGTCAGGTGCAAAATGGACGCGCCAGATGTTGCCACTGTCTGCACTGGTATGCCCAGCGTTGCCATCTGCAGCGTAATAGCCGGGGACGGTGTAAGACTTGCCACTAGCGGCGTGCGTGAACGTTACATCGAGCCGGTAGTCGGTGAAGGGATTGGGAGTCGCATTTTCGCTGCTTTCTGGACCTTCGAAAGAGAGGGTGACTTTGTGCCAAGTTTTAAGCTCATCCCTAACGGTAGCTTGTTGAGTCTCGCTGGGGAGAGCTTGGCAACTAATTGAAGTGCATAGCAAAGCGAGGCAAAGTAGGGAGGGGATTTGTTTCATCGTTTATTATATGTAGGGCTTAAACTGATGATTGGTTAAATATACGTTTATTGGTGAATTCAAGGTTATGATCTCTTTATGTAAAACCTTGGTTGCGAAATATGCTTTAAGGTGACTATTTTCGATTCGGATGAGTGGTCTGAATATAGAGTTTGCAGCAGGTTGGAGTGAGGTATCCCCACGAGGGGATGCGCCGAAGCTATTGGTAGAAGAAGGTGGGCGACTTGTTTGCCAGCATAGTGATTTTACTCTTATGCATGATTTTGGTGCTGTGGGTCCTGTTGATTGTCCAATTGCTTATGATGCCCAGACGCAAACGGCATATCGTTATGTGAGTGCGCCAAGCTTATCTCGAAATGATTTCAGTCAGCTGCGTTCGTTTAACTTAGCGCGGTGCACTACTGATGTCCTGCTCGATCTTCCGCTCAACCAGTGGGGCTTGTGGCTATTAGAATGGATTGGTAGCTCTTCAGATCGTGGCGGGCAATTGTTTGGCCTATTGGCTACCGATCGACCTGCGGATGATCGCGTCGTGATTGACCACCAGTTGTTTGTTTTGAAACCAACTGAGAGCCGTGCACGGTTGCGGCCCATTTGTAGTGATGCGTATCGACCATTGGCTTTTAGTCGCAGTTTAAGGGAATTGATTTTTGCAGGTGCTGATGGGGTCTACCTTGTCGATTTGAAGGGAGTCCGGCGGCTGACTTTTCCCGAGAAAGAGGCAACCGGTCAAGGTGCGACATTTGATCCGTCTGGTGAGAGTCGTGCAGTCCTTGGTGGTGACGGACTTTTTTTATGGGATTTGAAGGTGAACCAGTGCGAACGTTTGAGTCGTTTAGGGCGTTATCCAGTATGGGCTACGAATCGAAATGGGTTTTGGTATAGTGAGAGTAGTTCAGATGCGCACTATTACGATTTGAGCACACGTGAATCGACTCGATTATTTGCAGTGGCGAATAATCGAAGCCCAGAGTTTTGGCATGCACGCCCGGTGAGGCAAACGAGTTGCGGGCGCTATATGGCTGTTTCCGTTACCGCGAAACGTTTACAGGGCGTCAGTCGTAACGCGAATGCCACGGGCGACCGAGAGCGAGTGTTTGTGCACAAGCACGAGTTGCTCATCTGTGATTTAGAGAAACGTGAGTATTGGCGACGCGAGGGCTTTGCAAATCATGTCACTTGGGCGGAGTAATGGCTTGAGCCTCTTGGCGAGGGCTGGCACTGTGCGACCACATATAAAGATACAAATGGAAGCTAAAAACGTATATTTACAAGCCTTGGAGGCCGAGCAGAGAGGAGACTGGAATCAAGCACATGAGTTGGTGCAGGGCTTAGTGACTGCCGAAGCTGCATGGGTGCATGCCTATCTGCATCGGGTCGAAGGCGACGTGTCGAATGCGGGCTATTGGTATAATCGGGCGGTGCAGCCTGTGTGCACGACAAGTTTATCCGCGGAATGGGAGGCACTCTATCGTGAGCTCGCACCGATCGGACGAAATGATTCATAACGAAATCGTTTGCACGTGATGACTCTAGAATCCCTTGGCTGGAATGCTCGCTGCGCAGAGCACTTTGAAGACTATCAAGCAAAGGGCTGGCAACCCGCGCGTTTGATTCGGGATAATAAAATTTCTTATGGCGCCTTGTTGGGCGATGGCGCAGAGTTGGAGGTCATCATGAGCGGTGCAGTCTATCATGAGGCACAAACCGATGCCGACTTGCCCTCCGTGGGTGATTGGGTGGCGCTCGAAATGGGCGAAGAGAATGATGAATACGATGCCGTTATTCGGGCACGTTTGCCACGACAGACTTGCTTGTCACGTAAGGCACCAGGTAAGGGGACAGAGGAGCAGGTGATCGCTGCAAATGTGGATGTGGTATTTGTAGTGACAGAAGCAGGGCAAGATTTTAATCCCCGCAGAATGGAACGCTACTATGCTGTGATGCAACGTAGTGGTGCGAAATCGGTCGCCATTCTGAATAAGTCCGACTTGTATCCCAGCGAGATGAATGACTTGGCGGCTGAGGCTCTCCGAAGGTTAAACCCCGAGATCGAAGTGATCCAAACTTGTGCCGTCGAGCAGAATGGGGTCGATGCGATTCGCCAATTCATTGCCCCAGGGGTCACGGTTGCGATGATTGGATCGAGTGGTGTCGGTAAGTCGACACTCATCAATCACCTCGTCGGAGAGGCGGTGCAATGGATGGGTGAGGTCAATGCAGTTACGGGTAAAGGTATGCACACAACGACCGCACGTGAATTGCTCGTGCTGCCAGACGGTGGGATGCTGATTGATAATCCGGGCATACGCGAAGTGCAGATGTGGACCGATGCGAAGACTTTGAAGGAGAGCTTTGTTGATTTTGATGAGAGGGCGCTGCGCTGCAAGTTCAACGACTGTAAGCACGGAAGTGACCAAGGCTGTGCGATTCGCGCTGCTATTGAATCGGGAGAGTTGAGCAAAGAGCGCTTTATTAATTATCTGAAACTTGATTTTGAATTGGAGCAGTTGCAGAAACGTCAGAAAAAGCGTCAGATCACGATCGGCCGTCGTAACCGCCGTGAGCTGAAATCGAAGGCTGAAAAATATAATAAGCGCAAAGGCTATTGATCGCCTTTGTTAGTTTCGTCTTTAGGTTTGCAGATAAGATCATCGTCCTCGAACTCGCTCGCGCAACAGGCACCGAATACACTGTAGCAGTCATTGCAAAGAGCGACGCCATCCAGTTTCTCGACGGTAGGTTTGCCGCAACGGGTGCAGGCGTCTTCTTTTGGTTGTGTGGTGTTTATGTTGGAAGGTAGGGCTCGTTATCCTTAACGAGCAGCATCTATCAGGTTGACGCTTCGTTAAGGATAACGAACCCTACCATAAGTTCGCATATGGGTCGCATGAGGTTGAACTCGTTACGTTGCTTCATCGTATCTTAGATACAAAAAACGTATGATATGTAGAAGTGCTATCTCTAGGTGTCGGCTCGGAGATATGGGAGAACTTAATTTAACTGAAGTGCGCTGCCTGCTTTTTCTAGGTCAGCGCCACTAGGTGATTGGTAGGTGCTAAGCCCAAACTCAGGGAGAATCGAAAGCAGGTGGTCGAAGAGGTCGCCTTGGATGTCTTCAAAATTTACCCATGCCGTATCATTAGTGAAACAGTAGATTTCAATCGGTATTCCCTTTTCGGTAGGTGCTAACTGGCGCACCAGAAGCGTCATACCACTTTGATGGATCTTAGGGTGGTTGCGCAGGTAGGCGACGCAGTAGGCTCGGAAAGTGCCGATATTGGTGAGGCGCCGCCCGTTAATGAGTTCGGCTAGATCGTTTTCGACCTCAGAGTTGTGTTTCTGAATATCTTCTAGTTTCTGCTCGAGATAGGGGCGCAAAAGGCGAATCCGTTTGAAACGTTCGAGTAGTTGTTCATCTGCGAACTGAATGGTGCGCATGTCTATGTTGAGTGAACGCTTAATACGTCGACCACCAGACTCACTCATGCCGCGCCAGTTTTTGAAGGAATCCGAGATGAGCGCATAGGTCGGAATCGTGGTGATGGTTTTGTCCCAGTTTTGCACTTTAACTGTCGTGAGGGAGACATCGATGACATCACCATCGGCACCACGGCCCGGCATCTCGATCCAGTCGCCCACCATAATCATGTGGTTGACTGAAAGCTGGAAGCCGGCAACGAGGCCGAGAATCGCATCTTTGAAGATCAACAACAGGATCGCAGTGACCGCGCCCAAGCCTGAGAAAAAAACGAGTGGTGATTTCCCAAGCACCGCGGATAGGATAAAAATGATACCGATTAAGTTGATCACTAGCTTCGCCGCTTGCGTGAAGCTTTTGGCGGGATAGCGCTTACCGACAGGGCCATTTTCCCATGCGCGGCGTAAAAAGTTGAGCACGCCATCGATAATGAAAAGCACGATGACAATGAGGTAAGTGTTGACCACGATGCCTAAATTCGCGACCACATCAGGAAATTTCTCGAAGAGTGAAGGCCCAAAGAAATGGATGACTGCGGCAGGCACGATGTGTGAGAAGCGGACGAATACACGTGTCTCTATCAGCAAGTCATCCCACTCTATGGATGTTTTGTGAATAAGCGGGTGGATGACGCCATGAATAAATGCTTTGGCTGCGTAGTTGGCGAACAGCGCTAGAAGTATGAGGAACAAGAAAGCGCTCAAGACGCCGACCATCTCAGCATGGACTGTGGAGAGGCCTGCTTTGATAAACAATTGTGTAAAAGTATCAGTTGTCATGCCGATAGTGATGGGCGCAGTTGGTGAGTTTTTCAATAGCTGGTTTTAGACAATGCCATGCAGATATGGTGCGGGCAGAATGCTTTTCGCCATCAGGTGGTGCGGGCAGCTTATTCGACGTTTGACCTTGGATGTTGGATCTTTGAGTTTCATGCGATACAGCCTTGATTTGCCACGTGGAGTGGTGTGGATTGCTCAAGTTGGCATGCCAAAAAAGAAATCTAAAAAATCGATCGAAGACGAAGTTCCAAAAGTTAAGAAGCTTTACACCATTAAATTGAGTGATGAGCAAATGGATCAATTGGCAGAAATCCTAGAGGAGCAAGGGGCTTTTATCCCTTACGATGTGGCCTATACGCTATTTGCATTTAAAGGAGAGGGCGTGAATGTCGTCGGCTACCAAAGTGGAAAGCTCGTCGTGCAGGGTAAAAAGACTGAGGACTTTGTGCGCGATGTGGTCGAGGCACAGGTCACGATGGACGCACGCCTCGGCTACGATGAAGTGCATCATCTCGAATGGTATGAGCTACACGCTGGCTGCGATGAGAGTGGTAAAGGCGATTTGTTTGGTCCCTTAGTCACGGCCTGTGTAGTTGCCGATGGTGATATGGTGCGCGCTTGGATTGAAGCGGGCGTCTGTGATAGTAAGAAAATCACCGATAACACCATATTGAAGCTCGATAAGGTGATCCGTGAAACCAAAGGCGTGGTGATAGCCACGGCCTTTGCGCGGATGCCAAAATATAACGAGCTCTACAAGAAATTCGGGAATAACTTAAACAAGCTCCTCGCCTGGTATCACGGCAAGTCGCTGAATGAAGCTCTGGAGAAACGTCCCGCACCTTGGGGGATACTTGATCAATTTACTAAGCAGAAACTGGTCGATGCCTACGTGAAAGAGCGCAAAGATTTTAATTTGATCAGCCGCACCAAGGCTGAAGAGGATCCAGTTGTCGCTGCATCCTCAATCGTGGCGCGTGCGATTTATGTGCGTGAGATGAAGCGACTCTCGGATGAGCTTGGCGAAGAATTGGTCAAAGGCGCGAGCGGTAAAGTCTTGGAGCAGGCCAAGAAAATTGTGGCCGAAAAAGGCGCAGATGCGCTCTCGAACTATGCAAAAATGCACTTTAAAACGGCCTACGAAGCGCAAGGCCTCGAGCCGCCAGCTAAACCGAGCTGGTATAAATATTGAACGGGAGGGGAGTCCTTCTAGCAGTTGCGGATGAGTGAATGTTTCATCGGATTCTTTGGTAGGACCTTTCACTCGTTGACAAGCCGAACCTCCCGAGGGCAGGGCTTAAAGAGATAAACACGTCAGTTTGAGCGAAGCGCCAGCTCTTATCTATGGACCCGCGGTGTTTGAGATTTTATATCTTCGAGTTTACTTGCACTGCATGGTTGATGATTGCGAGTCATCTAGCGAAGCATTTATTCTAGGCGGGCTGACATTTGTGAATGTCGTTACACTGCGTAGAAAGCCCCTTGCAAGTGCGATAGATTTTTTGCCCCCGTTGAGCCTCGACGCTCAATTTCCGCTCTGCGCCTGTGAAGCGTAATATGGCTCAACCGTTTCAAGGTGGCCTTGCACAATCTTGGCGATCGCTTCGGCGGGCAGCTCGCCTTTGTGCAGCTCGAAAATGGCGACCAGAAGCGCGAGCTCAATGTCCATTTTCTTTGGAGTTGTCGCCTTCATCTCCGCTAGGATTTCGAGCGCCTTGGTTTCTGCTTTCTTGTAGTATTTGAAGTTTTCCTCATTCGGCGTAGTCATGGACCCGAGGATTACTTGATGACTCCCTTAGTCAAGTGACTAGAGCCGCGGAGGCATATCCTTATACACATCTTCTGAAATTCCAGTTCCCTTGAACACTGGCCATCCAGATGCATTTTCAACTGCTCGTTCCCTGCGGTCGCTAGAGGTCGCAGAGAGCGCAAAGAAGGTATTATCAATAAAAGAGCAGATGACTTGCGTTCATTTCTCTCATACATCTCTGAGCCCTCAGTGAACTCGAGCGCCCCGTAGCCGATTCGGGCTATTTACCCGCGGCCTTTGCTTCCTCTGCGGCGAGCTCGGCCTCAAATTCAGCTTCCTCTTTCGCTTTGATACCCTCTGGGGTCTTATAGAAGGCTTCTAGGGCAGCAGCCTCTTCGGCTGCCTTTGCTGCGGCCCTCTCAGCTGCGAGCTTTTCTTCTCTCGCTGCTTCGCGGGCGATGCGCTTATCTCTTTTCTTCTGCTCGCGATCGCGGCGTCTCTGATCTTTGCTTGGTGTGAAGGCCATGGTGTTTTTTTCTAAAGTTCTAGTGCTGGACGGGGGGATTCTGTTGCGCTGTGGTCATACCCTCAGGTAGCCCTCTAAAACAAGAGAAAAGTAGGATCTCCTTTTCTATTTTTTTCAGTGTAAGTGATTGTTCCGTGCCAATCCAGGAGGTGAGTGAAGGTCGCGACGACATCAGCTATTCGCGTCTGTTTGCCATTTGCGCAATTTATGATATCCGCATGCCAATTTGAATGAAGACAAGCCAAGTCAATTTGTTGCTCCAAATCCTCTATATAAATGAAATCTCGAGTTTCATTGCCACTGCCATGTAAAGTGATCTCGGACTTGCTTGCTTTTTTGAATAAATCCCAAAAGAGCTGTTTTTTAAGCCCTGGTCCGTATGCAGAAAAAATACGTAGTGGACAGGTCTTTAGGTCATACAATTCGGTAAATTGCTTACACAAATCCTCTGCTAACTTTTTATGATAACCGTATGGTGAGATTGCTTGGGTTCGTTGGTTCTCTTGAATCGGCAGTTGCGCTGTATTGCCGTAGACGGCTGCACTAGACAGATTAATGTAATGACAGTCTGGATTGTGTCTCCGAATCGCTTCCAGTATGCGTTGAACATGGATGACGTTTTGCTCGAAGTCTTTGTTGGGGTTCTTGAACGAATCGCTGACATTCGCTGAACCAGAGCAATTAATGCAGATGTCAAATGGTTGAGCTCGGAACACTGCCGCAAAATCTGGCAGGGTAGGGTCGATTAAGAAATAATTCTCATCCCTTCACTGGGCAGTATGTCGCAATGCCACACTTCGTTGTTTTTTGAGAAGTGTCTATGGCAGTGACTCCCAATGAAACCTTTGGATCCGAGCACTAATATTTCCCTGTTAGTAACTTTATTTTGAATAGTGATATCCTGGTTGATGGTGCTTATATAATTTGTCAGTCCTGAGTTTAGCGCAAATGTAGGAGTCCTGGTCTTAAATAAGAGTGTCAAAATACGTATTATGGATTTCTTACAAGTATGGATCATCCGAATAGCAGGTCATCCGCGTCAGTGTTACTGCGGCGTCAAGCACGCTCGAGCCCTACGAATAAGCCTTTGCTTTAGAACCCACGCGGATGACGCCCATTGCCGCGCATGCGCTGCTGCTTCACAGGGGGTGGATTTTCCAAATAGAGGCTATACCATTCGTCTCCCAATCCTGCATTCGAGAAACTCTTTTCACGGTCATTGGACAGGTGTTCCCAGTTCTTCTTGAAGGTGTCGACTCCGGTGGCCTCTTTGGCCTTCAACAAGATGCTGCGAGCTTCATCCGGTTCGCCCACCTGAACGTAGATCCACGACATCAAGCCGTAAAGCAACGTGCCGCGGTTGCCCCGAAACCACATAATCTTGCGCTTGAAGAGCTTCTTCGCGCCCTCCACATCATCGTTCTTATAACAGCGTGCCATTCGCATCGCCACCGTCATAGGTTCCATCATCATCGGGCCGCTTAAGAATCCGCAGGTGGCAAGAATCTCGTCCACCTTGTCGAGCTCCTTGAGCTGGTAGTGAAACTGCAGGCGCATGGTCGCCATCTGGCGTCCCGTGAGCACGGACCATTTTCGGAAGGGTTCGAGACCCTTGGTGAGTTCTAAGCCCTGCTTAAGCATGGTCTGTTGATCCATTTCAAGCTGGCGTTGTATCTGCTTAATATTGCCGCCCGGCTTGTTCTGGAACTGCTGCACCTTTCGTTGTATGCGCCTCTGGCCAGCTTCCATGCTTTGCTGCAGCGCAGATTGGGCCACGGACATTTTTTTCCGAACTAGGTATCCGATCAGGAAAAACGTGCTAGTAAATCCAGCCAGGCTAAAGAAGACCGTCGTCCCCGTGCGAAACTCCGAAGCGATCGAGACAATAGCCAATGCGAGTGCGACCAGCGCTGAAATGAGAAGTGAATACATAGTTGTTTAATCCGTAGTTTGGTTTTTCCAAAAGATGATAGGAGCACCAGAAAGGCGTCAAAGGTCAAGCTTACGACCGACACCTTTGGGCGTAATTTTTAATATGTGAAACAAAAAGGGGGTAGAAACAAAAAGGGGTCAAACGTTTAGAAACAAAAAGGGGTCAAACGTTTAAAATAAATGTCATTCTCAGGACTTATTCTGAATCAGGTTACTGACGCGGGACGGATGCCCCATGTTGAGGCGTTGTGCGATCCAGCTATTTTTAGCAGTGGTTTGCTTGCGTAGAGTCTGAGCGATTTGAATTTTCCAAGTGGCGCCTTTGGGTTCGTTCGCGATGTTCGTCTTTGTCATACCCGCGCGCTTCAACTCATGCGCTACCAGTAACTCCCATTTCGACTCATTCAGCTCCTGTAAGTCGGCTCCCTCCCAGTCAATGTCTGGATGCTGTCTAGCGAGGTCCTTAGCGAGGGCCTTCTTCGTTTCCTTAGCTCCGATGAACCACCCTCGGCAATACTGCTTCATGAGTGCCTCTTTCTGCTTCGGGTCCTGTGCTTCGGAAAGCGCCAAGTGCTTCGCGTAGCGATTCATTCCCGCGAGGCTGTCCGGCAGGTCCAAAATCCCGAGGAAGTCTTCGCGATGCAGTGCGTCCATCGGTGAACGCTTAAAATATTTCGGGTAACTGGAGAGCGCGTAGCTCTTCAAGTCCTCGACGGCGCTGATTCCGGCTCTCACAGGGTTTAAATGAATGTAGTCGACTAAGCCGAGTAGGGGGCGATCTTCCCCGATCAGGATCGATTTGTAGCGCCCTTGGAAAACATGCCCGCGCTCCCCGCGTAGGCGGTTGAAGCGTGTGGCAAAGGTGCTCTGCAACCATTTCATTCCGTCGACCAAATTCGGTTCCGGCGTCTCAACAGCCAGATGGTAGTGATTACTCATAATCACGTAGGCGTGCAATTTCCAGCCACAGCGCTCTACAGTTTCAAAGAGCGCCCGTTCAAAGGCCTTGCCTGTATTCTCCGAAAGGAAAAGTTCTTTTCGATAGTTCCCACGACTAATGACGTGGTAAACCGCTCCTGGGAATTGAATGCGTTGCTTCCGTGGCATGACAGTGATGCTGGATAACTCGGCTAGGTTAGGCGATGTTTAATTTAAACGTTTGACCCCTTTTGTTGCCTCGGAAGGTCAAAAGATTTTCCTTCCTTCTTCGCCTCGATCACTAATCGTGACCGATTAGCTTTATCCGTAAGCAAATAATCAAGATAACCTGGGTTTACATGCTTTTAGCATTTTACGAGAGCCTTTTTCCACGCGAGAACCTCATGTAGAAGCGTATCGATAATTTATGCCAGGTGTCGGCTTCGTTTCGATTTTCGAAAGGATAGTCTGATGATAGTTTCTCGGCTATTTCGTGAGGAGTTAGCTTTGGCATCTATTTGGCAAAATGGTTTTGGAGAATAGTGGATTAATGATTTAGCTTACGTAAGCGCGAGCATTTTGGAACATTTTTAACCACGGTCCTGCTTCGCCGGTGAACTGGTCGGTTGGCTTATAGCTCATTTGAACCGCGCGGAACAGACCCTCTGGGTGCGGCATCATGATGGTGGCGCGGCCGTCCGTTGATGTAAACCCGGTCGTGCCGGCGGGTGAGCCGTTCGGGTTGGCGGGATACTGCACGGTCGGTTCGCCTTTGGCGTCGATGTAGCGGAGGCTGATGAGGTCGCCGGTGAGGTATTGCTCGAAGTCGCCGGTTTGGGAGAAGTCGGCTTTGCCTTCGCCGTGGGCGACGGGGATGGGGAGAAGGCTGCCTTGTGACCTGATCCGCCCAGAGGGCACCCGGCTCATATCACCCTTCGGGCACGCACTGGCGTGCGCACCATCTACGCGCTGTCGCGCTCCATCCATGCCTTGGAAGAAGAGGCTCGGGCTCTTTAGGATTTCGACGTTGGCGTAGCGGGCTTCGAATTGCTCGGAGCGGTTGCGCTTAAATTGTGGTCAGTGTTCGGCGCCGGGGATGATTTCCTTGAGCTGGAGATCATTTGGCAGCCGTTGCAGAATGTTCAAGAGCGTTCAAGAGTGCTTAGATTTACGTATCTCTTTGGCGGCTTCTTCGACGCTCATCCCATCAAGGGTAGCGTCTCGTTCTTGAGTGTAATTGCCTTTTCCGTTTTCGAATTGATTCAAAAAACGGAGGGTATCGGCCACGCCAAGACGCTCGCGGAGCACTTCGTGCGCTTCGATGGAGACTTCTTTTAATGTTTTGGCGTGATGGCTCATAACTCTAACTTCTCAATTAAACCTAACACTGAAAACACTTTCGTCAAACCTGTCTCGGCTGCTTGAGCTTTTTTAACGAAACGATCATCGCAGCTGCAAAAGTAGTCAGCATCACCCATGACGGCTGATGCCAGGTGCAGTGCATCCAGTGTCTTCATGCCTGATTTGCTGTATGACTTGGCAAGTTCCTCGATCGAATCCGTAAGCTCTACAAAATAGGATGATTTTGCTAGTAGATTGATACAGTGCGTTCTTCTTGGTGAGAGGTCAATTTTGCTGAGTTCAAATAGCAGAACATCGGATGATGCGATCTTAATGGAGTCGGCCTCAAACTCCTCAAATAGCTGGAGGACTGCTTCAGCTTCGGTCGCTACTCGCACCTGACTGCGATCATCGAAAGGGCGCTGGAGCGCGCAGCAATCGAGATACAGTTTATACTCATGGAGCGGTGACTTGTGGCTGGTTGCTTGTAGAATTAGCCGATGCTAGCTCGTGCGTTTTGGAACATTTTAAGCCAAGGGCCTGCTTCGCCTTCAAAGGTGCCAGGTGTTCTATAACTCATCTGGACCGATCTGAATAGTCTCTCGGGATGGGGCATCATGATGGTCGCTCGGCCGTCGGTGGTCGTGAAGGCTGTGGTGCCTGCGGGTGAGCCATTCGGGTTTGCTGGGTAGACTTCGGCTCCTCGACGTTGCTCGGGGCAGGTAGGTTTGTCTGCTGGGTCAATATATCTCATACTGACCAGCCCTTCGCTTTGGCACTTCTCTAGGCTACCTGTGGCGGAGAAGTCGGCGCGGCCTTCGCCGTGGGCGACGGGGATGGGGAGGAGGGATCCTTCCATGCCTTGGAAGAAGAGGCTCGGGCTCTTGAGGACTTCGACATTCGCATACCTGGCTTCGAATTGCTCGGAACGGTTACGCTTAAATTGTGGCCAGTGTTCGGCACCAGGGATGATGTCTTTGAGCTGGGAGATCATTTGACAGCCGTTGCAGACGCCGAGGGTGAAGCTGTCGGCACGTTCGAAGAATGCCTGGAACATGTCGGCTAGCTTTGCGTTGTAGAGGACGCTCTTGGCCCAGCCTGAACCGGCTCCTAAGACGTCGCCGTATGAGAAGCCGCCGCAGGCGACGAGGCCGGCGAAGTCCTTGAGGTCGACGCGGCCTGCGAGGAGATCGGTCATGTGGACGTCTATGCTCTGGAAACCTGCACGGTCGAAGGCGAAGGCCATTTCGTTTTGGCCGTTGATGCCTTGTTCGCGGAAGATGGCCATTTTCGGGCGTGCGCCCGATACGAGATTCGGGATGCAGGATTCGGGGGCTGCGGATTCGGATGGCGATTCTGATGGGGATGGCGCGGAGGGACCCGCGCCGCTACCTTCTGGGTCGAAGGTGGGTTTGATGAGGATGCCGTTGTTTTCGTCTAGTAGCGCGTCGTATTCTTCTTTCGCGCACTCTGGGTTATCGCGTTTGGACTGCATATGGTAAGTTAGCTCGGACCAGGCGCGGTTCAGGTTGGTGACGGAGTCGCTGAAGATGTTTTGACCGTTGAGCTCGATGTTGAGCGTTTGGTCTGTGCTGGTGCTGCCGATGTGGTGTGTGATGTCGCTGACGCCGTGCTTGGCTAGGACACTTAGGACGTTGGCTAGCTTTGTCTTTTCGATTTCGATGACGGCTCCTAGCTCTTCGCTAAATAATGCTGCTAGGGCGGACTCTGACGTAGCGGCAGTGACGGAGCACTGCCCTCCAGTTAACTTGTCTAGGACTACGTTGATGCCTTTGCGGCCGGCGAAGGACATCTCGGCGAGTGTGGCTAGGAGGCCGCCGTCGCCGCGGTCGTGGTAGGAGAGGATGCTGTCGCTCGCCAAGAGTTCTTGGATGGCGTTGAAGAAGCCTAGGAATTTCTCGGGATCATCGAGGTCGGGTGTGGCGTTGCCGATTTGATTGTAAACTTGTGCGAGGGTGGAGCCGCCTAGGCGGTTTTTGCCGGCTCCGAGGTCGAGAAGGAAGAGGGCGCTATCGTCGGACTTGAGGTCGGGGGTGACGGTCTTGCGGACGTCTTCGACGCTGCTGAACCCGGTGACCATGAGGCTGAGGGGGGAGACTTGTTTGTGGTCGGTGCCCTCGCTGTCCTGCCAGCTGGTGCGCATGGACATGGAGTCTTTACCGACGGGGATGCAAATACCTAAAGCGGGGCAGAGCTCCATACCGACGGCTTTGACCGTGTCGTAAAGGTTGGCGTCTTCGCCAGCTTCGCCAGCGGCGACCATCCAGTTGGCAGAGAGTTTAATGTTGCCGATCTTGCCGACGTAAGAGGCGGCGATATTGGTCAAACACTCGCCGATGGCGATACGGCCAGATGCGGCGGCGTTGAGGATCGCGATGGGTGTGCGTTCACCCATGGCCATGGCTTCGCCGGTGTAGGCATCCATGCTGGTCGCAGTCACGGCGACGTCGGCGACGGGTGTTTGCCAAGGGCCAACCATTTGGTCGCGAGCAACCATGCCGGTGATGCTGCGGTCGGCGATAGTGATGAGGAAATTCTTATTGGCGACGGCGGGGAAGCGGAGCACGCGGTCGATGGCGTCGGGTAGTTGAATCTCGGATACGTCTAGCTCGGCGTGGTCTTCGACGAGGCGGGTGACGTCTTTGAGCATCTTCGGGGTCTTGCCGAGGAGGACGCCCATTTCCATGTCGATAGGGTTGTTTTCGAAGTGGGAGTCTTCGAGCACGAGTTGTCCGTCGTCGGTGGCTTCGCCGACGATGGCGAAGGGGCAGCGCTCGCGTTCGCAGAGTGCGGAAAAGGCGTCGATACGGTCGGGCATGACGGCCATGACGTAGCGCTCTTGGGATTCGTTGCACCAGATCTCCATGGGGCTCATGGAGGAGTCTTCGTTGTGAATATTGCGCAGGTGGAAGCGTCCACCGGTGGCTTCGACGAGCTCGGGCAGGCCGTTGGAGAGTCCGCCGGCGCCGATGTCGTGGATGGAGAGCATGGGGTTGTCCGCGCCGAGGGCGATGCAGCCGTCGATCACTTGTTGGCAGCGGCGTTCCATTTCAGGGTTGCCGCGCTGGACGGAGTCAAAGTCGAGGGCTTCAGACTGGGAGCCGGCACCGATAGAGGAGGCTGCGCCGCCGCCGAGACCGATCTTCATGGCCGGTCCGCCGAGCTGGAGAATGAGTGCTGTGGGCGGGATGTCTTTCTTCTCGACGTGTTCGCGCTTCATGTTGCCCATGCCGCCGGCGCACATGATGGGCTTGTGGTAGCCGCGGTGTTGGCCGTTGTGCTCAAGCTGGAGGGTGCGGAACATGCCGCAGAGTTGTGGGCGGCCGAACTCGTTACCAAAGGCGGCACCTCCGATTGGGGCTTCGATCATGATGTCCATCGGGGACGCCATGCGGCTGGGGTGCTCAGCGATGTGCTTTTCCCATAGCTGGGTGTAGCCGGGGACTTCGAGATTGGAAACCATGAATGCGGCGAGGCCGGCCTTGGGGCGGCCGCCGATACCGGTGGCACCTTCGTCGCGGATTTCACCGCCGACACCGGTCGCGGCCCCGGGGAAGGGCGAGATCGCGGTGGGGTGGTTGTGGGTCTCTACCTTGCAAAGAATATCTAGCTGGCTGGGTGTTTTGCGGTAGGTGAAGCTGCCGTCCTTTTGATCGACTTCCCACCAGTCGGCGGGGAAGCCTTCGAGCACGCCAGAGTTGTCGGAGTAGGCGACAAGGGTGCCTTCGGGGTTGAGCTTGTGGGTGTTGCGGATCATGCCAAAGAGGGAAATATCGCTCTTCTCGCCGTCGACGATCCAGTCAGCGTTGAAAATCTTGTGGCGGCAGTGCTCGGAGTTGACCTGCGAGAACATGACGAGTTCGGCATCAGTCGGGTCGCGCTGCATCTTTTGGTAAGCGGTGACGAGGTAGTCGATTTCGTCGGGTGACATGGCGAGCCCCCAGTCGACGTTGGCCTTGTAAAAGGCTTCGGGTCCTTCGGCCATGAGGGGCACGGTGCGCAGCTCGCCAGGCTCGAAGTGGCGGAAAAAGTCGGAAACGTCGTCGTAGACCGCCTCGGTCATACGGTCGTGCAGTGCAAGGAGCGCGAGACCGAGGTCGGCCATGCCGAGCACGAGGCCGTCCTCAGTGGTGAGGATGAAGTGAATGCCACGCTCGACGCGGGCGATGGCGTCGATCCCGCAGTTGTGAAAGATATCGGTCGCCTTGCTGGACCAAGGAGAGATGGTGCCCTTGCGTGGAGTGACGAAGAAGCCTCCGTCGTTTCCGCGGCTAAAGTGCTTTTCCGTAGCGAGTAGGGCAAAGGCGCGCTCGGTGGTGGTGTCGTCGAGGATGTTGTCGGACTCGATGAAATAGACTTCGACGGCGTCGATTGTGGCGATCGGGGATGGCGCGGAGGGACCCGCGCCGTTACCTTTTATCTCTGATGTGGCTGACGATGAGGCAATCGCTTCGTTGAGAGCGTTTTTAAGCGCGGTGAGACGGAAATCGGAGAATGCCTGGCGGCCTTGGAGAATGATCGGTTGCATATGCTTTAAAGTCTTAAAGCGGGAACATTGTTCCGAGTGCGAAAGCACGACAAGACCGGATTTCATAAAATGAAAGACCGGACCACGTCGAACAACGAACGTCCAACATTGACGAGGTTTACTAAAGATGGCGTAGCAATTTTGAATCGGTGATTCTTTGCTCCCGTCTTAATCCTACTCTTACTGAGTGGTATGAGTAGGATTAAGGCTTAGATGCGGGCGGCTATATAATATGTTCTGTTGGATTTTGGGATCGAATTTTGGGGAGGATCGGTTACTCTTTTCAACATGAAATACATCCCTAAAGTGATTGCGCATCGGGGGGCTTCGGGGGTGGCTCCGGAAAATACGCTCGCTGCGGTGCGGCAGGCTTGGAAGGAAGGCGCGGATGGGCTGGAGTGTGATGTGCGGCTGACTTCGGATTGCCAAGTGGTGTGCATACACGATGCGGACACAGAGCGAGTGGGGGACCGTAAGCTTGTAGTGGAAGCGCATACTGATCAGGACTTGCAGCAGGTCGATGTGGGTGCGTGGAAGGGCCCCCTTTTTGTGGGTGAGCGAATCCCTTTTTTAAGTGAATGGCTGGTGGATGTTCCGGCGGGGAAGCGCCTATTGATTGAGCTGAAGACGGGTGAAGAGATTTTGACGCCTCTATTCGATGTTCTGGACGCTGCTGCGGTGGATATGAAGCAAGTTGTGATTATCGTCTTTGATACGGATATGGTGCGTGCTTTGAAAGCGCGGCGTGCTGAGTTGGCGGTGTATTGGTTGATCGACGTGCAGTCGAATTGGCTGGGGCGGTCGAAACTGAAGTTGGACAATGTGTTGCAGACGGCGAAGGAACTACAATGTGAGGGGCTCGGGCTGCGTTGTCACTCGGGGATTCATCGCGAAATGGTGCAGGCGGTTCTCGATGCGGGCTTGGAGATGAATATCTGGACGGTCGATGATCCTGACGATGCCCGACGTTATGCAGACTTTGGTGTGACTTCGATCTCGAGTAATTATCCGAAGGCGATGCGTGAAGCGATGACTTTGTAGTGGATAGTGAATAGTTGGTGGTTGTATGTGTGTGGTGTTGCTATTCTGATACTTAAACAATGAGTGAATTAAAACCTGTGCGTTGGGGCATACTTGCCTGTGGGAATATCGCCAATGCCTTTGCGAAGGTAGTTAATGAGGCTGATAATAGTGTATTGCATGCAGTGGCGTCGCGAGATGTGGAAAAGGCGCAGGCATTTGCTCAAAAGCATGGTGCATCACGTGCGTATGGAAGCTATGAGGCGATGCTGGCCGACTCAGAAGTGGAAGCCGTTTATATTGCGACGCTGCACCCGTTTCATATGGAGTGGATCAAGCATTGTGTTTATGCGGGCAAGCATGTGCTTTGCGAAAAACCGCTGACGATGAACCTCCGCGAGGCGAAGCAAGCGCAAAAAGCTGCTCTAGATAAACGTCGTTTATTGCGCGAAGCATTTATGTATCGTCATCATCCACAGACTCAGAAAGTGGTCGACCTCGTCGAGTCTGGAGCGATTGGTAAGGTCCGTTTAATTGAAGCAAATTTTTGTTTCAATGGAGGTGAGCAGCCCGAGGGCCGTCACCAAGCCAAAGAGCTAGGCGGGGGCTCTATTTTGGATTTGGGCTGTTACACGATGTCGTTTGCGCGTTTGATTGCAGGGCGGGCGCAAGACCGATTGTTTGCAGAGCCACTGGAGTTGAAAGCCGTCGGGCATCTGGATCCACAGACCAAAACCGACATGTGGACTATGGCGACCTTGCGTTTTGAAGGTGATATTTTAGCGAAGTTGACTTGTGCGATGCGCGTCAATGCTGGCAGGAATGCGGTCATCTATGGCGAGAAAGGTCGGATTGAAGTTGATCAGGCCTGGTTTTGTGATGGCGAGGTGCGCGTTTATAAGGATGAGCGGAAGGAGCCAGATGTGCATCAGCCCAATCAGGATACGTCACTTTATCGGTATGAGGTCGATGCCTTTGCTGCGGAACTCCGAGGTCAGCCGATCGGTGCTAAGGCGGTGGGTATGCGGTTTGATGATACACTTGGGAATCTGAAAGCGCTCGATTGGTGGCGTGCTGAAATCGGGCTTGGTTATGAGGCGGATACTGTTCGCTGATTGGATGAATGAAAAACTGTTGACCGAAACCCTGTGGTCGCAACCCATAGGGAGGGAGGTTCGAGGGAATCTGGCTTGCGGCTTGTGGCGGATCCTTTCAGCGTGTGCGATATGCCAAAGCTATTATTTTTAGGAGACATTGTCGGACGACCGGGGCGCACCTTTGTGAAAGCGCGGCTGGCTTCGCTACGTGAAGAGTTGGGTGCGGACTTTGTGGTCGCCAATGCGGAAAACTCGGCAGGCGGCGCGGGGATTACGAAAAAGATTGTCGAAGAATTAACTGTGGCAGGTATCGATGCGATCACTCTCGGGGATCATGTTTGGGATCAGAAAAACTTTGAAAACGAGATCGATGAATTGGATACGGTATGTCGCCCCGCGAACTTACCAGAGAATAATCCTGGTCGCACACATCTTGTTATCGAGAAGGCGGGCTTTCGTCTCGGTGTGTTTACTGTGCTCGGGCGGAACTATCTGACTTTGAAATCAAGTTGTCCGTTTGCTATGGCAGATGCGAAACTCGCCGAGCTCGCGGACCAGTGCGATGCGGTTTTTGTGGAAGCGCACATGGAAGCGACTTCAGAGAAGATCGCATTGGGTTGGCATTTGGATGGCCGTGCGGCGGCGGTTGTCGGCACGCATACACACGTGCCGACTGCAGACGGGCGTGTTCTGTCTAAGGGGACGGCTTATTTAAGTGATGCTGGTATGTGCGGCCCCTATGCCTCCGTGCTTGGGCGTGATGTTGGACAAGTGATCGCCAGTTTTCTGGATGGAATGAAGCGCCGTTTTCCCGTTGCGGAAGACGATGTGCGGATATGCGGATGCTTGATCGAAATTGATCCAGCGACCGGGTTAGCGAAAACGTTTGAGCGCGTGGAAGTTTGTCAGGGGTAGCTGTCCCCAACGGTTACGCCTTAATCGTAACATCTGCATCACCTTTCGGGGAGCAGCAGCAAAGTAGAGCATAGCCATCATCGGGCTCGCCAGTATGGCCATTCGGATATTCGACTTCGCCAGAGGTGATTTCCTGTTGGCATGCGGTGCAGTTACCCATGCGGCAACCGTAGTCGAGATCGAGGTCGTTCGCCTCGGCGAGTTCGAGGATGCTTTCTTCGTCACCTGTCCATTCGAAGGAGACGCCGGATTTTTCAAAAATGATTTTTGCCATAATAGTTAGAGACAATTCGTGAATGTGGTGAATGCAAACTTTAAGAGGAGTTGTTGGTGGGTAGTGGGTAGTGATGTGAGTTCAGTTTGTATTTAGGATTTTGTTGCTATCTACTATACACTAGCAACTATCCGCTCCTTCATGTCTAAAATTCGCCAGATTGATTACACCACCCCGCGCACGCTGGTTTCCTACAGCGGTAAACGCACTGTGCGCATGACTGGAGAGGAAAATCGCTATAAATTCTCTGGAATCTTGATCGATGGAGAGGAAGACGAATTCGCGAAAATTGGGGAGGAACGCAAGGATTGGCAAAAAAGCGCCTTTCCACTGCCATGGACTGATTCTCCCGATGTGGTGCGTCCAGATTGATTTTATCTGTCTCCGCGCTTGACAGGTGGCTATAGACCGCCTTTTTTCTCGCTTTCCAAAATTCCGGCCTTTCTCGGCCCTGACATCTATAGCAACTTTTCATTATGGCACTTAAAATCCGTCTCCAACGTCATGGCGCAAGCCACCGTCCATTCTACCGCATGGTAGTTACTGAAGCGCTCGCTCGTCGCGATGGCCGCTTCGTCGAAGTGCTTGGCACCTACGAGCCTCAAGCTAAGCGCGCTGAGGATGAAGTAAAAATCAAGCTGGATCGTGTTGACTATTGGAAGTCCGTAGGCGCAAAGCCAACCGACACTGCAGCCAGCCTAATCCGTAAGGCTCGCCGCGAAGCTCCAGCAGCTGCTGAAGCTGAAGCGTAAATTAATTTGATTCCCGTTGCGGGAAGCTCGACCGACTGCTCTCGTGCACCTCGAGTTTGATATTCTAACCCTCTTCCCAGAAATGGTAGAGGGTTTTTTAACGTCCAGTATGCTAGGGCGGGGGCAAAAAAACGGCCTGATCCGCGCCGATACGCATCAATTACGCGACTGGGCCACCGACAAACACCGCAAAACCGACGAAATGCCCTTTGGGGGCGGGGCCGGTATGGTGATGAAGCCCGAGCCGATTTTTGCGGCGGTCGAAGAACTGCGCCGCCCAAGCACGAAAGTCGTCTATATGGCGCCCGATGGAGAGCCGCTCACGAGTCAGCTAGCCCGAGAATTAGTGAAAGAGGAGCATTTAATTATACTGAGTGGGCACTATGAAGGGGTGGATCAGCGCGTGCGTGATGAGTTGATCGATCGTGAAATCAGCATTGGCGACTATGTATTGACCAATGGCACTCTGGCGGCTGCAGTTTTGATCGATTGTGTGAGCCGATTTGTGCCTGGATTTTTAGGTGACGAAAAATCCTTGACGGAGGAATCGTTTATGACCACGTTGCTCGGCTTTCCTCAATACACGCGTCCTGCGGACTTCCGCGGCATGCATGTTCCTGAGGTTTTACTTTCAGGAGATCACGGTGCTATCGCAAAATGGCGACGCGAGCAATCGATTGAAAAAACACGGCAATTACGCCCCGACATTTTAGACAACACAGAATTCCAGCCATGAGCCAAGCAATCCTAGAAGAAATCACAAAAGATCAACTAACGAGTGACCGCACAGACTTTAAAGTCGGTGACGGCGTTCGCGTTCACCTAAAGGTTAAAGAAGGTGACAAGACACGTATCCAGGTTTTCGCTGGCATCGTTATCGCTCGCAAGGGTGGCGGTATCCACGAAACATTCACTGTGCGTCGTATCGCATCGGGTGTGGGTGTTGAAAAGGTCTTTCCAGTTCACAGCCCAACAATCGAGAAGATCGAGATCGATCGTGAGTCAGTTACAATGCGTGCTCGCATGTATTACATGCGTGACCGTATCGGTAAGGCTGCTAACCAAGTTAAAGAGAAGCGCCTCGTCGAAGCTAAGCGTCGATAAGCTTGAGATAATTTTTGAAAGGCCGTCCGAAAGGGCGGCCTTTTTTTTGCCTGCGTCTTAATCTTACCCCTAATCCTACTCTTAATCTTTTTGGGTAATGGGTGGCGCGGAGGGACCCGCGCCGCTACCTTTGAAATGAAGGGGGATTAATATTAAGAGTAAGAGTAGGATTAAGACTCTATAAACCCAGTTCCAGTTGCTCGGGGCTGCTGTCGGTTTCGGTAAAGCGCACGCCGAGGCCGAGTAGGCGAACTGGTTGACCACTGCGGCCCCATGCTTCGCGGAGCAGTTGGAAGTAGAGCTCTGGTTCGGCTTGTTGCGCAGGCATCTCGGCTGTGGTTCGGCGAAAGTCGCTAAACTTTAGTTTCACTAGCACCTTGGCAATCTTGCGGTCGGGAGCGCTGGTGCGCAGGTCCTCGATTAATTCGGTGTGTTGTCGAAGGAGCACCGCTTCACAAGCTTCTAAGGTCTCAAGCTTGTTGGCGTAGGTGTGTTCGTTGCTGAGCGTCTTGCGTATACGGTTTGGTTCCACTGGTCGCTCGTCGATACCACGACAGAGCTTGTAGAGTTCGAGCCCGAAGCTGCCAAAGATGCTCGCTAGCTTAGTTTGGTCGATTGCTTGAAGTTGGCCGCAGGTCTCGATACCCATCTCGGTCAGTTTAGCCGCACTTTTCGGGCCGACACCCCAAATCTTTCGCACCGGAAGTGGATGCATGAATTCGTCAATGCGTGAGGGTGCGACTACACATTGACCGTTCGGTTTATTCCAGTCGCTGGCAATCTTGGCGATGAGTTTATTGGGGGCAATGCCTGCTGATGCAGTCAGTCCTGTTTCTTCGTAGATTGCCTCGCGTATCTCATTTGCGAGTTCGGCACCGCTTCGCTTGTGGTGCGTGAGGTCGAGATAGGCCTCGTCGAGAGAGAGTGGCTCAATCAGATCGGTGTAGCGTTTGAAGATATCACGAACGGCACGCGAAGCCGCTCGGTAGAGGTCGAAGCGCACGGGTAGAATGATCAAGTGGGGGCAGAGTTCGCGGGCTTTAAACACGGGCATCGCCGAGCGCACGCCATATTCGCGGGCGGCATAGTTGCAGGTCGTCAGCACACCTCGACCAGAGGCGCCACCTACAGCCAATGGGCAGTTCGCGAATTCTGGGTGTTCACGCATTTCCACGGCGGCGTAAAAACAGTCCATATCTATGTGGACGATTCGTCGGCTGGCTTTCATTTCAAGTAGGTGTGCGTGGTTCTACGATTGCTTCAAAGTGTTTTGTATATACAAAGTTGTGCATTATGGAGAAAGACTCGACCACTAGAATCCGTTACATTTTTCGTTTTCTTGAAGGGACGGAAAAAGTCTTCGAGGTTGTGTTGAATCGTCAGACTGGGGCGCTTCTCCAAAAGAAGCGGGTGAGCTATCCGAGCTGGACAAATTTAGAGCATTGCCGCTGTAAGCATTGTCCACTCAACCGAGCGGAACACCCGCAATGTCCTGTTGCCGTAAGTATCATTGATGTCGTTGATTTTTTTCAGGATTATCAATCGATCAAGCAGGCTGATGTTATTGTGGAAACCGAGCAGCGGAGTAGCCGTCGTGAACAGACGGCGCTGTATCCTGCAGTCAGTTCTTTGATGGGTGTCCATATGGCGAGTAGTGCCTGTCCTATATAATGAAGAAGTTGCGGCCGATGGTTCTGCATCACTTACCCTTTGCCAGCACTGAAGAGACGATGTATCGAGCACTCTCAATGTATGCCCTGGCTCAGCATTTCCGTAGCCGTTCGGGGCTCAAAGTCGATTGGGAGTTCAGTGGTTTGGGAGCTATCTACCGAGATATTAACATCTTGAACAAAGCCTTTAGTGAGCGTTTCAAGGGTTTTACCAATAGTGAGGCGACCACGAATGCAATTGTGAGTTTGGATTGCTTTGCCCAAATGATTGAATTTTCAATCACAGAGGAAATGCTTGAAGAACTGGAAGGGCAGTTTGAGGAATACCTCAAGGATGGCGTTGATTAGTCTTGTATTGGTTGCGCTAATACGAATGGGCGCACGATCATTGCATTGAAGCGTGTCTTTGATTCGAGCCAATACTCGACATGGAGATCGCAGGGTTGCACGAGATCGCCTGATTTGAGCCATGCTTGGACTTGCTCTTTATTGTCATTGGTGAAGGCGAGGCCTGCATTCTTTAGATCCAGAGTGGGGTCGACATAAACTAGCGAGTTCGTTTCGTAGTGCGGTTTCAGATAGCTCCATTCGACATCGCCAGAGTATTTCTCGAGCTTCTCGAGGTCACTGGAGTTGTCTTCAGCTGGACTGAAATCTTTGCGCTGTGCTTGAACGTCGAACTTTGAACTCTCAACCTTCAATTTTGAATTAGAAGGATCCTCTGTCACTACCTTAGGACTTCACGATTGGATGTTCAACTGCGTTCCCCTAGATCTTCTCGACGACCTTGTCCGCAAGACCATAAGCGATTGCTTCGTCGGCAGTCATGTAGAAGTCGCGGTCGGTGTCTTGTTGGATCTTTTCGAGTGGTTGGCCCGAGCTTTCTGCGAGGATCGCGTTGAGCTCGTCGCGTAGGCGCTCCATTTCCTTTGCTTGGATATGGATGTCGACCGCAACTGCGACCATTTGACCGGAGATCAATGGTTGGTGGATCAATACACGAGAGTGTGGGTAGAGGAGGCGTTTGCCCTTGTCCGCACCGCAAAGAAGAATTGAGCCCATGCTCGCCGCCATACCGGTGACCACCACCGTGATTGGGGAGCTGATGAGCTTCATGGTATCATAGATCGCCATGCCCGCAGTGATCGAACCGCCTGGCGTGTTGATGTAGAAAGTGATTTCCTTGCCCGGTGCATCCATCTCCAAATAGAGGAGCTTTTCAGTCACTTCGCTGGCGGTCTTGTCAGTCACGCCACCCCAGAGGAATATTTTTCGCTCTTTGAGGAAGGTTTCTTGGATTTTGATTCCCGACTTTTTGTCGTCTTTCTTGGTTTTTTCTTTTTCGGCCATGAGTAAAATTATCGATTGTTGGGTGTAAGAAGAGCAGGAGTCTTCAATCTTTCAAGCACTATAGAGGATTCTTATTTTGCTGGGAGCGCGGACTGTCGTCTCCACGTTGAACTTCTAGCTTCTTTATTATCCTTCGATTTTGTCGACGCGAGCGGTGTGGCGGCCGCCTTCGAACTCCGTATCGAGCCAGATACCGACGAGTTTGAGTGCAAGCTCTTCTGGAACAGGACGTGCGCCCATGGCAATGCAGTTTGCATTGTTGTGGAGCTTGGTCATTTCAGCCGACCATTCATTCCAGACTAGGCCACAGCGCACACCTTTTACCTTGTTGGCAACGATCGCTTCGCCGTTGCCGCTACCGCCGAGCACAATGCCGAGGTCTGCCTTGCCCTGTGAGACCGCTTGAGCCGCAGGACGGATGAAATCGGGGTAGTCACACGATTCGCTCGAGTGACAGCCGCAATCGATTACTGTGTGTCCGCGTGCTTGCAGGAATTTGATGATGGGTGCTTTTAGCGGGAAACCCGCATGGTCGGTGCCGATAGAAATTGTGAGGGCCTGTTGAGTCATGGCAGAAGTAAAAGAGTGGCTATGGGACTAGGGCAATACGTAATCGTAGCCTTGATCATAATCTTAGCAAAAAGGAAAGTTATCCTCTCGTTCAAGAGCGCGGTATTCTTATCGCGTCGAGAGTTGATTGCGGAGAGACCCGCGTCTCCATCTTTCAGCTTTTCCCCACTTCAGCGTTTCAGCGTTTCAGCGTTTCAGTGTTTCCCAATTTCAGCGTTTCCCTTACTTCGTTTCCTTCGGGTCCAGCGCATCACGCAGGCCGTCGCCAATGAAATTGAGCGAGAAAAGAGTCAGCGAGAAAAAGATCGCGGGGAAAATTAGTTGCCAGGGATAAATGTCGAGTTTCTTGGCACCCTCGTTGATGAGCACGCCCCAAGAACTCATGGGAGGCTGCACCCCGAGGCCGAGGAAACTGAGCACTGACTCGAGCAGTATCACGGCGGGAATCGTCAGTGTTGTGTAAACGATGATCGGGCCGAGGCAGTTGGGCAGGATATGTTTACGTAGGATCGAGAGGTGCGAGGCGCCATATACTTTGGCGGCGTCGATATAGTTGAGCTTTCGGATTGCACGAGTTTGTCCGCGCACGATACGTGCCATGGTCAGCCATTCCACGGCACCGATTGCCATGAAGATAAGGAAGATGCTCTTTTTATCGAAAGTCACTGTGAGGATGATGACAATCATCGTGAACGGTAAGGCATAAACGGCATCCACGAAGCGCATCATTAAGTCTTCAGTTTTACCACCGACATAACCTGCAATGGATCCATAGCTCACGCCGATGAGGAGCGCGATCAAGGTCGCGGCAAAGCCGACGCCAATGGAGATGCGTCCGCCTATCAGGATACGCACAAACAGATCGCGCCCGAGGTCGTCTGTCCCAAACCAATGTTCCGCAGAGGGTGCTTGTGGGCCGTAAGCGAGATCTTGTTGGTCGAAGCTGTAGCTACTTAACCACGGGCCGATCCAGCAGAGCAAGGTGATCGTGATAAACAACACGCCACCGATTTGTGCCATGCGGTTACGTTTGATTGTTTCCCAAGCATCACGCCCGAGGGAAGTCGCCTCGTTGGCGGTCTGTTCTCGTTCGTGCTTAGTCATGACGGGTAGGTAGGGTTGCCTTGCCGGGAAAACTACTTTTGAGAGGACTGGAGGGCGATGCTCTGTCATCGCCGCGAATACTCCAAGTGTGTCGATTGGTTGATCGGTCGTTTCTGTTTTGTAGTCGAAGCGGTGACGCTTTGGTTTGTCTGTAAGCGTGTAGGGCATTTATCCAAATGCATACGCATTCGGCTACAGGGCAGATTGTTAGTTTACTCATGACGTGCGCGTGGGTTCATCCACATTTGAACGATGTCGACGATGAGGTTAAACAAGATGATGAGAACGGCATAGAAGAGCACGGTGCCCATGACCATTGAGTAGTCGCGGTTGAGCGCTGCATTGACAAAGAAGGGACCGAGGCCGGGGATGAAAAAGATGGTTTCGACAACAAAGGAGCCACTGATCAGTCCGGCGGCGGCAGGGCCCAGATAAGAGACCACAGGGTAGAGTGCTGTGCGTAGTGCGTGGCGCATGATGACGACCCGTTCGCTCAAACCTTTAGCGCGGGCGGTGCGGATGTAGTCGTTGCGCAGCACATCAAGCATACCGCTGCGAGCGAGGCGTGCGATATAAGCGGCGTAGAGTAGGCCAAGTGTGATCGCTGGGAGCACTCGGTCGGCGGCATAGCTCCAACCGAGTGGATTGAACCAGTTTAAGTTTAAGGCAAATACCAGCAAGAGGATGGGGCCGACGACAAAAGAGGGTAGACAGATCCCCAGCATCGCAAAGCCCATGAGACCTGTCTCGGTTTTCGTGTTGTGCCGGATCGCGGCGATGGTGCCGATGGGGATGCCCACACTGATGGCAATAAGAAGCCCCCATAGACCGAGTTCTAGCGACACTGGAAATGATTGTGCGATGATTTCTTGCACATCCCAACCTGGGTATTTGTAGGAAGGGCCAAGGTCGCCGCTCAGTAGGTTGCCAAGGAAATCGAAGTATTGCTGGTAGAGTGGAAGATCGAGTCCGTAGTGGGCTTCGATTTGCGCTTTAATTTCGTCAGTTAATGGCTTCTCGTCGTCGAACGGCCCACCAGGCGCTAGGCGCAGGAGCACAAACGTAGCTGTCGCCACGACCCACAATGTGGGAATGGCTTGGAGCAGTCGTCTGGCGATTAAATTAAACATGTTTAATTTATGGGCAATAGGTAATGGCTAATGGGTTATGGATGGTGATTGAATTTAGAATTTAGGAATGAGTCATTAGCGATTATTCATTATCCATTAGTTTGATCGCCTGATACGGGTGGTGGTCTAGGATGCTGGGATACCAGCCTTGCACGGAGTCGTCGATGAGGCGGGCGGTGACGTAAAAGTAAATCGGAATGAAGGGCATTTCGTCGATTAGGATGGCCTCGGCTTTTTGGAAGACATCTTTGCGTGCCTCTGGTTCGAGAGTGACGGCGGCTTGTTTCATGAGCGCATCGTATTCAGCGCTGCTCCAGTTGGTGTGGTTGTTGCCGTTATTGGTTTCGCCGAGACTGAGGAAGGTGTTGGGGTCGTCGTAATCGCCAAACCATGCGGCGCGGAGAATGTCGAAGTCGCCTGCTTGGCGGGTGGAGAGGTAAGCTTTCCATTCCTGGTTGTGGAGCTCGATATCGATGCCGAGTTCCTTTTTCCACATTTGTTGAATGGTCACTGCAATAGTGCGGTGTGATTCGCTGGTGTTGTAGAGTAGCTCAAATGCTGGAAAGCCTTTGCCATCTGGAAAGCCAGCTTCGGCAAGCAACTGGCGTGCGAGTTCAGGGTCGTAGGGAAAGCGTGCTTCTGCGTTGTAGCCGCCAGCGTTGGGCGGGGTGAAGTGGTAAGCGGGTTGCTGTCCAGCTTTGAGCACATGCTCGGTAAGCTCTTCACGGTTGATTGAATAAGCGAGTGCTTTGCGCACGCGAGGGTCGGACAGTGGGCCATTCGCGGTATTCAGCATGTAGTAGTAAACGCCAAGCGATGTGGCAAAGTGGATGGTGTTCGGGCGATTGTCACGATACCAATCGATACGGTGGATCGGCACACTTGAGGAGATGTGTAAGTGGCCCGAGCGGAAGGCACGCTCTTCGGTTTCTAGGTCAATTGGCAGGAAGTGGATGGCGTTTAACGTAAAGGATTCTGGGGCGCGGTAGTGTGGGTTTTTGGTCACATAGATCTCGCTATTGAGTTTCCAGCTCTCGAGTTGAAAGGGGCCATTGCCCACATAGTTACCTGCCTTGGTCCATTTTGAAATACGCTCGGTCATGGCGCCGTGTTTTAGAATGGTCGGGGGGTGGACTGGGAAGTAAGTGTTGTGCGCCAGTAAGCTGAGGAAGTAGGGCGTGGCTTGTTCCAGCTCGATTTGTAGTGTCCACTCGTCGATTGCAGTCGCGCCAACTGCCGAGAAGTCCTTCAACTCACCGGTGTGAAAGGCTTCGGCGTTTTTGATCGGATAGAGCATGTAGGCGTAGGGCGCGCCGAGAAGCGGTGTTAGTATACGCTCAAAGGAAAATAAGAAATCTTCCGGGGTGACGCGGTCGCCGTTGGACCATTTTGCCTGTGGGTCGAAGTGGAAGGTGTAGATGAGCCCATCATCGGAAATGTCCCACGATTGCGCCACACCCGGACGCACTTCCATGGTTTTCGCATCGAGGGTGGCCAGCCCTTCCAAGAACGCCATCATCACCGAGTATTCGGTTAAGCCGGTAGAGAGGTGCGGGTCGAGTGTCGCGGGTTCTGCGCCGATGCCGATATAGAGTTCCTGATTCGCGTTCCCATGTTCGACATTGGTGGTTTTCTTTGCGCAGCCAGCCAGTATCAGCAGTAGTGCAGAAAGGCAGAATGTTGAAATGAAGGAAAGGCGAGGCATGTGCCTTACTTCGGTAATTGGGGAGTTTCCATCGCGCAAGAGCTTTTGCAGGAAATTGTTAGCTCAGAGCCGAGGTAGCGGCGCTCAGGGACGCGCGCCGCTACCTTTTCATGAGTCGTTCGAAGTTCTTAGAGCAGATCGATTCCAGCTCTGCTTCGCTGAGCTCTGCTTCGTTGCGGATCGCATCTAAAAAGTGCTGCATCTGCGCGCGCTTCTGCTTGCGTGGATAGACGCGGAGTGGGAAGTCGGAGCCATACAGGATTTTATCGTGACCGATGATGTTGATCACGGACCGAAAGACGCTGGCATCGTAAAGCAGCGGGCTCGCGGCAGTGTCGTAGTAGACATTTTTCAATGACTTTCTCAGCTGTGGGTTCGACTCGAAAAAGGGAAGCCCGCCGCCCCAGTGGGCGAGGATTATTTTGAGGTCTGGGTGTCCTTCGGCTTTGCGGACAAAGTCTTTGAGGGGTGTCTCGATACTGCCCGGGTGGTCGTGCCCCGCGGCTTCGGTTGCGTGTAGGTTGACGGGCCAATCGTTGGCCACGCACCAGCCGGCGAGTTTGACCCAAGCGGGGCTGTCGGAGGCAAATTTCTGTGCGCCATTATGCAGCTCGCCGACACCTTGCAAGCCCAGTGATTTGGCGGTTTCTAGCTGGTCGACAACATTTTCATTCGGATAGATCGAAGCGAAGCCGATAAAACGATCCGGAGCTTTGCTGACCCAGTTGGCAATCTCACGATTGTGCCAGCGGCAGGTCAATTCATGTTCCCAATACCAGCCAAGCAGCACCGCTTTTTCGACGCCGTTGTAATCCATTTCCATGAGCATGGATTCGGGAGTGCTCCAGTCTTGAATCGAGATTTTGCCTTCCGGTGCCACCAGCTCGGCCCAGTGGAGTTCATTGTGTGCTTCCGCCCACGCGCGTGGATTGGCAACGACCTCGGGCGGGTAGCAATGTGTGTGGCAGTCGATGATTCCTGTATGGCTCATAGTAGTATGAGTGCATAGATTAAGCAGACTGTGGCGATTTTCCTAGGACGAATATTAGGTCTTAATCTTACTCCTAATCTATACGTAGCATTTACGGATCCGTCATGTTTCAATCTTTTTGGCTTCGTGCCTTTGTGAGAACTTTTGACCGAGGATGAAGATTAAGAGTAAGATTATGAGTAAGACTTGGGCTATCTTTTCGGTTGACCGAATTGTGAGCTGTCCCCGATATCGTGGGCATGTTAGAAACACCAAAAGATGTTAGTGCCGCACCTGCGGATGCCGAAGTAACTGCGAGCGGTCTCGCTTCCAAAGTGCTCGAAGCGGGCTCGGGAGAGGGCAAGCCTGCGGCGGCGGATACAGTCACTGTGCATTATAGTGGTTGGACCACGGACGGTAAATTGTTCGATAGCTCGGTGAAGCGTGGTCAGCCAACCAGCTTTCCTCTGAACCGCGTGATCAAAGGCTGGACTGAGGGTTTGCAACTTATGGGTGTCGGTGAAAAACGCCGTTTTTGGATTCCCGCGGATTTGGCTTACGGTGAAAATCCCGGCGGTGGTCGCCCCGGTGGTTTGTTGGTCTTTGATGTGGAGTTACTCTCTGTGGAAAAAGCACCGGAGCCACCAAAGGTCCCTGAAGATGTCGCTGCAGCACCTGCGGATGCAGAGGTTCGCGAGAGCGGTTTGGCTTCCAAAGTCTTGAGCGCCGGCACTGGTGATGTGAACCCGAAAAAGGAAGACATGGTCACTGTGCACTACAGCGGTTGGACAACTGACGGACAGCTCTTTGATAGCTCCGTGACTCGTGGTCAGCCAGCAAGCTTCGGTCTGTATCAAGTGATTCCAGGTTGGACCGAAGGTGTGCAACTTATGGTCGTCGGTGAAAAACGCCGTTTCTGGATTCCCGGTAAGTTGGCGTATGGTGACAACCCGCAAGGCGGCGCACCTGCAGGCACCTTGGTCTTTGATGTCGAGTTGTTGAAGATCGGTCAGTAGAATCAGACCCTCGATTTTTGAAAGAGCCGCTTCGTTGGGAGCGGCTCTTTTTTGCGGTGTTGTTCGTCGGCGGGTCGGTTCCTTTACCGCGTGTGGCGCGCAGGGACGCGCGCCGCTACCTTGTGTGGATGCGTGGCCGATTAAATCGATGAAATTACGCTTACTTTTTGGAGGGTTGCGCTCTGTCGCAACCGCGTAGGCAGGGCGGCTTGATCTGACGTGCGGCGGTGACAGAGCACCGCCCTCCAGAACATTTTCACAGCAGCAATTGCTCTTGCTCTTCCGTTGTCGGTAACTCGCAAGCACCTTTAGGGGCTAGACGTTCACGGTTTCTAGCGATCCAATCGTAGCAGGCGTTTCTCGGTTTTGTTGGAATCCAGAGTGCGACACGTGCTAGGAATCGCCAGTTACTATGAGTGTCGATAAGTGCATGAAAGACGGCATCGGATCTTAGGTAAACTTCGCCTTCGCGTCGGCGATAGACTGCTGTGGAGAGCTCTTTGCGGAGGCCTTCTGGGAGTAGGGATTGAGCGGTGATTCCTTGAAGTGTGGCAAAGCGAAGCCTCTGCTGCGAGTCGCGTTTCAATAGAAAACGCACCGACCGCGTGCAGATCCCGCAATCCCCATCGTAGAACAAGATTCGATCCATGTAGTTCATAATATCCGTATCTTTTCAACTGTCGATCCATGTGTTTAGTTTTGCTCACGAATTACACGAATGGGCACGAATTGATGATGTTCTGATTTGTGTTCATTCGTGCGATTCGTGGGCTTTTCTTTTTGTGCATAACTTGTGGTCAAGTTGAGTGATAGGTTGCGATATGTGGATTCCTCGCTTTTTCTGTGCGCGTGGATTTTAAACTGAATAGTGAATACTCGCCGCAGGGGGATCAGCCGACTGCGGTGAAGGCTTTGGTGGAGTCGTTGCGTGCGGGGAATCGCTATCAGACCTTGCTGGGGGTGACGGGGTCGGGGAAGACCTTTTCGATGGCGAATGTGATTCAAGAGGTGCAGCGTCCGGCGCTGATCATTTCGCATAATAAGACCTTGGCAGCGCAGCTATACTCTGAGTTTAAGGCCTTCTTCCCTGATAATGCGGTGGAGTATTTTGTGAGCTATTACGACTACTATCAACCAGAGGCGTATATCCCGACCACGGATACCTATATCGAAAAGGACTCTTCGATTAATGAGGAGATTGAGCGCTTGCGGATCTCGGCTTCGTCGTCGTTGATCAGCCGTAAGGATGTGATCGTGATTGCGTCGGTGTCCTGTATTTACGGCCTCGGTTCGCCGGAGGACTTTAAGGAGATGATGATGCCGCTGGAAGCAGGTATGGAGATCTCACGGGATGCGTTTCTGGAAAACCTGGTGACGATTCTGTATGATCGGAATGATGTGGACTTCAAGCGCGGCACCTTCCGAGTGAGAGGCGATGTGGTGGATATCTATCCGGCCTACATGGAGAGCGCGATTCGTGTGGAGTTTTGGGGGGATGAGTTGGAAAGTATTCGCGAGCTGGATCCCTTGACGGGTAGCACGGGTGAAGTGTTGGAAATATTTAATCTGTATCCAGCCACTCAATACGTCACGCCGAAGGATAAGATCGATGCGGCGATAGATGGGATACGTAAAGAGCTCGAAGAGCAGGTTGCGTATTTTGAAAAGGAAAATAAATTGATTGAGGCGCAGCGGATCAAGATGCGCACGGAGTATGATATCGAGTTGTTGCAGGAGATGGGCTTTTGCACGGGGATTGAGAATTACTCGCGCTATTTGTCAGGGAGAAAGCCGGGGGATCGTCCGTTCTGTTTGATCGATTTCTTTCCCGAGGATTTCATGGTGTTTATTGACGAGAGCCATGTGACTCTGCCGCAAGTGAGGGCGATGTATAATGGCGACCGTGCGCGAAAGGAACGCCTCGTGGAGTATGGCTTCCGGTTGCCCTCTGCGCTAGATAATCGTCCGCAGAAGCTGGAAGAATTTGAGGAGATCACCGGGCAGACAGTTTATGTATCGGCGACCCCTGCGGATCATGAAATCAATGTTTCCAAGGTGGTGGCCGAGCAAGTGATTCGCCCGACGGGCTTGGTCGATCCAGAGATGGAGATTCGTCCGATCAAGGGGCAGGTGGAAGATGTGATTGGTGAGGTGCGCAAGGCAGCTGAAGAAAACGAGCGGACTTTAATTACGACGTTGACTAAACGCATGTCGGAGGACCTTGCGGACTTTGTGCGCGAGGCGGGCTTGAAGGTGGAGTATTTGCACTCCGATATCGATGCGATCGAGCGGGTGGAAATTTTGCGGCGTTTACGCAAGGGTGACTTCGATGTGTTGATCGGGGTGAATCTCTTGCGCGAAGGCTTGGACCTTCCCGAGGTGGCATTGGTGGCGATTTTAGATGCGGACAAAGAAGGCTTTTTACGCAGTGCGACTAGTTTGATTCAAACTGCGGGCCGCGCAGCCCGTCATGAGAAGGGGCGTGTTTTGCTCTATGCGGATGTGATTACCGGATCGATTAAAAAGACTTTGGAGACAACGCAATATCGTCGTGAGAAGCAGTTGGCTTATAATCAGGAGCACGGCATCACACCGAAGGGAGTGAAGCGTGGGATTGATGAGAGTCTGCATGCTCCGGGGAAGCGCTACGATGAACCCGATGCGCATGATTTGCTTGCGGCAGAAGATTCGGATCGTGATGTCGCGGAAGTGATTGCCGAGATGGAAGAGGAGATGCTAGAAGCCGCACGTGAGCTGCAGTTTGAGAAGGCGGCGATGATCCGCGATCAGATCGAGACCTTACAAAGCGGTAAGCACGGTGGCGGCAGTTCGGGTGGTGCGAAGGCAAAGTCGAAAGCAAAGAAGAAACGCAAGGCCGTGTATAACGCGAAAGGACTGCCGAAGAAGAAGCGGTGAGTTGAACCGCAGGTGGAAGCAGATAAACGCAGATTGGATTTTGGCTAAGGCAGGAAAAGAATCTATTTTAATCTTAGGTTTCTAAATTCCCTTTGTGGTAGCGCAGCACCGTCCTCGGTGCGCATCTACGTGGTGTAAGCCAGATATTTTCGACTTTCGTGCGGTGCGAGGACGCACTCGCGCTACCTTGTTCAGCCAATATATAGGTCCAGTTGTGCTCTGTCTTATTCTGCTTTCTCGAACCACACGCCTATCATATTGTAATCGGCGTGAGTGCCTTTAGTGAACTCGGCATCCTTGGGAGGGTTGATCATACGGCCTTCGACGATGATGGGGATCTCGACGGTTTGGTAGTCTGGGGCGGAAAGGCGTGCGGTGTATGGGCCGTTGGGCACGCCTTCGAGTGGCATTAGGTTGCGGCCTATGGTGAGCCTCTCAAAGGTGTAAGCAATACTGCCGTCTTGGGCCACGAGCTCGATTGTCGCGCCTGGGCCACCTTTTGGATAATGGGTGAATTCGATTGTCATCTCATCAATGTAGCGAATGCCGATGTGGATGACTCCTGGGGTGCGCTCGGTCGCCTTGGGGCCGAGATAGATGAAGAGCCCCCCGACTATCCCGGTGAGGAGGACAAGAATGAGTGCGACGTATTTGCCTTTCATGACATGGGAGTGGATAGTGACAGGGGAGTGGATAGTGACAGGATAAAGATTATGATGATGCAACGGATGCTCTTTTAATCATTCTGTCAAAAATCATTCTGTCTAATTTTGTTTTTGAGTCATTTCGGAACTGAGTCGAGTTGTGGCTTTAACTGCTTGTTTTGAATCTATATGAGATACGGTGCAGTGAGGTTTAGACAGAATAATTTATGACCGAATAATTATTCCGGTGAGGCGATGGGTGTTGTTTGATTCGTGTTGATTCGTGTCTATTCGTGGTTCCAACTGCTCGTTTTGAATGTATGAGCTCTCGCGCGTCAAATAATACAGTTTTGCAGTCCGTTGTGTGCACCACGGAGGATCAGTCGTGCGATGCTTTAGACGCGCAACTGTCGCGTTCGTGGTTGCGGATTGCGATTGCGGGGGTGTTTGCGGGGCAGGGGATGGTGTTTTCTTTGGCGATGAATATGACGCCGCCTGCTTATGGCACGACAGCTTATTGGGTGGTGCATGGTAGTTTGGTGTTTTCAGCGGTGATTGTGATGCTGTTTCTTGGTGGGCCGCTGTTTGCTTCGACCTTTGGGATGTTGCGTTCGCGTAAGCTCTCGATTGAGGGCTTGTTTACCTTGAGCTTGATCGGTGCCTTTGTGGGTTCGTTGGCGAGTAGTTTGACTGGTGATGGAGGGGTTTACTATGAGGTCGTTTCAATCGTAATCGCGATTTACACAGTCGGGCGAATGTTGAGCGAGCGCTCGCAAGCGCGCTTGGCTTTGGAAAGTGAGAAATTGCGAGAGAAGTATGAGCGTGCAGCGGTTGTTGAAAGCACTGGCGAAATTAAAAATATTCCAGTAGAGCAGGTGTCAATTGGAGCGAGAGTTCGAGTGGACCCTGGGGGCGCATTTACGGTCGATGGTATTTTATTGTCCGGGCAGGGCTATGTGCGTGAAGCGGCTTTAACTGGAGAGCCCTTGCCGGTGGTGCGCCGTACTGGAGACCGAGTGCGTGCAGGCACGTGGTCTGTGGACGGTGCTTTTGAGTTAGAGGTGCAAGCCGCAGGTGGTGCGCGTGAGTTGGATCAAATTCTACAGACAGTAGAGGATGTCTCAGGTCAGCCATCGGAACTGCAGACACAGGCGAATGCCTTGGTGCAGTGGTTCTTGCCGTTGGTCGCCGGGGTGAGTGTCTGCACGGCTTTTTATTGGCTCTGGGCAGCGAATTGGGTGGAGGCGGTGTTTAACAGTATGGCGGTGTTGCTGGTGGCCTGTCCGTGTGCGATGGGCTTGGCTACGCCGGTGGCGATTTGGCAAGGGCTTTATCGCTTGGCGCGTATGGGATTAGTGAGTCGGAATGGCTCCTTGATTGATGTGTTGGCCTGCACCCAGCATGTGTTTTTCGATAAGACGGGCACTTTGAGTGAGTCGGAGATGCGGGTGACCGAGTGTTTGATCGCCGAGGCGTCTGTTGAAAACCGAGATCAATTGTTGTCGGCGGTGCGGGCGATTCAATTGCGGGTGGCGCATCCGATTGCTCGGGCATTGGTGCAGTCGATTCCAGCTGGTGAGTCGACTGTGGCGGTTGAAGGTTTGGAGCTGTTGCCGGGGCGTGGAGTGCGGGCTCGGGCGACTTTGACCGGAGCTAGTTGTGAGCTACAAATCGGTGAGGCTGATTTAGTTGCTGAGTCTTTTGCAGGCAAGTTGAAAGCACTGGCGGGGCAATTGGTAGAAGCTGAGGGCAAACGCAGCTGTGTTTTTGTGGATGGAGCGCCTGTGGCGATTTTCGTGCTGCGTGAGCGTGTTCGTGATGGAGTTGAAAAGCTATGGGGGGCATTGGAGGCTTACGGGGTTAAGACGACTGTGTTGACCGGAGATCCAGAGCCGCAGTTTAAGTTGCCGGACTCGGTGACTGTGCACGCTGGACTATCGGCAAGTGAGAAGGCAGCGTATATTATTAAGGCGGAGCAGGCGGGCGAATCGCCTGTTTTCATTGGTGACGGTGTGAATGATGCCTCGGCAATGGCTTGCGCGAGTGCCTCCGTTGCAATGGGCACCGGGGCTGGATTTGCTCGTTCGGCTGCGACCGGGCAGTTTACTTCGGACCAGATCGAGCGTCTGCCGGTTGCCATAACCTTATGTAGAGGGATTCGACAGCGTTTACGTGGAAATTTAATCTATGCCGCGAGTTATAATGTGCTGGGCATGGGCTTGGCGGCAATTGGCTGGTTACATCCAGTTGCGGCTGCGGCAATCATGTTAGTCTCGAGTTTTATGGTGACCTTGCGTGCGTTAAGGTTTCGCACTGGATAAGTAAAATTGATACACTCTAGTGCTTCGGCTAATTTCTAGGGTTCGTTCGGAACAGTAGTTCTAGGTTATTATTAACGAATATAACGGCAAAATCTTGATTTTAGACCAATTGTGTGTGTGGGATATACTCAAACGGCAAAAAAGTGCTTATACTTTTTGTATTTGTAGGGAAAAAACGGTTGCCAAGCGAAAGTGCGGGTCTTTTATCAGCCACTTTACAACCGATGGACACCGGAATGACTACTCATACTACTCGCAAAGGATTTCTAAAAAGAGCCGGCGTGGCGATTGCCGCGGCGTTCACTCTTGGCGGCGCTGCGCACGCTACATCCTCATCGAAACCGACATCAACACAGGCGGAAAAGCCGAGTGTGATGTCTCGTATTCGCCCTGCGAAAGGAGCTGTCGCCCGTAAGTCAGTCGACCTGACTTAACGTGCAACGGAGAATTTAATACACTTATAGCAATGGCGAATGTATTTCCAAAGTGGGTCAACACGATCCCGATTAAAGTAATTATTGCAATTGTCTTGGTTAAGACAGCGGTCGTATTGGGGGTGAGTTACTACGCTACACCTAAATACACTCGTGTAGGCTACACGCCGACACAGCCCGTTGCTTTCAGCCACGCCCTACACGCAGGTCAGCTCGAAATCGATTGCCGTTACTGTCACACCTATGTGGACCGCTCAGAGCACTCCAACGTGCCGGGTTCCAATGTTTGTATGACTTGCCACAGTATGGTGCGTAAAGACGACCCGATGCTCGCGCCGGTGCGTGAGAGCTACGAGTCTGGTGAGCCGATCCCATGGGTGCGTGTGCACAAAACGCCTGACTATGTTTACTTCAATCACTCAGTGCACGTGAATCGCGGTATCAGCTGTGTGGAGTGTCACGGTCGTGTGGATGAAATGGTAGTCGTCGAGCACGCAAAGTCTTTTAGCATGTCATTCTGTTTAGAGTGTCACCGTAATCCGGAGGAATACATCCGTCCGACTGAAGAAGTTTACAACCTAGACTGGGAGCGTCCGACTGGTGCGGATGCAGAAGCCGAGTTTGAAGGCTTCGTCCACGACTGGAAGGTCAACCCACCGCAAAGCTGTTCCGGCTGCCACCGTTAATTGATTTTTATTGAGCAATGAATAACTCTGATATTTCAGGTCCACGTTACTGGAAGAGCCTCGACAGCCTCGCCGAAACTCCTGCGTTTAAAGACTGGGTGGAACGCGAGTTCCCTGCTGGTGCTTCCGAAATGGAAGGCGTTAACCGTCGCCAGTTCATGAAGGTCATGGCCGCATCCTTCGGTCTTGCCGGCTTAGGCATGGCGGGTTGCCGTCGTCCGGAGCAAACTATCCTTCCTTACTCGAAGCAGCCAGAGAATGTAATTCCTGGTATTCCAGTTTACTACACAAGTTCACAACCCGGTGGCCGTGACAATGTGCCAGTGATCGTCGAGACACATACCGGTCGTCCGACTAAGGTCGAGGGTAACCCAAGCTACCAGCCATACGGCGGTGCGACTTCGGTTTACACTCAAGCAAGCATTTTGGATCTCTACGATCCGGACCGCGCAACCAAGAGCAGTATCGCTCCAGCAGCAGTCCGTGATCGTCTTGCAGCAATCAGCAAGTCTGCAGGCAAGGGCGAAGGCCTCGTCGTGCTTGCAGAGCCAAGCACCTCTCCGAGCCGTGCCGCACTCGTCGCGCAGTTCCAGAAGAAATTTCCAGCAGCGACATGGACTGAGTATACTCCGGTAGATCAGACCACTTCCGAGCAAGCAGCAAAGGCTGTCTTCGGCAAGTCACTCCGTGCACTTCCCGATTATTCCAAGGCAAAGCGTGTGCTTTCTCTGGATGCCGACTTCGTTCATGGTGCAGACGCCGCAATCGGCCAAGCGCGTGCATTTACGAAGACACGTAAGGTAAAAGACTCCAAGGATGCCAAGAAGATGAGCCGACTCTACTCAGTAGAGAGTTCATTGACATTGACCGGCTCCATGGCCGATCACCGTCTCCGCCTCAGCGCGAGCCAAATGGGGGCGTTCATCGCGCAAGTCGGCGCGGCGATTCTTGAGGCAAAGCACGTGGCAGGTCCACTGGCTGCAGAGCTTAAGAAGGTAGGCGCTTCGCTTAAGGTTGACGAATCTTGGGTCGCAGAATGTGCGGCAGACCTCGCAGAGCATGCCGGCAAGTCCATCATCGTAGCCGGTGAGCACCTTCCACTTTCCGTTCACGCGATTGTGATCGCGTTGAATGACGCACTTGCGGCTCCGGTTAAATACGTCGAAGTCGCAGCTCCGGCAGCCGGTATCGACGCAGCAGTTGAACGCCTTAACAAGGGCGATGTGAAGACACTCGTTATCCTTGGTGGTAACCCTGTTTACGATGCACCAGTCGACCTCGATTTCGGCGCAGCAGTAGCCAAAGCAGGCGAGAGCATTTATATCAGCGGTTCGATCAACGAAACCTCTGAGGCGGCCAGCACTTTGATCGCACGTTCGCACTACCTCGAAAGCTGGGGTGATGGACGCACATTCGATGGCACACTGGTTCCGGTGCAGCCAATGATCGAGCCATTGTTCCCGACTTTCAGCGACCTCGAGGTGCTTGCACGTCTCGCTGGTGCGGAAACCACAAACCCTTACGAGATCGCACAAGCGACTTTCAAGGCCGAGGGTGGCAAAGACTTTAACAAGTTCCTCAGCGACGGTTTACTTGCAGGTAGCGAGTTCAAGTCCGCGAAGACCAAGCTCGATCCCGCAGCAGTCGTTGCCGCGCTCGACTTCGAAGAACTCAAGGCTTTCGAACTCTCAGCATCGCAGCTCGAAGTTCGCTACGCACCTAGCTCCCATGCGGGCGACGGTAGCTACGCAAACAATGGCTGGATGATGGAGTGTCCAGATCCAATCACCAAGCTTACTTGGGACAATGCCATCCTCATCAGCCCACGCCTCGCGAAGGAGCTTGAGGAGCAGCAAGGTGTTCAGATCTTCCCAACTAAGAAGCCAATGAACAAGGACAGTGCGTTCTTTGAAGGTGCAAAGGGCACACTTCAAACGAACAAGGCTGAGTTCAAACGCGGCAAGGAGCAGGGCGTTGTCGCCGAGTTGACTATCAATGGTCGCAAGGTAAAGGGTCCCATTCACGTCGTTCCCGGTATGGCGAACTACACCGTGGTGCTTCCACTTGGTATGGGCCGCACCACAGTTGGCCGTGTCGGTAAGGGTGTTGGTTTCAACGCATATTCCGTTCGTAGCTCTGATGCACAGAACTGTGCGCTCGGTGGTTCACTTCAGCTTTCCAACGAAAAGAGCAACCTTGCCAATACTCAAGAGCACTGGTCGATGGAAGGCCGTGCAATTATCCGCGAAGGCAATGCTGACTACTACGCAAAGCACCCTGACTTCGCGACCCAAATGGGTGTCGAGTCACACGCTCCTGCGAATTATGGCAAGGACGACGGCAAGTCACTCCAGGAGAAGTCCACCGGTCAATACCGTGGTAACTCCGCTTACGAGCACCCCAGTTTTGCAGAACCTGCACCCAACGTAAAAGTTTGGCAGGGCGAGGAAGCACGCGAAAAATTCCCACACGTTCAGCAGTGGGGCATGGCAATCGATTTGAATAGCTGCACGGGTTGCACCGCTTGTGTCGTTGCCTGCCAAAGCGAGAACAACATTCCTATCGTTGGTAAGGATCAAGTGCTTCGTGGTCGCGAAATGCACTGGATGCGCATCGACCGTTACTTCTCTGCCGAGACATACGACCAGGAAGAAGTTCCGGAAGATGTTCAAGTGTCCTTCATGAGCGTGATGTGCCAGCACTGTGAGAATGCACCGTGTGAGCAGGTTTGCCCAGTGAATGCGACGGTCCATGATCGCCAAGGCCTCAACACGATGGCATACAATCGTTGCGTGGGCACTCGTTACTGCGCGAATAACTGCCCGTATAAGGTTCGCCGCTTCAACTTCTTCGATTGGAATAAGCGCCAAATCGGTGAGTTCCACAAGGGACCACTCGGCCCGGTCGATGAGCCTGAGCTTCAAAAGATGCAAAAGAATCCAAACGTCACCGTTCGTATGCGTGGTGTGATGGAGAAGTGCACCTTCTGCACGCAGCGTATCGAAGCAGCGAAGATCGATCAGAAGCGCCTAGCAGGTGCCTCCGGCGACATCGCAATTAAGGACGGCGCCATCAAGACAGCCTGCCAACAAGTCTGCCCAACCGATGCGATTACCTTTGGTGATATTTCCGACGCTGACACTGAAGTTTCCAAGGCAAAGGCGAGCGATCGCAACTACTCGGTTCTTGGCTACCTCAATGCACGTCCTCGCACCACTTACTTGGCACGCCTTCGTAATCCAAATCCGAAGATGCCGGACAGCTACAAGAAGCCTTACGCCTATGCTCAATATAAGGAGCGTTACGGCAGTAAGAGTGCTTCCCAAGGCGATGACCACGGTGCAAAACCACATGATGATCATGGTCATGACCACTCTTCACACTCTAAAGAAGCGCACCCCGCTCACTAATTGATTATACGGAACTTTTAAAATGGCTACCAATTCACAAGAATGTTCCATGGATGCTGCCCAAGCTGAGCTATTGGCTAAGGTGCAACCCGCTGAACTGCATGAACAGCCCCTTGTCACCAACGACCGTGACTTCAATTGGGTAACCGACAAAATCTGTCGCATCGTCGAGACCAAGACACCGCTTTGGTGGTGGGTCTGCATGGCGGTCGCATTGATCACTGCATCCTTCACCGGCATTGGCCTTGTTTGGCTCGTCAGCTCTGGTGTGGGTGTCTGGGGTCTTGCCAATCCGATTAACTGGGGTTGGGCGATTGTTAACTTCGTTTTCTGGATTGGTATCGGTCACGCCGGAACACTGATCTCCGCCGTGCTTTGTTTGTTGAAACAAGGCTGGCGAACTTCGATTAACCGAGCTGCGGAAGCGATGACGATTTTCGCGGTGGTCTGTGCGGGTATCTTCCCGCTCTTCCACGTCGGTCGTGTTTGGTTCGGTTGGTGGTTGTTCCCGATTCCAAATTCCAACGGCATTTGGCCGCAGTTCCGTTCACCACTGGAATGGGACGTGTTTGCGGTTTCCACTTACGGAACCGTTTCGGTGCTCTTCTGGTATATGGGTATGATCCCTGACCTTGGAGTGCTTCGTGACCGTGCGGTGCAACGCCTCAAGGCAAATGCCTACGATGGTGCGGGCGCACTTGCAAAAGGCATGGATGTTTTCCGCAAGAACCTTTACGCGATCTTCGCAATGGGTTGGCGCAACGCCGGTAACCACTGGCGCAACTACGAAATGGCCTACCTCATTCTTGCAGGTATCTCTACGCCACTCGTTCTTTCCGTTCACACGATCGTCTCCTTTGACTTCGCCCTCGCGGTGTTGCCGGGCTGGCATACGACGATCTTCCCTCCATATTTCGTGGCGGGTGCGATTTTCTCCGGTTTCGGTATGGTGCTCACACTGATGCTACCGCTACGTGCGCTCTACGGTTTGCATGATCTCATCACACAACGTCATATCGACAACATGTGTAAGATCTGTTTGGGCACCGGCTCGATCGTGGGTTACGCCTACATCATGGAGTTCTTCATCGCTTGGTATGGTGCGAATCCATATGAGAGTTACGCCTTCATTAACCGTGCATTCGGTCAATACTGGTGGGCTTACTTGATGATGTTCAGCTGTAACGTGTTCACACCACAGCTCTTCTGGTTCAGCGCCGTGCGTAAGAACGCAGCACTGGTTTGGATCATGTCGATCTTCATTAACGTCGGTATGTGGTTCGAGCGTTTCGTGATTACCGTGACCTCACTAGCCAACGACTTCCTTCCTTCCAGCTGGGGTTACTATTCACCAACTATGGTGGACATCCTTACTTTCTTCGGAACGTTCGGCCTCTTCAGCGTCCTCTTCTTACTGTTCCTACGCTTCCTCCCACTCATGCCGATTGCGGAAGTTAAATTCGTGATGCCAGCGGCGGACCCACACGGTCACCACGGCGACGAGAAAGGAGACCATCACTAATGTCTGAAAATTACGGAATCATTGCTTCGTTTCCCGATACACCTTCTTTCTTCCATGCGGCGGAAAAGGTGAGGGATGCCGGTTACAAAAAGTGGGACACGTATTCATCGTTCCCCGTGCACGGAATGCCAGCTGCTCAAGGTCAGCCTCGTTCCAAGGTGCCGGTCTTTACATTCTGCGGCGGTCTTTGTGGCTTCTCGCTCGGACTTTTCCTCGTGTGGTATATGAATGCATTCAACTACCCATTGATCATTCGCGGCCAGCCGTTCTTCAGCCCAGTTTTTCCATTCCCGATCATGTATGAGCTCACCATTCTGCTCTCTGCATTCGGAACACTCGGCGGTATGTTCATCACGAACTTGCTCCCACAACACTATAATTCACTTTTTAACAGCGAAAAGTTCCTGGAAGTTTCCGGTGATCGTCTCGTGATTGCGATTGAAGCTCGTGATGCGAAATACGATTCCGCAGAGACGGCCCGTTTCCTAGAGGAAATTGGTGGAACTGATATTGAGGAGGTCTCCGCGTAGGTCATCATCATGCGTATCTTTCTAGCAATTTATCTATTTGTGATCATCGGAGCGATGGGAGTCTTAGGCTTCCGCGGTTCGATCAGCACAAAGCCACCCCTCGAAGTCTTTCCAGACATGGATCGACAGGCTCGCTACAAGCCACAAGCTGAAAACGAGTTTTTCGCCGATGGTCGTAACGACCGCCCAGTGCCAGCCGGCACAGTGGCTCGTGGTAATTACTTCAACCAACAAGAAGTGTTCTCCAAAGACTTCGAAGACACCATCCTTGGCGACACTACCTTCCTTGAAGGTAAGAACGCAGACGGTTCTTTCGTGAAGAAGCTTCCAATCGAAGTTTCCTACGAGCTCATCGAGCAGGGCAAGGAGAAGTATGATATCTTCTGCGCGGTTTGCCACGGTGCAGCTGGTGATGGTAACGGTGTGACTAAGCCTTACGGTGTGCTCGCAGCCAACTACCACGATGAACGTCTTCGGAATGAAACCGACGGCTACCTTTTCGATGTAATCACAAACGGCAAAGGTTTGATGCTTCCATTCAATGACCGCATCACACCGGAAGAACGTTGGGCAATCGTCCTATATGTCCGCGCTTTGCAAAAGTCGCAAAACCCAGAAGCGGAGGCAGGAATTTAATACTATGAGTTCGGATACAACTAACTCCAAAGGTAGCAAGGTCGGGCTTATCGCCCTCGTCGTCGGCGTCGTCGGCATTGCTATTGCATTATTTGGCTTCATGCAGGGCTGGAATAATGATGATGCCCGCCCACTAATGAGCTGGCTCATCGGTTTCGCCTTCTGGCTCTCGATCGCCATCGGCATGCTCTTCCTGACTCAGATCTGGTATGTCTTCCATGCGCGCTGGCCGACGATCATTCGTCGTCAATGCGAGCACTTTATGGCAGCATTCCCATATTTGCTCGTCTTGTTCCTGCCGCTTCTTGCCATCCCTTTCCTTCACGAAAACCCAGGTCTTCTCTGGAAGTGGATGGATGGCACTAACGCACTTCCGGGGCACGGCACCGTGGGTGAGGATCCGCTCTACACATGGAAGTCACCTTTCTTGAACATCCCATTCTTCGCGATCCGTGCGATTGCTATTTTCGGAGTGTTCATCGTTATCTCCGGTCTGCTTCGCAAGTTCTCTTTCGATACCGATAAGACTGGCAATATCAACAACACACATAACGCGCGTCGCTTGTCCTCGCTCGGTCTGTTCCTTTGTGCTGTGGCAATGACCCTCGGTGCGATTGACTGGTTCAAGTCACTCGAATACCACTGGTTCTCTACTATGTATGGTGTGTGGTTCTTCGCCGCATGTATGCGTGCCGCACTGGCTTCGATCATCATCCTCACTGTGATCCTCGCAGCTAGGGGCTACCTAAAGGGCATCCTCAAGCAAGCGCACCGTTACGATGTCGCTTGTATGATGCTCGCATTCACGATTTTCTGGGCATACATCAGCTTCTCGCAGTATTTCCTTATCTATAGTGCGAATATTCCGGAAGAAACCTTCTGGTATAACATCCGCGAAAAGAATTTTGACGGTGAGTTGAACAGCTGGTGGTGGGTGAGCATGGGACTGATCTTCGGTCACTTCCTCACGCCATTCCTTTGCTTGCTCTGGTATAAGACTAAAGTCGTCGTTTGGCGCACGGTTGGAATTTCGATCTGGATCCTCGCGTTCCACATCCTCGATCTCTACTGGAACATCGTTCCTGGTAAGCTCGTTGCTCCAGATCACGCACCGGGCTACTTGGTTCGCCAATTCTCAATCAGTATTTTCGATATCGCAGCACTCGTGGGTATCGGCGGTATTTGCATCTTTGCGATGTGCCGCAGTATGAAGAAGGCTGAGCCAATTCCGGTTCGCGATCCTAACATCCAAACATCCCTCGACTACACGGAGTAATTTACGATGTCTGACACACAAAATAAAAAATGCGATTGCTCACAGCTGTTCACCGTTCTCGGTGGCATTGGTGCAATCCTGATCTTCGCGTTGATTCTCTTCGTCGCTTACTTGCCCAACCGTCCAGCTCCTGCAGATGCTGCCGCCAATGCGGAGCGTCAAGCTACGGCCGATGAAATTCGTGCACAAGGTGTTGCCAAGCTTGGCAACCTCGAAGCTGCAATGGAAGCGACCGTTAGCGAATACCAAAAGTAATCATTCATGGACGTCGACAGCTATATAGACTTGATGCCGATCATCCTTCTTGGAGTGGTCTTCTTCATTTCAGCTATCGCCATGCTTTATTGGTCTTCCAAACGCGGCCAACTCCGTAACTTCGACGATCAAGCCAGCACGATCTTCACCGAAGAAGAGCCCGAAGGCGAAATCTCCGACTCTTTTCCAAGCAAATACTAGATACAATTAGGAATTCAGACTAGCCCATAAGGAATCATTTTACATTCACTGTTCAGCTTCTTTTTTCTTCCGTTCAATTTCCTAATTCCTAAATCCTAATTTTTAAATTCTCTTAATGGACACCGCTCCTCAGTCAAACAGCCAGATCGCCAATCCGTATTCGTCAAAAGACGCCGCGGTGCGTGCCGAACTGAGCGAGATCGATGCATCCATTCGATCGTCGGCACTTTTCTTTACCGTGTCGGCTATCTTTTGGTTGTTGGCCGGAACTGTTTTTGCGCTGATTACTGCGTATAAGGCACACGAACCTGCATTTATGGCGGACGGAGCGTGGTCGACATTTGGTCGTATGCGTTCGGCTCACTTGAATGCGATGGCACTCGGATGGGGGAACAACATCATCTTCGCTATTGGACTTTGGATCATGGCGCGTTTATGCCGTGCACCCATTCGTCATGGTGGGATGCTCACCATTGCCGGTATCTTCTGGAATGTCGGCCTAACGATTGGTATCGGCGGTATCATTGCTGGTGATATTACCTCTGTTGAGTGGCTTGAGATTCCACACTACGCAACACCACTACTGGCGATTTCATACGCTTTGATCGGTGTTTGGGGGATCGTCGCTTTTAAATTTCGCAAAGGTGAACACGTGTATGTGTCCCAGTGGTATATTCTCGCAGCTCTGTTTTGGTTCCCATGGCTCTACGTCATTGCGCAAGTGATGATTATTTGGTTCCCGGCCCGCGGTGTCGTGCAATCCGTCACGAATTGGTGGTTTGCGCACAACGTCTTAGGCTTATGGCTCACGCCGATGGCTCTCGCGACGGCTTACTATTTAATTCCTAAGGTGTTGGGGCGTCCGATTTATTCATACTACCTATCCGTGCTTGGTTTCTGGGCACTTGCGATCTTCTACAACTGGGCAGGGGTGCACCACTTGATTGGTGGGCCGATTCCAGTTTGGTTGATTTCTGCAGGTATCGTTGCATCGGTGATGATGGTCATTCCTGTGATTGTGGTGGGCTTGAATCACCACATGTCCGTGGTCGGTTTACACAAGGAAGTCTGGCGTAGCCCGACGCTTCGCTTCACCGTTTTTGGTGCGATTTCATATACCTTGGTCAGCTTGATCGGTTCGTCGATGGCCGTTCGCTCCGTGAACGAGATCACACACTTTACCGACTTCACCGTCGGTCACGCACACCACGGTGTGTATGCCTTCTTCTCCATGATTATGTTTGGTGGTGTTTACTACATGATGCCTCGCTTGTTGAAGCGCGAATGGCCTTCAGCGACATTGATCAAATTGCACTTCTGGGGTAGTGCAGTGGGTATTTCGGTGATGCTCTTCGCATTGCACGTTACCGGTTGGATTCAAGGTTTGGAAATGAACAATCCTGACATCTCTATGCTCGAAGTGGTTCAAAACTCCATGCCATGGCTGAAAGCTCGCACCGTATCGGGTGTCTTATTGAGCTTCGCTCACGTGGCCTTTGCCGTGAATTTCTTCTGGATGCTGTTTGCTGCGGGTGCTGTCCGCGCAAAGCAAGGCCCAACACTCCTCGATTCGTCTAGCAAGGAGGGTGCAGCGTAATGAAAAACTTGCCTCTACTATTTTGCGGAATCTTCTTCGCACTCGCGTTTTCGTTCACCGGATTGATTCTCTCTAGTAACATCCAAATAGGTAGTCTGAATCAGACAACGCAGTCCCTCGATGAGAACGGCAACAATATTGCTGGTGAAACCCTTTATCCGTTAAAAACGGCTGGCCTGGCAAAGCAAGGTAAGCAGGTCTACATTGAGATGGGCTGTATCTACTGTCATACACAGCAAGTTCGCCGCCAAGGTTTTGGCGCTGACTACGAGCGTAACTGGGGCCCACGTCAGTCCGTTGCTCGTGACTATATCATGCAAGACCGTGTGCTACTCGGCACCATGCGCCGTGGTCCGGATCTCATGCATGTCGGTGGCCGTCCATTGAATGCGGATTGGCATCACCTCCACCTGTACAATCCGCAGATTACATCGAAGGGTTCCAACATGCCTCCATTTGCCTTCCTCTATGAGACACACAAGATTGAAGGCGAACCCTCACCGGATGCACTTAAGTTTCCACCAAATTCAGAGTATGGCCCAGAGGAAGGTTACGAAATCGTTCCGACTCGCGACGCCGAAGCTTTGGTTGAGTATCTACTCAGCCTGAAATTGGACTACAGCCTACCTGAAGCACAGATTGTCGAATAATGAGCGAAGAGAAACACAGTTCAGGACCGCATCCAGACAATAAAGCATCGCTCGAACAAGCGGCGATGCAGGATGATAACATGCAAGATGTGCACGCGCAGTTGATGCGTGAAAAGGAAGAGCCAAAAGAGGGGTTCTCACCGGTGCCCATCGTATTGATGTTCATCTTTGCAGCACTTTGCTTTTGGGGTGGTGTGTATTTGGTGCACTATTCGGGTGGCTTCCGTTGGGATGCATACAGCCCAAACTTTGATCCGAATGCGGATAAGCCTGTGCCCAAAGAGATTCCTCTATTCGAGCGTGGTCAAAAGGTCTTTAGTCAGCAGTGTGCGGTCTGTCACCAAGCATCCGGTGCAGGTGTGCCGGGAGTGTATCCACCGATTGCTGGGTCTGAGTGGGTCACTGAGCATCCTGAAGTGCTTGCTCGTATTTTGATTAATGGTCTGAATGGTCCGATTGAAGTTATGGGAAATACCTATAACGGCAACATGCCAGCTTTCGGGCCTGGTGGTTTGAATCTTAGTAACAAAGACCTTGCCGGCGTAATGACTTACATTCGCCAAGAGTGGGGCAACGCTGCTTCGGAAATGTCTGTTCCTATGGTGGATACTTATTTAGCTGCATATGCTAGCCGTTCGACACCATGGACTGCCGCAGAGTTGAAAGAAGGTCTTGGTCCAATTCCAGAGCCAGAACCCGTTGCCGAAGAAGCTACTGAAGGGGAGGCCGATGCCGCACAGGCTGGAGACGGTCAAGCTGAAGAAGCGGCTCACTAAGCTTTAGAAACTTTAAAAACGAAAAGCGTCCTTCGAAAGAAGGGCGCTTTTTTGTGAATTCATCTTCGAAAACCGAGCAAGAAGTGCTTAGGTATAGACTATAGATGGAGGGTATGGCTCCTGCCTTGCAGTGATTGCTAGGCCTCCCGGTTCTCAGGTCATAAGGAATACACTGCGGCATTGTCTCAAAACTATCCAAATCGTTACCGATTCGGCTACAATCCGAAAACATGTAGCCGAAAGTGTAAACTTTTGGTCTGTTTGGTGGCGAAGTTTAGACTAGTCTGATGTTTTGAGACATAACTAAGGAGCCATGCCCTCCAGTGCCTATTGGATTTATTTTCATAGCGTAGCATTTAAGCAGGCCCTTCGCATTAACCTAAAAAATAAGTTGAACCGTTAATTTGCGTGACGGAGGCCTGCCGTAGATGGCGAAGCAATAAACATTAATTATGAGTGTATAAGTTTTTGTTTATGATTAGCTTACGCCTAATTTCTTTCCGATTCTCATTCTGTAATCCAAAGCCAAATTGGCGCAGCGTCTGATTAACGTTAATTGACGTCCATTAACGGTTTACAAGAATACACTCAGGCCATCTACCAATTTTTATTAGGTATAAAGTTTTCTGGAGGGCAGCGTTCCATCGCTGCCGCGTGCGTTGGTTTCCTTCAACACTGGGCGAGCTGGAATGTATTGATATGAGTCAGACATAAGGTATTGGACACGAGTTGTATCGTTCGATTAATATCAGAATGCGAGGGTTCGACGAAAACACTGGTAACGTGGAATCATAATTGTGATAAAAGAGAGCTAATATGATGATAAAACGAATTACATATTTCCTGTTACTAGTGCTCACCATGATTTTGCCCACTTGGGCTATCGAAGAAGCGCGCGAGCTTGGTGAGACGCTTGCGGTGATCAATGATCGATTCGAGAAGGTCAATGTCGAGCTACTGGAGTGGCCGGAGGAGTTATTGCAGGAACTTGGGGAAATCAAGGGCACGGCCTTTATCGCAAAGCCAGTCTCGGTGCTAGAGGGCAAAATCCCATTACTGATCTCTCTTCATGGCGGTGGCGGCAAGGCGATGAGTATTGAAAGGCAACTTGAGAGATCCGCTAGGGTGAAAGGCCTGCACTTGGCCGAACTGGCAGGGAGGAATCTGATACTGCTTGAGCCGAATTCAGCCGATAGCTGGGATGCAGATACATTGAATCGGATGTTGGACTATTTTTTGAAAAAGTATCCTGAAGTGGATCCTCGGCGTGTTTATGTAATGGGGCACAGTATGGGCGGCAAAGGGACATGGGATTGGATTAACGAGTCCCCCGAGCGATTCGCAGCTGCGGCACCTGCCGGTTTTTCTCCTGGAGACTCTGGAGATGTCGACCGCCTCGTAACGCTTCCGATCTGGGGCATGGTAGGTGGTGACGATGGGGACAGGCCCATAGGCATTAGACAGATGGTCGAGCGTCTGCGCGCCGCAGGAAACCAAAACGTGAAACATACTGAATTCGCCGGTGCCAATCATAGTCAGGGAAACGTAGCTGTATTTAGTTCTGTTGAACTCGTCGACTGGATGCTTGGACACTCTAAACCACTAACGAAATCGATACGAAATGGACGTTCACTGATCAAGGATCCCAACTTACATCCTGTAGTGAGCATGACAGGTGTCGCCTCCGAATCTACAGAATCTAAGCTTGAGCCAATTGAGCGTGTGGGCGGGTCACATTTGCGGATATCGTTGAACGCGTTCTCATTTAATCCATTACTTCGCAGCGACGACCCAGAGAAACATATCGATTTGTTTGAGGTGTGTAATTTTTGTGCGGAGCATGGCATCGACGCAGTAGATGCGACCGGTTACTATTTCCCGGGTTATCCGGAAATTCCCGATCGTGATTATTTGATACGTCTTAAGCGTCATGCATTCGACCTTGGCCTTGAATTTAGTGGCACTGGGGTGGGAAATGACTTTGTGGCGATTGATCCAGAGATCCGAAGCGCGTCGATTCAGATGACGAAGGATTGGATCGAGGTCGCTGCGATTATTGGAGCTCCTGTGATCCGCGTCTTTGTTGAGGCAAAGCGCCCCTATAGAAACTGGAAGCAGGCTTTTGGAAACGATGATCGTGAGGCAGCCACCGCTTGGATTGCGGATGCATTACGCGAATGTGCAGAATACGGTAAACAGCATGGCGTCATTGTTGCGGTGCAGAACCATGGTGATTTCCTGACGACTGGTAAGCAGCACTTGGAACTCCTCGAAAAGGTCGGGCATGACTGGTGTGCTGCGCTGGTGGATATTGCTCACTACCACACCGACGATCCCTACGCTGACATTGCCATGGTCGCTCCGTATGCAGTGAACTGGCAGATTAAAGAGATGGTCAGAACCAGCACGGACATAGAACCAGTTGATGTCACTAAGTTGGTTGGAATTATTCGAGAGTCAGGCTACCGAGGCTACTTGCCTATCGAAACCCTTCCGAACCGCGGTGAAGACTACGATCCCTATGCACGACTGCCCATTATCTTGAACAGTCTGCGAGAAGCACTGGAAGCGACAGAATAGCCGATTGATTCAACGCTTTAAATGCAGAGAGACTCAGCAATATACCGGTGATCTACCAGCCATTGAGTTCTGCAACGTGACCAAGAATGCTGACAACTCCGTATTTACCCTCACGTGAGCCGCCGTTTTCGATATACTTTTTGACCAACGGCAACCCAGGTTCTCCCATCCAGTCGATAATGTTATGCAGCATCTCGACGTTGTCGCAGTCACCGAATAGTAACTGATCCAGCGCGGCTACCCCTAATTCCTGTTCCCCGCATTCAACCAGTGCCCAGGCTGCCATCATCTGGATTTCAGACACTTCATCCTTCAACGCTTTCTTTAGTGCGTCTGTTGCAGGTGCAGCATCTGCATACAGCAAGAGTAAACCGTTAATGGCCCACCAGCGGATACCTGGATCAGTATGCTCCAATCCTTTGACGAATTGATCGAGGTTCGTGGGATTTTGTTCCAGTGCGCTATCGGCCGCATCGAGGTAGCTTTCAAGTGGGTAAAGCTTCGGGTCGCGCACCATTTCATAGATCGTCATCTGGTGCGCCTCAGCCCGTCGTAATCGCATCTGCTCCGGCAGCAGGCCTGAGTCATAGATCCTTAACTGTTCTTTACGTAGTGCCTGTTTTAACTCTGCGATTTTGGCCTGATGCTCGGAAGCGTCGATCAGGTTATGCACGTTATCGAAATCCTCAACATTGTCGTAGAACTCTTCGGGGACGCGTCGCTCAAAAAAGCGACCGGTGATCTCGTCGGTTCTTCCCTCGCGATATTCGTTTTCCCACGCTGGACCAATCGAGCCCTTCCACATATAGCCGAGGTATTGTCCGGTGGGCGCATACGGCATGTAATTCTTGTGGTAGGCAAAGCGCTTACCACGCATCACGCGGACATTGTCCTTGCGTTCATCAGCACGCTCTCGGAAGGCGAAATGGTATTGGGGTTCAGCTTCGATTCCTTCTCCGAGAAATACAGTCCCCTGAAAGGTCTCCGGAATCTTTGCGCCGGCGAGGCTGACCCAGGTTTTCGGCATGTCGATAAAACTAACTAAGCGATCCACAGTCATTCCTGGTTTCTCAGCGGGATATAGATGTTTATACTTTTCAGGGATACGGATGACCAGCGGGCAGTGAATCCCTGATGCGTAGAGAAAACGCTTACTCCGTGGCATCACGCCGCCGTGGTCGGAATTATAAATGATAATCGTATCGTCGTATAAACCATCCTTTTTCAATTCCTGAAGAATTGTTCCCATCTCCGCATCCATGTTTCCAACGGCCTGTGCGTATTGGAGATAATTATTACGGACTTCGGGCAGGTCTGGGTGGTAGGCGAAGAGTTTTATGTCCTCAGCGCCCTCTAAGAGTGCTTCGTTTGGAACGTAAGGACGGTGCGCCGTTTTCTCATGACTACTGGTCGCATTGTAGATACAGAAAAACGGTTGCCCGGGCTTACGTTGACGCCATGCAAATTTGGCTTTGGTCTCGTCCCATGCCGAAGCATCTATGCGCCCGCCGATGTTGAAATCCGTCTTGGTGCAGTTCGCGACAAAATACCCAGCTTCCTTCAGGATATCCGGGTAATATGGGATCACGTCGTGTGGTATCTCATATCGGCTACGCATTGGTTGCGTCCCCAGCGACACCGCATTCATACCCGTGATCCAACTGGAACGCGTCGGTGCGCAGACTGCTGCGTTATCAAAACAATGAGTGTAACGGAAGCCCTCCTTGGCAAGCTGATCAATAACAGGCGTCTTCGCATTTTGGCTTCCATAAGCACTCACCCAGGAAATGCCGTTATCCTCGCTGGTTAACCACAGGATATTCGGGCGCTCAGCTCCCGCTCCGTGAATGAGTGTAGATGCACTGGTGAATGCCGCAATAAACCACAATACTACCTTTCTCATAGAGATTTCCTTTTAGTTCAATGACACTGGTGTTATACTTTTTTACGGGCCTTGATGCGCTTTTCCGCTTCTAAAATGATTTCTTCACAACCTTCAAATTTGTGATCATCCAGTGTGAGACGGCGTTGTTTTTCGCCATCCGTGTATATTGCGTAAGCAATTCCCTTGTTGTCCCATTTCTTACGGTCGATCGCGATGATGGAGTTTAGCTCGACGCGTTCTCCACTCGCGCCGATAATGGTTTCTCCTTCTGCTTGGACGCGACGGGTATGGTTCCAACCGATCCAAAGGGCGAAGAGAGCGCTGCCTATAATCATCACCCAACCGATGCTTCGTTGTTCATTTATCCCTTCATCTGTGCGCTCTTTGGGGATCTTTGACTTGTAGCCTTTTTCACGTGCGTGGCGTTCCCATGCGAGTCGAACGGAGCTACTCTCTTCGTCCACTGCTTTACCTTCTTCGATTAAAGCATCTTTAATTTCGACGTATTCTCCATGGCGCACTGCTTCGTTGGGCCAATAGATATAGCCATCAGAGAGAAACCACGCACCGACTCCCGAGAACATAAAAAGCAAAAATAACATGCGCTTGCGCCAAGCTTTAGAGATTCGGGCATCAACATTCATAATAAAATATGTGGATTAAGAGGGGGGAGGCGTCCAGATTTAATACACCTTATTGGGCTTAGCGTAGAGCTTTGTTTGCCTGTTTGTGTCTGCTGTCTATTTGAGGTTTTCTTGCCGCGAAATTGCAAACAACTAGACTATATGGGGTGTCGCTTTTAAAGGCGCACGGGGAGTCCGCGTGCTTGTAAGTGTTCCTTGGCTTGCTTGATCGTGAAGGTGCCGAAGTGAAAAATAGACGCGGCGAGCACGGCGCTGGTTTTGCCTTCGGTGATGGCATCGGCGAGGTGGTCGAGAGTGCCGGCGCCTCCAGAGGCGATGACGGGCACTTCTACGGCTTCACTGACCGCGCAGTTGAGCTCGTTGTCGAATCCGGCTTTGGTGCCGTCAGAGTCCATACTGGTAAGTAGGATTTCGCCGGCTCCTAGGGAGACGACTTTCTTGGCCCACTCGATGGCATCGAGGCCCGTGTTATTACGCCCGCCGTGGGTGTAAACTTGCCATTTGCCGGGTTGGTCGGGCACGCGCTTCGCATCAATAGCAACGACGATACATTGATTGCCAAATTTTGAAGCGGCTTCTTTGACCAGGTCCGGGTTGAGGATCGCTGCAGTATTGAGGCTAATCTTGTCGGCCCCAGCATTAAGCATGTCGCGGATGTTTTCGACATTGCGAAGTCCACCGCCGACAGTGAGTGGCATAAAGCACTCAGATGCGGTGCGGCGCACGACGTCGATCATGGTATTACGTTCATCGCTGGATGCGGTGATATCGAGGAAGACGAGTTCGTCCGCTCCTTGCTTCTCGTAGGCTTTCGCTTGCTCGACGGGATCTCCTGCGTCGATTAAATTGACGAAGTTGACGCCTTTAACGACGCGTCCATCGTGAACATCGAGACATGGAATGATGCGAACGGAGAGCATTGTTTAATGACTAATGGGTAATGAATAATGCTCAGTAAGCATTGCTAATTACTGTTTACTCGTCAGCAAATGCGATGTCTGGCTCGAATGTGAGAGAGAGACGATACTGTATGCCAGGACGCATAATCAATGGGTGATCACGCTCTAGGATTTGCAAATAGTGTAGGTTACCGTAATAGGTGCGGTATTCTGGATTTTCAGAAACAACTTCGAGTTCTTTCCATTCTGCATGGAAATCGTCTTTGACGACTTCGGTGCGGTGTCCACCTTCACCGAGTGTAAATGCTGTAGCAACGCGGTAGCGACTATGCGGTGCGGCAATCGCAAGGACATAGCGCATTTTGTCGAGCTGGACTTGTTGTTTGACTGAGAAACAAAACTCGCAACCGATTTGACCGCCTTTGAAAGACCAAGTTACTTTGCAACTACCCAGACCAGGAATGATTTGTTCATCTTTGGTGATGAGCTCAGGCTGGTCATATTTGAAGTTGAGCGAATTACGAAGTCCCATACTAGTCGTGCAGTTCTTACCATAAAAGGATGGAACGATCACGTGCTCACCAAAAGTGAGTTCGGGCATCATGATTGGTAAATAGGTATCCACAGGCCAATCAAATACGCCTGGAGAGTGTGGGAACGCGAGGTAATCGGAAGTGCCTTTGCCGAGCTCGCTGGACGCGATCAAGGGAAGTTGAACTGCGAGGCCAGAATCCGGATCTTGATAGACGAATAGTCCCTGTTCCTTTTTGTTGCTTTTATCGAAGCTGACGTAGCGAGCCACTTTGCGAGGAGCCACGGGTGCCGCTGGTGCCGCACTGCCACCAGTGGCGCGTGCGAGGCGTGACCATTGGCAAAGGTAGCGTGCCGCATCGAAGTTGGCCATGCGGGTGGTGTGGTAGGGCACGGTGTTACGCTCCTCATCGCGAATCACGAGATAGCCATGTTCTTGATCGAGGTAGGTGACGAAGAAATTCATAAACAAACGACGAACGGCGTCTGTATACAGGTCGCGCTGTGCTGCGGGCACCCAACCATCACGCAGTGCTTGAAGGGTGAGGCTGATGCAGTGCATCTGGCCATAGGCTCCGAGTGAGCGACCGTAGGCCCAGCCCAAGCCGTCTTGGCGGGCGATGTCTGGGATTAGTTTTAGATATTTCTCTGAATAAGTCCGCAGGCTAGGTAGTTTGCGTTCACGCAAGTGAAGGTTAGCATGTAACTGGAGTGCTTGGCGAATGAATACAAAGCTCTGCACTCCGTAGATATCAAATGAGCCGTTTAGTTTGCCATCGGCTGCTGCCGAATCGTCGAAATAACCTGTTGACGAGCTAGAGTCGATGCGCTCAAGGAAGCGGTCGATTAAACGACCTGTCTCATCCTTCTTGGATAGGCCCAGGCTGAAACGTGTCACCGCTTTGGCGATATTGAAGCTTTGATAGTGATTGTCGTAGTCACTGCGCTCAAGCAGTAGCTTGTCGAGTTGCTCACGAGTGGGATCCATGAGGCGCTCCCAGACTTGGTTGCGATCTTTTGCAGGGCCGAAGGAAAGGAGGCCGAGCGCCGAGTAGGCCAGCCCGTTTTCGTGAACCTCAGGTGTAAAAACCTGTGCAGTGATACAGCGTGCCGATAGGTCGACTAAGTCATAGTCACCGATGGTGGCTTCGTTGGTCGCGCGGAAGTATTCGCCAATGGCGAGTGCGGCGTGGCCAGGTTCATCTAGGCGACTTTCTTCACCAGCTACAGGAGTGATCGTTCCTTGTTCACTGATTGATTCTAAATTATGTCCCAGAATTGACTGGGCCATGTCGAGGCATTGATCTGCAAAATTATCCATTATCTAATAAGCGTCTAAATTACGCGAAGAACAGTGTTTGATGCTTCTTAGCCAAGCCCTTGTCAACTGCATTTGGGCGTATCCATGTAGAATCATATAATGACGCATTCGTATGTTTTGAATGCGGTAATCTGACGAAAAGTCGTTGACCTTATTGGTCCCTGAGATTGGTTCTTAAAACGATAAGCGGAGCTATTACTCAAGTTTACCGCAACTACTTACCTGGATCCTTTCAAATCTACCATATGTCTAACGAATCCTCATCAATGGAGTCGGTTTCTCATGAAAACCGCCTGTTCGCCCCGACCGCTGAATTTACTCAAAATGCCGCGATTTCCGGCATGGATGCTTATCGCGAGTTGTATGAAAAAAGCATAAAGGATCCCGAGGCATTTTGGGCCGAAGCCGCGGAGGATCTACACTGGTTTAAAAAATGGGATACGGTTCTGGATGAGTCCGACGCGCCATTTTTTAAGTGGTATGATGGCAGTCGCACGAATCTGTCATATAATTGCCTAGATCGTCATGTTGCAGAGGGGCGCGGAGATAAGGTCGCGATTCACTGGGAAGGTGAGCCAGGCGATACCCGTGACCTGACTTATAGCCAAATGCTGACCGAGGTGTGTCGCTTTGCGAATGCACTGAAAGCGCGAGGAGTGGAGAAGGGCGATCGGATCGCGATTTATTTGCCGATGATTCCGGAGCTGGCGATCGCCGTGTTAGCCTGTGCGCGCATCGGCGCGGTCCACTCAGTGATTTTTGCGGGTTTTTCGGCCGATTCGATTCGTGATCGTGTGTTGGATAGTGAGACGCGCATGGTGATCACCGGGGACGGTGGCTATCGCCGTGGTAAGGTGCTTGAATTGAAGAAAATCGTCGACGAAGGTGTTGAAAATTGCGCCTGCGTGAAGGATGTGGTGGTCGTCAAACGTGGCGATGCGCATCCGGTCGATTGCCCAATGGTAGAAGGGCGTGATTCGTGGTATCATGATTTGGTCGCCGATGTGAGTGATGAATGCCTGGCAGAGGAGATGGAGGCAGAAGATTTACTCTTCCTGCTCTACACCAGTGGCACTACCGGCAAGCCGAAGGGAATCATGCACACGACTGCTGGCTATCAAGTGTTTAGCTATCTGACTTCCAAGTATGTCTTCGACCTGAAACAGGATGATATCTACTGGTGCACGGCCGATGTCGGGTGGATTACCGGGCATACGTATATCGTTTACGGCATCATGCAAAATGGCGTGACACAGGTGATGTATGAGGGTGCGCCGAATCACCCAGATGAAGGACGTTTCTGGGAGATTGTTGAGAAATACAAAGTTTCGATTTTTTACACCGCTCCAACTGCGATTCGTGCCTTCATGAAGTGGGGCGACAAGTGGGTCGACGGTCGTGATTTGTCATCGCTGCGCTTGCTGGGCACGGTCGGTGAGCCGATCAATCCCGAGGCATGGATGTGGTATCACTCCAAGATCGGTGGCGAGCGTTGCCCGATTGTGGATACGTGGTGGCAGACGGAGACCGGTGGTCATATGTTGACGCCGATTCCCGGCGCGGTGCCGACCAAACCGGGGTGCGCGACTTTGCCGTTTTTCGGTATCGAACCGTTGATTTTGAGCGATGATGCCACGGAAGTGGATGCGGGCATTTTGGCGATTAAGAAGCCATGGCCGGGAATTTTGCGCGGTATCTATGGCGACCCGCAGCGTTTCAAGGACACCTACTGGTGCAAGTGGGATGGTAAATATTACTTCCCCGGTGATGGAGCGCGTCGAGATGAGGATGGCTACATCTGGATTTTAGGCCGTGTGGACGACGTGGTGAACGTATCCGGTCACCGGATTGGCACTGCCGAATTGGAATCGGTTTTTGTTGAGCACAAGGATGTGGCGGAATCGGCAGTAGTTGGTGTGCCGCACGAGATTAAGGGGCAGGGATTGATCGCTTTTGTGACGGTGATCGATGGGCGTGATCATGATGATCACTTGCGCCAAGAACTCGTCGCCATGATTGATAAGAGCATCGGTAAGTTTGCGCGCCCAGAGCGTATTCTGTTTTCATCAGATTTGCCGAAGACGCGTTCGGGGAAGATTATGCGTCGCCTCTTGCGCGATATCGCCGAGGGTAAAGAGCTAGGGAATACCACAACTTTAGCAGATCCCAGTGTTGTCGAAGGCTTACAGCGTCAGTATCTGGAGGGGTGATCCACGATCCTGCAGCGTTCAGTATCCGCTAAGAATGCTAAGGAATTCGTGTTTCACCGTAAATTACGGCTCGATCATTTCAAATACCTCGCTGCTCTTTAGGGTGATGGTGTCGTCGTGGGACGCATACCCTGCCGAGTAGCCTTTCATGAAGTCTCGTTTAAAAAGAATCCACTGGGCTTCATCGAGTGTGTGTTTTTGAGTGGCGCGTTCTTTATAGTATATCAGATTGTTTCTGATATGATAGGGTGTATGCTGCACTTTTAAAGGGTCTGCCCCTTCTAGTTCACTGCGGAGCCTGGTTTTTAGGCCGAAAAGATAGCCAGCTTCGTAACCATCGCGGGTTTTGTATACTTCCTCAAAGCGCGCATGATAGCCTTCGCAATAGGCATCGATAAATAGGCTCTCTGCTGGCAAGGGGCTTTTGTTGAAATCTGAGTTCCGTTGTAGCGCTTTAAGCGCTTCTTCGCGTAAGCGTTCATCTGGAAGCTTGCTCAGTTGCTCTGGATCTTCGTCAAGCCCGTGGGCTTGGCCTAGGAAAGATGCCTGCTGGAGCAATGAGTCTAGGTCTGAGGGGGACGATGTTTGCTCTGTGATATCGGGCTCTGGCTCGCCTGTGAAATGAAAGTAAGCGATGATGAGCGCGATGGAACTGCATAGAATCAGGTTTCGTATGAAAAGCTGCTTTGCCTTTGTGAACTTGGCGCTGTCGTGCGGATTCATGTGTAAATGCGCTGCATTATGGCTCTAGGTGCACAGGTGCCTGAGTGGCTAGATTATCGAGTAATTGGATCGCGCGAAATTGGAGTTGTTCGAGCCCGGGGGTCTTTGGCTGAAGTTGTTGCAGCCAAGTCTGTGCCATCGGGTCTTTTTTGGCGATGAAGTAGTGCAGTATGGCTGTCTTGAGTGCGTCGGAGCTGTCGTTTGCGTAAAGCGCGTAGAGAGCTTCGTTGTCGATGATGGAGTGGAATGGGGGAGACTGTAAGAGCTCAAGGCAGGCGATCTGGTTACTTTCAAGGCCCGTGTGATTCAATAGTGTTGTGGCGATGCGTTCTCGCAGTTGATTGCTCGGCTCGGTAGCCGCATGGACCTTTTGATCTAGAAACCATTCCGCTTTGAGGGCGATCCCCTGTAGACTGTTTACTTCCTTGTAAGCACGATCAATCAATTCAGTGGCGGGTTCTAGCGTGGCGAGATCGTTTGAAGTTGCATAGTGCCGTTGGCAGACTTGGACGCATTGGATCAATGCCGTCTCTCTTAATGATAGTGTTAGCGCTGTATTGTTAAAGAGTAAGATGAGCAATTCGGTAGACGCATCACCCTCAGCGAGTTGTGCCCATTCCGAAATGAGGACTCTGTCTTTATGGAATTGTTCGATAGAGGCATTGTTGCGGCTCTTTCTATACGTGATTAACCGTAGTTGCTTTTCGACTACTTTCTTTTTGTAGTTAATGTCATCGATCTGGCCTAGATAGTGCGCTGCTTCACCTGTGCTGGTGGAACGCATGACTCGCTCCCAAAGTGCTTGATCGCTTGGCTTAGGCCCTTGTTTTAAGGGGGTGGCCGGTATGTGTGCCTTTTCTTTGTGCAGTTTTGGAATCGCTATGAAAAGCACTGCCACGGCTACTATCGCATTTACGATGCAAAGGATTAGGATGGGCTTTCGGCGCATTACTCTCTTCTCAATGATTCTTTGGGTGGTTTCAAGTGATTTATGTTTTCAGTTGCGAGTCGACACAGGCAGGGCGTCAATGTTGCGGATTTTAACTACAAAGATAAATGCTGCTTATCGAAATTAGTCTATATATACCATTAAATTTATATTTGTTAGTAAATAGTTAGGAAAGTGCTTTACCTCTATGATGAATTCCCTCTTTTTGTATATTATCCATTTAAATAGCATGAACTTAATCAATCGTTTACTTCTTTCTACCCTTTTCATGTCTCCGCTTATGTTGAGCGCTATCGAGTCTTCCAAGGGCACAGTCATCATGATTTCGGGTGTTTCAGGGTGGTTGCTACTCAGCTCGGCCTTTGTTCTCTGGAAAGAGCTCAAGCGCGGTCGCAAAAACGGCAAGTAACCCTTAACGAAACTTAGCTTATGATTTCGTTGAGCCATTACCGTTCATGCTGCTTGGCAGTGTCGTTATTTACTGCCTGTGCCGCTGTGCCTGTGACGGCTCAGAACGCTGCGGTCGCCTTGCCCTATGAGATGGATTTTGAGGCGAGCGATGGATATGCCGTCGGTCCTTTGTTGACAGACAGTCAATGGAATCTGGATGCTGGACTTGACGCCGAGGTGTTCTCATTTGGTGCATTTGGTGATCAGTCGATTGGGTTTACTGGCAGTCGTTGGCTGTGGTTGAACTCATTAGGCTTGACCGAAGGAGACGTGACCTGGGTCGATTTTTACCTCAAGCCAGTGTTTGCTGAAGTGGAAAACCTTCCGCAAGGTATTCTGTCAGAGCAGAGCGCCGTTACAGGTTTTGCGAAAGTGGCTTCTACGGGGGAAGTCTTTGCTGTGGATGGTGATGGAGCAGGAAGTGGGGCGTGGGTGCCATCGGGTGCTCAAGTGGCTCTGAATGGCCGTGTTGCTCAAGATTGGATGCGTTTAACTTACCGTCTCGACTACGCTACAAAGCAATGGGATCTATTTGTGGATGGGCAAATGGCACTAACGGATCTCGGTTTTTTGGATGATGCAGCAACAAAGCTTACTGAATTTGCTGCACGTGGTGACCTCTTTGATGCTTCCGTGTTTGATTATTTTTACGCTGGCGGCGAAAACCCACTGTATCAAGATACATCCAGTGACGGGCTTCCAGACGCTTGGCTGATCGCACAAGGCTTGAGTATCTATGAGAATCAGCGCGAGGGCGACGGTGACTTAGACGGCTTGGATAATTTGACTGAATTTAGGTTCTCAACTCGTGCAGACTTAGCAGATACCGATAGTGACGGCGCCGACGACGGTGTCGAAATAGCTAATGCGATTGATCCTAATGATCCTGATACGGATGATGATGGCGCGCTCGATGGCATCGAGCTGGCAAACGGCATCGATCCCAAGAACCCAGACACCGACAATGACGGCGCCCAAGACGGCCCAGAGCTTGCGGTCAACACAGACCCTTTGTCCTTTGATACCGATGGAGATGGCCTCGCAGATTCCTTGGAAGCAGTGTGGTCCTTAGACCCACTCGTTCAAGACCTCACTTTGGCCAATTTGTCAGAGACCACTCCTGGTAGCGGTGTTTTTGAATGGAGCACCTCATTTAGTCAGAGTGAAGCGTATGTGGATGGCGCGCTCAATGGGCAACAAAGCTGGTCAACTGTAGGTGATGTGGCGATCGCTGCTGAGCAAATCGATGTTACGGATTTGTTGACTACAGATGCATCTTTTGAGCGCCTCGCAGGCATTGGTGAGACACGTCAGATTTGGGTCAGTTTTCGCGCCAAGCTTCTGGTGGGTAAATTGCCCGATATGAGCGCCCTTGCCGAGCCAGTCGTCGCGATCTGGGGTGCTGCGGATCCTCATGAACTGTCCATCTGGGACGAGGCAAGCCTGCAGTGGGTGCCGTATTCAGTCAGTGCAGACGTGAGCGAATGGAATCACTACGCCCTTTACCTAGACTATGTGGAGCAAGAGTGGCTCCTCACTCAGAACGGTGTGCTCATTGCCAGTGGGCTCTCTTTTCAAGACAAAGATCTGATTGTATTTTCTCGCTTCAAAGCGCTTCAAGCTCAGCTCGATGGAACCCGCGCGCTTGAAAACGGCCCGATTCAAGCCTCGTTTGATGACTTTGTTTTCTCCACCGCTGAGCCTGCCAATCTCGATTACGACGGTGACGGACTGCTCAACAGTATCGAACAGCAAGTCGGCACCGATGTGTATCAACCCGATACCGACTCCGACGGCATCGACGATTTTTATGAATACGAAAATGGCCTCAACCCATTCGCAGACGATGCCACGGACGACCTCGATGGCGATGAATTGAGCAACAGATTTGAATACTCATTGGGAACTAGCGCT
>CAKZOI010000094.1 GCA_937136395.1 uncultured Opitutia bacterium | reverse complement strand
GACACGTGATCAATAATGCATCTGGAACACTACGTCCACTTGTAGAACAAATGTTTGGAGACAAGATGGCACCCGACGAACTCCAAGACTTTCTAAAAATCACTTTTTATCCCGCCGAGGTGACTGATCAATTAGACAAGAGCCTAACGGATGCTGACGAAATTAAGAGCTATGCGCGCAAAATCCTTAAGCCACAGTTTGAGCTGCTTCGCCATTTGATGTCGAACTACAGTCTCAAGCTCGCTACTGAGATACTGCCCGCCGATTATCAAAGCCTACTCCTTGAGATTCTGCATGCACCCACTCGGGAAAGCGGCGACGAGTTTGTCGAAGCGATTATCGCGGAGTTACAACGCCAAGGCCGCGTGCTGCATTTGATCCATATTGTTGGACGCCTAATTCGCAATCTCGCCGTCGATGAATTAATCATCGGAGGCGACTGCTGGGATCGTGGACCACGAGGTGACCGCGTCGTCGATTATCTACGCTTACAGCCCAACGTCTCCTTTATTTGGGGCAATCACGATGCCCTCTGGCTCGGCGCAGCACTAGGCAATGAAGCGCTCATCTGCACCGCCTTACGCGTCTCCTTACGCTACCGCCGCATAAGCCAACTCGATGAAGGCTACAGCGTGCCGATGACCCCATTAGAGCATCTCGCACGAGAAGTCTACGCTGACGACCCAGCAGAGCATTTCATGCCTAAGGGCGATGGCATGAGGCCCAAAGAGCTGGTCGCACGCATGCAAAAAGCGGTCGCAGTGATGCAGTTTAAACTCGAAGGACAATTGATTGAGCGCAACCCACAATGGGAGCTCGACCACCGACGCCTCATGCACCGGATCAATAAAGCCGCGGGCACCATTACAATCGACGGTATCGAATACGAACTACGCGACAAACATCTGCCAACGGTCGATCCAGAAAACCCTTACACTCTCAGCCAGGAGGAACAAGAGTGCCTCGACCGCCTTAAAAGCTCTTTTCTGAGCAGCCAAAAATTGCGCGAGCAAATGCGCTACATGGTTGGTCACGGATCCATGTATTTACAACGTGGCGACTGCCTCATCTTCCACGGTTGCGTTCCGACGGGTCCCAACGGTAAATTCCTTTCCCTTGAGATTGATGGTCAACATTACTCGGGCAAAGCGCTCTTTGAAGAAATTGAAGTTATCGTCCGCCGAGCGCTCGAAAAACGCTCCAGCCCCGACCTAGATTTCTTATGGTATCTCTGGTGCGGACCCAAGTCCCCGCTGTTCGGTAAAGATCGCATTGCCACGCTTGAGCGCGACCTCATTGAAGACAAGACACCGCATCGCGAAAATAAAGACCCTTACTTTGACTTGATACACGAGGTCGATTTTTGCGAACGAGTGCTCGAAGCATTTGGTGCACACGCTAAGCAAGGTTTAATCGTCAATGGCCATGTCCCCGTAAAACTCAAACAAGGCGAGTCGCCAATCAAACGCAGCGGTAAAGCGATCACTATCGACGGGGCTTTTTCGGAAGCCTACGGAGATTATGGTTATACCCTTGTGCTTGAGCCAGGTAGAATCGTCCTCGCCGAGCACCACCATTTTGAATCGGTCGAATCAGCGATCAAAGATGGGGTCGACATCGTTCCAAAGACGCAGGACATTCGAGTCTTTGATCAGCCACGGCGCACCAAAGACACCGAGCGTGGTCAACGCATTCGCTACCGGATGAATGAGCTCAAGCGCCTCATCGAAGCCTACAAAAGCAATCGTTTACACGAACATAAGACCCTTCCAGATTCACCTATGAAACGCCTTTTATTTCTCTGTAGCCTTCTCATCGCACCCCTACTCACCACACAGGCTCAAACTGCCGAGGTTTCTGACACCTGGAGCTTGGATAAAGTATTTCAGGCATCCACACAGGTCTTCTATGGAAGCCTAGTTAACAGTATACCAGAACCAAAATTCAAGACAGGCGTCATGGGCGTGTCGATTCACGACATAGACGGAACGAAGCTACCAGAGCAGGAAATCATTTGGCCTAGAGCTAAAGAGTTGAGCTTCACCGTCGAAGAAAGCTTCAAGGGAGCACCAGGGAAGACCTTCATCGCGTTTCTACCCGACCCAGATCTGGATATTTGGACACTCGTATCCAACGAGGCTGGTGATGTCTTTCTGGCCCAGCCAGAAACCATCGATCCCTTGCTCAAAAAATTACAGCCCGAGGACTCGGGACTCTTCTTTGTGCGTCATTATTTAGGATCCAACATCCCAACAATTTATCGTGTTCGCCTTGGGCAAAAAGCGCTTGATGACTTAGCTTCATTACGCGCCTATCAAGCAGCTGGTGGAACGATCCCGCTAGATGTGATACTGGATAAAGCACGTCTCGAGAAGATCGCTCAAGCGCAACGCGATGCCAAAGCATTTAAAGGTTTTGAAGACGACTACTATAAAATATTGCGTATTCAAGATCTGGATATACGCACAAAATTGCTCGAAGATTTAGTCCAACGTATGGGCTTTGAGGGCCGCTGGGAATACTACGCATTCAAAGAGCGCTACATACAACTACATGGTGCCTATCTTGAAGCTGGTGCGATCCCATCTGGCCCATCAGAGGGAAAGGAAAAACTCTGGCACGATATATCAGGGGAGCTGCGTAAAATCGACGTCATAAAAAAAGCGCGTGCGCCTAGATAAACCGTAAAACCTAGCTAGGCAGGCCGCTCAGCTGAAAGCCCCTCAAGCAAAGCACTAGCGGATAAGCTCTGCGCGTAAGGCCTTCTCTAGCTCTAATGGCAAGCCATCTTGTGATTTCTTGCAGGCGACCACGACCGCACCGATAATCGGCGCCATCAGCCTCTTATGTATCTGAATATTAGGTGCGGCTTCTTTGAGTGCCTGTGCAAAGCGTGCTGAAAAAATTTCTGATTTTTCAAGCATGCCCCCCATCAAGATAAGTGGAGCTTCCGCTAATTTCGACTTACGATGAGTCACCACCACCATACGAACGAGCTCATGGATTGCACCGTCAACAATCTCCTCTGCAGAATCCACCCCACCCTGCGCCAATTGTATCACCATCGGGGCAAGCGCCGCAATATGTGGATTACTGATTTCGCCAATTTTCATTTTACTGAGCAACTCCTCAATAGAGTCACAATGCAAACGGCCTAAGACATGGCGCTGCCAAGCCCCACCAGGTCGACGCCCGTCATACTCCTGAAAAGTCGCTTTCATAGCTTGCTGGCCAATCCAAGAGCCACTACCCAAATCATCGTATGCAGGGCCCCAGCCTCCTGTGCGATGCGTCACTCCATCTTCATCACGCCCGAGGCAAATAGAGCCAGTCCCTGCAATCAACATCAAGCCAGGTCGATTCGCGAGCGCCCCAATTAAAGCAATATGCGCATCAGAAGTCAAAATGGGCTGTTCGCTCGGGACAGGAGTCAAATTCACCAACATCTCGCGAATATCATCTTTGTTTTTCGCAGATGCAGCTCCAGCAAGGCCGAAACAGCAAGAAACATACTCTACCCCCTCAGGCAAACCATCAAATGTTTGATCCATAAGAAGTTGCAAGTTCTCATAGAGATTCTCCATACTCACTTGTTGAACGTTTGATGGACCAACAACCGCACGCCCTAAAACTTCCCCTGTCTCAGACACCAGTAAACTTCGCGTCCGTGTGCCGCCACCATCAATCCCTAAATATGCTTTCATGTCTTATAGTTATACATGGGTTTGTAACCAACATACAAGACAGGGAAATTAAAATACACGGCATACAGCCCCAGATCAACACCAAGACCAACTCACTACCCATAGCGTCGACGCTTGGACTCCGTTGCGCAATGCAATGGAGCCGAAAAACGGAGTCGTCCACGAAGTGCCACCGCAGGTGAACACCAAGACCGACTCACTACCCATAGCGTCGACGCTTGGACTCGGTTGGCGCAATGCATGGAGCCGAAAAACGGAGTCGTCCACGAAGTGCCACCGCAGGTGAACACCAAGACCTACTCCCTAACCATAGCGTCGACGCTTGGACTCCGTTGGCGCAATGCAATGGAGCCGAAAAACG
>CAKZOI010000093.1 GCA_937136395.1 uncultured Opitutia bacterium | reverse complement strand
TACTCCCCATACCTGCATCGCCTCGCATTGGCTCAATGTCCCAAGCGACGTTAGCGACATCTTTGATCCGAATCGGTCGGTCGTTGACGTGAGTCACCACTGTATTGCCAATCGCATCGAGGTCAGTAGTCATGGCCAGATTACGCACCATGATTTCTTGGGATGATTCCGTTAAGAAGCCACCCGTGCTGTTACTGACTGCGTTGGAAGCTGCTTCGTGGAGTTCCCCATAACTGATGCCCATGGCCAGCATTTTGTCGGGATTGGGTTGGATTTGTAGCTGCTTGACGCCACCGCCCATGCCGAGCACTTCAGCCACACCGGGAATAGACTGTAATCGCCTGGATACTGTCCAGTCGGCCAGTGTCCGCAGATCACGCGGCTCCGTATTACCGGACGGATCGACCAGACCGACCAGCATGATGTTTCCCATCAATGAAGCCACTGGCGTCATATAGGGAGTGACGCCTTCAGGTAGAGCCTCACTTGCACCCGCAAGCCGCTCCTGCACAAACTGGCGTGCTTGATAGATGTCGGTGCCCCATTCGAATTCGATAAAGACAAGGGATAGACTAACGTCGTTAACTGATCTTAATCGAGTGACCCCGGTCACACCCATGAGTGAATTTTCCAAGGGGATGGTGACTAGGGTTTCAACTTCTTCTGGCGAGAAACCAGGCGACTCGGTCAAAATAGTGACGGTCGGTTTGGTCAAATCTGGTAAAACTTCAACCGGAAGCTCAGTTGCTGTTTTGATGCCGAGGATAAAGACGACTAAGGCAAAGGCCAAAATCAGAGGCCTTTGAGAGAGCGAAAACTGTATGAGCCGATTAAGCATCTTCAGCCTCACTTTCTTCTTGGCGTCGCTTCATGAGCATCTGAAGGGTAATGAGCGAAACCAGCGTCATCACGCCTGCGTAAATCATGAGTGGCATACTTAAGTGACTTCCGTGCGCATCCTCGCCATCATGGTCATGTCCTTCATGCCCCTCGTCATGCTCGGATGACTCTTCACCTTCACCCAGTTCCGAGCCGTCTTCTGCATGCGCATGTCCGTGCGCAGCATCGAGTGCCTCCTTTAAGGACATGCCCGAACCGCCACCGACAAAGCTGAGGACATAGGAACCCTGTATGACCACTTCATCGCCGGGAAAAACACCACTGAGCACTTCGATGTATTGATCGTTTTCCTCACCAAGAACCACGGGCACCCGAATGAATGCATTAGGAAGGTCGAAGTCTTTGACGAAGATGACCCTGCTTGCAGGATCGCCTTGTATCGCTGTGCGCGGAATCGAAAGGACGAATGGCTTCGTCTCCAGCACAATGGAGAATTCCGCTCGCATTCCGGGGCGAAGTTTTCCGTCCGTATTATCGAGTTCAAAAATTCCCTCGACTGTGCCTGCTTGGCGGTCTGCTTCGACGCCAAAACGTGTTAACGTAGCCTCAATCAGTTCATCTCCCAAGGCGGGTATGTGAATGCGAGCACGGGTGCCAAGCTTTGTCTGCGCAGCTTCCTGCTCGGGGATCTTTGCGACTGCCCAGAGCTTTGAGCGGTCGGAGATGTCGAGCAGTTCTGCCGATGGCTCGACGGGTTGACCTAGTCGGACATGCGAGGCCACAACTAGACCGCCTTGTGGAGCCTCGAGCTGCACGCTGGGGGGAGGATCGCCCAGCTGACGACTTTCCACCGTTGCCAACACATCACCCGCTTCGACAACATCGCCTTCAAATGCTTTTAAGGCGCTGATTCGGCCAGCAATACGTGATGACAAAACCGAGCGGCGAGATGGGATTTCCTCGATCCGTCCGATCGCAAAGACAGTGCTCTCGAAGTCACGCTCCTCGGCTTCTTCAGTTTGGATGCGGAGGTTTTTGACGGCTGCATCATCTAGAATGATTATATTTTGCCCATCTGTCTCTTCCGCCGCATGGACGTTGGTGATTGAGAGTAAGGCTACAAAAGAAAGTATTTTATTCAGTTTCATTAGAAAGGTCTCTGTTGGATAAATTGGGAAGGTCGCTTGCTGTGGCGGCACGCCATTCGATAAGTATCTGGTTAAGTTCGTGCCAGAGTTCCAGTTGGGCGGTTTGAATATTCAGATGCTGCTCTTGCACTCGAAAGACTTCGCCTAAGTCGACCAGTCCGGATGCGTAAGCGTTTTTGATATCTTTGAGATTTTGCTCCACTAAGCTGACTGCGTTTTCCTTGTATTTTGCTGCCTGCCTGTAAGTTGCCTCTGCATTGCGTTGGAGTGTTTCAGCTTCGTTTTTCAGACGTAAGGTGACTGCATTTAGTTCGTAGCCAATTTGTCGTTCACGGTAGCTACTCGCCTTGATTTCACCGAGATTTTGATCATGGAGGGGGAGGGGAATGGATACACCAATCCCGAAGAAACGATCCCGTCCCAATCCATTCGGATCATCTACGCTTCGTTCCTCCTCAAAGAAAACCTCCACTGCTATATCCGCCCAACGATTCGCCTTGGCTAATGCAGATTGGTTACGAGCGATTTCTGCGAGTGAGGCTTTAAGCTGATACTCAGGGTGCGATTGCAGAAGCTCGCCATTAAGAGCGGGCATCTCCGGCAAGCGCAACGGACGAGTTTGCTCAGTGAGGATTTCCAGTCCCGTGCCTGGTCCAAGTCCAAGCAAGCTACGTAATGATCCAAGCCCACCATCGCGTTGTTTTGTGAGATTCTGGATTTCCTGTTTAACCGAAAACAAGGACACCCGCACTTGATTCAAATCGAGCGTAGATGCCTCACCATTTTCGATCCGTTTTTCCAGAAAGGCCGCAAAGCCTTCTTGAAGCGTGATCATGCTCTCTAAGAGAGACAGGCGCTGGTTCAGACTTGAAATGAGTTCGACCGAGCTTTCGACATCACGAATAAGCAAGCGCTCTTGATCGCGCAGTTCCGCCTCAGCCAGCTTCACCTCAACCGCAGAGACGCTCTTTAGTAGTTTAAGCCGGTTGGTAATCGGAAAACGTTGCTCGAAGCCGATCGAATAAGACTGTTCACCTTCATCGTTGAAGCTGCGGTCGGAAGCATATCCTAATTTGAGTTCAGGGTTGTCGAGTCTCCCCGCATACTGGGAATAAGCGCCTGCTTTTTCAATCGCTGAGCGAGCAGCCATTAATGACGGGTTCTTCTGTAAAGCCAGCGCAACCGCGTCTCGGATTGTTAGTTTTAGAGAGCTTTCTGGCGCAGCATGAGCCAGTGAAGCATAGAAAATGAATAGAGCTGCTAGTAAATATTTATATGTGTGCATGAAAAAAACCTGTTTAGTTGAAATCGTCATTAGACACGTTCGAACGTGTCTAGACCGTCCGTAGGAAACCCTACGTCTGTTTCACTAATCAGGTTTTAAATTCGGAGCACAGTCTTGCGCACACACAGCTCTAAAGCGCCGCAGATATCAGGAGGGGCTCGCGTCGTTAAACGTATCTGAGGAGCCGTATCTGCTTTTATGGTCGGAGCAGACAATTGATACTGATGGTTTACGGCTACTGGTTTCTTGATCGAAATTAAATCAGAGACTCGCTGAATCGGCTCATTTGATGAGCTGATCAAAATATCAATACAGTGTTGGTCATTAACTGTAAAAAGGGCATCATCTGCTTCACCATGATGGGAACCTTGATCGTGTGATTCAGCCTCATCTCCATGGCATGCATCGCCTTCATCAGCATGTTGCCCAGCAAGCACATGACCGAAATTATGATCATGCAGGCAAAGCACAGCCCCACCAGCAGTAGCTAGTAGGCCGTTCATTGCCATCATCAGGATAAGGCAATAAGCTGTGTATTTTTGAAACATTAACAGGTAGGAATGAATACAGATGGCTATTATTCCATGTCAATTGGATTAGGCCATCTTCCTTTGGACCCGAACAGCCATAGTTGTCATCATTAGATTCTCCGTCAACGAGTTGAAGCCTCACGGAAGACTGCTGTCGCCACTTTGCAGGTCTAGCAGTTAAAAGGAGTATGCCTGTATTTGCGGTCACTGAATTTATCTTGGCCGATTAAAAAAGCAATCGACTGAGTAAAGTTAGGAGCACGGCGAAACTGATATTTAGAACAAATCCAATTCGT
>CAKZOI010000092.1 GCA_937136395.1 uncultured Opitutia bacterium | reverse complement strand
TATAAATACTAGGTGTCTAGGTAAAAAGTTTTTTAGGCGAGTAGGCTGGAATCTGGGTTGTTCAAGGCCCGACCGAGGCTCTTAATCGTAACCTGCTTCCTGAACCCCGAACCACTGTCCTCTTTCGGTGGGTCCACCGCCACGAGTCCCATACGCTGTCTGGCACAGTCCAATGCCAAGAAAGCAGCATCAGCCAAGTCAGGTGAACGACCGAACCTGCTTTTGAACTCCTGCTTTGATTCGATCTTCACCTTCAGCGATCCGGTTTTCACCATATCGTAGTTTCTGGCGCACATCTCTTGGGCGAGGTCGGAGGAGATCCCGTAGATCTGTTTCGTCCGAATCAGCTCTTTCCCGACGAACCACAGCTCGCTCACCCGATTGGTGTAGAGTTCTTCGCCTGTCAGTTGACTGTTCATGCTAACACGCTTATCCGACGGCTTGCCACCAAACGTCACCCGCATGAAGGACGACTCCCACTCACCAGCCAGCACATCGCAGAACGGCGCACCTGCTCCGGTCGAGTCGAGTGCGACGTTGTCTGCGGATATACCGCGCTTCTTGCAGTGGTCTATAATCTGGTGGACGATCTGGTAGGTTCGAGGCACTGCCTTATTCGTCGCGTCGTCGTTCAGGTGGATGGCCTCGCCCAACTTACAGACGTATTGCCCGTTCTGAGCATAGCCGACCTCGGCGGTAAACATAATCGTCCTGTCGCCCCCATTGGTGAAGGCCGGATCGACGCCTGCCACTACGGTCGGCTTCTCAGCCCACTGGACCTCGCCCATCGCCCCACTCTTCGCCAGCTCCGCTTCGCTGTAGATTCCGGTAGTTTCGTCGCTGTCGAAGAAGACAGCGCGGACCATTCGCATATAGCCCCTCGACTCTGGCCCTAAGAGCATCCTATCCTCTTCCAATTTAGCAGCGGTCGGGAGCCAAGGATACTTCTCTTCGCCCAACATGATATTGGGACTCCGCTCCCCATCGAGCCGGAGGTAGTGGCCCTTCCATTTCGTCGGCCACTCGTCGTCGGTCTGCGGGTCCACAGAGTCCCACCCGTTCTTCGGCTCAGACCAGACGCCGAAGGCATCGAATCTACTGTTCGGGTTGGACATCCCGATCATCTGGAACGACGGGTTTTTCGACAAGTTAGTAAGTCCTGCGTTCAGGATAGCTTCTGAAAGTTCTGAAAGCTCGTCACCAATCAGTATAACACGCTTCTGCTTGATACCGATGAACTTACCGATAGCCTCTCGTGTCTTGGATTTCTCGGCTGCGATAAGCGAAAGACCAGCTCTCTCGATTAGCGTCTCATTCTCATCCACATAAGCGGCGTTCCCGATTGAATCCCGAATCTTGATTGGCGCACCGTCGATCACTGAGAGGAGGGACATCACTGAACCCCAAATCCTTTTTCGTGCTTCCCGAAGCGTTGTGGAGGTCATCAGGACCAGTGTGTCGCGTGGCTGGCAGAGCCACTGGATGATCCCCCAAGCGGCCATAGTATGACTCTTGCCCGAATTATGGTGAATGGCCCCCTCTGCGAAGTAATGGTGCTCCACAGGCACGTTCAGGTCGTAGAAATCATGAACACCAATACTTTCTATTGACACGACCTCAACAAGTGATACCATCAAACTTGATGAAGAAAGACAAGAAGATTGATGGGAGGACCCTTCGTTGGAAGGAGCGGTCTGGTAAGGTTGTGGCGCTGTTTCATGAGTTGGGGAGCACTCGCCTTGTTGCTGATGAGCTTGGTATGCGTGTCTCGACGGTTGGGAACCTTTTGAAGCGTCATGGGGTTCCGACGCCCCGCAAAGGGCGCAAGGCCCCGAACTCTGCGTGCGAGCGGAACTCTGACTTGGTCCTCCGTTTGTGCGAGGAAGGCCACTCTCTTGCTGAGATTGGACGCCGCGTTGGGACTCAAGGGAAGAACGTGAAGGCTTTTCTTCGCCGTAATGGGGTGACGAAAGACTTTCCGACGGCGAGATGTGGCAAGGATCATTATGCGTGGAAAGGCCGCATTGTGGACAAAGATGGTTATGTTCTCCTCCATGTGAAAGGTCATCCGAATGCCCGCAAGCACACTCACTATGTGTTTGAACATCGCCTTGTGATGGAGGAGTCTCTCGGGCGTTTTCTCTTGCCTCAAGAAGTTGTACACCACCTAAATGGAATAAAGGATGACAACCGCATTGAGAATCTTCAGTTGTTCCAGAGTAACGGGGAGCACCTTGCGGTTGATCTGAAGGGCCGTTGTCCGAACTGGTCTCCAGAGGGGAAGGAGAGTATCCGTAAAGCTTTGACCCGACGCTGGTCTGCTTGGCGTGAAGCCAACCAGACGGAGTAAGTAACCGATGGTCCTCCGTGCATCTGAAAGACTCTCCATTGGAAAGTTTGAATTCAAACAGCTCCTTGGTCCCTTTAAGGTAAGGGACATCCGCCTTCACAGGTCCGTTGAGCGTCTGGACCCATGGTCTGGTTTCCGATTCGCATAGGCTTTGGATCGTCGGTTCTTCACCTGTAATAGGGTTTAGCATTTTGGTGTCCCCTGCGACGCACGAGGCGCTGCCGCCGATGGCTAAATACTTGTGTTTAATCGCAGCGCGGACCATCTGCTCGGCCCACGGGTGGCGGACCATCATTGGTTCCGGCAGATCCTCACGGTTCCAAAGCTCATCACAGATGCGCCAGAAATAAAACTCTTTCGCTTTACCGTTTGGGTGGTGGGCGAATCCGTAGAGTAGGGCCGTGATCAGGCTCGTCGGCTGGATTATAAGACCGCCGATGTCCATCTTCTTGGTAGTGGGATCGATTCTCGGCTCTAGAACACGCTTGCGCTTATTGGCTTCTGAGGGCATAATTTAATGGATGTCTGAAAAACCTATGAGAGAGTGCGAGGCCGAAGCCCTGCGCCTTAACAAAGAAGGTTACAGTAATAGTGCCATCGGTCAACACATTGGGGTCCACCGTAATACAATTCGCAAGTGGCTCAAGAAGCATGGGATCGCGCCGAAAATGAACGGAGACACCTCTGACGGCCGCGTCCTCGATAATTTAATAAATACGAACAAAGTTAAGGAAGAACATTACGATGGAGATAAAGACCAGCTCAAGGAAGATCTCGAAGAACACTTTAACGACACTGTATCTTCTGCAATCGTTGAGGAGCGGTTCAGGGCGTCCAAGCAAGAAGATATCGACCTCAACGAGATCGCCGAAGCCCAAAGCACTCCAGCCGATAAATACCAGCACTACATCGCCGCTGCCGGAATCAAGTTGCTGCGGGACTCGATGAAGACCGTGCGGGGCCCTAAAACAATCCGCGAGATGTCAGAACTCGATCAGCTAATCAGGCGCAACCTAGGACTCAATGCCAAGACGGGCGGAGGGAACAGCAAGATGCAGATCGATATCTCGATCCTCAATAACACGAAAGCGGACAAAGGGGGTGGCGCAATTATTCGAAAAAAGACGATTGACGCGGACACCGGAAAAGAGCTTTAATAAATCGTTCAAGATGTTTAAGGACCGCCAACCAGAAATGAACCCGAAGTTCATCACTAGAGTGGATGAAGGGGCAGACTTCCGATTTCCCGTCGATACCGCCGACGGTCTCTGGTATCGCGTGATACCAGAAACGGCCCGTGAAGTATTTTACTTGCAAGCGCTGCCGAAAGGGATCAGAGTCTTGGTTCCGGCGGAGGGCGATGGCTTGCTTGTTCGGGGCGATTCAATTCCAACAACACTATAAAAATGATTAGAGAAGTGTCTGTAGTAGTAGGCCCTGAAGACGAAGTTATTTTTAGTGAGCGGATGTTCCGCATTAGCGTAGAGGACGAAGGTGGGGGTGAGTTTCTCGTGTTGAGCGGCAATGATGACGCAGAGATCCGAATAGGCCCTGACGAAGTGGAGGAGCTGACCAAAGCCCTCAACATGATGGCCAAAAGGTGTAGGGGGACGGAGCATATTTCTCGGCACAACAGGGGAAATGATCACCAGCCGCTTTAGCGGTCAGGTGAATTGAACTGTTCTCAGTAAATGAGCAATCTCCTGCTCAGATTCGCATCGTCTCCAAGAAGTATGAGCAGGATATTGCTCGTGATGGCTCGCTAAAGACCCGACCTTATTACGCCAAAGATCAGGAGCCGTTTTAGTAGTTTTCTACATTGACCTGATCGAGAAATTTAAATAAAAGAAGCGAGAGCAATGAAACCCGAAACCCTATTCCGTTTACACGAAGAGACGTGCAAGAAAACGCTCGACATCATGCGAGCGAAGAACAGCGATTACTGCGGAGGGGAAAACACCGTAGACGCACTCGCTAACTTCAAGACTGCTGAATCCCTTGGCCTGCACCCTGTAACCGGATTACTGCTTCGGATGCAGGATAAGCTCATGCGTATCAAGTCATTCGTGAACGACGGCCAGCTTCAAGTAGCTGGCGAGTCTGTAGATGATGCGTGCGAGGATCTCGTCAATTACGCAATTTTAGCGAAAGCTCTCTTCATTGAGGAGAGAGGTAATCTCTGCGACCACTGTAGCGGCGACACAGAGGTCGGTGGGGATTGCGAAAACATTTCTTGCCCTAAATTCGGGTCCCGTTAGCCTGTGAGAATAGAGTCGTAGGAGAGCTACGGACATGGTTTTACTTGTTTTGTCCATCATTGAACACTCACATGGCTGACCTAATAATTGGAGTAGATAACGGACTCGATGGCGGACTTTGTGCAATATCTACTTTCGATGGTGCTGTCATCGCGAAGACTCGTATGCCGACTCTACAGCTCTCTAAGAAAAAGGAGGTCGATATCAGGAAGGTCAACGAGTGGCTACTGGACCTCCACACGCCGTTTGACCTCGCGATTGAGGAACCGCTAGCCCACGCGAAGAGTAGCCAAGCCGTCCGGTCGATGGCGATCTCGTTCGGTAAACTTTTGGGCATGGCCGAGAGCCACCGTTACCCTGTTAAACGTGTCTCCGTCCACAAATGGCAGAAGCATATGCTTGGTCGGATACCCAAAGGGAAGACCAAAGAAGCCGCCCTAGAACAGGCGGAACAACTAGCGCCAGACGAAAACTGGCTCGCGAACAAGCGGTGCAGGAAGCCGCATGACGGCATGATCGATGCCTTCTTGATTGCCACCTATATTTGGGCTGGTAAAAAAAGTTGAGATTTTTCTCGACGGTCATTATTGGTGCGGCTATGACTACCACATAGTCAATAATCAATAATGAAGACGCTCTACAAGAAACAGCAAGAAGCCTTAGACTTCTTCCTAGCGAAGCACAAGCTAGGACTCAATTCTCTCGACACTAGCCATGTCGGGACAGGCAAGACCATCGTGGCGTGCCACCTCGCTAAAGCTTTAGGCCGACCAGTTGCGGTCCTCTGCCCGAAGGCGGTGATCCCGTCATGGCAGAGAGAAATCGCTGAGTGTGGTATCGAGCCATTGTTCGTTCTCAACTACGAGAAGATCAGGACCGGAAAGACCGAGTTCATGTCTAAGCGCGGGCAGAAGGTCATGAAGTGGCATCTTCCGTCCGATACGCTCGTGCTGGTGGACGAGGTCCATAAGTGTAAGGGGCCGTATACCCATAACGCCCAACTGTTGGTATCCCTTGTGGCGCAAGAGTATGCAGTTCATGCAATGAGCGCGACCGCCGCCGAAGATCCCACTGAGATGCGTCCAATCGGATTCGCTTTAGGTCTGCACAATCTCAACAAAGCGGACGATGGCCTCAAGAGCTGGCATTCGTGGATGATGCAATACGGCTGTTTGCAAAATGAATGGGGCGCGTGGGAGCTTCGCCGTAAGTCGAAACTCAGTGATCTCAACAAGGTCATGTATGGGAAGAACGTGAAACGCCTTACGGTGGATGATTTTCCCGACTCTTTCAAAGAGAACCGTGTATTTGTGGAGCCTGTAGCCTTTACCTCTGCACCTAAAATCGCGAAGGCGTATAAGGAATTGGGCATCACGCCAGAGATCATCACCAACCTCTTGGAGAACGGAACCGTTGAGGACAGCGATTGGGTCTTAGTTAATTTGCTGAGAGCGAGACAACTCGCTGAGTCACTCAAAGCAAAAGACATGGCCGATATGGCTCAAGACTACATCGAACATGGCAACAGTGTTGTGTTGTTCGTGAACTTCTCAGAAACTGCTCAACTCTTAACTGGTCTACTGGATTGCCCTGCAATCGTAGGGGGCCAGTCCGCAACAGAACGTCAAAAGATTATCGACGAATTCCAAGCGGATAAGCAATGTTGCATCGTCGTCAACATCGCGGCTGGTGGGACCGGAATCTCTCTACACGACATCAACGGTAACCGACAGCGGATCTCGCTGATCTCACCTACCTTCAACGTGAAAGACCATTTACAGGCGTTAGGTCGCATCCACCGCAATGGGGCTAAGAGCGACGCCATCCAGAAAATTCTCGTAGCTGACGGCTCGATTGAAGAACACGTTATGCGCGTGATTGAACAGAAAACTGATAACCTAAACGCATTGCACCAATGAAAAACGAAGAAAAATATCTCACTCCGCAAGAGCAGATGAAGCTCCAACTCATCCGCGATGAGATCAATATGCTGGATAAGAAAATAAGCCGGACCACACGCAAGCGTGAGGAACTCCGCAAGAAAGTGGGTAAAATTGTTTCCCGAGTAGAGTCATGAGTGGTTACAAAACCCTTGCCGTGGCTACAGCCCACTTACTGGAGGCTGGGCTAAAAAGAACAGAGCGGATAACAATACTTGCGTATGTTGCCGCTAAGGACGGTGTCGAGACTATGGATATAGCGAACGCCTTTAAAACAAGTAGGCAGAATGCCTACGGGTCTATGACTGCCCTCGAAAAAGCCAGACTGACCCGTCAAGAAATTTGTTACGATAAGGATAGGAAAATAAGGGTCGGGTATTGGTATGCGACACCATACGCGAAAGATGTTTTGTCGAACTTCGTGAGTTCGTTACAACCTAGTTAAAATTTTTGTCGTGTGGTCAAGAGAGTCTGATTTAGATCCATTCGCTGGCGGGGCAGTGTGGCTCTCACCCCGAATTTTTACCGAGACGAAAAACAAAAAACAATAAAGATATGAAAGAACAATTTATTCACGTTAATAAAGATGGTGATAAGCGTTACTACTCAGACCGCGAGATGCAGAAGCTCC
>CAKZOI010000091.1 GCA_937136395.1 uncultured Opitutia bacterium | reverse complement strand
ACGGCAAATTTGTAGAGCACGATGGCAACGAGGACGAAATTAATCATCTGCGCGATTAGAGTCGGCCATGTAACACCAAACTTTTCGGTGATCATCGTCAGCTTGTTTCCTTCAGCGTGTGCAGCGTCTTCAGCGTGTGCAAGGGCCTCACCAGCGTGGGCGGCTGCATCGTGCGCATCTTCAGCGGCAATCAAGCCGAGTGGTAGAGAGAGTGCGATTAGCAGAGTGATGAAAAGTGCCTTCATTATAGAGGAGAGTGTTTGGAAAAAGAGTCAGAAAGAGTCGGCGCCCCGAAGGACGCCGACATAGACTGGATAACCAGATTAGCCAAGGAAGATGGCGAAGAAGACAATCGCTTCGGCGAAAGCCATAGCGATAATCGACTGAACAAGCACCTTAGTAGCTGCTTCTGGGTTACGACCAACAGACTCACACGCCTTAAGACCAATGAGGCCAATGCCAACAGGAACCGCAAGGGCTGCTGCTGCTACGTGAATCTTACCTGTTACGCCTTCTGAGACGGCTTGTGCGATGATATCGAACATAATGTTTATTCGTTGAGTTTTGTATTAGTTGTATTCTGTGTCGTCCACGATTTGCTACATGGTCCCGAACACGGAAAGGATATAAAATTTAATGTGCTTCTTCGTCGTGGTTGGTCATGAGGCCTATGTAGATGGCAACAAGGAGCGTGAAGATGAGTGCTTGAACCACACCGACTAAGACTTCGTAGAAGTAGAAAGGAACGGGAATCAAGTATGGTGCCATTCCTGTCATACTTGTGAGCAAGTTTTCACCGCCGAAGACGTTACCATACAAACGGAAAGAGAGAGAGACTGGGCGGAACGCGATGGAGACAACCTCAATCACACCGACCATCAAAAAGATCGGGATGAGCATCAGATAGACAGGTGTCGGTGTTTCCTTTTTATCGGCCTTATTTCCAAAGAGTTCCCAGATGAAAAATTTAGGTCCAGCGACCTTTAAGCTGATGATCAACCATGCTGCCATCGCGACCAAAGCCATACCGAGTGTCGCATTGAGGTCTGAATTCGCCGGGCGCATCCAATATTTCAAGTGACCATGGTCATCAACATGTCCAAACACACCCACACCTGGAATCAAACCACTCCAATTATGAATCAGGATGAACAAAAACAAACCAATCAGGAGAGGAAACGTCATCGGAAATGCCTTCTTACCCACAATCGGCTCAAGCAAACCACGTAGGCCGTCGATCAAGTTCTCAACGACTGCCTGACCCTTGCCTGGGATGAGCTTTGGAGTGCCGACACTGATTTTCACTACAAGAATCAGGAGGAGCGAAATCGCCCATGTGGTGACGATCGTATTGGTCAACGGAAGGCCAAATAGCTCTGTCAGCTTATATGGAGACGGGCTCACTCCGTCTGCTGCACTGAGCGCAGTCGTCGAGACGGCGAGAAGGAAAACTGTTGGTAGTAGCTTGTTCACGAAGAACTTGGAGAGTGTTTTAGGGTGTGATTGACACACAAGAAAGGGGGTGTTGATGTAGTTCGTAACTAGGTGCGTCAACCCTAGATTTGACTTTCAACACCCAACATTAGTCATGCTAATACACGCTATCAATTTAACGAAATATTATTAACACCACAATGCAGCTAGGCGCACAGGCAACGTTCACTAAGTATGGCCGAATTAACCAATTTAACTGATCGCATTACACACCTCAGAGATCGTAAAGGCGATACAGGGGGTGCTCCACCACCCTCTAAGCCAGGCAAGGGTTCAAGTGTGACTAGTCGCCAGCGAGCATTCGCACCGGACAGTTTTATGCTATTTGTCTACGTGCTGCTAGGTGTCGCGCTAGTCGCTCAACTAGCCCTAATCGTATGGCTCGATGTCATATAGGTGAATGACTATACACGCTTAGCTACAACTGAGAAGTATTCGTCCATGAGCTCTTGAAAATAAGTCTCTGTCTCATGCGGCCACACTGCCGATGCATCAATTTCCCAGTTCGGATGTGCCTCTAAGTGCTCAATTGTCCATTCAAAGTAAGGACGATCATCGGAACGGAAACAAAACGTATTACCCATATCAGTGCGCTTAGCGAGCTCATCAAGAAATGCAGTCTGCACCATACGTCGACGGTGATGCTTCGCTTTAGGCCACGGATCTGGAAACAGCAAAACAGTGCGATCGAATCGAATCGATTCAGGTAAAACCTCCAAATACTCCAGAAGTTCTGCTTTATAGAAATGCACGTTATCGAGCCCCCGCTTGGTGCATTTATCTAAACACTTCCGGATACGCCATGAAATCAGATCGATGCCCACACACACTTGCTCGGGATGCGTCTCGCCATAGCTGGTCAACCAATGCCCGTGTCCGCAGCCAGCCTCGAACAGAATACTGTCCACACCTGCCAGATCCGCCCCAACCTGAGCCTTCAGCTCTTTCTTGCGAACAGCCTGCTTCTCTAATTCACGTGCGTGTGCTTCCGAAATTTCCATGATCGTCGTTTATGCACACCACCCTATCGATCGGTCAAGGACGATACGTGCCGACCGAACGACTTAATCAGTCACCTTTTCTGAAGACTTCGCGCATGGCAGTGTGAAACTGATCTTAGTCCACGCGCCCTCTTCACTCTCCGCCGATACAGACCCTTGGTGCATTTGCACAATATGTTTGACGATGCTCAAGCCCAAGCCTGTGCCTCCTCGTTCTTGAGAACGCCCTTTATCCACGCGATAAAAGCGCTCAAATAAATGATTCAAATCCTCAGCAGGTATCCCGGGTCCATCATCTGAAATTGAGCAAACAACCATATTCGATGCCTCGTCATAATGTGCCCCAATCGTCAGTGTGGTAAACTCTGGAGCATAGCGAAACACATTTGCGATCAGATTATCTAAGACCTGATTAATGCGGAAACGATCAAACGGCACTGCAGGTAACGTATCTTCACAGTCAATTACGATTTCCTGCCCTGATTCTAAACGAGACTGGTAGTCTTCGCTAACATCTGCGAGCAATCCATGCAGAGGTTGCGTAACAAGATCGAAAGTTTCTGTTTTTGATTCCAATCGCGAGAGGCATAACAGGTCTTCGACAAGCACATGCAAACGCTCAGCGTTATTTAACACCTTGTTCAAATAGCGCGCACGCATTTCAATCGGTAAATCCTCATGATCTTCGACTAGAGTTTCGCCGAAACCTTTAATGATGGTCAATGGTGTGCGTAACTCATGAGAAACATTTGCGACAAACTCACGACGCATCACTTCAATGTTCTTCAAATTTGTGATATCGTGTAGAACCAAAAATGAGGACATCTGCCGCGGCTCGACGATGCTACGCACTTGTGTGCATGACGCTTCAAACCAATAGGTCTTGCCTGCATGGTCATAACTCAACTGATTGTCACCATCCAGTGAATCATTGTCGTATTTTTCCAAAAACTCAAGCAACGCCAACGACCGCATGGAAGTATCTACACGCAAGCCCTTCATCGATCGGCCAGAATGAAACACTTCCTCCGCAGTCCTACTCGCAAATTCAATCACTCGATTACCATCAAAAATGACGAGCACTTCCTGCACCGCACGCAACATCGATTCAATTTGCTTTGAATAGCCCGTATTCTCTTCAGCATACAATCTGTGCCGCTCAACAAAGTCATTGGTCTCGCCAATTAACTCGTTCAACTCATTCCAACTAACAGTGGCACTGGAAGGCTCTGGAAGAAAGCGGCGCTGTGCGTGCACCGAATCCTTTAAATCAGACATCAACTGGCGCGCTCGTTTAATTTGCAAAAACAACCAAACCGTCGTCGCGAAAAAGAAAATACATAGAAACCAAAGCATTAGATATCAACCGCACGGTAACCAACACCACGAACAGTCTCAATCAAATGCGCGTATGGACCCAACTTTTCTCTGACACGACGCACATGCGTGTCCACCGTGCGTGTTTCAATGTCTGTATCATAATGCCAGACGTTCACCAATAAATGCTCACGCGACTGGACACGCCCCTTACGCTCCATGAGTAGTTTCAATAGGCGAAACTCGGTCGCCGTCAATACGACCTCCGCATCATCAACACGCAACTGGTGTAGATCCTCATCAATAAGCACCCCTGCGATTTCTATTCGCTTTTGTCCACTTGGCTCATCCGGCTTAACATTGCGATTCAAGACATTTGCGATTCTAAGCAGCAACTCTTTGGTATTAAACGGCTTAGTCACATAATCATCCGCGCCCGTCTCTAAACCTGTAACACGATCTTCGGACTCCCCCTTCGCGGTCAAAAAGATAATTGGTATATGCTTCATCGACGGATCTGCTTGAGCGATGCGGCAAAGCTGTAAACCATTCAGCTCCGGCATCATAATATCCAAGATCATCAAGTCTGGCTCAAATTCACGCACTCGGGCAACAAACTCCAGAGGGTCGTTCAAAACTTTGACGCGATACCCCGCTTGCTCCAACTTATATTGCAGCAACTCGGTAACGTCTGGCTCATCATCCAGAACCAATATACGTTCAATCTTATGCGTACTCATTTTCAGATAATTATTAGGTAAGTATCGAATAAATCGCCAGAATAGAATGTGACAATCTAAACCAAATGTCGTGGCATACACCCAGAATAATCAAGCAGCCGTCAATAGCTAAACCAAGCTCCAGTCTGAATCAGCGCACATTTCACATGAATGACACATTAGTGTCACCAATGCGTCTATCTGGCGACTCACGAGCTGGTAAATAAACAAGCGACCGATAGCACATCAATTGCTCACCGTTACACTACTTACGTCCACTTCGTAAACCGTGCAAGAAAGGCAACAGCCCCCTTGTAAAAACCCAAAAATCCTTACTTTTTCCGGCTAAGCGCCTCGAGGTGCACCATCAAGATGCTGATATCTGCTGGGTTCACCCCACTGATACGACTCGCTTGCCCCAGCGTTCGAGGTGCGATGTCTTTCAACTTCTCGGCGCTTTCACTGCGAAGGCCCTTCACAACCGAAAAATCAAAGCCCTCGGGTAAACGTATATGATCAATGTGACGCATTTTTTCAATCTGCTTTAGCTCACGCTCTAGGTAGCCTTTAAACACTACACGATAATGCACCTCATCACGCACTTCACGTGGTTCATTCTTCAAGTCCTCAGGAAAATCCTCTTGAGAACGTGAACGGCGTAGGTGTAATGCATAGGGTTCACCCTTTACGCGCTCTACTTCGAGCCGGTCCACCCATGTCGAAATAGCTTCAGCTTTAGCTTCAATCTTTTCAACACGCTCATCATCAACGAGTTGCAAATTCTTGGCGTGATGCTTCAGTCGCAATTCCGCGCTCGGATGATTAAACAACAGGCGATGCTCCGCACGACTCGAAAACATTCGGTACGGTTCTTGAGTGCCCTTTGTCACCAAATCATCGATTAATACGCCGAGATAAGCTTCATGCCTTTTCAAGATTAAAGGCTCCCCTCCCCGAAGCTTCTGCACGGCATTCACACCAGCAACCAAACCCTGCCCAGCAGCTTCTTCGTAGCCGGATGTTCCATTGATCTGGCCTGCAAAAAACAAGCTCTCAACCTTCTTCGACTCAAGTGTAGGAAACAGCTGTGTCGGCGGCGCAAAATCGTATTCAACCGCGTATGCGGGACGTAACATGTGAACATTCTCCAAGCCATCGATACTCCGCAACATTTCCAACTGAGCCTCAAACGGCAGACTCGTAGAAAGGCCATTAATATACCACTCATTCGTGTTCCGCCCTTCCGGTTCCAAAAACAACATGTGACGATCCTTATCCGCAAAACGCACAAACTTATCCTCAATACTTGGGCAATATCGAGGGCCGGTTCCCTCAATCTCCCCCGAGTACATTGCTGAGAGATGCAGGTTATCTTTCACGACCTGCCGTGTCTTCTCACCCGTATACGTCATCCAACAAGATACCTGCTTCTCACCAGGTAACCAACCAAGCTTCTCTTGACCGAAATGTTCCACGTGGAACAAATCCTCATCCTCGCGCGTATCGTAGAACGCAAACAGAGTTGGCTCAGGATCGCCCAACTGCTCCTCAAGATTAGTGAAATCAATACTACTGCCCAAGATACGAGCCGGGGTGCCCGTCTTGAGCCGCTCTAGCTCAATTCCAGCCTCCAAGAACGACCCAGAGAGTCCCTTGGCAGAGAAATCCCCCATACGCCCTCCCTCGTTCTTGTTTTTACCCATGTGCATCAAACCACGTAAAAATGTGCCGGTCGTCACCACCACAGTCTTGGCGTAGAACTCGACATCTAAATTGGTGCGCACACCGACCACCTTATCACCCTCAAAAATCAATCCTTGGACCATTGCTTGAAACAGATCCAAATTCTTCTGCAGCTCGATGACGTGCTTCATACGATACTGATAAGCCTTCTTATCGCATTGGGCCCGTGGCGCCTGCACGGCGGGCCCCTTGGATGCATTCAATAAACGAAACTGAATGGCAGTCGTGTCGGTATTAATCGCCATTTCACCACCCAAGGCATCAATCTCACGCACCATGTGACCCTTTGCCTGCCCACCAATCGCTGGATTGCAGCTCATCTGAGCAATCGTGTCTAAATTGCCAGTAAGCATCAAAGTAGCTGCACCCAAACGTGCCGATGCAAGTGCCGCTTCACAGCCAGCATGCCCTGCACCGCAAATAATCACGTCGTATGGCTGCTTAGGCCCAAATTTAAGTCCTGAACTCATTTTCCGATACAAAATTGTTTAAAAAGACTGTCCAACATGCGCTCGTTATCGACTTTACCGACAACTTGACCAATAAACTCAACCGCATCACGCAAATCGGCAGCAACCAATTCAGTGAGCTCTTCATCACCGAGCTTATCAAGGGCTAATCGAAGCGCATCAACAGCATCACCTAGTGAAGCCGCATGACGCGCATTCACTACGACACCATCTGCATTCGGTTGCTTTAAACCAGCTTCAATAGATTCAATCCAAGTGGAACGCAATAGACTTAGCCCGGTTTTGTCCAAAAGAGAAAGTCGAACATGCTTAAACTCGGGCAAAAAAGTATCGTGGACCTCTGCACCTGGCAAATCAGTCTTATTCTCAATAACAATCGTATTCTCAACAGTCATTCGCTCTAACAGCTCAGTCGGCAGGCTAGGGGACTGACCACTCGCATCCAACATCAACAAAAAGAAGTCAGCGGTTTCCGCCTGCTCGATCGTATGGTTGATACCTAACTGCTCGATCGCATCGCCTGCTTCGTGTAGACCAGCTGTATCCAAAATCTCAATACGCCAAGGTCCTAGCATCAGAAATGCCGAAATGTAATCACGGGTAGTGCCCGGAATGTCACTTACAATAGACCTTTCAGCTCCAGTAAGCGCATTTATTAAACTACTCTTGCCCACGTTCGGTTCACCCACTATCAAAGTCTTAATGCCCTCATGAAGTAAGGCCGAATAGTGCTGCGTTTCAATCAACTCCTTCATTTCGTTGATCAAATTACGTAAATCCTGAGCCGGTCCCGACTGATTCTCATTAGGTAAATCCTCTTCTGGAAAGTCGATATACGCCTCCAAATGCGCCATTACGGATAACAATCGATCCGTCAATTCACTCATTTTACGCCCAACGGAACCGTGTAACTGGCGCTGTGCGACCTCGATACTGCGATCCGATCGAGCACGAATTAGATCGGACACCGCCTCGGCTTGACTGAGATCCATCTTACCATTCAAAAAGGCAGTACGTGTAAACTCTCCCGCTTCCGCGGATCGACAACCCCGCGCCAACAGATCCTCCATAATTTTCTGAACGATCAGGGGGTTACCGTGTGGAGCGATTTCCAACATAGGTTCACCAGTGAATGATTTCCCTTCTTGAAAGAGAGTGAAAACACAGTCATCAATTTGCTTCCCACTGATATCTAAGTAGTTACCAAAGTGAGCGAAACGAACCTTGAGGGGATTGGTGCGACCCATAATTGCTTGAGCTAGTTCTGGACATGAGGGTCCACTCAAACGAATCACAGCAATTGCTGATTCTCCGACTGGCGTAGAGAGTGCGACGATGGTATCTGAAGCAGGCATAATGAGTTGGCAAAGCTCGCAAAATCGAGCACAGGGTCAAGTGCGCATCTCACTGATTAACTTATACTAGCAAAATAAATCAGCGTTTTAAAGCGCCTCAGAATCGATTATTCGCAATCAATCGGGGCAGGGGACACAAATATTGGGTCCTCTAACCCCAATATATAGTCAAAATATGCCTATTCTTCGTCCTCACTAGTGCCTGTCACCGAATCACCACCTTTAGGATGAACTTTCTCCATAATCAATTGTGTCAGCTCGTCTGCTAATTTTGCATCTTCCTGTATTGCAGATTTTGCAGCTTCGCGGCCTTGACCTACCATCTCGCCCTTATAAGAAATCCATGATCCCTTCTTCTCGAGAATTTTGTGCTCTACACCGAGATCGACAAGCGAACCTGAGTGAGAAATACCTTCGTTATACATGATATCGAATTCAGATTCAGTGAAGGGTGGGGCAACCTTGTTTTTGACCATTTTGATCCGAGTTCGGTTACCAACGACCTTACCAGACGATTCCTTAATTTGCCCAATACGTCGAATATCCATACGGACGGATGAAAAGAATTTCAACGCACGACCACCGGGCTGTGTTTCAGGACTACCAAACATAACGCCAATTTTTTCGCGAATCTGATTGGTGAACAGCACAACACATTGTGATTTACTAATCGCTGCAGTAAGACGGCGCATGGCCTGACTCATCATACGAGCTTGAAGCCCAACGGTAGTATCACCCATTTGACCATCGAGCTCATTCTTGGAAACTAGCGCTGCCACCGAATCAACGACAATGATATCGACTGCTCCAGAGCGAATAAGGGTCTCGGTAATATTGAGAGCGTCTTCGCCACTCTCTGGCTGTGAAACCATGAGGTTATCCAAATCCACACCAACGACTTTGGCATATCGCGGATCCAAAGCATGCTCTACATCAATAAAGACCGCATTACCACCTTGTTTCTGTGCTTGGGCGATCACGCTTAAACAAAATGTGGTCTTACCCGAACTTTCAGGTCCATAGATCTCACAGATTCGACCTCTAGGTAATCCGCCGACACCGAGCGCTAAATCAATTGCGATAGAACCCGTTGAAATCACATCAATCTCCATCTTGGTCGCTTCACCGAGTCGCATCAGCGCTCCTGGTCCAAATTGCTTATTGATACCTGACATTGCTAAATCGAGGTTCTTGCGATCAGCTTCTGGGTTGCGAGTAGTTTTTTGAATTTGTTCTTTTGCGGCCATAAATATAATAGGTTAGTGTAAATCGGACTTTCGAATCATAATTTGAAACAAGCTTAGCATATGGCAAGTATAAATGATAATTTGTTCACTATAATGAACACTCTCGCATTATCAAAAATTCGCGATTCCAGAATACTCACCAAATGTGGGCCAATGACTGCACAGATCTGTGAGCAAGGAATCAAGCAGCTTTACTTCGATACTCAGTTGTGGAGAGACAGTAAACCAAAAGCCGTTTATGGAGCAGCCTTTCTAGAATTACTTGCGAATTACAAGTCATTAACACCCGCAGCACGTTGGAAATATTTAGCTCTAGAAGGCACACCATTTCAGCTATCTGTATGGAAAGTGCTGAACCAGATACCTTTTGGGACGACAGTAAGTTATCAATACATCGCGAAAAAAATAGGCAAACCAAAGGCAAATAGGGCGGTCGGCACAGCCGTCGGTACGAACCCTATTTCCATTCTGATTCCGTGTCATCGCGTGATTCAAGGATCTGGCGCGCTTGGCAACTATCGGTGGGGCGTCGACAGAAAGCGTGCATTACTTGACGCCGAGCAGAAGGAAGGGTCTGATTTACTCCAATTATTTACATGAGCCAGACAGAGAACACCACACATCCAAGCAGACAAACCATGGAAGGACTACGCTATGCTCGCTGGGCAGGGAACTTCCTTGGTATTTTGCTCATAGGAATCGCGATAAAAAACTTTAGTTCGGGGTCAATGGACACCTTTACTGTGATTCAATCCGTCTACTACATACTCTATGGCTGCCTATTGAATGTCCGCCTAACTAACCTGCCAAACAGTCTTTGGAACAAAGTCTTTGCGGCATTGGTAGCGCTTTCGGTACTCTTTGTCTTTCTTATGATTGCGACGGTGATGTTCGCTTACATGGCAGCAGCAGATCGTGGCGAGCGCCTAGGGGTTCCAGGGTTTGAAGGCACGCTCATCTTCCTCGCGCTGATGCAGGTTCCAGTCGCTCTCTTTCAGCGTAAGCCAGACATGCTCGACTGATGGAACGCCAATATAAACACATTATTTGGGACTGGAACGGCACTTTGCTAAACGACACCTGGCTTTGTGTCGAAGTACTTAATGGCCTGCTTGCCAGACGCGATCGAGAGCCTATCACAGAAGCAATCTACCGCCAAAACTTCGGTTTTCCAGTCATTCACTTTTACGACTATTTAGGCTTCGATACAGACAACGATAGTTTTGAAAAAGTGAGTCATGAGTTCATTAGCGATTACGAAGCTCGCTGGCTGGAAGAAGCCTCGCTGCACCCAGAAACCGCGCAGATTCTTGCCCAACTCAGCGAGTATGGTCACACACATTCTGTGCTTTCTGCGGCGAAGCAAGAAGCACTAGAGTTTGGCATCGAGCACTTTGGTATCCGCGCTCATTTCACAGGCCTCATGGGCACTGACAACATCTATGCACAGGGCAAAGTAGGGCAGGGGAAGCGCTGGATCGAGCAACTCGACTGGAAGCCAGAAGAGGTCGTCTTGGTCGGCGATACTCTACACGATTTCGAAGTCGCCGAAGCAATAGGAACGAACTGCATTTTAATGGCGCACGGCCACCACGCCCCAGAAAGGCTCGCACGAACAGGCGCTCCCGTAGTGCATAGCCTGCAAGAACTTGTGAAACTCTTGGGTTGATTTGCTCAAAATACGTTTGCCAAGGACACTACAGCGCATTGCTTATGCCTATTGTGAAGTGCCACTCAGGCGAATCCCAACAACATTACATCCGAATACTATCGGACACTCATCGCGTCTTTGATGAACCCCATTCCGGGAGTTCTCCGCGAAACGAGACACTTTTTACATCCTATGGACATTGCTATTGTCACTGGCGCCGAGACACCACTCGGTCTCCGGATCATTGAAGGTTTAATTCAGCAAGGCTGCCGTGTGCACGGCATCGGTAACAACCTTTCGAACCTCACTTATGCAGATCGCAACTTCATCGCGCATGCGATCGATGTCAGCGACCTCGCTGCAGTGCAAAAAACTACCAGCGAAATCCTCGAACAAGAGGGCCGCCTACACATACTGATACACGCCATCGATGTGACGCCTGGTGCGGCCTTTGAAAATCTTCCAGTCGGTAACTTAGAAGCGATTTTGAAGATTGGCTTACTTGGCCCCGTAATGCTTACGCGCATGGCCCTGCCCAACTTACTTCGCTACCGCGGACAATTAATTAACGTCATTCCAGCCAACAAGAGTGGCCACACAGCAAGCGCCGTTAATGCACTGATTGAAGGCGGATTGCGTGAAATGAACGGTGCATTATTTGACCATGCGCGCGATGCTGGCCTCAAGGTCACCAACCTCATTTTACGTCAGAACACAGAGCTACCAGCAGCCACCGTCAGTGATGAACAGCTGGACCAAACACGTATCGACCTCGAACAAGTCGCCCGCACGATTGACTATCTGCTCAACGCCAACGAATCCAACGTTCCAAACGAAATTTCGCTGCATCCGCGCTTAAGTCCAGACGCATCACAAGCGCTTCCTGAGGCTCCACTACCAGTCGACCCTTACAATGCAATCATCCTACCTCCAGCCGAATACTGCCCACCCGAAGAACCTAAGATTCTAACCAAGCAAGCGGATAACATCGAGCGCACCATTCCATATACCGACGAGGAGATGGAAGAGAAAATCGCCGCTGCGATTGAAGACTACGAGGAGCACCCAGAGCGCTACGAAGCAAAGGAAAAAAAGCCACGTAAACAAAAGCAGTCTAAACAAACGAAGCAAGACGCGCCTCAACAGCAAGACTTACAAGATAAAGAAGGTAAATCGAAGCGCCGCCGTGGTCGCCGTCGGGGTGGACGCGATCGCAATCGTAACCACGACAGCCAAGAGCCACAAAGCCAGCAGCCTCAGACACAAGGCGAGTCGAACAAACACGAAGCCCCACAAGCTCCTGAGAAAACAAAAAACACTGCTGCAGTCGCTTCACCCGCAGAACAAGAACAATTCATTAACAAGAAACCGACAAATCGTCGTCGTCGAGGTCCACGTAAGCCAGCCCAAGCCGCGAAACCTGAGAAACAACAGGCAGATACGATTGCTGAACCAAAGGCCGAAACAAAGCCTAAACCAAAAGCAAAAATAGAGACCAAGACTACTTCAAAGACAACCGAAGCAAAACCGGTGAAGAAAAAAGCCACTAAGAAAGCGGCGAAAAAAGCAGCAAAGAAAGCCGTAAAAAAAACAGCGGTAAAGAAAACTCCAGCCAAGAAAGCGGCGAAAAAGGCCACCAAGAAAGCCGCAAAAAAGAAAGCGGTCAAAAAAGCTGAGTAGGGCTAAACAGGCCACTCACCGTTCTCGATCAAACTGCCTTGATGCCGTTGCAAAGTGGCATCTGTTATCTCGTAGGCCCAGAAATCACCCAGTGGTGCTCCCTCTGTAGTAAAACAGGGCACTTTGAGGCGAATGTATTCATTCTGATCCATCGGTCGATTGGCGGCATAGCCCTCTAGCCAATCCAATTGCTGAAGATCCTGCCCCTTCGGAAAAGTCAACAGGCAGCCCTGCACCCAAGTGTCACCGCGAAAGACGATTCCCGGATAGCCCACATGTAGATCATAGAGCTCACCACGAACCTTCGCAGGCTGTGTCTCGCTCACCCTACCTTCACAAAACCGAGGCCAATAGTGACCACCCGGTTTCAGAGTGCCATAAACAAAGACTATGAACGGTTCGGTATCCATCAATAGTGGTAAACAGACATTCCTGCCTGTTCTGAGTCAATCCTGACAGACAAGAATGTCTGTCTCACACAATAAAAAGGGGCGCCGCCGTTGTGACGCCCCTTGATCAATTGAATCCTTTATTCGCGCTACACCATCTCAAGCGCGATCGCGACGCCGTGCAGAATTGATGAAATACGAACTGCATCATGCACATTGTCCTCATTTAGACCGTCTTTTTTAAGCGCTGCTTCGTGTGCTTTTAAGCACATCTCACAACCAGCAAGCGCAGCGGGCCCGATTGAAAACAATTCAAAGTTAGCCTTTGAAGTAGCCACCTGCTGCATACGCATCATCCGTAAATTCGCTGGCCGCCTATTGTAAGCCTCCGCATTCATGAGATGGCGAAAACGATAGTAGATCGTATTCATCCCCATGATGGACGCAGCTCCCTTCGCATCGGCGATGATTTCCGCAGAAATACCTGCCGCCTGCGCGTCCGCCAAAATCGCAGCTGTCAATTCTGGCTTACGGATGTAATAGGCCGCTGCAAGTGCAGTGCCCCAAGTTTGCTCAGCGTCGAGCGATTCACCCTCAAACACACGCTTAAGGTTGATACATAAGTCTTTTGCTTCTTCTGGAAGCTGAGAGAGGAGTTCGGCAGTCTTTTCCATAATGATTAAACTTTGGGGGGTTCTTCACCCTTCTTCCTAGCGTATAGGCAACGCAAAACAGCGAGGTTGTCGCCGCTCGTATCAGAGTCAAGCCAGCCAAAAAGATTCAGTGACTAAGCCATTTTTTAAAGACCAAGATGCACACATCGACCGATAGCCGCGTGAAATAGGTGTCTAGTCAGCTAAGGTCTAAGAATTTTCGAAAGCGTCGCACGCCCTGAAAATCTAGCTTCGATTCACACCACAGAGTTGTTCAGACATTGCCAACGCATCATCTAAAGGCCAAGTAGCCTTCAAATTTTGCGCCTCTGTGAGCGCACCATAATAGAGTAAAAAAACCGCTGTGCCCAGGCGCTGAGTATCGGCTTCGGCCACGAGCGTGCCCACTAAATCAATAAAAAACTGTCGCTGACTGCGCTTATACTCATCAATCAAATCAAGCAGTTCTTCGTCCTCTTCAGTTGTCACACAGGCCGCCGTATTGGCAAACTAGCACGAGCGAAAGCCACTATTTTCCAACCAACTACGCATCGAGTAGAAATATTTACGCAAACGGCGATCACGATCTCCTGGGTTTTCTAAAAAACCTTCATTCACATGTCTCATCTGCTTCATTAGACGCTGTAGCCAAGCCTGTCCGAGCTTCGATTTCGAACTGTAGTTTTGATGGAAAGTGGACTTCGCCAAACCGCTTGCTTCAATCACATCTTCAATAGTTACAGACGCATAACCGCGCTTATGAAACAGCTCTCCTGCTTTGAGTAAAATTATCTGCCGTGGGGGTATATTAGACATATCCTTTTAATCTTTAAAACAAGTCGATAGAGCAAGCGCATCTAGGTGATATACCGTATTTTCAAACTTTTCTAACAAATAAGCTTCCAGCTTAGTGTGAGTTCTGAGTTTACAAAATCTCTCAGCTCAACATTGTCCGTTTTCCTCATGAATCGGGTGTATATCAAGACCTACGGGTGCCAAATGAACGAAAGAGATTCCGAAGCGGTTGCGGCCATGCTTCGGGGGAAGGGCTATTCTGTGATCGAAAACGAGCAAGATGCCGACATCGTTCTACTCAATACCTGCAGTGTCCGCGACCAAGCAGAGCAAAAAGCCATCGGCAAAGCAGGGCACCTGGGTAAACGTAAACGTAAAAACCCAAACTTCATTATCGGAGTTATGGGCTGTATGGCGCAAAACCGTGGTGAAGCCCTGCTAGATAGCTTGCCAGATCTAGACCTCATTATCGGCACACAAAAATTTCACCGCGTGCCAGACCACCTAAGCAACATGATCGCGACCATGCAAGGGCAGGGGCCACGCCCCGAATCGATCGTCGATCTTGCTGAAGAGCTCGATTCGCAGAATACGATCAAATCGCACGTCGACGATAAACCACAGGTGACCGCCTTTGTTAGTATCATGCAGGGCTGCAACATGAAGTGCTCCTACTGCATTGTGCCCAAGACTCGTGGTGCTGAGCGCGCCCGCCCAATGGAAGACATCGTCAAAGAGATCGAAGAACTCGCCGCCAAAGGCACCCGCGAAGTCACTTTACTCGGTCAGATCGTCAACCAATACGGCATCCGTGAGTTTCCATACGTCGATAAAAAGAGCCCTTTCGTGCAACTGCTTGAAAAGGTCAACGCCATCGAAGGCATTGAGCGCATCCGCTTTACCAGCCCTCACCCAGTAGGCTTCAAGCAAGACCTTATCGACTGCTACGCACGCCTACCGAAACTTTGCGAATACCTGCATTTCCCGATGCAAAGTGGCAGCGACCGCATTCTTAAGGCAATGCGTCGCCCTTACAGTATCGAGCGCTTTCGACGCATCATTGATCAGATCCGCGAAGTGCGTCCAGACATGTATATTTCTACCGACGTCATTGTCGGCTTCCCTGGCGAGACTGAGGAAGACTTCGAACTAACACGAAAACACTTTGAAGAAATCGGCTTTGATATGGCCTATCTTTTCAAATACAGTGTGCGCCCCGATACCACTGCCGAACCCCTCGGCGACCCGGTCACCAAGGAACAAAAAGAGGAGCGTAACCAAGTGCTACTCCAGATTCTTGCCAAGCGCTCACTCCAGCGCAACGAGAGCCTGATCGGTAAAGTCGAAGAAGTTTTATTTGAAGGCCCAGCAAAAAAAGGTGAAGACATGTTTATCGGTCGCACACGTGGCAACCGAGTCGTCATCGTCAAAGCCAGCACACGCTTAATTGGGCAAATCGTGCCTGTGCGCTTCAATCGGGTCACCGCTAGCACCTTATTTGGAGAACTCGTCCTTGAAGGCGTAGAAAGCGAATTGGCGACTGTTGAATTGTAGGGGCGTAAACTGTCAGCCATGAGCGTGCCGAATGGAAGCGCCCGTTGGGAGTTCACAAGCTCGAACTAACACGCTGCAAAACCCTCAAATTGAACAACCACCTGCGCCACTGTTTTCCTTCAATTCGTAGCGACCATCCTTAAAATCTGCAAAATAACAGCCGATACGCGGATGCTCTACCGGCTGACTTGAGGGATCTTTTTGCAAATTCGCTTGGGCCACATAAGTGCTCAAACCACCACTGTCGTGCACCAATACATGATACCAAGGTTGCTCCTTAGTTGGTTGGGTCTTGTTGGAAAAATACCACTTATCACCAGCCATGCAGCTTGAATCGTAAGCAACGATCACGCCGCGGTAACCGTAGAGTGTATGCTGCACAACTGTCCCTACTTCGTAGAAAACACTCGGTTTGGCACCCCCTTCACTATCTGTTATTCCGAACAACACTCCGCATATAATAACAGTATCTACCGAACGATCAACCCCCAGACTCAAAAGCTTCTAAAATAGATTCAATCGAACGAAGCGAATCGGTTGGGTAAAAGCTGTTAACTTTATGAATCACTTGCTGAATAATTCCATCTGGGCAGGATGCACCACCAGTTAATAAAATGTGCTTCTTAGCACTGTCGTCCGTAAGAAAAGGCCGCACTTCTTCGCAAACAGTGGGTATTTCTTTGAGATTATAGGGGAAAATATAGTGTAACACAGATTCTAAAGACTGTATATTTGCCTCGGATTGAATGTAATGGGCATTCTCTCCAAATCGTTCCTGGCAAACACGATACAACTGAAAGGTGTTCGAACTGTTCTTACCGCCGACAACAAGCGCCGCATCAATGGGCTGCTCGACAGCTTTTTGTAGCGCATCTTGATTCACCTGTGTCGCATAGCAAAGCGTGTCGCCTTTACCTTTCGACCAAAGGTGCTCAGCTACCTGATCTTCACCATATTTCTCCGCAATCACGCCACGAAGATACTCTATAATTTTCAGGGTCTCATTACGAAGTAGGGTGGTTTGATTCACTACGGCGATCCGCTCTAAATCTCGAACCGGATCGAAGCCCTTTGAATATAGACCACTGAAATTGCTTTCAAAGAGCGCATGCTTTTCAGAATCCTTTGCACGTATGATTTGTCCAAGCCGTTCCGCATGCTCCATCGTGCGAATCATTAATGCAGGTCCATAGCTTGAGCTATTTGAGAAGGTTGCCTTGGTCTCTTCGTGCTCTGATTTACCATGTATGAGAACCGTGTAGCCCTCTTGAGCGTAACGTCGTGCCGCTTTCCATACCTTTTCAACCAACATACATGTAGCATCATTTTCACGAACCGATAAACCACGACGTATCAAACGCGCCTTATCTTCATTTGTCGCTCCAAAGGCTGGGATGATAACAATATCTTCATCAGTTAACTGATTCCAAAGTGCGTCAGGATCGCTTGGGTCGACAGCGAGCTCACCATCTGCTTTTAGAGGTAAACCCTTGTCTGTCTGCAAGTAGCGTATTCCACGAGCTAGTAAGTCCTCATTCACAAATGGATTGTGAATCAATTCGCTGAGCATAAACACACGTTTACCAGGATTTGAGGCAACGGTTTCATACGCACGCTCGATGGCATTTTGAACGCCTAAACAAAAACCAAAATGGCTTGGTATCACATAAGAGATCGGGCCAAAATCTAAAACGGCTGGCTCGCCAGATGACTTCTCTTTCGTTCTCCGTGCTGCCTTAATCGCTGCGCATAATTTGCTGTGATACAAGGCCTCAGATTGTGTATCTACATACACAGAACGATTCCGCTCTTTTGCTGTGCGAAATCGGTAAATATACTCGTTCTCGCCCATACCTAAGTAAGGTAAGCGGTGCAATTCAGGCGCGATGGCAGATAAAAAACGCAGTGCTCGATCTGATAAAACTAATTCACCCGACGCATGAGATTCCTCAAGCCTATAGAGACTATAACAATCACTAGCTTCGACTCCTTCATCGAGTTGATGGCAGTGGATCTCTATCATCGATCCATCGACTGTTTGAGTCGTCAATAGGTAGCTTTCTATAGAACTATCTAATTTATTATCAACATCATACGTTCCGTTTTCATTCAGACGAATCTGTAATCGATTACGAAAATCAAAGATTAACAACACCTGCAAAGTATCCGTTTCCGTATTCATGACTACTTCCAGTGGTAGATAATCGGCTTTTGAATTTCAGGGTGTAAGCTGTGATGCACAGGGCAATTTTCAGCGGCCTTTTTAACCGTCTTTTTATGCAGGTCAGACAAGACGATTGGCAGCCATATTTGCGTTTCTAAACGAGCGATCCGGCGCGGTAGATCTTGAGACATTTCTTTGCAAACCTCGATCCGCATACCTTTTAAATCAACTCCTAATGCCTCCATTTGCATACCAATAATTGTAGCCATGCATGAACCCAAGGCTGAGGCACATAAATCGGTTGGGGAAAAATGCTCCCCTTTACCGTTATTATCTACAGGGGCATCAGTTTGAAAGGTGCTTCCAGAGGGTCCGTGCTGCAAAACAGAGCGTAGCTGACCTTCATAATCGATCGTGATAGTTACCATATAAATCGAATTTTGAATACTTTATAGAAACGGTCAATCATTGCTAATAAAGATACTTTATTTGGCTAGAAACCGCACAAATTCTGCGATTGCACACGAGCACTTCTATTCTAATCTCTCAGTTCTTTCATTAAGAAACACAGTCACTACATATAATGTTTCAGGTAAATTTCAGCGAACAAAGCATGCACGAGCTCAACAAGCTCGATACACCTTCACAAATGTTATTGGTTGAGGTCGTTAGCACTTTGAAACAAGAGCAACTAGACAATCCAAATGATGAGTTGGGACGTTTTCAACGTGAGGGTAAGACCTTCTATCGTGTCCGTGCAGGTGAATTTCGCATCTACTTCGAACAAGACGGAGAATCATTGTTTGCACACTATATTCTACACAAAAATACACTGTCCGATTTCATTTTCCGCTTCAAATTACCCGTAACCGAAGAATTCTTAATCGAACAAAACGATTCATTTTGGAAATACATCGAATCGATTCGTCATAAAGAAGACTAAGACGATTCACAGTTTCAACCAATGTCTGATCCTAAAGAAAAGCCGAAGCACCAATATGCGGACTCAGGCGAAGCAAGTCACATATACTTGTTACCCAATAGCTTAACTGCTGGTAATCTCTTTTTTGGCTTTCTTGCCATCATGCAGTGTATTGAGGCAAACTATGCTACGGATCCATCTGTCATCAATGAGCATTTCACCCAGGCTGTATGGTTTATCTTTTTTGGTGTTGTTTGTGACGCTTTTGACGGCCGTGTCGCCCGTATGGGTGGACGTGAATCATTATTTGGAATCGAATTCGATTCGATAGCAGACGTCATTTCTTTCGGTGTCGCACCAGCGATGATGATGGTCTTTTTGATCCTGAAACCAACTGAACAATACGAAGGCGTGCTTCATATCAGTCAATTGATAGGTTTTATATATTTACTGTGCGCGGCTGTTCGTTTGGCACGTTTTAATGTGCTCACACACCCAATGCTGCCACCCGCTGAACGCTTAAAAGGAACCAAAGACTTTCTAGGGCTGCCCGTCCCCGCTGCCGCTGGTATGGTCGCCTCGCTCGTGCTCGTTTACACCAGCTTTGAAACCCATGGCTATCAAATGCACGGCTTTGAACTCCTGATGCCTCCACTGATGCTGGCAGTCGCTTTTCTCATGATAAGCAACATACCATACCCGAGCTTTAAAGATATCGATTGGCAAACCAGCACGCGTGTGCGCACTTTTATCTTACTGATCTTAAGTCTTGGTCTTGCTTTCATTATTAAGGAACTCGCATTTGCACTGATTTTCTTTTCTTACATCGCATTTGGACCGATCCGTCATTTGTATCGTATCTATCGAGCACGTAAACGACTCCATAAAACGGCTATTAAAGTCAGTGAATAAGTTGAGAATAAGTGTGAAGACACTGTGCTTTTAGAAAAACTTTTCCACATCATTCACCTCAATACAATTCCACTCACTCCCTTTTCAACATATAGAAATTCACTTAAATGACTTGCGGGCAGTTACTTGTTAAGTTCTTCTCCTTATTCACCCACCTTACTGTTAAGTAGAGATTTAATTATATAAAATACCTATAATACATAAGCATTGCCAGTAACTCTGAAATTCCCGACAAATTTACATCATGAAGTTCAAGATCAACAAAGATCATTTTAGCAGCGGCCTGCAGCAAGTCCTCAACGTTGTCGCTACACGTTCGACAATGCCTATTCTCAGCAATGTGCTGATCGAGGCTGAGGAAAGTTATATCTCATTGACCACTACCAACTTGGATCTAGGCATTCGTTGTCGCATCAAAGCGGATGTTTCAGAAACAGGTTCACTCACATTGCCAGTTCGTAAACTAGCGACCATCGTTCGTGAATTGCCACAAAGTGATGTATTCATCGAAACGGGTGATAATCAGCAGGCAAAGATCACGTCTGGTGGTTCACTTTTCAAAATCATGGGTATCAGTAGTGAAGAATTTCCTCCATTACCGACATTTGAAAACCGCAAAGTCTTTGAGCTCTCTCAAGAGCAAATCGTTGGTATGTTGAAAAGTGTATCGTATGCGCAATCCAACGATGAGAATCGCTATATCCTCAACGGTGTGTATTTTAACTTTGCTGACGAAAAACTTACCTTGGTTGCTACAGATGGCCGTCGTTTAGGACTCACTGCACTTGAAACCGAGATCAGCGATGAAAATGCAGGTAGCTTGATTCTACCGGCTAAGACCGTTGCCGAGCTCGAGCGCTTGATGGGTAAAGGAAAAAAAGTGAAGATCGCGTTTAACGATCGCCAAGCAGCCTTTGAAATCGATATCGATGAGTCGAGTGATTCTGGTCTTGTGGACCATCTCTACCTCGTCTCTAAGATCGTAGAAGGTAATTACCCGAACTATCGCCAAGTCATTCCTAAAGAGACCGAACATCGTGTTAAAATTGAGCGAGAGCTCATGCTTGAGTGTGTGCATCGTGCCGCTCTGGTGACTTCTGATAAAAGTAATTCGGTAAAGCTCAAAGTCACAAAGAACCTTCTAGAGATTTCTGGCTCCTCGACTGAATACGGCGAATCGCATGAGTCTATGGCAATCGCTTACGACGGCCCTGAAGTGCAAGTAGCTTTTAATCCACAGTTTCTGATGGAGCCACTTAAGGCACTCACTAAAGACGAAGTCTTCTTCGAATTTAAAGATGAACTTAGCCCAGGTTTATTTAAGACCTTAGATAACTTCATTTGTGTGATCATGCCATTGCGCTTGAACTAACGAACCAACTCGAAGAGAGACCAACATCAGTTTCACGAAAGGGCGGTCTCGTTGACCGCCCTTTTTTATTTGAATGGAGAATCAAACAACAGTCGAATATACCCTTCTAATACTAGCTATGATATCTGTGCTGCTGCCGATATTGGGCGGACGTTTTAATGTGCCAGTATTGATGGTGTTTGGTCGTTGGTTACGTTGGTTATTATTTGCAGCTGTTTTTGCTTTTTTTCTTTGGTATTTTGAACTCTCATTTCGACCAACCTGGGTGCACTTCATTACTGGGCTGACCCTTTGGTTTACAATTGAGACGGGCTACAATTGGATCGCAATTAAAGCACTCAGCCACAGTGAACTTCCATTATTTCCAGATTTTGAACTTAATGAAGATGGCGACGAATGGCCGGCTGATAAAAAGTTCATCGAACTGCGTGAATGGTTGCGCAGTGAAAATTTCAAGCGCTTAAGCGCAATGAAAGCTGAACTATTCGAGGGCACTTACTTACGCGCATCAGTTTATGAAAGTGCCGATCAATTAACGCGTATTCAAATTTTGTTTTTACCGAAACGTAAAGACGGCGCGACTGCTTGCTACTCCATTACCACTCAAGGCAAAGACGATCGCCGCTTGGTGACCGACAATTTATTTTTACCCTATGGCGGTTACTATCCTAGTGGCTGGGAAATGTCCCGTAAGCCGCTAATTGGTTCCCTAAGGCGTTTATTAAAGCTACATCATAAGCGAGTGATTAAAAGCACGCTGACACCCGTATCGTTTGAAGATGAGCCCTTAGAAGAATTAAACGATCAACAGCGAATCCTAGAACGGCTTAATTTAGAAACAGGCTTTTTAGTGCCACGTGCGCAGCAAGAAGAAGAGGGCAAGATCACTTACGAAGGTCGTTATCGCTTATGGAAAGAGATGTGGATGCTTGCTTATTTAGGCAAATCGATCGCTTGATCTATATTTTCCGAGTTTGGCGCAATAAAAAGGCGGCTCTTATCAAGAGCCGCCTTTCGTTTTAAAACGATGTGTTCTACTTACTGACCACAGCCCTTAGCTGCCATACATGCCAGTGAGAACGGAGCGACGATTGAAGGCGGCTCTGGCACGTTCTTCAGCTTTTTGCTTGTTCATATTATTCACCTGACCAGCGACATTGAATGCGGAACCAACGTAGGGCATGGAAGATCCCATGGAGCCAAGCGCACCTGAATAGAGTGCAGCGTGAAGCGCGGCGTCTTGGGTTAGACCGAGCATTTGTGCGTTGCGCATTTCACCTTCGGCGATACCTAGAATTGCGTTCATTTCATTAGTTTCAGCAACGATCTGTTCGCAGGTCATTTGGCCATCGCCCATTTTATTCACCTGGATTGGAGCACTTGCAGAGCCACCAGTCGAGTTACAGCCAGTTAATGTGACTAAAGAAAGAAGAACTGCAGCGAAAGAGAGGCGGATTCAATTCTGAACTGCAAGAGAGCAGCTAAGGTGAGTTAGGTGCTTGCGAGAGCGCCCGCCTTGGCGGGAAGCT
>CAKZOI010000090.1 GCA_937136395.1 uncultured Opitutia bacterium | reverse complement strand
CGCGCACGCCTTCTGGTGCTTGCCAGTCCAGTAAGAACCGACCAAAGAACGGAAGTTCGTCTCGGAGGATAGCTTCTAGCTCGGCGTTTGGCGGGAACTTCTTGGTAGACTTCTCAGAGATGAGCAGGGCCATGAGCTTATCGCGATTACTGGTATCAAGAGAAGGGATGACCGACAGAGAGTTCGCGTCCATGTTCAGCGACATAGTCACGCGACCAGTCCAAGGAATCGACAAGGCGTCGGCGTATTTCGCCATATACTCGACTCTCGGATTGGCTACCGCTCTCTTGAGCAGTTCGGTGGCACGCCTCTGGTCTTGAAAGCTAGCTGCTGAGGTAGTATCGTCAATGACCCAAGACGCTACCTTACCTAAGTCTTTGTTGAACTTGGTCTGACCAGACAGGTAGTCAGATGCATCAGCGAACCCCCCTACGAGGTCACTAATAACTTTGTTACTCAACAACGACTTGCCGCGACCTGTCGGCCCGACCAGCAGCAAAGCTTGTCCCTGCAATGGGACCTTATCCAAGACCGCAGAGTAGAACCTCTGCATCCAAGCATAAAAATAATCTAAGGCTGCATGCTCAGAGCTATTCACGAACAACTGATTCAACCATTGATGTAAGAAAGGCCACTTCGACGGGTCTCCGTCTGAATCTGGCTCAACTGCGGAAAGGGTAGAGCAGTTGAGGATACGAGTAGAGTTGTAGGAAACAATCCGATCTGGCGAGAACACGACAGGCGCGATCTCGTCAATCCGGTTGTTATTACTAATCGTAAGGAGCGCAGCTTCGACTTCACTAATACCTTTGCCTTTCTTGACTCTGGTCGAGAAGCCAGCCTGCCTAAGCTCCAGAATGAGTTGGTCCTTCGGTATCGAAACTGCGTTGCCAAACTGAAGCTTAAAGAAGGTCCTACCATTGAACCAGTATTCGTCGAGCAGGCCGGAAAGCTTCTTCGTTTCGTAGTCCTTAACGAAGGAACTGCCGAAGATATCTGACCAGCTCATGAACCCTTTACCAGCTCGCTCACTGTAACAGACAATGCCGTCCTCTACGACCTGACAACCGTCACGGTCGATGCCGTCGTCAATCCAGAACAACGGTCCTCTGGCTCCGACTTCAAAATCACCGAACCAGCGATTAGGGAATCGGGATTCGACTTCAGGGGCAATGACATCGATAGGGATGTTGACCTCAGATGATTCGGGTGGTTTTGAAGTGACGGCTTTTGTCAGAGCAGCATGGACAACGTCCGTTGAGATTTTGCCGCTAGTTTGTTGCCAGTCTTCACCTAACTCAAAATATTGGTTCGCCCTGAACGACGACGAATCGAATCCGGCGAACAGCTTGTCGATCCTAAGTGTGCGGTTGAGGTTTTGGATAAACGAATCGAACATCGACGGGTCGATTGGGACTGGCTCGTCGAACTCCCAAACCAGCCGTAAGTAGCCGCTGTAGGTCTTGGTGGCCCAAGTGGGTTTTTCTGTCCCTGAACAACCCGTTTTAATTTTTACTTCGATGTCACTCCAATTAACAGGGGCATCGTAGTCAGCAACAACTCCGTAAACCTTATGGACAGGATTATCATTGCTGATTCTTTTTGAAGGTGCGCGGCCCTCAAAGGTGGAATAAAAGACATGGCTAGTGTTCGGATTACTACACCATTCCCTGTAGTCAGCTTTGGATTTAAAGGATGGTTTTGTAGTAGGGAGTTTACTCAGGTCTTCTATCTTCGTCGTCTTTGTATCGCGCAGGTTACGCAAATATCTGTAGGTCATTATTTTTGGTATTGGGTTAGAATTTCTCCCTCCGCATCCAGAGGAATATCAGGAATCCACTCCGGTGGAGTGGACATGATTTGGGTAATTTTTTGTAGGGTTTCTTCAGCTTTATCTTCGTCGCACTCGCAGATTACTTCATCGTGGACGTGGAAGATAATGTCTATGCCAGCCTTGTCGATCTCTAACATCATGTGGCTAAAGATGTCACGGGCCAGAGCTTGTGAGCAATTATGCGCGATTAGGATGTCCCCACCACCATTCTTTACTGCGAATCGGTTCCTCGGTCCACAGTTGAGGATGTCGCATACCTCTGATTTACGTCCGGTGAGATTGTGCAAGCGTCCTCCAACGACATGCCCCGACCCATCCTGTAATAAATCGTTGACCGACCTATCCCGTTGGCTTTGGCTTTCAAAAACATGTCGTGTGGGACTCGGGAGTTCCTTTTGTTGTTGCAGTTGGTGCGGCAAGTTACCCACCGACAGTTCTCTAGTGTGTAGTTTCCATTGTTGTCCCGTCGGTCCAACTGGAGTCCTGCCTGCCATGACGGGTGCATATCGTCCCAAAAGTTTTGGAAAGAATCCCGCCACCGCTTGCAAACACGAATCCCACGCCCACCATAATTGTGCCACGATTGGTGTGTAGGCAGACGACAACGGTCGATCATTGATCGCCACACCGCGAAGAGTTTGTGATCCGTCTTCCCGTGAGTCCGTCGTGACTTTGCTATGGCTTCTCTGGAAATTGGGCATTGGCGTCCGCAGCCCGTGGATCTCTTTATGTCTCCCATCGGTTTGGTAGATGTCCTCCCGCATTCGCATTTCACTTCCCACCACGGTTTCTTTTTCCCGTTGGGCGGTGTGTGGGTGTGGCTGAATTTCGTTACTGTGAGGCTTCCATAGGTCTCCCCTACGTGGTTTGTCAGATGTCCTTTTCTCGGCATGTGGGAAGGATACTTCACTGATTGGCATTGTGCAAGCTGTTTCCGCTCTCACCCACTTGGAGCCAACCAAGAATTCGTGATCTGGAGTGCAGACCACACCGTGGCAGTCGATTACGTCTTGTGTGCCTTTGGAAATATAACCACCGTGGGATACGAACTCAACACCATCGAAGAGCCTATCTGTAGAGGTGACTTCCTGCATAGGAATCCAACCTCTTACTTCGCTTAGAACCAGCGTGTCAACGCTTAGACAATTTTCCGCGAGGACCCCGCCCCACAGTTTCATGATACGTTTCTGGCCATTCCGGTTGATGCTGGAAACGAATTGAATATTCCCTTGAGCCAGAGTCTTCCGAAGATTACCGTAGTTAAGAGACCTTCCTGACGGGAGTGTCAGGGACAGGCGGCCAGCGTTATACGATTTATCGACTTCCTTGTCCAGTTTCTTCCAGTAGCGGGGAACCTTCGCGATCTTCTTTCGGTAAAGATTAACGGCGTCTCGGGCTTCTTGTAGAGGCATGTCATACATTTCAGCAAACCGTTTAGCACCCGCACCGTAGCCGCAGCCTAATACGAGAGCCTTAACTTTGTGTCTCAGCTTGGCGTTTTCCTTCTTCAAGACTCCTCTATCTCTGGACCACAAACCGAACTGGATCGCGAACGCTTCGTAAATGTCGTCCGACGCTTCGATTGCGTCCATTGTCTCTCGGTCGCCTGACAGCCAACAAAGGGTTCGGACTTCGATCTGAGAGAGGTCAACAACGACTAGCTTCTTACCTTTAGGGGCAGTAATCAAGTTACGCATGTTGACTCCGAACATACCTTCTCTAGGTAGGTTCTGGAGGTTGAGGTTCCCGCCGCTACCACTAAAGCGTCCGGTGTGTCCTCCGAAATACATGATACCGCCGTAGTATCGGTTATCCGGCATTGTCGCGTAGTCAAAGCTGTCCAGCTTCTTCTTGATGGTGTTGATACGCCGCCAGTTCGTTACGGCCTCGATCCATTTGTATTTGTGACCGTGTGCGAGAATCCATCTCTGGGCATCGACATCAGTCTTAGCGAGAGAAGCGGGAGGCTCGATGCCTAGCTGGATGCAGTGTTCGTCAAACGCTTTGCGGCTAAGTAGAGGTTTCTCGTCGGCCCAAGGTATAGCCTTCTCAGTCTCAAAGATGAGTTCATTGATTGTCTCTTTGGATTTACGGAGAGCTTCCACATCAATCGGAATCCCTCTCTGGACGATGCGTCGGTTCGTGACGCTGATGTCCCGCTCAAACTGCGACCATTTAGACTCGTAAGCCTTCCATAGACGTAGGCAGAGAACAGAGTCCTTGATGGCATACTCTTCTACTTCCTTCTGGAACTCTTTAGTCATACCCGCCCACGTCTTACCTGACATGTTATCACGGGTGGACTTAGAGATCTCTAGGTCGAAGGCTTCAGCAGTTGAGTTCTTCAGCGATCTTGGGAGGCCCACAGCAGCGGCCATGTCGGCGGTGCAGTGCCACTCGGCTGGTTTTACCTCCGGCCACCAACCACAGTTGATTCCATATAGGTAAAGTGTTTCGTCGAATGACGCGTTATGGGACAGAACTATGTTGCCGTTAAGCAGGTTCCAGTCAAAATCTTCAGGGTGACCAACCCATTCGTATCCATCATCTCCGACTACGCTTACCATATAGGCATCGAAGTCGTAATGGGAAAAGTAACCTAACGGGCCGAGCTTGCGTATGGAGCAATGCTTGTCGTAGTAGGTTTCAAAGTCTAATGCGTATGTAATCATATAAGTTTATTTGTGGGCAGAAAAAGCCCGCCGCAAAGGGAGAATGAATAAAAAACTTTGCGACGGGCTTACTTGTCTATGGCTACTACGTTGCCAAATCTAACTCGGTTTGCTCACCAGTAACATGCTGGAGTGCTTCCCGAACTACCCTCAACTTTCTCAAGTTGCCTCCGACTTGGGCGAGTTGATCCTCGACTTCATCGATCATGCTGTCGAGCATCTTGATCTCTTCAAGAAGGAGATCGCGGGTTTTTTCTTCTTTCTCTTCGTTAGTCATATCTATTCTCCGAGAAAGTTTTTAACGAAGGCAGTAACATCTGCGTCGGCTTCTTCCTTAGTCACGGTGAGTGACGGGTTAAACCAAGTATACTTGCCCTTGCTGAGTTCTTCAGAAACGAAGTTCCATACTTTGCTATGAATAGGAACTCCAGACTGAAGGGCTGCGAATGTCGCAAGACGTTTGTAGGTTGAACGATACGCGTTCTTGCCTACGTTGATCTTACCCAACGCGTAGTTGTGGTCACCAATTGGCAACTGGAACGCATCACTATTTTCACTACCTTCAGGCTGACGCATGAGGAGAGTGATTTCAGCGAACTCGGTCATGCCCCACTCTGATTCTGCTGCAATAGCTTCAGAGTCGGCCTTCGACCAAGCGATGCGTGGGATGTCCTCTTCATCGAAGGGGATGTTCTCCCGCCAACCCTTCTGGGCAGCGACAGTGATCGTCTTAACCGGAGTGTCCGGTGGAGCGATCTCGTATGTCTTGTCGTAGAGAATCGATCCGACTGGAGCGTCAGACTGTGACATCTTTTGGCAGACATTAATACGTGGAATCTCGATGTCATCTACGTCGATTTCGATTCCGCTTACGTTGGTAGAGAGACCAGTGTTGGTCTCGGCAGCAACGACTTCTTGGTTTTTGGTGTTACCCATAATATCAATTATTGTTGGTTTGGTTTATTGAGTCGCGACACTGTGTCGCTCGTCGGATGTTTCTACGATTCCTGCGTCTTCGCATTCGTCGAGGAAAGGTTGTTTGCTGTCGGCTCCCGCTTTTTTGGCAACCTTGGCGAGGGGGAAATTAACTTGATCAAGCAGCGTGTCCAGATCTATTCCATGTTTTTTTGCAATTTTTACAAAAGTAGCATTGTCAGAGATCTTTCGGGTCCGCCCCATCGAGCGTAGCTTGAGTCCGTCAAGTTGCTCCCCGTCTTTCAAAGCTGCTAAGGTCTTCTTCTTAATAGACATAGACCAGTTCTCAACAATCTTCGCGATGTTGAATAGCTCAGAGAGTCGGGCCGGATTGTCTACGTCGGTAGGATCAATGTCCGGCAACGTGGTATCCAGTTTCTTGGCGACGCTGATAACGAGTCCGCCTAACGCAGGACATGTGTCTTCGTGTTTACAGAATCGGCAATACTGAGTCGGGGTGCATTCATCTAGTTCCGGCGTGCCTGACTCCCACTTAGGTCTAGTGGACTCACCCGCTTTAATGACACGGCTAAGGTCTTCGACCAGAGTAGGGAGATCGTCTCGCGTAAACGTATGGTGTAATGTTGCGTTGTGCTGCGGCACGTAGAACGCAAAGACGATCTCCTTAATGTCTGGATACTTCTGGAATGCTCCAGTTGTATAAGCTTTGGCCTGCCAGTTCTTCTCTGGCGGATCAATGATACTGATTCCGGTTTTGTAATCAGCCATGACGGCTCGGTCTCCGCCTTTAAGGATCAGGAATCGGTCACAGGTTCCCCATGT
>CAKZOI010000089.1 GCA_937136395.1 uncultured Opitutia bacterium | reverse complement strand
ACCACGGACGCGACGAAAAGAAGATCGAAAAGCTCGCACTGATCGAACTCGAGGAAATGCGCCTCTTTGCCAAGTTCATGTCACGCCTCGACGAGGTCAAGGAAGGCGACCACACCCTCCTCGATCAAACCGCGATTTTCAGCGGCTCCAACCTCGGCAACGCCTCCAGTCATAACAACAGTAATCTCCCCGTCATCGCCGCCGGCGGACGCTTCAAGCACGGCCAACACCTCGCCTTCAATCCCGAAGATTCCAAGACACCGCCCCTCGCCAATCTATTCGTCTCTCACCTCCAGCACCTGGGGCTCGAAGCCGAAACATTTGCAAGCGGCAAGGGAACCCTCACCGGCATGCATGGATGAGTTTTGTTCCAAGAATCAATTAAGTCCCATCATTTCATCTCGTCGCCAGCCAATAAACTTCACCGATCGTCGGGTCGTGAGTTCTGGCCACTTCGAAAGCGGTAATTTGACCGTTAATCATCTTGGTCACCGATTCGGATTTTCCCCAAGCGCAGAAATAATTGCGACGTCCAGCCAGTTGGAACTAGAATTGATTTGCCCGGAGGAAAAATGAACGCTCTTTCCCAGAAATTTGGATTTTTTTCGACTTTTCAGAAGCTTGGAATTGTTCACCAAAGGGTTCCCAATTAATAAGATCAACAGAAGTCTCGATTTGATAGCGCTTACCGATAATAGTACTGAGTTCTACCACATCATTATTGACAAAACGAAAGCTTCCATTTGTAGGATGACTAACTAGGTTAACGAAGCCATTAACAAACTCTAGTCGATCGGAAATCCCATCTTCATCCGTATCTTTTTTCAATGGATCAGTGCCTATCGTTAGCTCAATTTCATCGTCTAGTCCATCTCCATCAGAGTCAGGCACTGGATCTTCTCTTATCTCAAGGACAAAATCTTTCTTTGATTCCAGACCACGCGAATTCGATACAGTTACGGTTGCTGAATACAGCCCAGGTGCAGATGGTTGCCCCTCGACATTCATTTTAACGCTCTTCGGAATAAATCCGTCCATAGGATCTCGATAAACAAACGCGGGTAATTCTCCGGCTTTATAAGCCGAAATGGCGATTATGGAACTATCTTCAAGATATAGATAAGGGGCCACCTTTGAAACTACATCTCCGAGTAAAGGGAGTGAACCAAGCGGGGCAGTCGCCAATACATCACCTGTCTTCCCTGTCACTTCAAGGATATGAAATTGAGATCTCGCAATCTCAAGAGGGTAACGAATATCCAAAGTGAAAGTTGATGAATCAAGTGCAGCCACCCGTTCAAGTGTGATGTCAATTCTGTGACTGGAAGAATCGTCTTTTAGTTTGCAACTAAGTTGACTGATTTCAGACTGAAGCAATTCAGGCTCAATCCAGCCTTCGAGGGTAATCTTAATTGTAGCTGCGGACGATTTCTCATCAATTGATTTAATCTCTGATTTCAAAGCCCCAACACTCGTGGAATTATTTAACCAATAACCCTTACCAGCAGGACTGCTTTGTTGCCTAATAGTCAGTTTGGCGGATCCCTCGCTGAAGTAGAGTTTCTGGAAAAACTGATCTAAGGTCCCAAGATAGCCCTTAGTTTCTACGCTCTTTAAAACAGTATTAGTAAGGGGGTCCACCGCAACAAATTGGAGATTTTCACCAGAAAAACTATCAGGAACACTCAAGCGAAGAGGCATTTTTCCCCAGCCATTAGAGGGCGCATTTCCTAGTCCCTTAACTCCATATTCTTGAAACGGAAGTTTTAAATCCAAGCCCCGACGGAACACTTTGCCGTTCTTATTAAAAACAAGATCTGCTTTCAAAATAGACCCATCGAACACAAACAATTCGTTGATCCGAGTGCTGTCAGAATACGACAGCTTCAAACTGGGATGCTCTGGGAACTCAAAAAACACATCCCTCACGTCGGTTGGGAACATCACAAGCGGAGCTCCACCTAGTAATCCTTTGCGCTCGAATTCTAGCATCGCGGTTGCTTCCGTCAAAACATCTTCCACTGGAACCAGAGCGCGTGGAGCTCCTTCCTCTACCGTATCGAGAATTGGATAAACGACACTTGGTAATAGGCCGACCTCGCGCATTAAATCTCGCATTCTGGTCTCAACCCTTGCTTGATGAACAATATCGTCACTTGTTTTCAAAAGCTCACGAAGCCACTCTTGGTCCCTATAACAGTCAAGTAACGAAATTCGATAACAATCTTTCAGATCCTCAACTACCTGCTCATTGATGTCCCAAGTACTTAACTCAACTCCAAAATTATTATCAACTAGTTCATTAATTTCTTCATTTGGGTCCCAAGGTAAATAAAACGAAAACTTAGTGTCTCTACCATAATGAAGATTCCACAGATTAACCTTACCACATAATTTTTTTAAGAATGTCTCATTATCGCCCTCGGCCTCATGCACCAGCCACCATGCTGCGTAGCCTACCTGTGGATCGTAATCCTCTAAATTATCGAGAATGTAGGGCGCTCTACCCGTAAAAATACGAAGTTGAGAAACCAAGAAATCGGTGCCAGTACACTGCTCCGAACCATCAAAGACTACTTCATTAAAAACAAAAGATTCGCCCGGTTCAAGCGGCGGGATTACGATATTCTGGCCTGTGATATAATTATAAACAGGTATCGAAATCGATGCCCCATTGAAATTAAACTTCATGAGCATATTAACTGGAAGACTTGTGGTTACTGAACTAAGATTCTTCACTACAAGATTAAGCTTTAGAGACGAAGTTCCGTCAGCTGTATCAATGTTTTCTAGCTCTGCCAGCTCAAGGAATAAATCAACACGATTTCCGGTTGAATCAAAAATAGGATGTTCTTGAGCTGAATATCGGCTTCGGGTATAAGCAGAATCAAAGTATCTTTCAATTTCTTCCTGGTCATCATCCCAAAGCAGTTCTTGACCCTGTTTGTTAGGGTGAAACCAATACATAACTTCGGGCCTCTCGTCAGCTTCAGCCCAGTAACCACTACCTATAATTCCCCAACAATCATCTCCCGGAAATCGAGCAAACACTCTGTCTGGTGAGTTACCCATCGATCCTCTTTGGTGCCAATCATATATAGGGTAAGACGAACTACCATTGGCCGAAATAACAGTAACTCGGTCCCGTGACGCTTCACGGAGATTGCTGACAGGACCATTGATTAAACCCATAAAATCATCCACAATTATGTCGGCCTCAAGTGGTTCAATGCCCAAGAATTCCCCGCATCTCTGAAATTCATCCCAATAATCGCGGTCCCATCTACTGCCAGTTGGGTAACCAACGGGGTTTGGGTATCTACTTATCAAAAAATTCTCAAAAAGCCGGTCGTTAAAAGAGTCTGAACCAACACTGAGTAATCTCTCTTTAACTCGATCGAAGGCTCCCTCTAGAGGAGGGGCCTGCTCATTTGTATAATTACTATAGTCATAATGTTCGGCAAATTCATCTCGGTAGCGCCCATTTTCATTCATATCGCTTTGCCAATCTGCCACAATATCGTCATAATCATCCCAAAAAAGCAGCTCACCTAAAATATCGGCAAATGCTGCATCGTTACCACCGTGGGAGAAACATAACAGATCGTAATTTGCTCGTTTCATCTCATTGATTTGCCGTGCGAATGTTGTAGCTCCTTTTCGCATGTTTGCTGAATGATTAGTATTTCCGTAATAATCTGCCCACGAGGTTGGTCTTACGTTCCAACGATCAGTGGGATCAAAGTCATAGATAATCGCACCTGACCAACTTTGATCGTCATGATAAATGCCCGTTTTATGGAATCTGGCGTTATTATTATACCACCTCCGGTGCGCTCGTTTCATTGCAAGGTGCCAATGAGATAAATACGATCGATGCGCATAATAATTTTCTGAGTCTCGTCCCCAGTTGAAGGTATTATAGGTTCCAAACCAAGGATTAGGAGCGCCTTCACCACTCGAAAATGAATCACCAGCTACTGCGACTCGAACGGCGTCCGGAATAAACGGAGACCTGATATCACCAGTAGCAACAATCCCATTCATCACTTTTACCCAACAATGGTAGACATTACGTCGTGGGCTAAAGCGTCCCGGCCTATTTGCATCAAGCAGTGGATATACTACAGATAACGGGGATGTATTTAGCTCATTGCCAAGCATTGGATTATCGTAAAGTAAACTTGTCGCAAAGCTTGATTGGGCTGCAAATGACGCACGACTGACCTGAATGTCCGTCTTATCATCACCATCGAGATCGAAAAACCGAATGAAGAGGCCTGGGTAACGATCAAGAAGAAAAGTCGTTAGATCGGCTTGTTGAGCATAGGAAGCCGAACGCTCAGCATTATCCTGATAACCGCTAACTACTCCATCCATGGAAGATAGCAAGTGTGGCTGATCTAGACAGCCATCATAAAAATAATCTAAACGTCCATCGTATCTTAACTCCTCTAAATGATCAGAGCTTACCCGTGCGCCTCCTCGAGTAGCGGCGAATGATTCTACAAAATGTTCCCAGTAGCTTTCATTAAAATCATCCACTCTTTGCATGCCACCAGTTTCCAAAAAGGACTCTAGTTGTCTTCTATCGCGGGCAACAACGAGGTAGTATTCAGCGCTATCTACTTTTTCTAGTTCAATACTAAACTCCCGGGCTCCTTGCCTTTCGGCAGTTGCTGGATTATGCTCTCTCAGCGCACCAACTTCACTTCTGTCTTTTGTAGCCGGACTAAAAGTCACCTGACGGGCAAAATTCCAAAAAGTTGGTGTTTCTCCCAAACATGCCTGGGCGATCAGGTTTGAAGCTAGAATAAGTACAAGTAGTCTCATTTTTTGGAAAGAGAGTATCAAGCGCTCCAAAATCGGTCAATCGCTTTCCCCTAGCGTGTTGCCTCACAAAAGAGGACACCCTACGGGATTGAGGATTGCACGGGAGAAGTCCCCATTGCCTCACAAAAGAGGACACCATGGCGCAAGCCATGGAAATGAGCAAAAAGAGCGTAGATGAATACACCGAAAAGCTGAGAGAGC
>CAKZOI010000088.1 GCA_937136395.1 uncultured Opitutia bacterium | reverse complement strand
CCTTTCTGCCGAAGCGGACAGCTAGTTCCGTGTTCATCGTTGCTTGGATGATTTTAAGCTTGGGGTTCCGCCCTAGGAACCAACTGGGCATGAGATACGAAGCAAATTCAGACTTTGAGTGACGCGGGGGCATGTTCACTATCAGCCTTTTGAGTTCGCCTTTGGCTATGCGCTCCAGTTTTTCCGCTATGATTCTATGATGGGTCCCCTCTATGAAGCCGTCGTATACATGTTTTGCATACGGCATAAACTTTTCTTGAGCCTCGGCTCTGGTTGCCAGCTTCTTTTGCTGCTCTTCCAGTAACAGGACTTCTTTGAGAACTTCATCAGGGAGTGCGTCTAGGTTTCCTTGCATGCCCGAATGATAATATCTCTGAATGAATTTATCAACCCAACACGACACGACACGTCTAGTCAACACCCCGGGTCAATTTGGGGGGTGGGGGGTCGCCGCGCCTCGATCTTGATTGCCGATCGATGCCAGTAACCCCAGCAAGGCCGCTCAAAATGAGCGAAATTAATTTAAAATAATGCATTTTATATCTTGTTTTATCTGATGATCGGATGTAATGTCATAGGACATTAACCGAAACAAAGAGGAATTATCATGCAAGCTTTACTGAAAATGGTTAAAGGCCAGCGCAGCGGCAACATTGCCATCACTCTATCACATGTTATCGGCATTGTCGGTCATCGCACCAACAAGGCCGCGTATGAGGCGCTTGGCAAGATTGAAGCGGCGGCGCGTAAGCACCGCACCGCCGTCGAGAAACGTGCCATCGAGCAAGGCATACTGATTAAGACTGTGAGCAGTGTCTCACCGATCCCAGCAACAGAGCGTAAAAACTTTAAAAGGGAGTGGGTGGCCTAGGCCACTCATTTCCGGAAAGGATTATCATCATGGCTAAAACACGCATTCACGTTAACCAGCACGTCATCCGCGCCAACGCAAAGAGCGGGGATCGTGATCCGGTATTCACTGTCAAATGTCGCGGCAAGAATACCTATGCAAACACGGTCGAGATCGAAGGCCGCTGCCGCTTGGTATACAGCCCCGACAAGCCGCTGTCATGCGGTGCCAAGGTCTGGATCGAGGTGCTCGATGAGGATAACATTGTCCTAGGATAATGAAGCGGGGCGAAAGCCCCGCCCGTCCGGCAGTGTGTGCTGCCGCTGATGAGGCTGTTAGGCCGAAACGGAAACCATAACGATAGGGGAATATCATGTCGTTAAACTATGATGCCAGTAAAGTGACGGGCTGGGATAAAATATCGTCATCATCAAAAGAGGCTGTGTGCTTTGCCACCATGTCGCTAGGCATAGGCGAGATCACGTCCGACAATCTTGACGAATGGCTCGATCGAGCGCGTGTCCGCGAAGCTTGGTATGGCGCTGCCATATTCCAGCACGACGATCCAAAGCATAAGTGCCTGCTAGGTGATCGTGAATTCATGTCCCAGTTTATAGGGCTGCGGACAAACGTCACGACGGTCAAGGCCATGTCGCGCTGGATAAAGATCCAGCATGACAACCTATGCATGACCCGCGAGTGGAATAGACGCAATGCTAGCTAGCACCCGCATCATCGCAGCAATAGCAGGATCACTCCTGCTATTGTCTGCAATCATGATCCACCCAAGCGGGGCTGATCATGAGTTTATCGCGGATCTGGTGATCCAATTGACACTGATCACCATATCTCTATTTTTGTTCTTAACGTCGATCATAGGAAGATGATCGATCGATCTCCCAGCCCGGGCGGAGCGCATGCCGCCCGGGCACCTTCGTCCCAGATCCTAGGATCTGGGGCGCTCTTTCCATATATAAAGACGCAGGCCGCAGGCCGCAGGCCGCAGTTTAGAATGATTACAAGTCGCAATTGATTAAATTATTTATTTGATTATTGGATAAATCTGTTTAAAATAATCGTAACACTAACCAATGATAGGGGAATATCATGAACAACAAGCCTTATTCAGTCCTAATCTCTCTCGACGGGTATTCAATCTATGAATTCGTCAACGCATCTAATCCCGAAAGCGCAATACAAGCCGCGCTAGAGGCGCATGATTGGGCGGGTCAATCTTATAGTGTTGAGCTAGTTATAGACGGCCACCACATTGACGCACGTTAGAGGGGCAATATCATGTTATCAAATGTATCTAAAATGCCGGGCAAGTCTATAAGCCTGTCGGCCTTCGATTGCCAGACTGGCGAGAAGCTTTCAAAAATACCCGGCTCAGTCTGTCATGATTGCTATGCGCGTAAAGGCATGTATCGCATGCCAAACGTGATCAACAAAATGGAAGAGCGCAAAGAATTTTTTGACTCTATCGATTTCGTGCCGCGCATGATCGGGCTGCTTAATAAAACCAGATCCGAATATTTTCGCTGGTTTGATAGCGGCGACGTGCAATCGGTAAGAATGGCGCTAAACATTCTGGACGTTGTCGAAGCAACACCAAACAAGCGTCACTGGATACCCACAAAAGAACGGGCGATCTGGCTTGACGCTATCAAACAATACGGGCGCAAGCTGCCCGACAATCTGGTTATCCGGTATAGCGCGACAATGGTCGATCAAGCCCCGCCCGAAAGCTGGACGCATTCAAGCGCGGTGGTTAAATCAATCGACGCTATCGGGCACGAGTGCCCCGCGCCTAAACAGCAAGGCAAGTGCGGCGATTGTCGCGCATGTTGGGATGCCAGCGTTAAAACAGTTTCGTATCACAAACACTAGGGGCAACGATCATGCAATTACTGAGCGGATTAAATTTACATGCAACAGAAGACGGGGACACAGTGCAAGCAATTGCGCTGCGTCACCTAAACACAGGCGACCTAGTAAAGCGCAAGCCTAATGCAAAGGCCGTCTATGTTATCAATCACCGGAACAAGGCCACCAAAACAAGGCCAGCGGAATATTCACTGTCAGACTATGAAGACGTAAACCGCGAGATATTCTTGAAAGAGGATACCATTGTCTACACCGGGTTCGATCTCTAACAGGTTTCCCCTAGCCCCGGGCAGCTATGCTGCCCGGGGTAATTTTTTTGCGACTCGATCCTACATCATAGGGCGCAGGGCGCAGGCCGCAGGTCACCAGCCCCACATATCGAGAGCCGCAGGACGCAGGGCGCAGGCCAGACCGTCAATCCTGCCAATATACAAGGCCGCAGGACGCAGGTCATCCACCCTCGAACCCTGAAGCTCGAGCACCTTATCCCCGCCAAATAAAAATACATCGCTGGTCGAGGGGTCATATAGCAGGAAAAAACTTGCGCCTTTGCATCGAGTATGAGCCAAATGCCACGCTATTTGGGACTTCGATACAGAAACCTTATTGCTTTTAATTATTTTTAACTCAACCCATACAGGCACACCTGACAGGCAGATATATACGTCCGGCATGCCCTCGCCAGCGCGGTTTTCAATCCTTTGGTAATGGCTCTTTTTCGGTAAACTCTGCTTCAATAAGTTGGACAGGTTCTTCTCTGTGCTTGGCATCTTCAACCCTCTTCATGTCGTCAAATGCAGATGGATACTGTTTGCGGATAGCAGCGAGTCTGGCGGTGATCTCATCGCGGCTCAGTTGGTCAAGCTGGTGGACGTGGTTCTGTTCCCGCCGATCGATGGTCAGGCCACCCAGAGCGGAGCGTATCTTTTCAGCGTTGATTGCCGCGCTGAATTGACCAGACTCTTCCGCGCTTTTTGATAACTCTTCCAGCCGCTTTAGTTGTCCGGTCAGCGTGACCTTATACCTACGCTCACGCGCCTCGCGCATCTCTTTGATAAGTTCGACCACATCAGGGAAGTCCCTGCCGTTCAGAAGCTTTGAAGCTTGGGTGTTGGCACTGTCTTCAGCATAGCCAGCCTTCCGCGCACATTCAGCGTTGGAATAGATACCCTCGACAATATACTTCGCAAACTCTCGCTGGCGGTTTGTCAGTCCGGCGGGTCTGCCGCCTTTGTTCTTTGGCTTATTTTCCATAGTAGTTTTCCCAGTATTTTTCAGTTTTCAAAAACCAAAAAGTATCTCGCGTCCCAATTGATAGCCTATAAAACTGTTACAACGTTACAAAAGTGTTACGGCTGTAACCCTTACTCAGTAACGGTTGTAACGTTTGTAACGATGTAACGCCATTTTTCAAAAATTTTTTTATTTTTTCAAAAAATATCACAGAAACACTATTAGGCATGATTTATATCTTTTTTTATTTGACAGTCATATACAATTCATGAGACAACATCATATAAGATAACTGAATATAACACAGAGGAGCAGTCATGCAACAGGTAGACTACAGGTTCGAGGATCACGGTTCGATCTGGTTGTGCCAGCCATTAACTGGCACTGCCCGTGAAAATCTGGATCAGGCATGTGAGAGTTGCGAGGACTTTCATATTCGTTGGGGTAATGCCTTGGTGGTAGAACCAAGGTTCGTGGATCAAGTTGCGATGCAATTGGTAGAAGAAGGGTGGACAGTAGAATGAAGACTAATGTTTATGATGTCCAGATTGAGGCTGTTGTGACTAAGACAATTCGCGTCAATGCGGTTGATAAGGATGCGGCGTATGATCTCGCGCATGAGATTTTCACTGTCGCTAATGATGGTAATGAAGAGCGTTACGAACAGCACACGCTCAATGTGGTTAAGGTAGAGGATGAAACCAATGAGTAACGATAAACCAAATCTGACAGACAGTCATTTCGCGGACATGTTGATGGAACCATTCGCTGAGTTGTTCAAGCCCAAGGTTTTCTATCCGACTATCACGATTGAGCATGCGCCGACTGTTGATCAGTGGGCGGAGATTGTTGAGACCATTTGGATTGGTGCGCTCGAGGGTGGGTCAACTCACTGGATCGATGGCATTCACACTGGTGGCAACGACCTTAAAACAGGCATGCGTATTATTGAGAATTTCCCTATCAACATTCATCACGGCAGTGATGGCTGGGGCAACGATGATGATGCGGCTGTTGAGCACGTCAATTCTTTTGATGTGATTATTGATGGCATCAACTTGTTG
>CAKZOI010000087.1 GCA_937136395.1 uncultured Opitutia bacterium | reverse complement strand
GAGGCGCTTGAGCTGGCGAGCGCGGCGCGGGAGCGCGGCGACGAGGGCGCGGAGCTGCACGAGACCGTGCGGGCCATGTCACTGGACCGCCCGCCCCTGCCCCAGCTTTCCCTTGGTGCTTGGCAGCTCAAGGAGCGCGGCATCGAGGTTGCCGCCGTCCGTGTCTGGCACGAGGTCAAGGACCTTGCCGCCGAGGTCAGGCAGGTGGTGCAGGAGCTGACCGGACAGGTCCGCGATTGGCTGGACCGTGCGGCAGAGCACGTCATGGATCGTCTGGGATCAGGGCAGTCCGAGCTGGCGCTTGCCGGAGGGCGTGACGGCCGGGACCAAGAACCTGACTTTGCCGCACGGTTGAAGGCATCATGGGAAGCCTATCAGGGCCGAGAGAAGGTTCAGGAAGCCGCCACGTCGGAGCAAGAACGGGAAGCCCCGCAGGATTTTGCAGCACGTCTGCGCGAAGCAGCGGAGGGCGTTGATCGTGATGCTCTAGCGGATCGCGCCGCCGCGTTGCGCGAGGGCCGTGAGGCCGAGGAACGGCACACCGCACAGGAGGCGGCGCGAGAACAGGAACGGGTGAAAGAGCTAGAGCGCCAGCAAGAGATTGAGCGGGAAGCGCATCGCGACCGAGGGCATGGGATCGACCGATAAGAATAGCTTCAACAAACGGTCCATTTTGGGAGGTGTCTGAAGACGATGGTTCGTCGTGTATTATGACCGTTTCGGGTCATGGATTTAAGACCGTAACCCGAAAACATTTTAGCACGTAATCACGCTGTTCAGCACTGATCATCAAGTCAGAGAGTGCATCGGCCTGAGTAAGGTCTAGTTCTTCGATCTCGGAATGAGCTAAATTTGTGCAGACAAGCGACGCATTCCTTATCGAGGCCCCGTTTAAGTTTGATCCAACGAACTTGACGGAGGTAAGATTACATTTGTTGAAATTGGCACCACGAACATCACAAAATTCGAAAGTGCTACCCTCTAGGTCCTGTCCCGTAAAGTTGGCTTCAAGAAAACGCGTCCGATAGCACGATATACCGCCGATGATATGGCGGGCATTGGTGCTTCGGTGAACTTCTAGATCGACTTCAGTCTCTGAAAGGTTGCAGTCTTTCAGCAGCAGCATGAAGCCTCGGCATTTGATAAATCTATTTTTCGAAAGATCGCATTCTGAAAGAAAGGCATCCGAGAAATCACACGCCTTCCAAACACAATACTCATCATCGCCCCCTTCGTTGAACTGGCAGGAAAGGAGCGTTGTGTCTCGGAACGAGCAATCCGTGAAATGGCAGTTTCGGAACTTTGACATGCCAACTTTACCGCCGTCGAACATGCAATCTACGAATGAACATTCCGTAAAATCTGTTTCAAAAATTGAAAATCCGTCAAGGCCGTCTGCGCGAAACCGCTCGCCCGTAACCTGACGCCGTGTGGCGGCCTCCTCCAAGGTCATCGTTGCCATGCTAAAGAACTTTCAGGCCGAGCTGGCCCAGAAGGTCAGCTGCTTGGCGTTTTGAAATTAGCGCCCCCTTGTAAAATTGGGCATTGGTAAGCTTGATGCCACCTAAATCAGCATTGCGTAGATCGGCACCCTCAAACCTGCATTCTGGAAGGTGGGCATCACGAAGGGAGCAATCCTCAAAAACAGTGTCCCTAAAATCGCAGCCTCTTAAGTCGGCCTCGCTGAAATCAACTTCCTTTAGGGTCATTTTACGAAAAGAAAGCCTCGGCAGAACAGCAAGGACCAGCAGCACGCTTTCGATGGAAAGCCCCAATGTCTTCGCCTCGGTAAAGTCGGAACCAGTCATTTTGCAGTTGGTAATTTTAGTATGGGTGAGGGTGGCGCCCCTGAAATTCGTGTTGCTGAAGTCTCCGCCTTCTATAACTGCCTCCTGCAGGTTGGAGCCAGTAAAGCTTGCCCCTGCGGCTCGACAGGCAGTGAAGCTGGTTTCATCAATCCTTGCACCGTTAAAAGAAGTGCGAGCCAGTCTGCAACGCGCAAAATGCCACCCTGAAAGATCAATTTCTGATAGGTTCATCTCGCTCAGGTCGCAGTCTTCGAGCAGTGCTATGTCGCCTGACTTGCTGATCCCTTCGAGATCGGCACGGCGGAGGGTTTGGGCAGTCAGTGTAATTTTTTTGTTCATTTTCACTACCTCGCAAAAGAGCACCACATAGACAAGATTTTTGCAGGGCGACTACCGGCTCAACGGCAAGATTGTTCATATAGCAACCATCCAAGACCGTTCCACAAACGCTC
>CAKZOI010000086.1 GCA_937136395.1 uncultured Opitutia bacterium | reverse complement strand
ATCATGGGACAAAAAGTTAATCCAATCGGTTTCCGCCTCGCCGTCAACAAAGACTGGCGCTCCAAGTGGTATGCCGAGGGCAAAGACTACACCAACAAACTTCACGAGGACCTCAAGATCCGCAAATACATCGCCGGCCGTCTTCAGTCTGCCGCGCTTGCGAAGGTGATCATTGAGCGCGCCTGGAACAGCGTTCGCGTTACCCTTCACACTTCCCGCCCGGGACTTGTCATCGGACGGAAAGGTTCTGAGATCGAGATCATGACCAACGAGATCTCCAAGATTGCCGGAGGTTCGCAGGTGAAAATCGATATTGTTGAGATCCGCAAGCCGGAGCTTGATTCCCAGTGCGTATGCGAGCAGGTCTGCATCCAGCTCGAGCGCCGAATCGCTTTCCGCCGTGCCATGAAGCGTGCCGTTCAAACTGCCATGGACTTCGGTGCTAATGGAATTCGTATTCGTTGTGCCGGTCGTCTCGGAGGTGCTGATATTGCTCGTGCCGAATGGTATCGCGAAGGCAAGGTGCCTCTTCAGACTCTCCGTGTCCCCATCGACTATGGATTCGCCGAAGCCAAAACCGTTTACGGAATCATTGGTGTGAAGTGCTGGATCAATAAGAACGAAGATTCTGACAAAGGCGCACGCCCTCCAGGTCATGATCGTCCACGTCGTGGTGGACGTGGAGGACGCGGCGGAGACAACCGCGGTGGTGATCGCCGTGGAGGTGGAGGAGGAGGCCGCCCCGACAACAATCAAAACAAGCCCGCTGAGGGTGGAAGCAAACCAGCCGCTTCCTAATCCAGCACCCATTTTAAACCCAAGAATTTAGGAGGATAGAATTATGCCTTTAATGCCCAAAAGAACCAAGTTCCGGAAGTCACACCGTGGCAACCGGGGTGGTAACGCCCAGCGTGGCACCGATGTCAGCTTCGGTGACTTCGGACTGCAAGCACTCGGACGCGGATGGATGACCAACCGCCAGATCGAAGCCTGTCGTATTTCCATCAACCGCTTCCTCAAGCGTAAAGGTAAGACCTGGATTCGGGTTTTTCCTCACAAATCCATCACACGCCGTCCACCTGAAACCCGTATGGGTAAGGGTAAAGGCTCCGTTGATGCCTGGGTTGCTGTGATCCGTCCTGGCACCATGCTTTTCGAAGTCGGTGGTGTCCCAGAGTCTCAAGCCCGCGAAGCCATGCGCCTTGCATCTTACAAGCTTGGATTCGAAACCCGTTTCGTTTCCCGCAACAACCACTAAGCCTGATTTTATCTCGCTTAAACCACCGAACTGACCGAAAGGAATCACGTCATGCCCAAAGTAAAATTTTCTGAAGTTTCCGAGCTGAGTGTTGAAGAACTCTCGACCCGTCTTCGTGACCTTAAGGAGGAGGCTCTCAACCTCCGCCTACAACAGGCCACCGGACAACTCGAAAACACCGCCCGCCGTCGCATCGTCCGTCGCGAAATCGCACAGGTGATGACCGCTATCAATCAGCGTAAGTCCTCTTAAAGGAACCCTGACCGAAACCAACTTTTAACCTATTTCTAAAAAGATGTCCGAAAATCAGGAAGACGCCCCCAAGAAAGACTTCGTCCCATCCGAGGGACCTGCTGCGAACAAGAAGACCCGCGTTGGACTCGTGAAGTCCACCAGCATGGATAAAACCATCGTTGTGGAATACACCAACCGAGTTCCTCACCCCAAGTTCAAGAAGATCATCAAGCAGTCCAAGAAGTTCTACGCTCACGACGAAGCTGGTGAAGCTGCTGTCGGTGACAAGGTCCGCATCGAGGAGACCACTCCGATCTCCAAGCTCAAGCGCTGGAAACTTGTAAAAGTTCTCAGCCACTAAACAAGCCCGGCTCCCGCAGCCACTCAAACAAACTCTCTAACGATACTTATTTCGCCATGCTTCAAATGGAATCAAAAGTCGCGGTCGCCGATAACACCGGTGCCCGCCAAGCCAAAATGATTGGCGTCATCGGCAAGCGGACCAAGTCTGCTCGCGTCGGCGA
>CAKZOI010000085.1 GCA_937136395.1 uncultured Opitutia bacterium | reverse complement strand
AATGCCTCGACTTCCAAACTCCTAATGACATCTTTCTTCCTACCAGCCCGATTGCGCTGGCAGCTTGAATCCGCCAAGGGAAAAAGGTTCCTGCCGAATTTAGAAAACTATGTGAACAGGCTGGTATCATTGATGGGCCAATTGAAGACGCATTAGAAAAGTTAGAAGCCCTTCTCGGTTAATTCCAAGAAAAGTCTAACTGCAATACTGAAGTTGGTGAAAGATTTCGCTTATTTGTAAGCTAGAGAATTCGTGTTTCTTAGCTGTTTCTTAGTTTGGGAGATCCTCTAAAGAGAAAATGTGATTCTAAAGGCTGAGCTCAGTTCAATCGTGAGAACTTAGATTTTCTCTGTTTGACTGAGGCGAACCTTTAGCTCGGCAATTTTTATTCCGTCTCTAGGGAACAGTTTTTTGAGATCTCTTCTTCTAAAAAGTCGGGCGTCATCTATGCGTGCGGCTTCTTTGGCGGCCTGATCATATCGAATAATATTCGAAAATACGGCAAGCTTCTGAAATTGCTGGCCTAATTTTTCTTCGTAGTAATTTCGAGAGCCTACAGCCTCCCTCACAGCAGCTCCCCCAAATCTATGGGAACGCGGATTTTCCTTATGTTTACATTGAATGATCCAATTCTGCTCATTCCAACCAAGAACCGCAATATCACATCCTTTGTCGCTACCTCTTCGCGTGAGGATTACACGGTCGGCTCCATTTTTTTGAATCATTAGTGCAACCATTGCCTCGAAGTGAAAAGGATCGAGTCTGTCAATATCCTTAAAATCATAGGATTCTGATGAAGGAGTGGAATTACCGTTAATCAGATTGCCAAGATCGCTCGGTGAGACGCTTTCGGGTGTGATTACGGAGTCACTAAGTCCAAGCTTTCTAGTCAGTAGTTTATCAAGCTTTTCATCGAACGACTCATGAGAAGGGTGGAGTAGGATTGGAATCCAAACTGAGACAGGAAGTTTTTGGCCAATCCTATAAACACGATCGGTTGCCTGAGCTTCTTTAGCTGGATTCCAGTGTCGTTCTAAATGGATCACATGATTTGGTTTTGTGATGGTTAACCCGACACCTGCGGCAATGGGAGAGAGAATCATGATTCCAAATCCTGATTCTTCTTGGAATCGATCGATTAATTCTTTTCGAGAGCTGGAGTCTTTACGATTTGCGCTCTTCTTTACTTTTGTATCACCGTTGATGATCGGTGGTGATTCTTGTAAATCGAAGTAAAGTCGAAGGGCTGTTTGGAGGAACTTTTGAACCTCTTTACTAATAGCGAAAATTAAAACTTTTTCTTTTTTGGATCGTATCGTCTCCAAGATTCCAATGACTTTTTGAAGCTTCCCTGATTTTTCTAGTGATTTTTCGGCTTCCTTTTTGGAGGTGGGTAGACGAAGTTTTCCATATTTAACAAGGTCAGGATGAAGAGATGCGAGTTTAAGATTGAGAATGGCCTTTATGACTATGTCGTTGGAATTATCGAGATCTAAACCCGGTTTCAAATTTGCGACTTGTTCATAAATATTGAGCTGTTCCGGTGCCATTTCACAGGAAATTCGGGTATCATAGCCTGATGAAGGATTGCCAAATTCTTCATGTAATATGATTTCTTTTTTAGGGAGGCCGTCGAGGTGATCGCTTTTTAATCGACGCAGCATAAAGCCTCCAACTTTCTTCCGTAATTGTGATCCGATCTCGTCCCGTATTTTCAGGGAGTTTTCTGGATTAGATCCCTTTGTTGCTGCTACGATTGGGGCAATATATTTTTTTCGAAAGGGTTGATAGTGATCTAAAAATCCTCGTTGTACTCGATCCATTAAACACCAAAAATCTTTAAGGCTATTTTCAACTGGTGTGCCAGTCATGACCACGGTGAATTCGGATTTAAGAGCCTTAACCGCCCGAGTAACTCTCGTGTTGGGGTTCTTGATAGCTTGAGCTTCATCAAAGATAGCCAGAGACCAGGGGATACGAGCTAGCGAGTATTGGTAGTCTCTAATAGTTTCGTAGTTCGTGATGATAAGGCTATTGGCACGGCCAAGTGTATCTAGGTTTGCTGTGCCTTTGTCCGAAGAAACCCTTAAAGCGTAACGAACCTTGTTGGAATTCTTTCCATTGCTGTTGTAAAGGGGGTCGTTCGCTTCTAATTCAGATTCATCTATTATTTTGAAGCGCTTTAAATCACCAGAGCTATGGAGTAAAATTATCTCACTAAAAGGTGAATCTTTAAATGTCTCTTCTATTTCTTCTTTCCATACTTCAAGCAAGCTGACCGGAGCAGTTATCAGGGCTGGCTCTGAAGATCCGCTGCGGGCTAGGTATTCCCGAAGGAAGACGAGGACAGTAAAGGTTTTACCAAGGCCCATGTCATCCGCGAGCAGCCCACCTGACCAACGATGATCCTTCTTTGCTCCGATTGAGAGGCCTAGAAGCCATCGAATAGCTGTCGCTTGATAAGAGTAGGGAGTTCTTTTGTATTGCTCAAAATCAAGTGCTTCGTCCCAGTGATCTTCATGCAAGGGGACCCTGACATTTCTTAGTGAATCTGGGGCTTCTCCTTCATCATCAAGTTCAATGTCTAGAACAAATGGTTCTTGGTCGCTCTCGTCTAGATCGTCTGCATCCTGTTCATCGTCGTCCCCATCATTGTTTCCATCTTTTGTGCTGTCTGAAGGTTCTGTGGCCGATTCTTTAGGTTCAATCCACTGGATACCACTTTCGTCGGTTTCTCCGAAATACGCCAGGCGCAGAGGAGCAAGTCCTTTGACCCTCTCCGAAAATCCTAAGTCAAGATCTACAAATTCTGCGTTCAACCATGCGCTTGGATTCTCAATGAAATCAGCGACCCTCTCTTTTGGAATGTAAGGGTTTCTGGTTATCTCCCTAATTCCAGTAACGGTTTTTTCATCAAGTAGGTGCATCACCTTTCCTGCTGGTAAACAGCAGGTTGTGCTTTCTTTGACCAAATAATTATCTAATCGCGTATCGAGTAACTGCGGTGCTACTACCGATGTAGCACCCTGTTTGGTCTTGTCGGTTTTACAAAGGTCTGGAGAGATCTTAATACTGCCGTCTTCATTCTCCTCAAGTGCTACTCTTACAGCGTTTGGTTTGACGATCTTAATTTCGTTGAATGCGTTGAGATCTATTTCCAAGCCTCGAGCAGATAGCGATTGAAGTTTTTCAATGGTTGTTAGTGACGAATATTGTGAGCGTTCGTGAGATTTCTGATTTTTAAAGTCAGCTATTGTTTTTAAAGCTTCATATTGAAGGGAGTCTGCCAGGTATTGATCAAGTCCGATCTTTATTATACCACCTTCTAAGGTAACTCCTTCTAATTGGCTGCCATCAGGACTTGTTACTTTTAAGTTTATGTCAAAGTCATCGTTTTTTGTTAAACCTTGTAGACCTAGTTTGAGTCCACCAAACCACTTGGGTGGTAACTGTAATGATTCACGAAGAGCTGGGTTAAGTTCACAGACGATCTCCCAGTCTAAGCGCATCCCGTTCTTAATATCGAGAGCTCCAACTTGTTCGCTGATCATTCGAAGGATTGTCCCTCGCTCAATAGTCAAAGGGTCTTTTGATAGTCGGGATGAGGGTTTGAGAGGGGACTCATCAGGGAAGCGAAATAATAGCCCTTCAGTGTCTGACGTCACCTGCCAGTTGTTGTCGTCACATAGGCTAATCATTTATTTTAATACGATAAGGTTTTTGTCTGAATGAACTCAGTATATTCTCTGCGGCCTAAAACTTTTTGCGGATCTAATTTGACAGATAGTTCGGTGTAAAGTGCCTCCATAACACTATGCTGCCAGGTAAGCTCAGGATGATGCCTAATCGCATCAGAAAAGTCGGAGTTTGTGATTTCAGAATAGTTAATCCTTTTAGGTCGTTCGATTAGGAGATGATTAGCAAAGGTTGAACTCTCACTATATATTCTAAAATAAGAGTTATGAGTCCCTTCAATGAAATGCCCATTTTTCAATTTAACATAAATTTGGCATTGGTGCTTTTGGCCGCCGGCATGGCTAGCATAAAGAAAATTACGCCGTTCATTGGGAGTTAGGCTATTTTTCATGAAGCTAGATGCGTCCGGTGAAAGGATCAAAAGAGCATCATCAACAAGCCCTTCCTCCAGAATTCCAGATAAAAACGTCATGCGCGTTCGAAACATTCTTTCAATTTCGCCTCCATTTCGAGTCGCGAAGTCGTCCAAGTATTGAAGGAAAAACTTGAGATCTCTTTTCGCCATTGCCGCCTTCACTAAGTCTCTTACCTGAGCGGTTTGAATCGCCCACCATGTCTGGTAGCTTTTGGTTGTTGGGTTCGAGCGAGGATCAGATGCAATCCCAAGAATAATTTTGGTCCATAGCTCCGGAAGGGGTAACTCAGAGGCGATACACTGTTCACATAGCTTTGCAATAAGCACATGTCCCACCCGGCGATCATCTAATGTCAGACCTGAAACCTGAGGTGTTGCTGCCTCCCGGAGAAGTGAGGATACCTCGCCGGGTTCGAGAGTCTCAACATGGCTGATATAATAGGATTTGACCGTATCGTCATGAAAGTTTCCGTATGAAGGGATTTTAATTAGTCGCTCTAGGGATTCGATGTCGAGTCCCTGACGGTTTGCGTATTTAGCTAAGCGCATTGGAGCATCCTGGGGGAAAATCCGGAAAGCATGTTCTTTAATCCCTGCATCAAAACTTGGACACTTATCGGTATTCAAAGTTGAATAGTAGGTGTAAAGTTTCTCAGCGAGTGATTTCCAGGCTGGGAGCTCTAAATATTCTTTAAAGTAGAGACTTAAGAGTGGTCCGGGTCTCTTTGAGAGTAATTTCCAGATCGTCTCCAAAACTTCTTCATCAAAGTCGATAACCCGTTCTGCGGAGCCTTTTTTTCCATAACAAAATAGGTATGTTTTGCCCATCCTGGCGGTGTCTAAGACCTGTTCGATAGTAATTTCTCTATTTGCGTATCGATTGGACCGCTTTTCTAACTCTTCAATATCTGAGGAATCTAAATTCGTGATACCTTGGCCGATTCTACCAACTTGATCGACGCATTCCCTGATTTTCGCAAGGGCGTCTACAGAAATCTCTTTGAGCCCTGGGTTTGGTAGTCTCATTTCTTAAGGGCCTCAGAAATCACCTTTTCAAGGGAAGTCTGATCAATTGATTTCATCGTAAATCGGATATCGATTCTCCTGTTTTTGCGTTGGTCTTCTGGGGTTTCATCAATTTCGATTAGCCGTCGCTTATCCCCATACCCGGAAACCGAGAAAATTGGCTCACCTCTAAAGTTCTCCAAAATATCAAGCTCCCGGCAGTCAGTATCTTGCTTTCCCCAAAAATTCCATACGGATATCGCTCGGTAGGTAGACAGGCCCCAGTTTCCCATGTCTCTCTCAAGAGGGATGCTATCAGTGTGACCCTCTACAAAAATTGTATCGATATAAGGTCTATACTCATCTTTGGTAATAACTCTTTTAAGAACGTCCCCTACTTTTCTTAGGGAGGTGAAACTTGGCTTTGGAACATCCCATTTTCCAGTTTCAAAGGCCAAGGTGTCCTCTGGGATATGAAGTGCTGTAGTGTTCTTTGAAACTTCAACTTTTATACCTTGCTGGTTTAGTTCTTTTTCAATTTCGGTAATAATCTGAATTCGTTTTTTTTCTGATTCTGAGAGCTCCTGAATTCCTTTTGCTATCGTCTTTGTAATGACCTCGTTGCGATCGGCCGCTTCTTTTGCCCTGTCTTGAGCTTGCTTCGCTTTGTCCTCAGCTTGCCTGGCCGCTTGTCGGGCTACATCTGTCTGTTCGATGGCGTCACTTAAATTTTCAGCCTTGGTTCTCTGGTCGATCATTAGCGTTATTAAAGCTAAGATAAATATGATTAAGAGTCCTGCCATAAGGTCAGAGAACGAAACCCAATAGGGATTATCAGAATCGCTTGAACGTTGACGGCTTCGATCTCTGTTTTTTCTGATCATGACTGTTTATTCTGATCGAGCTTAATCTCTATTTCGTCAATCACATTAGACATCGCTTGGGTTGCTCCTGTCATCTGATTACAAAATGCTCCAGTTTCTTGAACCCATTGTTCGATACGATTCTGGGACGATCCTAACAAAAGCTCAGAGAATTTTTCAAATTGCTCTGCGATTTTTTCGGTGTGTTGATCGAGCTGGCTACGGAGTTGTGCAAACGCCTGTTCCAGTATCTTTTTATTCTCATCCGGGATGGAAGCAAACAGCTTGGCGCTTTCCGTAGTAAGTTTTTCAATTGTTTCTGAGGCATTCTGAATATTCCCTGACACAGATAAGAACCCTTCCCCAGCATTTGAAATTCTTGTTGAGGCACCTTCGATGGCTTGGGACGACTTTTCTAGGGAATTTGAGGCGCGAGATTGATTTTCTGAGAACAGGGAGACAGTTGTTTTGAATTCTCCGTGAATCTCTGCTAAGTCGCCAATTGCGGATCTTAGACCATCGATAGTATTTGCGAAATCCTCAGTTACTTCGGTAAGATTTGAAATACCGTCAGATGATTTTGATGCGAGTTGCTCTGCCCTTCTGGAGACGTCATCTAAGTTTTGTTTCCCCTCTTTATTTGTTTGGATGAGTTGGTTAACTTGGGATTCAACCTTATCAAGGAATGAGGCGATCGTGTCCTCGAGCTTTTCCATTGAAAGGCCCAATTTGGTGACATTCCCTAGAACGGATACAAACGATTCTCCAGCATTTGTTATTTTTGCGGAAGCTCCCTCGATTGCTTGAGCTGATTTATCTAGAGAAGCCGAGGCTATGGATTGATTTTCCGAGAAGTTTGAGACAGTTGTTTCAAACTCTCCATGAACGGCCGCTAAGTCACCGGTTGCGGCCCTAAGCCCTTCAATTGTATCCGTGAAATCCTTCGTGACTCCGGTAAGACCAGATATGGCATTTTCTGATTTTGAGGCGAATTGCTCCGCCTTTTTAGAGACGTCGTCCAAAGCTTCTTTTCCTTCCTTGTTCGTTTGGACGAGCTGATCGATCTGAGATTCGACATTCTTAAGAAACAAGGCGATCGTTTCTTGAAGTTTCTCCATTGATAAACTTAATGAAGTTGCAGACTTCTCCATTGCTTCTGCTTGAGCAGAGCCAGCATTACCTAGCTTTGAAGTGAATTCTTCGACAAGGGATCGTAATGCTCCTTCCGCTCCGCTGGCTTGACGGTCGGCCATATCTCCCATCATATCTGCAAGCCTTTTTAGTTGAGGCTCGATTGCAGAAGAAATACCTTCCTGGATTTTATCTCCAATTTGCTCGCCCAGAACTCTGAGAAGCTTTTCAGACTCATTTGTATTCTGTTGGATATTTAGCAGTGATTTTTCACTGAGGTTGCGATCAAAAATTTTATCGATATTAACCTGAAAACCTCGAATTTTCTTAACAAGAGAACCTTCAACAATCTTTTCGTAGATATTATAAACAAGCGATGCAGCTATTCCCCAAACTGAGGTTGTAAAGGCAACAGAAGCTCCAGAAATTAGTCCTCCAATACTGTTCTGCATTTCTGCGGTGTCGTTTAGGTCCAGACTATTTAACCCTAACATTAATCCCAAAAAGGTGCCCAAAACACCAATTGCAGTTAGTATGCCTGGTATTGCAGAATGCCAACGGTTTTCGCTCACACCGCTACCGAGCGTAGAATTATTGAAAAAGAATTCGGCATCTATGGTGTTATAGACTTTGTCTGTCGTTGGGCACTCAACTAAGGTTTCGTCAAACTCGTGCCAGAGTTCGCCAAGGATTTTAATTTGGCTCATTTGCTGACGTATCTCTAGGCGTTTGGCTGTTAAGTTGTTTGTTGTAAGGTCACTAATCAGTTTGTGAGCCTTGTTCAATTTACGGTGCCATTGGAAAGCTTTTCTTCCCAAGAGGACTGCTGATCCGATAGCCATCAAGAGAATGACAAAAATACACCATGAGGTTACAGCTTCTGATATTGATGAGGCCGAAAAAAGGGCGGAGATAGGATCCTGGAAAAGATTGGAAGGATTCATATTTTAAATGCTAGAGGTTCTTTCTCAACGATTTGAAATCCTGTATGTCTTTCTCGATCTGTTCGAGAGCCTGTATTGCTTTGGGTGATTTTTGCTGAGCAGCTTTATCATACCACTCAATAGCCTTTTTGAAGTCCTGTTTAACGCCCTGGCCGCTCTGGTAACAGACCCCAAGATTGAATTGAGCGTCTGAATACCCTTGGTTGGCGGCTCTCCTATATAGCTGGAAAGCCTTTTGATAATCCTGTTCAACGCCTTGGCCGTTGTCGTAACAGACCCCAAGATTGTATTCAGCAAGTGCGTTACCTTGGTTGGCAGCTTTCGTATACCATTGGACAGCCTTTTGATAATCCTGTTCAACGCCCTGGCCGTTGTCGTAACAGAACCCAAGATTGAATTGAGCAAGTGCGTTACCTTGGTTGGCAGCTTTCGTATACCATTGGACAGCCTTTTGATAATCCTGTTCAACGCCTTGGCCGTTGTCGTAATAGACCCCAAGATTGAATTGAGCGTCTGAATACCCTTGGTTGGCGGCTCTCCTATATAGCTGGAAAGCCTTTTGATAA
>CAKZOI010000084.1 GCA_937136395.1 uncultured Opitutia bacterium | reverse complement strand
GACTTGGATCTCGTAAAAGGATAGTCCGTTTGTGGCTGACATGAGGTTTTATAGGGTTGGGATAGGGTTGTTAAGTTGTCTTTGTTGGTTCTTAAAGTTGCCTACAAGCTGTTGAAGATCAGGAAACTCAGAAAGAACTTCGCGCTTGGCAAAGCGCCTGTATCTAGAAATAACTTTTTTTGTTAAACTGACACGCGGGTCTTCAGATACCGTCAATCCAGCTGCACGACCCGCAAGATAGTTCTTCTCGACCGCTTTGAATTGGTTTGATTTAAACAGACCCTTCAGTTGTGCTCTGAGGTTACGACCGTCAATTTCTAGTGTTGAGGACAATTCCATGAACCGATCGTAAGCTTGGTGGCCTTTTTCGTTATAGAAAGTCCTCATGTCCGTATCGCCATGGTTAAGGTAATTTGCGGACGGCATTGAAAACCCATATAACATCTCTTCAATCTTTGCATCTACAATGTCATTTCGCTGACTTGAAATGTAGATCGGATTGGCCATACCTGCTACCCCCAATGGATTCTGCTTATAGACCGCCTCGCCAAGGAACGTCCGTTTAGGTGGAATGTTTTCTTCTGCAATCGGAAGTTTTCGCATGATAGCGTCCACGATACTTCGGTTTTCCCTGATCAAGATTTCCCCGTCGGTATTTTTAATCTTATCTAAAAACATTGGAACAGCCATGCCCGATCCTATATCTTTCAAGGTCTTGGGAATATATGTCTCCGGCTCTGAAAAGATTTGAAGGACGTTGTTAAGGCCGCGTAGGAAGGACTTGTCGGTCATGTTCTCTGCTATCGTAAACGCTAGTCCAGACATGGTTTCGGAGAGATCATTCTCCGTGTCAGGATTCATGTCCGCATACTCTGCAATGTCTGCTACAATCCCGATCATGGTGGCAAACGGATCAACGCGCTGGTAACTGTAATAGGTTTTGTTACCTTCGTCATCTTGTGTAACAAAAGAGTAAGGTTGCCATCCGGTCGATTCTAAGGCGCGGCGTTCGGCTTTGTTTCTTGGTCCACCGCCAGTGATAAAGTCTCTGTTGTTACTTGCATAGTAAGCTAACGCACCGGTTGAGGCCACTGCTGTTGCAATCCGACCACGGTATGCTGCTTGTTCAATCGGATCCATTTTAGAAAATTCTAAGCGCGCATCTCGGCTTCCTTTAAATATACGAGGAGCGATGTCTTCAAGGAATACTCCCGGAAGCGTTCGACGCCAGCCAAATCTAAGCACTTGCATCGGCGTATTAACAAACGGAATAAGAAACTTAGTTAGCGGGACGTGGTCTCTTAATTGGTTTAGGATGTCTGTTATTTTTCCGGGTTCTCCTGTAAACGTGGATTCCCTTGCGAACGCTTCGGCTTTACGGGCTAGTATATCCATTTCACCTAGATCAGGGCTCAGTTCCGCTAGCTTGTCCGACATATACTGTGCGTGTTTGCGCCCGATAGCAGCGGGATCAGTTTCATCGAAACCTTTTTCCAGCGCTTGTTTTGCATACGCTTTCATCATACGCTCTTGGGAATACAGTGAGCCATCCTCATTATACATCTTACGGACCTTTTTATCTACATAAGCAGCAAGTTCCTCACCTTTTAAGTTTTTACCAAGAGCTTCCATCTTGTAGTGAGTGTGTAGATAGTTATCGACTGCAAGGCTTTTGTTAATAACATCAACTGACCCGTTAATACGGAAGGGAAGTCGAGTTAAAACGTTTACGGTATTCATAATCGGTGCAATAGGTTCCGATGTAAGAAACTTGTTTTTAAAGTTACTTGTGTGGAAAGCACCGAGAGATTCTCCAGCGGCGTCAGGGTCCATTGATCTTGCACCACCCAGGAGTGTTTCCGTATCGGTTTTAATTGCCATGTTACCCATGTGCAGCGCTTTCTTTAAACTGCCGAAGAGTGAGTCCATGCTCATGGTTGCCTTGAGGAGGTCAGTGTTTCCCGAAAGAGCCGCTCCGGTTGCACGTTCCAGTTTCATCAAACTGCGTGATAATACCGGCGAGAGACCGTTTAACACAAACGAAGGAGGCCCACTGAGGATGTTGCCCATGAAAAACTGCAATCCAGCGTCTAAGAACTTTGTCCATCCTGAGCGTTGCGTCAGTTTCGCTGCGGCGTGTAGAACCGCTTCTTCCCGGCCATCTTGAGCCGCTAGGTATAACCGTTTAGCAAAGTCTCGGGCACGTCTTGATCCGAGGTTCTGGTCTACGAATTTGTTATACAAACTCTGGGTTGTGATGTCGCTGACCTTTAATCGTTGATTCAGACGCTCGCTTTGCTGTCGTAGCTTGTCGAGTAGCTGCTCTTTTTGGAAGTTGGTAATCTTTCCCTTCTTACGAAGCCCCTTAATGTCCTTGCGTAGTTGTTGTAGCGTTTCTTGGACTTTTAGATCTTCTTTAAGCTCCTTTAGCTGTTTCTTAAGTGCATCAGTTCTTGGGTCAACTTTCGGTTGTGTTTCAAGCTCTGAAAGCTCTTTTGTCCGTGCTTCAAGGTCGCTTTCAAGTTTAGTAATCTTCTCCGTTTGACTCTTAATCGTATCTTCGTCTTTTGTTATCCGCGCTTGTAACTCTTCCTCGGACAGCGATTCAATGTCGGTTTCTAGATCTTCTTTAAGCTGAGCACTTTCTTCTTCCAGCTTTGCTCTTACATCCGCATTCTCCCTGTTCTCTTTGAGGAACGCTTCACCATCAAGTGATGTCTTGTATTTGTCGTCGAGCTTTGTTGTTAACAAATCAAAGGCCTTACCAATGTTCCTTGTCTGGCGTTGCGCCAATAGCTTACCTGCTCCCGTTCCAAGCACCGAGTTATACGCCATGTAGTTTCGAAACTGGGCATTGGCATCGGCAAGCTGCATCTCTAGTTGTTGTAGACGAACTTCATCCATCCCCGAGTCCATTCCGTCGGAGATTGTTTTTGAAATCGAGATCTGCTTACTTTTTGCGGCGTTCATGCCGTGCATAGTGACCTGTTGACGAATCATTAGATTGCTAAAGGTCTCCATGACTTCGGGGTTATTTAGGTCGGCAGTCCTGAGAATACGCAAGTAAACATCGGGATCTCCTCCATACACTTCAGCCCGTGCGATAGCTTCCGCAATCTGACCTTCCACATCTGCGGGCTCCATGAACCGAGGTGTGCTTTTTTGAAGTTGATCGGCGGTTTTCTTAACCAACTCGTCAATTTCTGTGAACTCGGACGCATCGCTCAATTCTTTTAGAATACGTGCGCTACTAGAAAGAGCCTGTTCGCCGCCGATGGCGCAAGGGTTGGATGATGTCGCTTCTGGCATGGTAGATAATATAAAAGGTTTTGTTAACAATCTGGGTATTTCGCAAGCGCACTGTCTGGATCCATCTCTGTGCGTCCTCCTCCTTGTTGATTGATCTTGGTATTGTTGAGTTCGTCTTGAATTTTACGGAAAGCCTTGGGCATCGCATTGCTGATGTTCATCTCCATCTCAAGTCCTTGCTTTGTGGCGATTCCGCTTTCAATAATGCTTTCTTTAAGTTCTTCAGCCGCTTTTGTGTATTCTTTGGTTGCTTCGTCAGTTCCGTCTAACCGGCGTCCACGCTTCAACGTCTTGGCGCCTTTGATTAACACTCCACCAATCCCTGCCAAAGCTCCCCCTTCAAGAACATTCTTCATGCGTCCTTCAAACTCGTTATCAGATTCATCGGAAGATAGATACTCCGTGATCGCGTTGCGCGTTACTTCGTGTGATGCAAGAAAGTCACTTAGTCTTTCTTCGTGTGCGTCGAAGGCGATGAAGTCCGCACTAATACCGGTGGTTAAGGTCTTGGTTGTTTTAAGGAGTTTGTCGGATGCGCTAAGAAGTTTTGCGCCCTTACCAACCATACCCGCTACTCCAAGACCTGGAATCAATCCCAATCCGAACTGTGTTATTCCTTCGACAAGCCCTCCTACCAGTGTATCGGGTCGTTCCAAGGTTCGCTCGGACCACTCATCAGGTAGCGCATCACCGAAAGCAAAATCAGCGAGACCAATAACGGATCGACCAAACCCCTCAAAACCTGCCGCAACACCAGTAAATAGTTCTTCAAAGAAACCGGGATCGTCCTCTTCCTGTTGGGCTTGATTTCGGGACGCGGCTTGATCTAAGTGATAATAGTCTGGGTCAACATCGGTATAGCTGCGTAACGGTTGGTTAGTTGGGTTCAGGAATCGGTCCTGTTCCATCAGGGATTGGGTAGGGAAAAGGCTCATTTGTTATTCTTGTTCGTCTTTGTCTTTCTCGGTATCTAGCTTTTTGAAGTCCATGAAGCCATACTGTTCGATGACGGATTTCTGTTTGTTAAGGAAGGATTGAATCTCAGGAGATTGCGCGTTTGCTCCTTCCGGGGCGTGTCCGTATTCCGTTGCAATGAAGATTACGTCTTCGAAGTCGTTCTTACGGACCGCTTTGTAAACGGCGTTAACATTAAAGATGCGAGTCTCAGGTGCGTCCGGTGTCAGGAGATCCGCGCCATAATTGATAAACGTCCGTATTTTAGTAGGTTTCGAAAAAAACCCCTCGGATCTTAAGGCGTAGGATTCACTCAACCCTTTGTTAGTTCTAAGTATCTCCATGGGTAACCCAGTGGCTCGACTTTGTTGAACTTCCCACAACCGAGCCGCAGGGCGCATTGATACGTCTTTCTCGAATATAAGCTGGGCGCGTCTGCGTTTGGCGTCTTCGCTATATTTAGTTTTAAGCCATGTCTGGTTAAATTCGCGGCGTTCCGCTTCAGTGTTAGACTTACGCATTTCTTGAACTGCTTCCGGGTCTTGGATCATTTTCCACGCATTGTCAGTATCTACGGTTTTTATGTACTCAACATCGAAAGAACCATAATCATCGGCCACGGTGTACGGTCGTCGGTCATAATTAAGTTTCCCGTCCTTTAACGGATAACCTGAGTCTTGGAGTCTTTCCCTCCGTTCAGCTTGGAGAACCTCGGGCGGCTGGTCTTCCACAAGTGTGGTTGAGGCCATGGGTGTCACTCCTTCCACATACCCGTTCACCTTTGCAAGTTCTTTGATGCGGGCTGTTATCGCATCTTTGTAGGCTTCGTTGTAATCCTCTACAATCTCGTTTCGAATCTCAGCGGTTAGCTCTAGTTTTCCGTCTCGGAAGGCTCGGAATTTATCGCCAAGAGCTTCTCTAACGGCTTCTTGGTGCGCTGCTTCGGGAATAGTAAACAGATCAGGGTCTAATGTGCGTTTCTTTTTCCCAGTTGCATAGTCTTCGGTTCTCTTAACAAGAGATTCATACTGTCCGCTAATGCCGTATTCTTCGGCTCGTTTTGAGAGCGTCTCATCATCAGCCGTGCTTTGTTGTTGTACAAATTTCTGTAAACCTAATCCAGTCTTTCGTTTCAGCCGTTCGAACATTGGCGAAGTCTCAATGATATTTAGTGCATCAATGCGTCCTTCTTTTCGCGCCTTTAAATCTAGGATTTCATCGTCAATGTCTTTAAGCATTAGCTCTCTTTCAGCCGCGCTTAAATCCTCCTGCATTGCCTCTCGGATTTCTGTTCTAAGAGTTGTTAAGGCTTCGACCGCTTTGTCAAAATCAATAGGTGCAGCGTTGGGGTCCTCGATTACTGGGCCGGATATTGTATCAACTCGACTGACTGAAAGTTCTGCTAACTTATTCTGGTCAATATCTTTGCGGTTCTTGCCGACTTTAAGATCATCTTCGTATTGCTCCAGCATTGCTTCGGTCCGTGCGAGCGTATCAATACCGTCTTTAAACTGCCTAAACGTCTTTCCATCTAACGTCAAGGTGCCGTCATCCATCGCTGTCAGCAATGCGGTTGCCCCATCAATGTCGTCTTGTTCAATTAGCAAGGCAATCTTGGAACGAAAGGAGCGTATAAGATTTGATTCAGCTTCGCGTAGATCTTTCCCCGTCAGCCCTGCTAAGTCAGCCTCCACCATGCCGGTATCGAACGCTGCTTGGTGAGCGTCAACATAAGATTGTCTAGTGTTGGTTCGATGTGCTTCCGCTTGTTGCTGGTTCCACTCGTCACTCTTTTTTTCGTCGGCAACATATTCCGGCTGTAGGACATCCACTCTACTTAAGAAGTCATTGGAAATTTGATCTAAGGTAGACTGGCGAGTAAACTCTTTGCGTCGAGCGGTTGCCGTTGCGGATGCTTTAGCAACAAACTCAGGGATGTAAGCTTCCATGGCCTTGTTGTGAAGGCTCGCCGTGTAGGGATTGTCGGCAATCTTCTGAAGTAGGTCTCGGTCTCCCCCAGTAATCGCATCTACTAGAACTTGTTTTGCTTGCGCCTCAAATGCTTCCCCCTCTCCCATTGCCAGTAATTCTTCAGGACTTTTGTTATCCAACTCACTGGATGCGTTAATTATTGCCGGTTTAATGGTAGCGCCAAACCAACGCTGGTAGACTTGTTCCGCAAACGCCTTGTCCTTTCCAAACTGCGTAAGAAATCCTTGCGCCTCTAAATCACCTTTCTCAAAACGCTCAATGACTTCTTCTGTTGTCAGCTCGTTAGCGGCTTGTTTTCCGGCTTGCTCTTGGATGTTCCGTGCTTGTCCTAATAACTGTGGCATCTGTGCAAGTGCCGAAGAAAGCTCCGTAGCTGCATTCCGCGTTGAATAACCAGGAACAACAACATTGTAGTTACCCATACGTCCGATAGTAGGAGACACGGGAACCTGTCCTAAGTTAAGGTCAACCGGTTGTCTGCCTTGGTTTCGAAGGGCTTTGATAAGATCGTTGTTAGTCATGGTGTGTGTGTGCTTAAGCTGGTAGTGAAGGCAGCATGGTAGTGGATCCTTGGTTTCCGGCTCCAATAAGTTCGGTGTTATTGCTCGGTGGGACGGTGACTGGTATTGCTTGTGGTATCTTGGCGGCGGCTTTACCTACGCTAAGACCTTGCATCACCTGTGCGGTTGCGAGGGATGTCTGAAGACCAGTAAGCCCCGCACTAAGAAGGCTTGCCTGTTGAATTGGTTGATTAATTCTAAGCTGGTTCATGCGGGAGCGGAACGCCTCCTCTTGCAGACCAAAGGTAGACTGTTGGTTTAACAACTCCTTCTGTCGTTCCTCCGAGAACGCATA
>CAKZOI010000083.1 GCA_937136395.1 uncultured Opitutia bacterium | reverse complement strand
TGGAGCCGTTCGATGGTTCGATGTGAGTTCATGCGGCCACGCAGTGGAGAAAGTGTTCGTTGCGCTGAGCTGGCGGATTATCTTTCCTGACTCTCGCATCCAAATTGATGCCATAAGTAAATAGACTCTTTTGCTCAACATGCACTCCCATCATAATGGAAGAAATATAAAAAACGTATTATAAATTAGCAATAAATATATGGCATTATTTGGGCAACAGCCCCATTACCTTTGTGGCCAGTATGATCCGAAGACATAGGTAACCAATCTTCTAAGGACATCGGTTTTCTTCAATTGGCATTTATGCCATGGAAGAAAACCGAACCGACGACTGAAAAAGAACGTTTTGTAACACTCGCGCAGACAGGCCGCTTCCCTGTAGGCGAGCTGTGGACTGCGGCACTTTGCAAGCAAAGGCCCTACAACTTTAGGCTCAAATCGCTTAGGTGAGTGAACCGCGGGTCAGCCCAATTTCTCATGTTTTTTGTAAATGGAGCCTTCCATCTGTAAGTTGCTGCTGGTTATGGCGGCTTACCGAACTCTGCGCATAGAGAAGGTGCGCTGATTTTGTGGGGTGCTCTGCTTGGGTTAGGTGACATTGAACTCGGCAACGAAAAAAGTGCACTGAGAGGTGGATTTCCTCCGCGTTCGTGCTTGCATGGGAGATCAAAAAATCCACCCTTTCGCCAATTTATGCCAAAACGCACCGACATTCAGACTATTCTTATCATTGGTTCCGGCCCAATTGTTATCGGCCAAGCCTGCGAATTTGACTATTCCGGCACTCAAGCTTGTAAAGCGCTGCGCGAAGAGGGCTACCGAGTCGTCCTTGTGAACAGCAATCCGGCGACGATTATGACCGACCCGGAATTTGCCGATGTAACATACATCGAGCCACTTACGGTCGATGCACTGGAGAAGATCATCCTCACGGAAAAGCCTGATGCCCTACTGCCGACACTGGGTGGACAGACTGGACTCAATCTTTCCATGGACCTGCATGATGCGGGTATTTTAAAGAAATACGGAGTGGAAATGATCGGCGCGAAGCCAGAAGCCATCATTAAGGGTGAAGCGCGCGACATCTTTAAGCAAGCGATGCTTAAGATCGGTCTGGATGTGGCTAAATCGGCGACGGTCACCACACTGGCAGCGGCGCTCGATGCGGCGGACAACTTGATTGGCGATTTCCCAATCATCATCCGCCCAAGCTTCACGCTCGGCGGCTCTGGAGGCGGCATTGCTTATAATCGCGAAGAATACGAGCGCATGGTGCAAAACGGTCTCGATATGTCTCCAACCACTGAAGTGCTCGTTGAAGAGTGCCTGCTTGGCTGGAAAGAATACGAGATGGAAATCATGCGTGACCATAAGGATCAGTGCGTGGTGATCTGCTCGATTGAAAATTTTGACCCTATGGGCGTCCACACCGGTGACTCGATCACGGTGGCTCCGGCGATGACATTGACCGACAAGGAATACCAGTTGATGCGCGATGCCTCGTTTGCATGTATCCGTGAAGTCGGCGTGGAAACCGGTGGCTCTAACATTCAGTTCTCCGTGAATCCGAGAAACGGACGCATGGTGGTGATCGAGATGAACCCACGGGTGTCTCGCTCATCGGCGCTTGCTTCGAAGGCAACTGGTTTCCCCATCGCCAAGATCGCGGCGAAACTTGCAGTGGGCTACAGCCTCGACGAGTTACAGAACGATATCACTCGCGAGACCCCGGCCAGCTTTGAGCCGACGATCGACTACGTGGTGACTAAGATCCCTCGCTTCACGTTCGAGAAGTTTATCGGTGCGGACACCACTCTCACCTCGGCGATGAAGTCGGTCGGTGAAGCCATGGCCATTGGTCGCACCTTCAAGGAATCGTTCCAAAAAGCCCTACGCTCACTGGAGATCGGCGCCAAAGGCTTTGTCGGCCCCGCTAAATTCGAAAACAAAATCACTGACCTGCAAGCCATCCGAAAGGGCATCTCGATTCCGACTTGTGAGCGTGTGTTCTGGCTTCGCCACGCTTTGCTCAATGATATGACGGACGAAGAGATCTTTGATCTCTGCGCCTTGGACCCTTGGTTCATCAGCCAACTTCGTGAGCTCGTCGAAATCGAGCTCGACCTCCGTAAGAGCAGCCTTGCAAAACTCGATACAGACTTAATGGTCACTGCGAAGGAAGCTGGATTTAGCGATGCACTAATTGCAGATCTCGTCGGCTCGAATCGCCAAGCGGTTCGCAAACGCCGCGAGAAGCTTGGTGTGCTGACCAATTTCCGCTTAGTCGACACCTGCGCCGCGGAATTCGAAGCATTTACGCCCTACTACTATTCTTCCTACGGCTCTGAAAACGAAATTTCAAAGAGCGACAAAAAGAAGATTATGATCCTCGGTGGTGGCCCGAATCGTATCGGTCAAGGTATCGAGTTTGACTACTGCTGCGTGCACGCATCCTTCGCTCTACGCGAAGCTGGCTACGAAACGATCATGGTGAACTCTAACCCTGAGACCGTTTCCACCGACTACGATACTTCCGACAAACTTTTCTTCGAGCCACTGACTCTAGAAGACGTGCTTGAGATCTACTATCAGTCCAAATGCGACGGCGTGATCGTTCAATTTGGCGGTCAGACACCGCTCAACCTCGCAAGCGAGCTCGAAGCACACGGCGTCAATATTATCGGCACCTCACCTTCGATGATCGATGCCGCCGAAGACCGCAATCTCTTCCGCGACATTCTCGACCGAGTAGGCCTTAAGCAGCCAGATAACCGTATCGCAAACTCCCTAGAGCAAGCCTACGAACTGGCTGGTGAAATCGGCTTTCCGATTTTGTTACGCCCATCCTTCGTGCTCGGCGGTCGCGGTATGTTCATCGTCTACGACATGGACGAAATGAAAAAAATCGTGCGCGAAGTATTTGATGTCGCACCTGGCACACCCGTGCTACTCGATAAATTCCTCGAAGACGCCTACGAGCTCGATGTGGACTGCATCTCCGATGGCGAAACCACTGTGATCGGCGGCATGCTGCAACACGTTGAATTTGCAGGTGTGCACTCTGGAGATGCGGCAATGGTCATGCCACCGCACACACTCTCCGATGAAATGCTAGAGAAAGTTCGCCAAGCCAGCTACGCGCTAGCGAAAGAACTCGAAGTGGTCGGCTTGATGAACGTGCAATACGCCATCAAAGACGACGAGCTTTACATCATTGAAGTCAACCCGCGCGCTTCCCGCACAGTGCCATTCGTCTCCAAGGCGATCGGGGTGCCACTCGCGAAGCTTGCCTCCCGTATTATGGCAGGTGAAAAACTTAAAGATCTCGGCTTCACGAAGGAAATCATTCCGCCTTACTGGGCTGTGAAAGAATCGGTCTTCCCATTCAATCGTTTCCCTGGCGCTCCGATTATGCTTAGCCCTGAAATGCGCTCAACTGGCGAAGTCATGGGACTTGATAAGGACCTTGGGGTTGCCTTTGCGAAATCTCAAATGGCTGCCAAACCGGCTCTGCCCGACTCGGGCGATGTCTTTATCAGCGTGAAAGACTACGATAAAGAACGTGCGGTCGAAATCGCGCGCGGTCTCAGCGAACTTGGCTTCGGCATCCTCGCGACTGCTGGCACTGGAAAACTCTTTAAAGCTAATGGCATCGAGGTAAAGAATGTATGTCGCCTCAGTGAAGGTCGCCCAAATGTAATCGATTTGATTAAGAACAACAAAGTTGCGCTGATTATCAATACACCACAAGGCACCGTCCCTCGCCAAAATGAAAACGAGATTCGCACCGAAGCGGTGAAGCACAACATCTGCATTATGACCACCATCTCCGCAGCTTCTGCTGCTGTTGACGGCATCAAAGCGATCCGTGAGAAAGGCTACGAAGTGCGTTCGATCCAAAGCTACAGCCAAGAGGCAAACCCTCGCTAAAGAGCCGAGCCCTCTCGTGAAAGTGGCAGCCAAGCCACTCTTCACCTAGTCGAGACAGCTATGCATACGCCCCTAAAATGCAGGGATATGCCCGATTGCGCCCGTTTTCGTGACATGAATCAGACCTGCATTTAAGTATTGTTATCTGCGGAGCATAGAGCTATTATAAGGTTAACACCTGCTATAAGTAGGGTCTAAACCCTATGGAGCCTGAAAGCACGGAGATTAGAGTTCTAGTCGTCGATGACGAAGAGTTACTCACAAAAATAATTGAGAGACATCTGGTTTCTGAAGGTGGCTTTATCACCTGCATCGAGCGCGACAGCACACATGCTGCTCAGAAAGCCCTCGAGTTTATGCCTCATATTATCCTTCTGGATATCGTTATGCCCGAGATGGACGGTCATGCCGTCGCTCACGCAATTAAGGCAAATGCGAAAACCAAACACATACCGATCCTACACATTTCCGCAATGGCAAGCGCCCGCTGTGGTATCGGTCAACTCTCGAAAACGGAAGAGGGCTTCTTCCTCGCCAAGCCTTTTCTACGGAAAGATTTGCTGGAAGCCATTCGAGTCACACTGACAGCTAGCGAAGGCCCAGAAACTGACTAGCGCGCGCTCGATCAGAATGTCTCAGCAAAACCCCTGGCTCGCTTTTTAGGGGTTGCAGCAAAACCGCTGATTACTAGCTTCTGTCGTTTTTCGTATGAAAGCTCCAACCATCATTGCCCTCCTCCATGGTCCCGATCAACCGGGTCTGGTATCGCGTGTGTCTAGTTGGATCTTCTTAAGAGGCAGTAATATTCATCACGCAGATCAACACAAAGACCTCGAAGCGAACATCTTTTTCCAGCGCGTCGAATGGACGCCATCTGGGCACATTGACGAGGAGGCGGCAGCCTTCGAAAAATTCGCATCCGAGGAACTGGGGATGAAGGTCACGGTAGCGCAATCCGAAGACCGCCCGAAAGTCGCCCTTTTTGTCTCGAAGATCAACCATTGTTTTCACGACACAATCCTCCGATTTCGTGCGGGCGAAATGGCTGGCGAACTCGCCTGCATCATTTCAAACCACGAGGCACTTGAGAAAGAAGCAAAGCGCTACGACATTCCCTTTTATCACATTCCAGTAAGCGCTGCGACGAAGGCGCAAGCTGAGGCGAAACAACTCGAGATCGTGCATAAATATGATGCGAAGCTGGTGGTCATGGCGCGCTACATGCAAGTGCTCTCCGAAGACTTTCTAACGAATGCGGGCTGCCCAGTGATTAATATTCACCACTCTTTCCTTCCAGCCTTTGCAGGAGGTAAGCCCTATCACCAAGCTCATACTCGAGGCGTCAAACTAATCGGCGCTACGGCGCACTACGCCACTGCCGATCTTGACGAAGGACCGATCATCTACCAAGACGTCACACGAATCAATCACCGTAACTCAGTGCCTGATCTGGTCCGCAAAGGTAAAGACCTCGAAAAATCAGTCTTTGCTCAAGCAATCCGCTTACATCTCGACAACCGCATATTAGTTTACAACAACAAGACCGTCGTTTTCGACTAAAGCGCTACGCCGCAATTTGTAATTGATAATCGCTTACAGCTAATTAATTACTACGCCCACTTTAGGCACCACTCAATTAGCCATTACCCATTTCTCATTATCCATTTAATTCCATGAACCGCCCAAGTAAGAACAAACGCCACAATCCAACCCTTCCCGACGATGCACAAATCGACGAGCGGAACCTCATCGACCTTGAAGACTCCGTCGAGATCTCGATCGAAGATCGTATCAGCATGTATTGGATGGAAAACAAAGGGTTCATTTCCGCCTGCGTCACTGTCCTAGCACTACTTATTATCGGCTTCAACGGCATGCGCATGTATAAAGCACATGCAGAGCAACAACTCCAGGCAGACTACGCTGAAGCGACCACTGCTGGCACACTCGCCGAGTTCGCTAAAGCCAATCCAGGCAAAGCCCTCGGCGGCCTCGCAGCCCTCACTGCAGCCGACGAAGCTTACGCAGCTGAAGACTACACCACCGCGGTTGATCTCTACACCATTGCCAAGGACGCCCTAGTCGACAATATCCTCGCAGGACGTGCCGCTCTCGGGCAAGCATTTGCAAGCTACAACGCGGGCAACGAAGACGCAGCACTTCAAATGCTCAATGCAATGATCGCGAACAGCAGTCTACCCGAATCCGCTCGAGCAGAAGCCGCCTACCACCTAGCGATTGACGCCGATGTAGCCGGAAAATCCGAAGTATTTGACAGCCTAGTTGCTCAAATCAATGAGATGTCCATGGCAGGCCCTTGGCAACAACGCCTCGCCGTATACGAACAACAGAAGTAGCCGCAGTTGACCACTACCTCATAAGAAGCACAGGTAATCACACCTGTGCTTCTTTTTTATGACTCAGGCTCAAGCCACGGACTCTGCGACGAATCATTGACAGCAGCGACACAGCCTGCACAACGTAGCCTGCTTTGTCCAAAATCCGCGCGGACTTATCAGCGCGGAGGCAAGGCATCATCTCAAACCGAAAATAAAACGCTTTTACTATGAGCACTATCATAACAGACATCCGCGCTCGCGAAATCATCGATTCTCGCGGCAACCCAACCATCGAAGTCGACGTTGAACTCGACTCCGGAATCATCGGCCGCTCTGCAGTTCCATCTGGCGCTTCCACTGGTGAGCACGAAGCTGTTGAGCTTCGCGACGGCGACAAAGGCCGCTACCTTGGAAAAGGTGTTCTCAAGGCTGTCGACAACGTCGACAACGTGATCGCTCCTGAGTTGATCGGTCACGACGCTTGCGACCAGATCACGATCGACAAGATCATGCTTGAGCTCGACGGCACGCCTAACAAAGGCAAGCTCGGAGCGAATGCAATGCTCGGTGTTTCCCTAGCAGTGGCACGCGGTGCTGCCGATGCACTCGGACTTCCACTTTACAAATACCTCGGCGGACCCAACGCTAAGGTGCTTCCAGTGCCAATGATGAACGTCATCAACGGTGGTTCACACTCCGACGCGCCTATCGCGTTCCAAGAGTTCATGATCCGCCCGGTAGGCGCAGCAACCTTCAGCGAAGCGATCCGCATGGGCGCCGAGTGTTTCCACAGCCTCAAGAAGGTGCTCCACGACCGTGGCCTCAGCACAGCTGTGGGTGACGAAGGTGGTTTCGCTCCTAAGTTCGACGGCACTGAAGATGCACTCGACACATTGAGCAAAGCAGTTGAAGCAGCCGGTTACACAGTTGGTAAAGACATCACATTCGCACTCGACTGTGCGTCTTCTGAGTTCTTCAGCGACGGTGTTTACGATTACGCTAAGTTCGAAGGCGAAGGCGGTGCGAAGCGTTCTTCTGAAGAGCAAGCTGCTTACCTCAAGGAACTCACTGAAAAATACCCAATCGATTCCATCGAAGACGGTTGCGACGAAAACGACTGGGATGGCTGGAAGGCCCTCACCGACGCAATCGGCGACAAGGTTCAACTCGTTGGTGACGATCTTTTCGTAACCAACGTGAAGTTCCTCCAGAAGGGTATCGATCTTGGCGTTGCCAACTCGATCCTCGTTAAGGTGAACCAAATCGGCACACTCACTGAAACACTCGAAGCTATCGAGCTCGGTAAGGTAAACGGCTACAACTCTGTGATCTCTCACCGCTCCGGTGAAACAGAGGACACTACGATCGCTGACATCGCAGTCGCGACCAACGCTGGCCAAATCAAGACCGGTTCCATGAGCCGCTCCGACCGTATCGCAAAATACAACCAACTCCTTCGCATCGAAGAAGAGCTTGGCGAAAACGCGATCTACGCGGGCACACTCTAAGTCGTCTTAGATACAGTTTAACAAAAGCCCGACGGGAAACCGTCGGGCTTTTTTTGTGGGTGAAAGGTAGCGGCGCGGGTCCCTTCGCGCCACGTGGCGGAATCGCCCGAGCCCAAACCCGACAACACCGCAATGGCGCGCAGGGACCCGCGCCGCTACCACGAAAAATCCCCGCAACTTCCATTGCGGGGATTTTGTTAAAGGTAAACTCTGTTTACTAATTACTTAATCAAGCAGTTACCAGTCATCGAAGTGGGTTGCTCTAGGCCCATGAGCTTCAAGATGGTTGGTGCGATGTCGCCGAGGCAACCGGACTCAATGAGTTGTGCGCCTTTATACTCTTGGCTGTAAACGACGACTTCCACCGGGTTCAAGGTGTGCGCGGTGTGTGGGCCGTTGGTCGCGTTGTTCCATAGCTGATCGGAGTTACCGTGGTCGGCTGTAATGACTGCGCTGCCGCCGACTTCGTCGATGGCTTCCAAAAGATCGCCGACGCAACCGTCGACGACTTCGCAGGCTTTGATGCAGGCTTCAACCACACCGGTGTGACCGACCATGTCGGGATTGGCGAAGTTGATCACGATGAGACCATACTTGCCGGACTTGATCGCTTCGACGGATGCGTCGCGGATACCGTAGGCGGACATCTCGGGCTTTTCGTCATAAGTCGCGCAGTCTTTGCGGCTTGGCACCAACTCGCGGTCTTCACCTGGGAACGGCTCTTCGCGGTAATCATTGAAAAAGAAAGTGACGTGTGGGAACTTCTCAGTTTCCGCGCAACGGAATTGGCCGATGCCCTTGTCCGCAATATAGCCGCCGAGGATATCATCCATCTTTTCGGGTTTGAAGAAGATGATGTTATCACAGAGGCCCTTCTGATATTCGCTCAAAGTTGCGAAGTAGAGATCGAGCTTTTCGCCGCGATCAAAACCGTCGAAATCGTCCTGAATGAAGGCGCGAGTCAATTCACGAGGACGGTCACCACGGAAGTTGAAGAAAATGACGGAGTCACCGCTCGCAATGGTGCCAATCGGATTGCCATCTTCGCCGACGATTACGGACGGTGGGCAAAACTCGTCACCCTTGGTGCCTTCGGTTTCCGGCGCGTCGTATTGCGCTTGGATCGCTTCGGCGGCGCTACCGTAAGACTTCTCGATGTTGCGACCAGTGAGGCAGTCGTAAGCGCGTTGCACACGATCCCAGCGATTATCGCGGTCCATTGCCCAGTAGCGACCGGCTACGGATGCGATTTTGCCGATACCGATTTCAGCCATCTTGGCTTCGGCTTGTTCAATGAAGCCCTTACCGGAGAACGGTCCGGTATCGCGACCATCGGTGAATGCGTGCACGTAAACTTGCTCAACGCCCTGCTCCTTGGCAATCGCGAGGAGGCCGTAGAGGTGCTCTAGCATGGAGTGGACACCTGCGTCGGAAACGAGACCCATGAAATGGAGTGCTTTGCCCTTACCCTTCACGTTATCGAAAGCGGCATTCAGCGTAGGGCTATCTTTAACGGAGCCGGTTTCGATGCCCTTATTGATACGGACGATTTCTTGGTCAACCACACGACCCGCGCCGATGTTCTGGTGCCCCACTTCTGAGTTGCCCATGATGCCTTCTGGAAGGCCAACTGCGAGACCGCAGGCTGCGATCTCGGTGCGTGGATACTCGGCAGTCAACTTGTCCGCGACCGGAGTATTCGCCAACTTGACGGCGTTGTAAGCATCGTAGGACGCATCATGATTTTCTCCCCAACCATCACGGATGATGAGGACGACAGGCTTTTGTTTTTCAGACATAAGGTATGAATTTAGAAATTAGGTATTTAGAATTAGAAATTAAAAGAGATAGCCCAACTGCGAGAGCGCAGACACCGAGAGAATGCCGACATACAAGAAAATCAAGGTCACACCTTCTCGTCGCGATACAGTATGACCAGACTTAAAGAACCAAAGTAGTAGCACTGTCAGAGCCAATACCGCAGGGAATTCGAATTTCAACAAAGCTGGGTCTACAGGAATCGGAATCATCGTCGCCACGCCCCCACCAATTAAAAGAATATTAAACAGATTCGAGCCGACGATATTACCTGCACAGATATCCGTATGCCCTAAGCGTGCGGCAGCCACCGAAGCGGCAAGCTCTGGCAAACTAGTGCCCAGCGCCACAATGGTCAGGCCAATCAAGGTATCACTCACACCCATACGCCCGGCGACTTCAACACTGGTGCCGACCAAAACGTCTGCTCCGAGTGCGAGAAAAAGACCACCAAGTATAACCAAACCAATTCCGAATGGCGTAGAGTGCTTGGAGGCAGATTCGACCTCCTCGGCGAGCTCCTCTTCCAAGGGGTCCTTTTCATTCTTAGCGCTGCGCACCACATAGAATAGATACAATGCGGTGAGCGACAGCATGATGATACCCTCCACCCGCGAGTAGCCGCCTAGCGCCATCAAAGTGAACATAAGCGTCACCCCAATCAGGATCGGCACTTCACGCCGAATCAAACGCGACTGCACCGCTAACGGGGCGATGAGCGCAGTCACACCAAGAATGAGGCCAATATTTGCCACATTACTGCCTAGAATATTACCCAACGCGAGCCCAGGCGTCTCTTTAGCAGCGATCAAGGAAGTCATCATCTCGGGCATTGAAGTCGCTATCGAGACAATAGTTAGACCTACCACGACAGGATTAATGTTAAACTTCACCGAAACGGTCGCCGCGCCTGCAGTGAGCCAATCGCCCCCGAAGGAGAGCGCCGCAAAGCCCACCACCATCAGCAAAACAAGCAGCCAAAGGGATAAGTCTGGAAACGGTAAACTGATTAACGCGAGTGCCATATACGAATATTGGGGATGCCGAGCGCAGCAAAAACCAACCACAGCTAAGAAGGGGTAAATAGGAAGATCTGCGAGAAAATTCTGAGTGCTTGACTTGGAAAGCCAATAAAGCACACTGCGCCGCTTTTCACCCGTTCTTCGGCTTAAAAATGGCTACAGATCTCAAAAATACGCTCAATCTTCCACAAACGAATTTCCCAATGCGGGGCAACATGGTGGAGCGCGAGCCAGCACGCATTGACCACTGGAAAAACCTAGGTCTCTACGAGCAAATCCAAGCGAAGAACGCAGATGGCCCAAGCTTCATTTTGCACGACGGACCTCCGTTCACCAACGGCGACCTCCACCTCGGCCATGCCCTGAATAAGACCTTAAAGGACACTATCTTACGCTTCAAGTGGATGCAAGGCTACAACGCACCCTACATCCCTGGCTGGGATAGCCATGGCCTACCGATTGAGCACAAAGTGTCCCGCGAACTACAGGACACTGGCCGCACGGATTACACACCACTTGAGGTGCGTGAAGCCTGCGCTAAGTTTGCCGATAAGTATCGCAAGAGCCAAACCGGACAATTCCAACGCCTCGGTGTGCTTGCCGATTGGGCGAACGAATACTGGACGATCCACCCGGAATACGAAGCCACTGAGCTCGAAACGTTTGCAAGTTTTGTTGAGCAAGGCCTCGTTTATCGCTCCAAAAAACCGGTTTACTGGTCGATTCCATGCGCCACTGCTCTTGCAGAGGCCGAAATCGAGTATCGCGACCACAAGAGCATCTCGGTTTACGTGAAACTCCCACTTTCCGCTGAAGCCCGCGAAAAGCTTCAGCTTGAGGACGACGCATCAATCCTGATCTGGACCACCACTCCGTGGACACTACCAGCCAATCTCGCGGTATCCGTTCACCCGAAGATCGAATACTCAGCAATCAAGAGCAACCACGGCACACTCGTCGTGGCGAGTGCGCTGCTCGAATCCGTCACCAATGAATGCTCACTCGAAGGCGTCGAAACCATCGAAACATTCCTTGGCGCACAACTTGAAGGCCTCGAAGCACGCCACCCGTTTATCGACCGCGCCAGCCCGATCCTCTTGGCGGACTACGTGACCACCGAAAGCGGCACTGGCTGTGTGCATACCGCTCCCGGACACGGTCTGGATGACTACATCACCGGTATCAACAACGGCCTCGAAGTTTACTGCCCATTGGATGACAATGGTTGCTATGTCGACGACGGACAGATCCCTGCCGACCTCGTAGGACTTTCCGTATTGGACGAAGGTAATAAGCCCTCGCCTGCCAACCTAGCCGTGCTACGCATCACCGCCCAAAACGGTTCGCTCATCGGCAAGAAGAAGATCGAACACAGCTACCCACATTGCTGGCGTTCGAAAACACCGGTAGTTTTCCGCGCAATGGACCAATGGTTCATCGCCCTCGACGAAAAAGGCGACCGCCAACTCGCGCTCAAAGCCATCGAAGACGTAAACTTCATCCCATCTTGGGGCAAGAACCGCATCCGTGCCGCTGTCGAAAATCGCCCGGACTGGTGCATCAGCCGCCAGCGCACATGGGGTGTGCCGATTCCAGCATTTTACAACGAAGACGGTGAAGCCTTTATCGATGCCGAGGTGATCCGCGCGATTTCCAAGAAAGTCGCCAAAGATGGCACCAATATCTGGTTCAAGCAATCTGCAGCCGAGCTCCTCGACGGTATCGCCCTCCCAGAAGATTGGCCTGCGCCTGAACAACTCAAGTGCGGAACCGATACACTCGACGTCTGGATCGACTCTGGCAGCAGCCACCGCGCAGTGCTCCAGAAACGCCCGAACCTACAATGGCCCGCAGACCTCTACCTCGAAGGTAGCGACCAACACCGCGGCTGGTTCCAAAGCTCACTCTGGACCTCTGTGATCGCCGACAAGGCAGCTCCGTATAAAAATCTACTTACTCACGGTTTCATCGTGAAAGAAGACGGCACCAAGCTGTCCAAGAGCGATGGCGCGGCTCGTCCGCTCCCTGAATGGATCAAAATGTATGGTGCAGATATCGTGCGCCTGTGGATCTGCTCGCAGGACTATCGTAATGATGTGCCTGTTTCCGATAAGATTGTGAAGAATGTGGCGAACAACTACCGTAACTGGCGCAACACTTTACGCTATCAAGTCGGCAGTCTCTACGATTTCAACCCAGCAACCGATGCGATTGCCATTGAAGACCTGCACCCAGTCGACAAGTGGGCACTCCACGAACTCGCACAACTGGTGCGTAATGTGACCGAAGCGTATGAAGCCTACGAATTCCACCGAGCCTTCAAGGAGTTCATCGATCCGTTCGTCTCCAATACATTGTCTTCGACTTACCACGACATTTTAAAGGATCGCCTCTACACGGCGGCTCCGAACGACCCGAACCGTCGTTCCTCGCAGACAGCAATCTCGATTATCTTTAGCGTATTCACACGTCTAATCGCCCCACTCATCCCACACACTGCAGATGAAGCGTGGTGCTTTGCCAAGACCGACAGTGACTTCTGTGATAAGCCCGTTAGCCTCGAAGACTGGCCCTATGTTGACCAAGCGTGGGACAACCACGAAGTCGCCAACGAGATCAAAACCCTTCGCACTTTCCTTTCCGAGCATCTCAATGACCGTCTCGAGGACCTACGACAGAAGAAGACCATCGGACAAAGCCTCGACGCGAAAGCGATGATCTCAGGCCCTGCTAGTGATCCGACCATCGCCTTACTTAAGAAATACGAAGCCGAGCTACCGGAACTCTTCATTCTTTCGCAGGTCACTGTCACAGAATCCACTGATGCATCCGAACTCTCAATCGAAGTCGACCACGCCGACGGTGTCCGCTGCCCGCGTAGCTGGCGCTGGGTGGAAGCACTTGTGGACACAGAGAAGTGGGGCCCCGTCTCACCTCGCTGCGCGGAAGCACTCAAGCAACTTTAGAATTCATTCTACTTAATAATCTCCCAACCTTTTCTCAATCAAATGACTGCAAAGAAAAAAACTACTAAAAAAGCGGTAAAGAAAATCGTGAAAAAAACTGTAGCAAAAAAAACAGCCAAGGCGAAGACTCCTGCTAAGAAAGCCGCTAAAAAAGTAAGCGCGACGAAGAAGAAAGTCGTCAAAAAAGTAAAGGCACCAGCCACGAAAATCGCAACAAAGGCAACAGAAGCTGTCGTTGCGCGCACTGATGTAGCTGCAGCAAGCGATGACAAGAAAGCGACACCGATCGTATTCTCACTCGATGACGTGGAAGCGCTAATGGCATCGAAGAAGAAAGAAAAGCCAGCAAAGACTGAAAAAGCAGCCACAAAGAAAGTCGCCGTCGTGAAAAAACGCGTGGTCGAAGTCGAGGACAAGCCAGTTGAAAAACGCGTGCTTGGTGCCGCGTCGCTAGCAGATATTTTAGGTTTCAATCCTGCCGAAAAGAAAGCATCCAGCACACTCGAAGAAGCCGATGTGCCCAAGAAATGGAAGAAGTTCTACAAACTGCTCACTGATTTACGTGATCATGTTCGCGACGAACTCGACCTACACACATCTGATACGCTCAAGCACTCCGCTCGAGAGGACTCAGACGTCTCAGGTTACGGCAATCACCAAGCAGATGCTGCATCTGACACATTTGACCGAGACTTCGCACTGAGCCTGGTGTCCAGCGAGCAAGACGCACTCAACGAAATCGAAGAAGCAATCACACGCATTAAAGATGGCAGCTACGGCGTATGTGAAGTGACTGGTAAGGCGATCCCTAAAGCACGCTTAGAAGCCGTTCCATTTGCTCGTTTCTCAGTCGAAGGTCAGGCTGAATACGAGAAAAACAAGCGCCGTAAAGTCAATCGTGATGCTGGAGGTATCTTCGGCGACGGCACAGACGCGCCAAAAATCACGACGGATGACGACGACGAATAATTGAATGGGACCTAAGCAACCCAGCACCTCATATAAACGCCTGTTCATCATAGCAGCGGTTGTTTTCGTCCTCGATCAGATCACGAAGACCTGGATATTTAACCATCCTGAGTTGCCACTAGACAGTTACTTCTACCCCGATTCAATCGAGGTGATAGAAGGGTTTTTCTACATTGTGCACATCGGCAATGAAGGCGCTGCATGGGGTATGTTTGCCGGTTACGGTGGCGTGCTCGCAGCGATTGCCGTGGTTGCATTGTTCGCAGTCTACAAGTTGAGACACAGCTTAGAGCTCCATAGAAAGCCTATGCAGATCGCTTTTGGCTTACTCGCAGGTGGCGTGCTCGGCAATATGATTGATCGCCTCATACACGGGCATGTAATCGACTTCCTCGACTTCCACCTCCCGTTTTCCATCCCATATATATTACCTGGTGGTCGCTACCCAGCATTCAATATCGCCGATTGCGGGATCGTGGTCGGTGTCTTTCTCTACATTATTGTGAGCTTCTTCTTTACGCCAGCAGATACAAGCGGGCCAGAAGAAGAGACTAATCAAGCGAGTTAGTTAGATAGCTTTGATGTTTTTTAAGTTGTTGCTCCAATGAAGAAGCAACGACTACGGAAGTTGCAAAAAACATAATCACCGCATTGGAAACGGCGTCACTACTGGCTGATGCTTGCACACGCCTAGAGAAGTCCTGATTCAAGCCCTCCAATGTATCATACAGCTCTTTTAGGTGAACAAGCTCCCAATCAGGAACCCCACCATCTAGCTGCTTAAAATATTGCTTGATCAAATAAGAGCCGACGGTGCGCTGCAAGGTGTCTCTGGTAGAGCAAAAAGGTATATGAAAGCTAGCCATCGACCCGAGTTCTTTCAAGACAGGACACCCACTGGTCGCCATCAGTAGGCCCAGCAATGAATTGATCCCCACCTGAAGATCGCACGCTTCAAAATAGCTACGCTCGGTGGTGTGCACGGTCACTTCGACGCGTTCAATTGATTGATTATCAGCAAATGCTTCCATCACTTCATTGATACGAATCGCGACCGGGCAATACTCACAATCACTCTCTTTCAATGGGCAGCAACTGCATTGATTAAATCCTAGACGCGCCCACTTTGGATGCGTGCCAGCATCATTAAGTTCGCGAGGTTGCGTCTCCACTTCAAATCGCACCTCTCGGTTAGCGAGTTTAAAATGGTAGTCCACGGTATCCGTTTTCATTCTTCCATACAAATGAAACAGGAGCCCAAGGTCTAGCGATGAATGCAAGAAAACATCGTTTTACGTTTTCTTCGCTACGCTGAATTAGCGGCCACGGCGAATTTCCGAACCCTTAAATTGAACGCGAACCCGATGGATACGCTTAATACGCGTTTTGATCTTAAAGGTCTTCGGGTCAATCGACTCAGGGATTTCCTCGCGGTTGATATCAATAATCGCGTGATAACCACGCTCAGAGAAAATATCAATCAACATTGTGAGCGCTTCAGGATCGTGAAGAATCGCGCTTTCCGTATTCACAACTGCACTTCCAGATATAGCATGACGTTCGATGATCGGTAGGAAATCAGACTGGATTAAATCAACGACTTGAGCAAAGAGCTCCCCGTGCCGGCGCTCATAGGAATCCAAACGATCGACTAAATCTTGACGAGCGTGCTTCGAAAGCGAGCTCGCCACAGGAATACGTGACAAGCGATCGTATGTGGCCTCGTCGAGCTCCAGAGAGCCCTGATAGCGCAACTCTTCGTCGATACGCGCGCGCACTTCTTCAATACTCGCATGGGCGTTAATGAAATGATAAAAGAAAATTTCACGTAGCTCCTTCAACGCATCGTAGGTCTTTTCCTTAAATGTTCGATAGCGATTCAGTGCGGCATCTGGATCGAGGTCTGTAGCTCTCAACTCGACGAGTTCGCCGACGCCAGATTCGCGCACTTCTGCATTATGTGCCTTCGCCTGTTCACCGCGATACAACTGACGACGGACACTCTCTTTTTCGTCAACAAATAGAACGACGATATGGAAATGCGGTTTTTTGAAATATTCCGAAAACAATGTGTCTCGATACTTGTTCCGCAACTCGACCAGCTTGGTGAAAAGTAATTTCACACACTCTACCTGCACCTTTGTGCGAGGGAAGCCATCGACGACAGCCCCTGACTTATAAACTGGCTCAAGCAGCTTACGAAACATGATCTCCACCACTTCACGATCACCAACGAGCATACCGGCATCTTTCAATCGTTCCGCTTCAGGGCTTTTCAACAACTCACTCACAACCAGTGGCGGCGCTGTCAGATCGCGATACTGCATAATGAAGTTCGTATTGGTTCCCTTACCGGCACCAGGCGCGCCGTTTAACCAGAAAATTTCTTTCGGGAAGCGTAATTGTTCTTCCCCAACCCCTTGCTCTAAACTCGCCCATACCGAGTTAAAAATGAGTTGTGCATCTTTAACCTCTAGATCGTGAAGCTTTTCAGAATTCTTATCTTGTGTCGTATCGGCGGGAGCTGAGGCCATTGTATGTAAGATTATTTGTTTTGAAGGAGAACTGAAGAGAGTCGCATTCCATCAATACTTCAAGTCTGATTCATGCGAAAACTAGCCAGATCTGCGAAAGCGCAAACGGTGGACCAAGAAGACGGCGGCAACTGACAGCAAGAAATAGAGCGGCAACCAGCTCAGCGAATCGACAAAAACGGCTTGCTGTAACTGCTGACCGTAGAGCTCAGAATCAGCTTCGTGCTTTGTTTTCAAAACGACAATTAAACCGGAATACATAATCGAAACGATGCCGTAGGCAAAATTGGTCGATAACCCACGAAAACTCAAAATAGTCGCACGTTGCTCTGAGGGAGCAGCCTCATTAAGATAGCGACTCACAAAGAAACCAGTCATCTGGATAGATGCATATAAAAATACTGCAGGCACAATCCCCCAATACGGTATTGCAGTGGCAAGGCCATAGAGTCCGATAAAAACCGCTGAAACCAACAACAAGAAGTTCTTCAATGGCGTGCCCTGCTCGGTCATGTAGCGCGCTAAGCGCGGCACAAAAACACCCATCAAAGCCATACCCGAACCAATCAGTCCATAACTGGCGATCGGCAGATGTATCACATTCCAATACTCACTCGCTAAGGTTAGAAATTGTCGAACCGCACTATCCAAAACCATAGCAGCCAAAATGATCCCAAACGGAAGTGGGGTCATCCATATCCATCTGGCCGCGGAACGTGACTGCTTCCAGGACTGTGCCAGCGTTTCTCGAATGGTGAGCGCATTCTCTACTGGAGTCTCTTTCATCCTGAACGCCATGACCAAGACGACCAGCCCTGAAATAAAGGTCAACAGAATGGGGACCTTTATCAACTGCGATTGCTCCACCCATATGGAAGCGCCGAATGTGTTAAGCAAGGTATTCACCATGTCGGGATCATAGCATGCCGAGCCTATCATCATTGCAAAAAAGAATGCCAAAGACGTATCACGCTGAACGCGCTCAAGGACATGCCCCCAGCGACTCTCGATGCCAGCTGCTTTCATGGAGTCGTAAACCAATGCTTCATCCGCACCACTGGCGGCAGCCTCTGCAGCACCACTGAGAATTCGATTAAGTGCAAAGAGTCCAAACAACAGATAGCCACCCCCAATCGGCGCCGCGAGTAAAACCCCCATCTCCAGAACCATACAGATGCCTGCCGCAATCAACAGGTTACGACGTCCGAGCGTATCTGCCAATGCACCAGAAGGCACTTCCAATAGGACAATTGTCAGTGCCCACAAAGCATTCAGCATACCGAACTGAGCTAGTGTTAGCCCATAATCGAGAAACAACAACGCATAGACTGGGTAATAAAATCGAGCTGAGAAAAACATGCGAAAGAGCGTCAAGCTCTGCACATTCTTCAGCGCAATTTTCTCTATATCTGGAGCGCTCACTGGGGGACCTTCACTTCATTCACACAGCATCCGTCTTGCTCGACGTCAGTCAAATTCTGTAAAGTCGTGCGGGCAATCTGTATCAGTGCATTGCTCGTAAAAAAGGCCTGGTGCCCTGTGATCATTACATTTGGAAAGGTGAGTAATCTCGCGAAAACATCGTCTTGCATCACGTCACCTGATTGATCTTCAAAAAATAGATTGTCCTCTTCTTCATATACATCGATTCCGAGATTACCAATCTTCCCAGACTTTAACCCTTCAATGACCGCTGAAGTATCTATCAACGCTCCACGACTCGTATTGAGAAGCGTCACTCCATGCTTCATCTGCTCAATCGCCGCTGCATCAATCATGTGATAGGTCGATTGAAACAGTGGGCAGTGCAAGCTAACAATGTCAGCCTGTGAGAGCAAGGCCTCTAAAGTCACATACTGCGCTCCGAGCTCCACCGCTCGCGGGTTTTGCTGCACATCATAACAAAGCACTTTACAGCCAAAGCCATTAAATAGGCGCACCACCTCCACGCCAATAGTGCCCGTTCCAATGATACCAACAGTCAGCCCGTGTATATCAAAACCAACAAGACCTTGTAGCGAAAAGTTCCCCTCGCGCACTCGGTTATACGATCGATACAGGCGTCGATTCAACGCAAGTAAAAGCCCTAGTGTATGCTCAGCAACCGCATGCGGAGAATAGGCAGGCACGCGAACCACTTTTAGCCCAAAGGCCTCTGCTGCCTCTAAGTCGACGTTATTAAACCCCGCACAACGCATCGCAATCACCCGAATACCGACCTCACTCAGAACTTGAATCGTAGCCCGATCCAGTTGGTCATTCACAAATGCACAAACCGCATCTGAACCAGCCGCAAGCTTTGCCGAATCCGGGTTCAATCGAAACTCGTGAAATATCAAAGTGTGCATATCTTCGCCACATTCCTCTAAGAAATACCGCTCATCATAAGACTTTGTGCTAAAAAACGTCACTTGCATAACTAGAGATTGCGCGCCGACCGAACAAGCGCAAGCGCGAGATCCATTGATGGCGTTTATAGTTAAGCTTTGAAATCTACGCAAGGTGCTGCATGCTACAGATAACATTTTACCACGTGCACACACTTTTAAAACGCATACTCTGGCTCCTTCCCATCTGCCTATTCACAGGCTGCGAGGAAGAACCACTCCTTAAAGACTTCACGAGTGACGGTTGCTCGCTTTTCCCGGATCGCTCATTGATCGACTCGAAAGACTGGTGCGAATGCTGCGTGCAACATGACATCGCCTATTGGCAAGGCGGCACCGAAGCACAACGGCTTGAAGCAGATGAACAGCTCCGCGCCTGCGTGCTGGCGAAAACCGACGACCCCATCTTAGCAGACGCAATGTTCAACGGCGTGCGCATGGGAGGCAGCCCATGGTTCTACAACTGGTATCGATGGGGCTACGGCTGGACGGACGGCCGTAAATACCAAGCACTCACTTTAGAAGAGCAACGCATGGTCAGCGACAAACTGGTCGAATATTTTAAACAATCGCCTCCGAGCCCATGCGACTAAGCCCCGTAAGGAGCTTCAATCTAGACAGGCCCGTCGATTGACAGCTACTTGCAAAGCGCCCCATATCGCCTAGACCACCAAGCCAATGCTCACGAGCAGACCGTAAAGAGCGACCACCTGAGCAGAGCCTTTGAGTGCTATCAAAAAATCAGACGACGTCTTCGCAGCTGGCAACCTGAATGCCAAACAAATGCTTAAAGTTACGGGAATTAAACCAAGTAACACTCCCCAGCCCATGCCTCGGCAAAACAACCAGATCACCACGATGCCTGAAAGGCACGCTGATAACCGGTATTGAAAAAGCGCAAACCGCCTACCTAGTAAAACGACTAAGGTGCGTTTATTCGCCTGTGCATCTTCCGCGATATCCCGATAATTATTCACCACCAAAATATTATTCACGAGTAAGCCGCAACCGAGCCCCAGAAGCAGCACATCTAAATGAATCGTAAGCGACTGCACGTAATAAGTGCAGCCAACCGCTATCAGTCCGAAGAACAGCACGACAAAGACATCTCCCAGGCCATTGTATGCTAAAGGATACGGCCCTCCGGTATAGAGCCAGGCACACGCCACACTCGCAACCCCAACAACTAGGAGCCACCAACCACCATACGGCACCAATGCCAAGCCAACACAAAACCCGACGGTCAATACCACGATCGTCGCCGCACGCATAAGAGTCGGAGCAATTAAGCCCGCGGCAACCGCACGCTGTGGCCCGAGACGTGCCTCTGTATCTGTGCCACGAATACCATCAAGATAATCATTCGCAAAATTCGTCCCGATCTGAATCAGCAGTGCAAAGGCAGCACACAAAAATGCCGCATCCAATCGCAGAACCCCATTTGCATAAGCCATCGAGGAGCCCAACAAAACGGGAGCCACCGCTGCGGGAAGTGTCTTGGGTCTCGTCGCTTCAAGCCAAACTTTGAATGATGCCATTTCCTGTATCGATAATATGAAAATTATTCCGACTGTTGTCGGGCAAACACCACCTTATTGTAGAAGAAACCAATACCGATCAAGGCCACACCGAGCCCGAGGAAGGAGAAAACTCGAAAGATACCCTCAAGTTCGGATGCATCGACCAAAAACACCTTACCCACTATGAGTAAAAGCAGAACCAGCGAACCACCATGAATCACACGCTGATTTCGCCACAGGCCGATTGACTGATACGCAACCGCTAACAACAACCACACCGCGGAGTATGCATAAACTTGAGCACTTGTAGGGCTCGACGGAATCAAGTCGCGAGCTCCAAAGTAGTCCTGCACCAAGAACGAGCACCAAACAAAGCCTAGGCACATCGCCATCACTTGATACGTCTTCCGAGCGGTCTCCTGCTCCGCTTTACCGCACATCCACGCAATGCCGAAAGATCCTAGAAAAGGGATACCAAACTGTAATAAGAGCGCATTAAGGAAAAAGCCCTCCCCCTCTGCTCCTGTATCGCCGAGGTGTAAAACCACGACACGGATTCCTACCAAAGCCATTAATAGATAACTCCCCCCCATGCCTCTGCGATAACGAGTCGCGACATGGCTTAGCCCTACGGCAAGCAATACCAGCAAAGCCGTCAAACCGCCTTCGACCGTCACCTCAAGCCATGCTTCAGGCATATACGATTGGTCCAGCATCTGATAAGTCGCCACCACACTAAACAGCGCAACAATACCGAGGCACCATTTCTGCAAAGTCTGTTGCTGCTGGCTCAACTGAGTTCGTAGGCAATACGCAGAAATCCCTAACGCAGCAGATCCCTGCCACCACGACCAGATCGCAAGCCCATCCTGATGACTCCAATCAACAAAACGCTCACGTAAGAAATACTCAATGGCCTCAACCGCAAGGGGTGCCATCATAGCCAACCACGCCATGCCTAGCACCGTCTGCATCAAATGCACACGACCCAGACCACGCACCTTCCAATAGACTAAACCCACAATCCAAAGCCCTGAGATTGCAGGGGCTAAGTATTCAGATGGCACATAGGTCCATAGTCCAAATACGAGGAGAAATATCGAAAATGCAGAATACTCACCAACCATATCGAGTGACTCCTTGCGCCTCAACAAATGCTCTGCAGCGAGCAGGAGGCAAATAGAAGCGCAGACAGAAACCACTAAATAGAAACCATCAAACATACCACTGGCTTCGACAACCCAGTAACGATTTACATAGAGCAGAGGTGCCAAGAATAACGCAGCACTAAGCGACAGGCTCCTCCAAAGCACCGCATTCGTGGACGAGAATGCACGCCAATGCCCCAGCGAGAAGAATAGAAATAGCATTGAGCTTGGCCAGACATACCACCTGACACCGACCAGATCAGGGCATGCTAGCGTCGCCACGGCGACGGCACTCAGCGCAAACCATGACGCCCATTGGAATGTCTCCTCCTTGATCAAGGCAAGACTCAGAGCCCCGATACTAAGCAAGGCAAAAAGCGCCAGATCCACACCAGAGAAACCGCTGATCCAAACCAAGGCTAACGACTGGAATAACCCTCCGCCCCATGCAAGTATTCGAATCATCGACACCAGCCATAGATCCTCTCTGCCTAACTCCACCTGTGACATCGTCATCGTCCAAATCGCATTGACTACACAAATGCCAATCACGAAGAACATCGCCCCTTCGAGATACTGAACGGGTTGCCCTAAACTCATGCCGATCACATAAACTGACCACAGGTAAACTGCAATCAACGAAGCTAGCATCATACCCCACCACCCTCGTCGCAAGCACAAGAACTGCGCACCGCAGAACAGCACAAACAAATAGCTAAATAGCAGCACCGTATCTGCAGCATCTGTCTGCATTAACAGTGGCGTCAAGAATCCGCCAATTAAGCCCAACAATGCTATCGGAGCACCGTTTTTAAGCGAAAGTGCCACAGCCGTAAGTGTGACCACGACCATGCAAGCAAACCCCTGCGTGCTCCCTAACAAATGATACAAGTGCACTGCTGCATAGGATGCAAAGTAGAGGCTAGCCACGCCCGCACCCGACAAAGCTTGTCCAATACGTTCATTTGCGGCGAGTTGCGTCTTGATACCAATCCACAAGCCAGAAATACAAAGTAGCACACCAAATATAGTCGTCAGCCCGACACGAACTCCTGGCGTGAGCCAGCCAGACTCAATCGAGTATTTCACCATATAGAAACCCGCCATCAATAGAGCGATCCCACCAACCCATACCGCGAACTTACTGAACCAATCTTGAGGTTCTTCTAGAGTCTGGACTCTATCCGTCTCTGTTTTTACAGGTGTCGATTCATCTGAACGGATTGTCGCATTAGCGGCAACAAAAGGCTCGGAGCGCACGGGCTGCGATAGTTTCGCAATCTGTGGTATTGGGGGCGGTGCTAAATCTTGCTTTGGCTTCTCCGTTTTAGTCACCGCAGCAGGGGCACTGACCACTGCGGGCGACTTCTCTTTGGCTGGCGAGATAGTGGCCTTCAGCTCCTGAAGCTCTGACTGAAGCCGACTAAGTTCATTACGATGCCCGCCTAAACGCAGCAAATTGACCCATGGTAAAATCAACGCTGCAAGTAAAGCGACTATTAGAATTATTGCGAGTAGCTCCATAATAGAGCACTTTTGAACATAAAAATAAACATTGTTCAATATTATAATTTACAGTGTTCAATAAATCATTCAACTTCATCCATTATGGCACGCAGAAAAGACCACACCCGAGAAGAGCTCACCCAATTAGCGATCCAATGCGGACGCGATATTGTCGTCGCAGAAGGGCCTAGCGCCTTATCCGCACGAAATGTCACCAAACTGATGGGCTATACACCCGGCACCCTCTACAATCTCTTCGAAAATATCGATGGACTCACGGCAGCCATCAACACCACCAGCCTCATCAACTTCGCCGAAACACTGCGCTGCATATTGCGAGACCACGCCAAACCAAAGAAGCGACTCAGTAAGATTGCTCAAGCTTACCTAGAATTTCAACTACGAGAGCCACACTTGTGGACATTACTCTTTGCAACTCCGATACAGCACGACTCGGAGGACTACCGCACTGCCATTCACCTAGTATTTGACCAGGTCACAGAGGTCCTACTTCCCATCAGCAAAAACAATAAAGTTGCCCGTCAAAATGCCAAAATTCTTTGGTCCACACTGCATGGCATCTGCCTCCTACGGTCTAGCGGTAAACTCGACGTGAGCGAAGCTGATCCCAGCGAAGAACTCGTCAAACGCTTCCTAAATCAATACTTTAAATTATAATCAACCATGAGAAAAACCCTCGTTCTTATCCTAATGGCACTACTCTCCCAGCACGCCTACAGCAACGAAACAGTCGTTCTTCTACACGGTTTGGCGCGCACGTCTAAATCAATGATTAAGATGGAAGCAGCCCTAAAGGCAGACGGCTACACAACGCTCAACCTCAACTACCCATCACGTAAGCATAAAGTCGAACATCTCGCCGCCAATGTGCGCAAGGAGATTATCGCAGCAACCAGCTCTTCAACCAAAGTCCATTTCGTGACACACTCAATGGGCGGCATTCTAGTGCGTCAGATACAGAAGTCAGATCCGATTGAAAACATTGGTCGCGTTGTTATGCTCAGCCCCCCAAATCAAGGCAGCGAAGTCATCGATCGCATAGGAGATCACTCTGCCGTACAAAAAGTCAATGGGCCTGCAGGCGATCAACTCGGCACCTCCTCAGATGGATTTGTTGCACAACTAGGTCCAGTCGAATTCGAATTGGGGGTGATCACAGGCGATCGTAGCATCAACTGGATCAACTCAATGATGATTGACGGAAAAGACGACGGCAAGGTCTCGACTGAAAGCGCAAAAGTCGAAGGCATGACGGATTACAAAGTGATTCACGCCACCCACCCGATGATCATGAAAAAGCAATTGGCGATTCAGGACGTATTACACTTCCTAAAGAACGGGCATTTTCGGGAATAGGTTAGAGCAATAAAAAAACCCGCAGCATTTGCTGCGGGTTTTTGAAAATTCATTTGGTAAGCGAACTCAACCAGTAAGCTGCTTGATAATTTCGACAATTGGCAAGAAGAGCGCAATAACGATGAAACCAACAACCACCGCAAGGAATACGATCATCACGGGCTCAATAATCGATGTGATACCTGCCACCGCATTATCAACGTCTTCGTCGTAATTATCGGCAACACGGTTCAACATTTCTGCGAGCTGTCCAGTTTCCTCACCAACATCAATCATACTCGTCACCATATTTGGAAATACAGATTCGCGCTCCATAGGAGCTGCCAATGACTCACCATCACGAACACTGTCATGAATACGGGTCAAGGCGTTCGTGTAAAAGGTGTTACTAGTAATATCCTTAGTGATCGTAAGTGATTGAAGAATCGGCACTCCACTGGATAGCAATGTTCCAAATGTGCGGGTGATACGGGCGATATTTACCTTACTGACGAGATCGCCGACCTTTGGTAAGTTAAGCGAACACCAATTAAACAACTTGGCACCTGGGCCAGTCTTTAAAGCAAATTTCGCCCCGAAGAATACAGCCACGACAAGGATAATCGTGATCAGGATGTTATCACGCATGAAGTTACTGATCCCGATAACCAACTGGGTTGGGCCTGGCAATGCAGCACCTTCGAGCATGTCATCAAAAATCGTTTGGAACTTAGGCACCACGACAACCATGAGCAATGCCACGATCGAAACTGCGACACCAACCACGACGATCGGATAGACCATTGCCGACTTGACCTTCTTCTTGGTTTTCAAGGCTTTTTCCATGAAACCAGCAAGACGAGAGAGCACTACATCAAGCACACCACCAGCTTCACCAGCGCGCACCATATTCACAAATAGGCGGTCAAAGATTTTAGGATGCTGTGCGAGACCGTCTGAAAACGAATTACCAGACTTCACTTGGTCCGCGATCTGCTCGAGGACTGCTTTGAAGCGTAAGTTACGTTCTTGGCGAATCATCACCTCTATCGCACGCAACAGTGGCAAACCCGCTTGTAGGAGCGTCGCCAATTGACGTGTAAAAGTTGTCAGATCTTCTGATTTGATGACTTTACCAAATCCTCCTGCTTTCTTCTTTTTCGACTTCGCCGTTTTTTTGGACGACGCCGATGGAGCCGATGCTCCTGATTCAGCAAGTTGCGTTGGCATCAGACCCATACCGCTCAGCTTAGCGCTAGCGTCGTCTTTGTCTGAAGCATCAATTGAGCCGGTTTTTTGCTTACCGCTTTGATCGATAGCCGTATATTTAAATTTTGGCATAGGTATTTTTTACTGGGGGGGTTAAGTATACTTAAGGACTTCTTCAATTGTTGTGTTACCATCAAAAATGGCTCGTAAACCATCATCACGCAAGCTTCTCATACCTTGCTCGAGTGCTTTTTGCTTAAGAGCAAGTGTTGGCGCTCGGTTATTAACCATTTCACGAATCGCATCGGTAATATTAATCATCTCAAATAAGCCGATACGACCTCGGTAACCAGTATTACTACATTCAGGACAACCATCACCAAAATAGAAATCCTTGTCAGCGATCTCTAATGGATCGACTTCAAGAATATCAATCATCTCTTGTGTAGGCTCATAGGAAGTGCGGCATGACTTGCAGATACGTCGAACAAGACGTTGCGCAAGAATCGCTTCAAGTGAGGCGGAAATAAGGAAAGGCTCGAGTCCCATATCGATCAGACGTGTCACCGCGCCCGGGGCATCATTAGTGTGCAAAGTGCTCAAAACCACGTGACCTGTAAGCGACGCCTGCACCGCAATCTGCGCCGTTTCAATATCACGAATCTCACCCACCATGATCTTATCTGGATCTTGACGAAGGAAGGCGCGAAGCGCTCGTGAGAAGTCCAAGCCGACTTGGTGATTCACAGCAACCTGCATGATACCATCAATCTCATATTCCACAGGGTCTTCAGCAGTCAGGATCTTAGTTTCTACATCGTTTACTTCTCGTAACGCACTGTAAAGCGTCGTCGTTTTACCGGAACCAGTGGGGCCAGTCACAATGAAAATACCATTAGGGCGATCCACCAGATCACGAATTGTGTTCAAAATATCATCAGGCAGACTGAGCGCCTCGAGGTCGAGATTCACCACAGATTTGTCCAAAACACGAAGCACCACAGACTCACCGAATTGAGTTGGCAAAGTGGACACACGTAAATCAACAGGGCGACCAGCAATCGTCATCTTAATACGTCCGTCTTGCGGGATACGCGTTTCGGAGATATTCATATTCGACAGCACTTTCACACGCGATGTCACCGGCACAGCCAAGCTCTTGGGCGGCGGCGCCATCTCGTAGAGCGCACCATCGATACGGTAGCGGATACGAAATTGATCTTCAAATGGTTCAAAGTGAATATCCGATGCCTTATCTTTAATCGCTTGCTGAAGCACCAAATTAACAAAACGAATGATCGGTGTCTGATTCGCTAGGTCCGTAAGGTCTGAATCAGATAAATCCTCCTCAATATCACCAAAGCTATCACCGAGATCCCCCAAAATATCGTCAATAGAGGAGTCCTCTTCACCATATGTAGACAAAATCAAGCGATCTACTTGCTCAGGATTACAAACGACTATCGTGATGTCCTTATTAAGTGTAAAAGTCAGGTCATCGATGATGCTCGGATTGAATGGGTCTTGAGCCAGTAGGGAAACCGATGTCTCACTGACTTTGTAAGGCACAACTGCATACATGCGAGCGACATTCGCCTTCATCGTCGAGTAGACGTCTTCTGGGATTGAAGCCGGCACTTCATCCAAGAAGTCGTAGCCCAAATACTCCGCAATTGCTGATAAAATTGCGGAGCGCTCTACAACTCCAGAATCAACCACCGCATCAGCCAATGATTTTCCTGTGTGTAAATGCGATTCATTTAACTCATCAAGCTGTGCCTTATCGAGCAATGCTGCCGAGCTAATGATTTCGTATACGGTATCGTTATGATCTTCGAACATGGGGGAGGAGTATTTACCTAAATCGAGAAGTTAAAGTATGGGGAGAGAATTATGTAGAAAACTTTGCACCATTTTCGAGTAGTTTCTCTCTCATGGTAAGCGGCGTTTGAGATTTCGAAAGCGCTTCGTCTGCACTAATCATATCTCGATTATACAAACTAAGTAGATGCGCATCTAAGCTAATCATACCGTGCACGGCTCCGGTCTGTATATCGGAAGCAATACGGTAGGTTTTATTTTCGCGGATAAGTTGAGCGATCGATGTCGTAGTCACCATGATCTCAAAAGAGGCCACTCGACCGCCACCGTTCTTTTTGCAAAGGACTTGTGAAATAACAGCAATGATCGAAGATGCCAATTGTGTGCGCATCTGATCCTTCATATCCGAAGGAAAGGCATCAACAATTCGGTCAACAGTGCGCGCGGCTCCTGTAGTATGAAGAGTCGCAAAAACCAAGTGACCCGTTTCCGCAGCACCGACTGCCGCCTCAATCGTTTCTAGATCACGCATTTCACCGACAAGAATCACATCAGGGTCTTGGCGCAAAGCGCCTCGAATAGCTGAGGCAAATGATGCTACATCGTTACCGACTTCTCGCTGAGTCACCAAACAATTCTTATGCTCGTGATAATACTCAATCGGATCTTCGATGGTAATAATATGACCATCTCGATTTTCGTTAATCCAATTAACCATGGCAGCGAGCGTCGTCGACTTACCAGAACCTGTTGGCCCAGCAACCAATATTAAACCGCGTGGCCGCGTAATTAATTCTTTGATTTTATCGGGTAGGCCGATCTTCGTCAGAGTGAACATTTCGTTCGGGATCTGGCGCAAAACCATTCCATACACACCCTTGGCACGAAAAACACTTACGCGAAAACGAGCACGATCCATATAAGCAAAGCCAAAATCGGCTCCACCCGAAGTCTTCAACTGCTCTTGACTGGACGAAGAAGTAATCGCCTTCATCAGATCTTCCGCATCTTGGGCCGTCAGCTTTGGGCCTTCTACCGCTGTCATTGTGCCGTTAATACGGAGGGTTGGAGATTGCTTGACCTGAATGTGCAAGTCGGAGGCGTCCTGATCTACCATCAGTTCCAACAAGTCATTCATTTCATAGCTCATAATAATACTTCGTTAACGATTAGAGTCGCGATCAACTACTCGGAATCCGCTACAGTCGCGTGTAGCACTTCTTCTGCGGTTGTTACGCCAGCAATAATTTTGCGTATACCATCTTCACGCATGCTACGCATACCCATTTCACGAGCCTTATTACGAAGTGAGACTAAGCTAGCCTCTTCATAAATCATCGTCTGAAGCTCTTCGTTGACACTAAAGATCTCAAAGATTCCGACACGCCCACGGAAGCCTGTAGAATTACATTTATCACACCCTTTGCCGCGCATAAATGTCGCGTCGAGTGTCTGATCAGCACGAATGCCTAAGGAATTCAAGTGCCGCTCATCCGGGGTATCAGGAGCCTTACAATTCGGACAAGTGCGGCGCACCAAACGCTGTGCGAGAACTGCACGCACCGAGGCAGACACAAGGAACGGCTTAATGCCAATATCAATTAAACGGCTGACGGCACTGGGAGCATCATTCGTGTGCAAGGTGCTAAACACCATGTGCCCTGTCAGCGACGCATTAACCGCAATCTCAGCAGTTTCTTTGTCTCGAATTTCCCCGACCATGATAATGTTCGGAGCTTGACGCAGCATTGAGCGCAACGCTGCGGAGAAAGTCATCCCGACTTCACGTCGCACCTGAACTTGATTAATACCAACCATTTCATATTCCACAGGGTCTTCTACGGTAATGATCTTACGGTCGGGATGATTGATGCAATTCAGCGCTGAATACAAAGTGGTGGATTTACCAGAACCTGTCGGGCCGGTAACCAGAAAAATACCGTCAGGCATCGCAATCACACGCTCGAATGAGGCTTGATCGTCACTAAAGAAACCCAACTGCGGCAAACCCAAGTTCAAACCTTCCTTGTCGAGAATACGCATAACAATACTCTCACCAAAAGCGGTCGGCAAAGTGGAGACACGCAAATCAATAACCTTAGGACCAACAGTGATATTAATACGTCCGTCCTGTGGAACACGTTTTTCCGCGATACTCACATTAGACATCAATTTAATCCGGGAAACAATCGATGGCTGTAGTCGCTTCGGTGGATTTTCTACCTCATGCAGGACACCATCAATACGATAACGCACGCGAAAGCGCTTTTCCAAAGGCTCCATATGGATATCCGACGCACGACGGCGCAGAGCTTCGGAAATCACCATGTGCACATACCGTATGATCGGCGCTTCTTCTTCATTCACGCCCGCCTCATCGCCAGTCGGCAAGTCCATCAAAGGCTCACCATCGTCTTGACTGAACATCTCGTGGACATTTTCGACCTTAGCGCCTTCATAATATTGGTGAATCGCTTTTTCGATTTCCTCCAGTGGCGCAACACGGCTTACAATCGTGCGCTTCAAAACATGGCTCAAGCTATCGATCGTATCCATGTCTAGAGGATCATGAACCGCAAGCTCAACTTCATTGTCATCAACCTCCAACGGGAAGACCTTATAGCGATTGGCTAGATCAAAGTTCACGACATCTAAGGCTTGTGCCGAAGCTCGGACATCGTGTAAAGCAACGACATCCATATTAAACTCTGCCGCTAACACTTCAGCAACCTGCATCTGGGTCAGCTTATGGTCAGCAATCAGCTGAGCAATTATTGTGCTATTAGCGTCATTATCATCGGAGCCACCCTCTGCAAGAGCGTCGCGAGCCGCAGTGATGGTTTCAGAATCAAGGATTCCTCTGTCAATTAACAGTTGAAGAACAAATTCGTCGTCGGAAGTCACAGATATAAAATTTGAGGGGGATTTAAACGGGGTGAAAAGAATTATATGCTAACGAGATACGCTCATTAAAAACTCAGCATTTGTGCTGGTTTTCTTTATACGCTGTATGAGCATTTCCATAGCATCAATTGACGGTAGACCTTTCATCGCTCTACGCAATGAATAAATTTTCAACATTTCATCGGGGTGATAGAGCAACTCTTCCTTACGTGTGCCACTCTTATCCATGCTCAATGCGGGGAAAATTCGCTTATCGGAAAGCCCACGATCCAAATGGAGCTCCATATTGCCAGTGCCCTTGAACTCCTCAAAGATGACTTCATCCATCTTACTTCCTGTCTCAACCAGCGCGGTCGCGATGATCGTTAAACTACCACCATCTTCAATATTACGCGCCGACCCAAAGAAACGTTTAGGCTTTTGTAGTGCATTCGCTTCAACCCCACCTGAAAGAATCTTACCGCTACTCGGCATCGTCGTATTATAGGCTCGTGCTAATCGGGTGATCGAATCGAGCAAAATAACGACATCTTTGCCGACCTCAACCATACGCCGCGCCTTCTCAATAACCATCTCGGCTGCGTGCACATGACTCTCAGCTGTCTCATCAAAAGTAGAGCTGATAACCTCTCCGCTGACCTGTCGGCGGAAATCGGTCACTTCCTCCGGACGCTCATCAATCAGTAGGATTATTAAGTGAGCATCTGGATAATTGCGCTGAATCGAGTTTGCCATGCCCTGCATAAGCACAGTCTTACCAGTACGAGGCGGCGCCACAATCAACCCACGCTGCCCGAAGCCAATCGGCGTTAGGCAGTCGACCACCCGCATCGACAAGTTATCCCATTTCGACTCACTATCCGCCTCCATTAGAATACGATCTAAAGGATAATAAGGCACACGCTCCGTAAACGGCACAATTTCACTCAGTGTCTCTGGGTCTTGCCCCATCACTTCATGCACTTTTACCACGAACGGGCAGGACTCGCTCTCACGGTGCGGATGTAACTGAGCATATACAATATGCCCACGCTGTAAGCCATAATGCTCAATAAAAGCCTGCGGGACGAACGCGCTCAATGCTTTGATGCGATAACTGTCACGCTGATAAACGATAATACCGCCTTGATCATCCTCTAGCGTTTCAAGAATACCAGTCGTGGCAATCGGCGCCTTAGACTTGGCGGCATGTGCAACTAGGGCATTAATTAATTGATCACGATTCGGCGCATGCGCGACCTCAAGAGATAAAGCCTCCACCTCAGCTCGTAATTCCGGAAGCGGGAGATCGTAGATTCGATTAAAATCAAGCGCTTCGGCACCATTATTATCCGTTAACTCTGCAGCCAGAGCGTGAATAGTCTCCACGGATTCAAGAGCCTCAAACTCCTGCAATTCACCTAATTCAATCGGGGTCTCATCCTCTTGGGTGCGTTTCTTCTTATTCTGCCAACGCCCTTTACCCTTCTTATTGTTACGGTTCTTGTTAAACTTATTATTCCGAGGATTGCGGCCCTGCTGTTGATTCGGATGCTGCTTTCCCTTACGCCCGCCTTGATGAGGTTTGCCTTCCCTAGGTGCATCATTGCCCCCCTTAGGAGCATTTGCTGCAGGTGCTTGGTCATTCGCCTCAGTCGTTTCAGCTGGTTTCGTCTCCTTCGGCACGGGGGTTTCTTTTTCCTTAAACGGCTCATCATCCGAATCTGTCGAATAGACAAATTTCTTCGATGCCTCTGGCGCTTCAGCCTTCGGCGCACTTGGCTGCTCAAACATCTCAGCTTGCGCCGATCCCTCTACAGTTTTTTTCGTGGCACGCTTCTTGGCGGTTTTTTTCGTCGCCTTCTTTGCAGACTTCTTCGTCGCACGCTTCTTGACCGGAGTCGGCATTTCACCTGGGGTGATCTCACCTGGAACAATTGTATTTTCTTCTTCGCTCATGGAAATTATTAGTTGGTTGCGTGCTCATGCATCGAGCGACGCGACATTCAATATGACTATTTCCTAGTTGCTCACTAGGCTTGGATCTCTTCGATCAATCGATGGGTTTGTCGTTTTAAAAATTCTAAACTGCCGGTATTAGAAATCACACGGTCAGCACGTTGGGCTTTTTCTTGAAGCGGCATCTGCCGTAACCGGCGCTGCTCCACTTCGGCTCCTGTGTAACCTCTGCAAACCATACGAGCTTCAACAACATCAGGAGAACTAATTACACAGACAGTCAAATCGAACTCAGTTTCAAGCCTTTTTTCAAACAGCAAAGGGATCTCAACCAACCAATCATGATCAGGTTCGGCTGCGAGTTGATTTAACCATTCAGCTCGCACCAGTGGATGAAGCAGTGTTTCCAACCAGATCAACTCAGCATCGTCCCGAAACACAATCGCCGCAATAGCCTTCCGGTCGACCTCTCCTGTCGACAAAAAAACTACCTCTCCCCAGTGCGCACGCAATGCCGCCTGCACCACCTCAGAATCTGACAATATGCCACGCACTACTGCATCCGACTCGATCGTCTTCCAACCAGCATCAGCGAACAGTTTCACCACCGTCGACTTTCCACAACCGATACCTCCTGTAAGTCCAATTTTCAAAATTTAATCATGCAACCGAGCCTGCTTAGTAAAAAAGTTAGAGAGTGACATACGTGAATAATTGTTCACGCTTCCCCGCAAACACCAACAAAAAATGCTAGCTGTAACACAATCTGCCGCCTTGGTCGGTGTCGACGCGCATGCCGTTCAAGTAGAAGTGAATACTGGCGAAGCGGGAGAACTCAAATTTATTTTAGTGGGGCTCCCCGATGCCGCTGTCAAAGAATCTCAAGACCGTGTGTTCTCTGCCATCGGTAACAGCGGGTATCGAATGCCCGCGACACGAACCACCATCAACCTCGCACCAGGGGGGCTACGCAAAGAAGGGCCTGCATACGACCTCCCCATCGCAGTCGGCATATTAGCCTCGATGAAACAATGCGAACAAGACACACTCAACAATTTCCTAATAGCCGGCGAATTAAGCCTATCTGGGCAAACACGCCCAGTTCGCGGAGCTCTTGCGATGGCGATGCTCGCTCGTAAATCCGGCAAACAAGGGCTGATCGTGCCAGTGGAATCCGCCGATGAGGCTGCCCTCGTGAGCGATGTGAACGTGTATCCTGTCGCTAGCCTCGACGAAACCATCCGATTTCTCAACGGCGAGCGGATCATCAAACCACTCCCTTCGGGTCAAAGCTGCTTCTACCAGAAGCCTCCAGAAAGCCAGCGCCTCGACTTTTCAGAAGTCAAAGGCCAACACGCCGTGCGCCGCGCAGTAGAAATTGCCGTCAGCGGCGGCCATAATCTGCTGATGATCGGCTCACCAGGCTCCGGAAAAAGCATGATCGCCAAGCGCATCCCCACCATCATGCCGCAACCAGAGATCGATGAGTTCCTCGAAATACTCAGTATCCAGTCTGCTGCGGGCAGCACGCTAACCAAGGATAATCGCTTCTTTCAACGCCCCTTCCGATCCCCCCACCACACGATCAGCGACGTTGGCCTACTCGGCGGCGGCAGCATTCCTGGACCTGGCGAAATCTCGCTCGCGCACAACGGAGTGCTCTTTCTTGACGAACTCCCCGAGTTTAAACGTTCCGCGCTCGAAGTGCTGCGTCAACCATTGGAAGACGGCCAGGTCTCGATCTCACGCAGCGCAGGCAAAATCACCCTGCCCTGCAATGTCATGCTCATCGCGGCGATGAACCCCTGCCCCTGTGGCTATACTGGTGATAGCACGCGCGAATGCCGGTGCAGTGTGCCGCAAATCCAACGTTATCGCTCCAAAATCAGTGGACCACTACTCGATCGCATCGACCTACACATCGAAGCGCCCGCACTGCGAATCGAAGAATTGCGCAACACAACACCTGGCGAAAGCTCTGCCGCGATCCGCGCACGTTGCGAACAGGCACGCAAACAACAGAAAAAACGCTTTGCGACCGAACAAAATCCCTCCAATCGCTGCAACGCCCGAATGTCACACACTCAAATTCGTAAATACTGCTCCATCAACAAGGAACAAGGCGACCTGTTACAGCAAGCGATGGAGCAACTCTCGCTCTCAGCGCGCGCCTACGACCGCATTCTCAAAGTCGCCCGCACCATCGCCGACCTCGCAGGCACTGAGCAAATCGATACGCCCCACTTGCTAGAAGCGATTCAATACCGTAGCTTAGATAGAAATTTATTTTATTAGGCATTTAACGACTTGCACTCTTCCTTCAATCGACACAAAACAGTCCATCTACATTATTACCGAGGAGAGATGGCAGAGTGGCCGAATGCGGTAGTCTTGAAAACTATTGAGCCGAAAGGTTCCGGGGGTTCGAATCCCTCTCTCTCCGCCACCTACGTCCGAATACGAACCTGTGGGACTAGAAAGTTTTTTTAGGAAGGGGTTCGGAATAAGGACTTTATGAAAAAGTCGAATTCGACCCGATACCAGGAAGTTCGTATTTGGGTCACGAATGCCCCTTCTGGTAGCTTCGAGGCGAACTTTTCTGGCTCAATTCGCGATACACGAATTGCACTCACAAGTTGCTCCATTAGTGCCAGACGATCCTCAAAAGGCAGCACCTGAAAGAGTGCTTCAAAGTTCTGTAGTGCCTCGGCAACAAGGGTTTCGTCAGTTGTCGCCTTCTGAATAAGCTCGATTTCAGTCTGTATCCTACTGATAGGAATTTGCTTTTCGGCGGCGTTAGCCGCCGGGGGTGAGGGTTAAAAATGATTACCCGTTCGAATTGACAGCAAGCCGGACACGTATCATAAAATGGTTTGGTTATGAAAAAACGAATCACTATATTTTGGCTTTTCCTGCTTGCAGGTGTGCAGTTTACGACCGCCAAACCGAATTTCATCGTTTTATTTACGGATGACCAAGGCTATCAGGATGTGGGTTGCTACGGCGCACTGAAAATCAAAACCCCTCATCTGGATCAAATGGCCGCCGAGGGAATGCGCTTTAGCGATTTTTATGTCGGCTCCAATATCTGCAGTCCGTCCCGAGCGGCGATTCTGACCGGCCGCCACCCGGCTCGGCACGGCATGACGAAGGTTTTCTGGCCGAACCAAAACGATGGGCTGGATCCCTCCGAGATAACCATTGCCGAAGTGCTGAAAGAAGCAGGTTACCGAACCGCCTACATCGGCAAATGGCATTTAGGGCATAAGGATCGTTATCTTCCCGTTAGCCAAGGCTTTGATTCCTATTTCGGGATTCCCTACAGCAACGACATGTATATGGATTCGGAAATGGCCGTAGCCGAAGATTTGGTGCTCCGAAATGGAAAAACAATGAAGGATCTCCGATCTGCAAATAAAAAGAGCTCCAAAAATCAGGTTCCCTTGATGCGGGATACGAAAGTGGTTGAGTGGCCGGTCAGGCAGGTCACACTGACCCGCCGCTACACCGAAGAAGCCCTAAAGGTCATTGCCCATAATGAAGATGAGCCGTTTTTTGTCTTCTTATCGTATGCGATGCCTCATGTGCCGCTCTTCGCGTCAGAAGAATTCAGGGGCAAAAGCGCCGGCGGGTTATACGGGGACACCATTGAGGAAATTGACTGGTCGGTCGGCCAGATCCTGAAGGCTTTGAAAGTCAAAAATCTTGACCAAAATACATTGGTGATCTTTACCTCGGACAACGGTCCGTGGCTCAGTAAAGGGAAGAAAGGCGGCCAAGCATTGCCGTTACGTGGCGGGAAGTTTTCGACCTATGATGGAGGTCAGCGGGTACCCTGCATCGCCTGGCGGCCCGGTACGGTTCCTGCCGCATCTGTTTTCGGAGAAGTGGTCAGCTCGCTTGATTTTTTGCCGACCTTTGCCGCGCAGGCAAACGCCCCGCTACCTCAGGATCGCGCTCTTGACGGTTATGATATCACCAACATTCTTCAGGGGAGGGATGGAGCACGTTCCCCGTATGTGGACGGGTTCTTGTATCACGCGCGCCCTCCGAAGATAGGCGATGCCGCTCCCGCTATCCGTTTGGGAGACTGGAAATATCGTGAAGGCAATGCACCGGAATTATACAATTTGGCCAAGGACATTGGTGAAAAAAACAATTTGGTGAACACTCATCCTGAAAAGGCAGTGGAACTTAAAGCCCGGTTGGATGAAATGATGGAGCGCATCCAGAAGTAATGCCGTTTGATTCGTATTTTTAACTTCGTCGCGAATGTAGGCAGCTGTATCGAGCGCGCGGCGCTGGTGGCAGCTCGGGCAGCAGCCGCGCCGCTTGCAAGTGAAGGGCAGCAGGTAGTGGTGGTCGCAATCGGGGCACTGGACGCGAAGGAAACCGCTGGCAAGGTCGCCGCAGTGCAGGCTATCGCGCAGTGCGGTTGCACGGGAGGAGTCGAGAGGGCCGAGGTGTTTGGAATAATCCATGTAATAACTCGAAGTGAACGCTTCGAGTGAGTCGTGGAGGCACTGCCAAAGGGGCGAGCTGCGGGCACGACGCGGCCTGTATTGGCGGGTCATGCGCTTTAATAAATAAACATAAGTTCACTTATTAAAGCTTGGGTTGTTCACATTCGATTCACACTGCATGTATTATCTTCATTTAAATGGTGCCTGACGGAGTTGACATATCTACGAACTGGTCTGTTGGTGTGATCGCCGCGGCAAGCGTAGCTACCATAATCTCGAAGTGCCCCGAGAATCATTTTAGGTAAGATTAATATCAACATCAGGCCCACGCTGACTCAATTGACTCATTTCGTGCAGGCGTTTTTCCGGATCTATCGGATAGAGAATGGTTCAATTCAGAGGAAATATGACCTATATTGGTTCAATTGCTCCTCGTGGGGTAGAGGTGTCCACTCCCGTAAAAGCCGCTCCGGGAAGCATTTCTTTGCCTTTCTCGGACTCAGGTCTAGAATGGCTTCCTGTATCTCTGGATGTAGACGTGCGAACCTCAGAATCTGGTTTACGCGACTAGGTGACAGCCCTGCGGTCTTTGCGATGTAAACCACTGGAATATGCGGGTTGGCAGCCCGCTTGGCTTCCCAATCTAAGGCTGTTTCAAGGACGTGCTTGTTGCGCAGAACTTTGAATTTTACCGGCTTTCGCTTTTCGCGGATTATAGCATTTCCTAGCTTGAAAGGATGGGCGACCTCGGCACCTGCTGACCAGTCCTGATGAATCAGCCCGACAATCAGGAATTGAGTCATTCGAGTTCGTATCGCAATTCCTCCATCTCCGCCATTTTTTTTAGATTATGAAAACCGTTGCCATTATCGAAGATCAAACAGCCATTCGTGAAATGGTCAGCCAAGCGGTTCTATCACAAGACGAGTTTGACGTGATCATCGAGAGCGGCGATGGACTTGAAGGTTGTGAGCTTTGCCTCGAACAAAAGCCCGACTTCGTCATTCTAGATGTAATGCTCCCGAATTTGAACGGCACTGAAGTTCTACGCCGCTTCACAAAAAACATTCCAGACACACGTGTTCTTATTTTCTCGGGTTATCAAACACCTAGCCTCGTCCGCGAATTACTTCAAGCAGGCGCACATGGATTCGTTGAGAAAGCAGCTCCACTATCTGAGCTAAGAAAAGGCATTGAAATCGTATCCAGTAGCGGCAGTTATTTCGGTCCCGACGTCGCTCAACTTTTACGCCACGCCATGGCGGACCCTAGGAGTAGCGAATCAGGGATCAATATACTCACAAAACGTGAACGCGAAATTTTACAACTAATCGCCGAAAGTAACAGCACGCGTGAAATCGCTTCGATGCTCAGCATCAGCGTCAAGACCGCCGAAAATCATCGCACGAATCTAATGCGTAAACTCGACCTGCACGATGTTGCCAGCCTCACTCGCTACACGATTAGTAACGGCCTCATCGTAATGGGCAACTAAAGCATCCCTCTTAAGCACAGCGGATAAGCCGATGCAAAAAAGCCCTCATCATATGACGAGGGCTTTTTAGTTTACAAATGCTCGAACTTACAGCGCGGCGAGTGCCGCATTAAAAGTGTCACTTGGGCGCATTGCTTTAGAAGCGAGCTCGATACTCGGACGATAGTAGCCATCAATATCCATTGCCTTGCCTTGCACTTCATTTAATTCGGCAATGATCTTTGCTTCGTTGGCTGCCAACGATTCAGCAAGCGGAGCAAATCGTGCCTTCAATTCAGCATCCTCGTCCTGAGCCGCCAGAGCCTCGGCCCAATACAGCGCTAGATAGAAATGGCTGCCGCGATTGTCCAGCTCACCGGCCTTGCGGGATGGAGACTTATTTTCCTTCAGGAACTTGGTATTCGCGACATCGAGAGTCTCGGCGAGCGTTTGCGCCTTGCCGTTGTTAAATACTGTTGCCAAGTGCTCTAAGGATACACCCAGTGCCAAAAACTCGCCGAGAGAGTCCCAACGAAGGTGATTTTCCTTCTCAAACTGCTGAACATGCTTTGGCGCTGAACCACCTGCACCAGTTTCGAAAAGACCGCCACCATTCATCAACGGAACAATAGAGAGCATCTTAGCACTTGTGCCGAGCTCAAGAATCGGAAAGAGGTCAGTCAAATAGTCACGCAGCACATTACCAGTGACGGAAATCGTGTCCTGACCGTCCATCGCGCGTTGTAGCGTCAACTTAGTCGCCTCGACTGGAGCAAGGATGCGAATATCCAAACCATCGGTATCGTGGTCCTGTAAATACGCTTCAACCTTGGCAATCAATTGGCTGTCATGCGCACGGTCCTTGTTGAGCCAAAAGATTGCTGGAGTATCAGTCGCACGCGCACGAGTCACCGCAAGCTTCACCCAATCGCGAATCGGCGCATCCTTCACCTGGCACGCACGCCAAATATCACCCTTTTCGACTGTATGCTCAAAGAGCACTTTGCCGTCGGCATCACTTACGCGAATTGTGCCACTTGCAGACACTTCAAATGTCTTATCGTGCGAGCCATATTCTTCAGCCTTCTGAGCCATCAATCCCACATTCGGCACGGTGCCCATTGTGCGAGGATCAAATGCTCCATTCTCACGACAGAAATCAACGGTCGCCTTATACACGCCTGCATAGCAGCGATCTGGAATCACAAAATTTGTGTCCTGCTGCTGCCCATCCTTGTTCCACATCTGCCCGGACGTGCGAATCGCAGCGGGCATCGATGCATCAATGATCACATCACTGGGAACGTGAAGATTCGTAATACCTTTATCGGAATCAACCATCGCCATATCTGGCGCCGTTTCATAAACTGCATCCAAGTCGGCGACAATCTCGGCCTTCTGCTCTGCGGGCAATGACTCGATCTTTTCATATAGGTCTCCCAAGCCATTCTTAACATCGACACCAAGTTCAGCGATCACTGCTGCGTGTTTTTCGAATACAGGCTTAAAGAATACCTCAACGGCATGACCAAAGATGATAGGATCAGATACCTTCATCATAGTCGCCTTCATGTGTAGCGAGAAAAGAACACCTGCCTCCTTGGAAGCCGCGACCTCACCCGCGATAAATTCACGGAGTGCCTTTGCGCTCATGAAGGTGCCGTCTAGGACCTCACCCGCCTGCAATGGCACGCTCTTCAAAACAGTTGATGTGCCATCTTCAGCGATGTGCTCAATCGTGGCGACTGTCTCACGGTCGACTGTTACCGATTTCTCATTACCGAAAAAATCATTCGCAGGCATACTCGAGACAACGGACTTTAAATCGCTAGCCCATGCACCCATGCGGTGCGGATTGTCTTTCGCATATTGCTTCACTGCGCCCGCAGCACGACGATCCGAATTACCTTCGCGAAGCACGGGATTGACGGCACTTCCTTTGATCTTGTCGTAAGTTGCCTTTGCAGCCACTTCAGCATCAGTCTTTGGCTCCTCTGGGTAGTCAGGAAGTGCATAGCCCTTTGCTTGTAATTCCTGGATGCATGCCTTCATCTGCGGAATCGATGCTGATATATTTGGCAACTTAATGATGTTTGCATCAGGTGTCTTCGCCAATTCACCAAGCTCGGCAAGATCATCCGAGATACGCTGATCTTCAGACAATACGTCTGGAAAATTGGCAAGAATGCGACCGGACAACGAAATGTCCCGCGTTTCCACCGCAACACCCGCAGCACTTGTGTAAGCGGCAATGATCGGCAGCAACGAATGTGTCGCCAGAGCAGGCGCTTCGTCAGTGATCGTATAGATTATTTTAGCTTTATCGCTCATATATGTATATGAATTTCTAATAATTAATGTCGAAAAATACGAGAATCTTACGCCTTCAGACCTGCACAAAAACGGCTCAGGCGCTCTAGTCCTTTCTCGATAACTTCGTCAGATATCGCATAACTTAAGCGCACATACCCAGGCGCTCCAAAGCCTTCCCCTGGGACAAGGGCGACCTTTTCTTCGTCCAAAATCTTCGCCGCAAAATCATTCGCGCTCAGGCCAAAAGTGTCGATATTTGGGAATAAATAAAATGCACCCTGCGCGCGTGGACATTGAACGCCTTCAATCGAACGAAGACCTTCCAATAGGCGGAGACGGCGACGATCAAAGACAGTCAACATTTCATTAACTGCAGCCATTGACTGATCCCAGTTTTCCATAGCCGCCAATGCACCATATTGAGCAAACGTTGTAGCATTGGAGCTGGTCTGACTCTGAATATTTGCAACCGCCTTGGCAATTGCAGGAGGCGCCATAAGCGTGCCGAGGCGCCAACCAGTCATCGAAAATGTCTTACTAAATCCAGAAACCGTAATCACATGATCAGCGGCTTCCGGAGAGAACGATGCTGGGCTGATATGCTTCACACCATCATAGAGAAGATATTCGTATATCTCATCCGACATAATATAGATACCTGCCTCCACTGCAACTTGCGTAAGCGCTTCGAGTTCAGCGGGACTATAAATCGCACCAGTGGGATTTGATGGACTATTGATAATCACCATACGCGTCTTAGGCGTGATTGCCTCACGAAGTTGATCTGGAGTGATCTTAAACTCTGCATCGGCTCCGGCAAAAATACTCTTCGGAGTGCCGCCAGAAAGTTTAACCATCTCAGGGTAGCTGACCCAATATGGCGCGGGTATGATCACCTCATCTCCGGGGCTGACGACCGCTAAGATCGCGAGATAGCAAGAATACTTTCCGCCAGGACTCACGATAATTTGCGACGGATCGACACCTGCCACACCATTGTCGTTACGGTATTTTTCCGCCAGTGCCGAACGTAGCGCGGGAATGCCCGGAGCCGGGGCATACTTTGTCTTACCCTCATTGAGTGCCTGGATACAGGCATCTTTGATGAAGTCCGGAGTATCGAAATCCGGCTCACCGGCACCAAACCCACAGACATCTTCGCCTGCGGCCTTGAGTTCTTTAGCTTTTGCATCGACGGCCAACGTCGGCGACGGAGCTATGTTGCTGGCCCAGGTGGATAGTTTTGCTTGCTGTGACATGTGTATATAAAAAAACGCTCTCACGCATCCGCAGAATGCGGGCGTGAGAGCGCAGAATCAAAACCTCTGCATCAGCAAAAGCAAGCCTAGCCTAAGAATTCAGAAAAGTGGGGCTACTTCTTCTTCGCCTTACGCTTCACAACTTTCTTCTTAGCTGCTTTCTTTTTAGGAGCTGGCTTTTTAGGAGCTGCCTTTTTCTTAACCGCTTTCTTTGCTGCTTTCTTTTTAGGAGCTGCCTTTTTCTTTGGAGCTGCTTTCTTTTTCACAGCCTTCTTTTTAGGAGCTGCCTTTTTCTTAACCGCTTTCTTAGCAGCTTTTTTCACTGCTTTTTTCTTCACGGCCTTTTTCTTTGGAGCTGCCTTCTTTTTAGGAACTGCTTTTTTCTTAACAGCTTTTTTCTTAGGCGCTGCCTTCTTCTTTACGGCCTTCTTAACTGCTTTTTTAGGAGCTGCTTTTTTAGCCACTTTTTTCTTAACAGCCTTCTTCTTGGCTGGAGCTTTTTTGGCGACCTTCTTGGCTACCTTCTTTTTTGTTGCTTTTTTCTTAGGCATAATGAGTTCGGGGTGAACATCCGACAATTCAGTCGGTAGAGAATCCAACGCTGCCCTTAGAATTTCACCAACACTTACTTTATTCTGCTTACTCACTTTTAGTAAACGTTGGCGCAACTCAGTAGACAATCGAACTGAAATTTGACGGTGCGAAGACGTATCCTTCTTAATAGTCGAAGAATCAAACACACTCACAGCATAGCGAATCACTTCACTAATAGAACGCAAGCCGGACTTGCGTTGCAGTTGCTTCAGCTTATCTAAAAGATCTTGCTGAAGATCGAAAGTTAAGGGGCTAGTTTTTTCGCTACTCATAAAGTATTTCGCAATGCGATTTGACGCAAAATGTTTTTCTGTAGTAACAATGTCAATACAAAAGATTTACGAAACTTACCCCCCTATAAATCAGCAATTAGACCTTACAAAATTTTGAACAAATCAGCTGAAAGCCTTAAAGGATCCGTCGCATGACATGCATCAAACATTGATCGATCAAGCAGCAAGCCAACGCTCGCTTCTTTAACTCTAAAGCGAGTCCGATCTTTACTCGCGTTATCCTTTAACGTTATTTTTTTAACTATGTATTGCCCTTGAACTTTCTTAAAGCTTTCCACCGTAAAGCGCGACAACTCAACTTCATCCGCATCAAGAATCTCAACCCGCAAGAGAGCATCATAGGCATCATCTAGACCGATACGAACCGAGTGTATGCCATCTGTAATGGCTGCGCTTCCAGCGGGCGGCTTCACCAAGAATTGCTGCACAACACGACTCTGCACTCGACCTGGCCCTTCATACGTAAAGGCATCCCAATACACAAATGGCATCTGTAGATCAAAAGCTGAATAGGTTATTCCTGGGATAACAGGTTCAAACAGCGCATCGCCTTCTATCATTTCAAACGCACCTTGCCCCCCATGCCTTGACCAAGCTTTGGCAGCGCGGCCATTCTGTATAATCAACTCGATCAGATCATTTACCGCACCCACTTCTTGCGATTGAGCGCTCGCCTTCAATTCGATTCGAGTCACAGGTCCCTCTTCATTCCAAGACCCCCACATCGTTCCTGAATAGGTGATTTTTTTTCCGCGACGCGGTAGATGCTCGAGTTCGAAACGGAAACAATAATCACCATCTAAACGCTGACTGCGAAAGGCTGCCATCCGCTTGACCCCTTCGGCTTGATCAATCGATTCCATAAAGCGACTCGGCGCATCGCCGCCGGCCCGCTCTTGGGCGTAACTCAATGCACAGACGCAGGCACAAAAAAAGCCAGTCGCGGCGCAAAACGAAACAACTGACTTTTTCTTAAATTTTAAAAGCTTTATAAGATCGAAATGCATTACTGAACTTCAGGCACTTCTTCTGTCGCGACGGCTTCCATAGCAGCGTCTACCTCCGACTGAATTTCTGTGACCTGAGCCTCTACTGACTCGACAGTCGACTCAATTGTTCCAACGACCTCAGCATTATCAACAACAGTGGTCACAGTCTCTGCAGCAGGCTCAACGGATTCTGCTGAAATAAGTTCTTTAACATCAACTGTCGCAGGTTGCTTTGAAGCTTCTGATTGGTAGAGCAAATAGAGCCCCATAGAAACGAGGAAAAATGCAATCGTTCCGTAAATTGTGCCTTTGGTCAGGACATTATTCGTTTCAGAGCCAAATGCTGATTCTGCAGCACCACCACCGAGTGCAGCACCCATTCCACCATTGGAGCTAGTGCGCTGCATCAAGATGATCAACACGACGAAAGCCGAAATGAGTAGAAGGACTAAGGTTAAAAGACTGATTAAAAGCGTGCCCATAAGATTAAGCGGGTGAAAATTGGAAAAAGGAGGAAAATGCCCAGTGCAGGCGGGAGTTCAAGAGAGAAATTCATGCCTTTTACTAGCTAAATCATCAAATTTGAACAAAAACTATGCAGCGAAAAGCGCAATTTCGCTTTGACACCATCTCTCAGGAGCTTTTTCTGCTCCTACTAATGGAAAACGCACCATATCAGAAACTCCTCACTAAAGGGCACATTTCACTCGGCTTCATCCTGACATTCGTCTTTTTCGTCCTGATGTCTTACTTGTTGCGCCCATTCACATTCTCTCCAGATCCTTTCATTGCCCAGCTACAAGCATGCTTCACAGCAATACCGATCACGGCTGTTTTCTGGTTCTCTTATCACATGTTCATGATCGTTCTCGTCGACCAGCGTAAACAAAAGAGCGCGGCGAAGTAATCGCCTCATTCAATTTTAACACAAAAAGGCCACCTAAACGGGTGGCCTTTTTTCGTTTAGCCGCCTTCGGCTAAGTCTGACATATCCTCTACCCCACTTTGCTCGGCAAAGAATTTCTCATCTGCAAAGCTCTCAATCATGTGCCGAGAGCTAGGGCTATCGTCGCTAAAGTTTTTCAATTCTCGCTCTGTTAAAGTGTCGCGCTGAGTGAGCGCCATCGAATTTCGAATCATACGAATCAGGCGAGAATAGTCCAATGACTCATGCTCCTCTTCAAGGTATTCTATAGCCTTAACTGATAGAGTCCGGGTGCAGAGAAATGGATGCGCCACACGTAGCATCGCAAAAACGGACTGGGCGATTACTTGCACATCTTCCTTGCGATCTGCCATGCCTGGCAATTCAAGGGGCGTGCCATCCTTACGAAAGAGGTTCACTAACTCCATGGCACTTGCACTTGCATATTCCTCAGAGCCGTTAACATGCCCAAGAATAAACGTAATGGCGAATCTACACGCTCTTTAAAGATCAACTTGATCGTCTCCGCCAACTGCTCGACAGAATGCGATGTGAGCTCATACGAAATACCAATGTAGCAATAAATGGGCGTATTTTTCGATTTAGATAAGACCTTCAACTGAGCCGCACACAAATGCATCGGGTCAAGCACCATTAAAGGAAAGACATCTCCATTCGCTCGAAAGTTCAACTCGCGCGCTGCGAGCTCAAACTCGGCACCGTCTTCACCTTCAATAAGAATCAAAGAGGCCTTGCTCGCCACTTCATTGATGCGCACTAGAAAGTCCTGCATTGCAGGACTGCGTGCAGTTAGTTGACGAGTAATCGTCACTGGAGCCACCACATCGCCGACAATAGTTGATTTCGCCGATGCACTTACATTGGCAGACGCCACCTTCTTCTTCGCAACCTTGCGCTTTGCTTTCTTCTCCACAGAAGTCTGCGCGACCTCATGAATCACTTTCTGCAAACGCACCTTAGACCGGCGCATGTCAGCCGAAAGCACTAAATAGTGTTTCGCATTCTTGGGGCAACGATGCGCCCCTTCTTGGCCGCCTTCCTCGATCGGCTCAAAAGCGATCAGGTTCGTTTTCTTTGTGCCATAAAACAGTGCGTCAAAAGCCCACAAAGTGGCCTCTAACAGCAAGTCATAAAAAAACCATATCGGGCTTTTTCAACTTAAGCAGCATGGCGATCAAAACTTCAAGGTCATCATAGAAGGTAAACGCATGTTCCCCTCCAGCGAACAGTTGGGTAAGCTGTTCGACCATCTTTTGATCGGTAGTCAGGATATGAATACTCATAAGTAGAAAACCCAATCCTAAGTAAAGTGACCCACGATGCAATAGAGTTTATTCCTGCGCCTTTTCATAAAATTCCCATGTCGACTTTAGCTAAACTCACTGTGAATAACTCGCTAAAGGCCTAAGCGCAGCAAAGCTTAAAACGCATACCCAAAAATAGTGAATTCTGTAGGATAACTGTTGAACTGAAAATTATGTAAAAATAACGACATCGCGTTACATCACCGTGCCACCGAAGACACCACCTATAGACTACGCCAATTACCAAGACTCTGCAGGCGACTTGTCCGACGCTTCCAACTGTTGAATCAATTCACAAAAATCCTGCGGTAGAGGTGCCTCAAATTCCATCCATTCATCACGCTCAGGATGCTGAATGTGCAACTCGGTAGAATGCAACATAACGCGCGGAACAGTATACGCCTTCAATCGACTCGCCTTAAACCCGTATGTGGGGTCACCCAGCAAAGGCAGCTTAATCGAACTCATATGCACCCGTATCTGATGCGTGCGCCCCGTATGGATCACACAACTCACCAGCGCCGCACGCTGGCCAAAGCGCTGCTTCACCTGCCAGTCTGTGTGCGCCTCTTTCCCGGATTGCACCACTGCCATTTTGGTCCGCATCACAGGATGTCGGCCGATTGCGTCCTTAATTGAACCTCGCGACAACTTCGGCGCGGTCTGCACCAATGCCGTATAGCGCTTATAAGTTTTCCGCTCACTAAATGCAGCCGCCAGCTTGTGGTGCGCGAGGTCGTTCTTTGCCACAACGATCAAGCCACTCGTTTCCTTATCTAAGCGGTGAACGATACCAGGCCGATCCGGAGCCCCCACCGTGCTCAAATCTCCTTTCGTATGATGCAGGAGCGCATGCACGAGTGTATCATCACCCGTGCCACTTCCAGGATGAGTAATCATACCTGCCACCTTATTAACCACTAAAATCGATTCATCTTCATAGATGACATCCAGCAGTATCTCTACTGGCTTAGGACCTTCGCTTGCCTTCGGCTCCACCAATACAGCACGTAAAGTCCCGGGTTGATTCACCTTAAAGCGTTTATCGATCACCTGCCCGTCAAAGGTCACCGCCCCTGCCTCAAACGCACGCTGCAAACGCGCACGGCTGACATCCTCAAATGCCGACGCAAAGATTTTATCCGCGCGACCCGCTTTTGCACCTTTGCTTATTTCAAACTCTATTACTCGATCAGCCATTATCCAGCCAAGTAGTATACACTGCGATTGAAGTCACAAGCGCGAACGTAGCGCATAGCCATGCAGTCACTGATCGGAAATTACCTTACGGCTGGAACGTATCAGCAAAATACTAAGGACTCCAATCTATAAATGATCACACCAACTGGAGGAATGTTCGATGAAAAGCTGGAGGGTTGCGCTCCCTCGCAAGCGCCGACACTTTGAAACATTTAGGTCCACGGCAATGACTGAGCATTGCCCTTTGCTACAAATTCAATTGTGGAAGCTACGGCTGAATCATTCGACTGCAGCCAATCGGTCGAGCAGGATGTCTAAGAGCATAGGGTGCTCTGCGAGCAGAGGCGTGATGGATATTTTTTGAAATGCGCCACGTGCTTTGAGGTCGTCGCAAATCTCGACAACATCGCCGCCCTCTCCAGCGTGGCGACCTGGGAGTAGAAAAAACATGGCGACGACGCATGCACCTCCAGAATCAAACACCGTGTCGAGACGCTCGAGCAAGGGCTCGTTAAACGCATATTCCGGTCCGTCGCGACGCTCCATGGAACTGGCGACTACTTGACTAGTCTCTTTCTCTAGCAAGCTCGCAAGTTGCTGAGCCACCGCATTACGCACACGGTTGACAGATTGAACAGGGGTGCCGTGATCGACTAGAGCGACCTTTGGGAGAGCGTATTGCTCTGCCTCAATGATGGAGCGGACATGATCGGCTAGTATCTCGGCAAGCCGTGGATCAGGCGCATCGACGGTTGCTCCCGCCAGCGGGTCGGCAATTTGGACTTGGATGTCAGGCGCCTGCGCCCTCGCCTCTTCGATCAGTTCGGGCAAGTAATCGCGAATTGCGGAACTCGGGCCGAGAAAAAGCGGCAGCATAATAAAATGGCGCTCACCTGCGGCGATGCATTCGCGCAAACGACGACGCACAATCGTTGCAGGCACGCCGCCAATTTTTTCAACTGGAATTTTATGCGAATGCAGCAGGCTGACAGGTTCGACTTCTTGCTGGCCACGTTCGGTTAACTGCGCAGCGAGTTCACGCAACGCGAAAGTCGCTTGCGGTCGGAGCGATCCGTTATCGATCAAAAAGACCTTTGGTGTAGATTTTATCAATTGGCTGAGGGGCGGTGGCATTTTAGTGAGGTTTTTTCTATACAAGAATAAAGGAAAATGTTTGCGAGATACAAATCATGCCACCACATTAATCCGCTATGTATAAGACGGCACGCATTTTCATTACCCTTCTCATTGCAGCACTCCTCCTTCCCGCTTGCACACGTAAACAGGCTCCAACGCCATCGGACCGCGGAACAAGCATCGGTGGCGACACCTCTAGAATTGGAAATGGCATCGACGGAGACCTTATCCCAGCAGGCCCAGTAGGCGGCTATGGTATCGATGGAGATGTGCTGACAGAGCGCGGTTCTGGCGAGGGCATGGGAAATGGTAAATACAATGGTAAAAATATGATCGAAGGGGTGCTTCCTTCCGTCTATTTCGGTTTTGATTCTTCTTCAATCTCTGCTTCTGAGCGCTCCAAGCTTCAGCAGGCAGCCAATCATTTAAACGACAACTCTAGCGATGAGTTGTTGATCGAGGGGCACTGCGACTGGTATGGCACTGCCGAGTATAACATTGCTCTAGGTGAGCGTCGTGCCAATAGCGCGAAAGACTACATCATTACTTTAGGCATCAGCCCCGCACGTGTGCATACACTCTCCAAGGGCAGCCTCGAATCCACCGCAGGCCTCGAAAAGAACCTGTCTGCCCAAGACCGTCGCGCTGATTTAATCATCCTCCAATAAACGACACCCGTCGGATACATTTCTAAAAAGCCCGTTGGTTTCGACCAACGGGCTTTTTTGTGGATAGATAGTGGCGTGCAACTTTAGCAAACGAATTAGTTGTTACCGCGAGGTCATGCCAGTCGTCCTCTGAAGCGGCACGCTACACATTTCATCTAGTGGTTCCTGCGTTCAGTCGCTCAGGCAGATAGCGGTCGGGGCGTCCGCCGCTACTTTAACTGCCCTTCCATAATCAGAGCTTCCTTGTCCGCTTTGGAGAGTTGCTTAATCCGGTATTCTTCGGCGCAAGCCTCCGAACGGGTGCCGACCTCGCGCTGATAAACAATCTGTAAGGGTCCACGCCCACGGGTGTATTTGGCGGATTTGGGACCTTGTGATTGATGCTCTTCAAAACGGCGCGCTACATCTACCGCGACTCCGGTATAGAGGCTAGCATCGCCGCAACGCAGTATATAAACACTCCACATCTAGCTTACTTTTGATCACTCACGACACCGTCGAAATAATGCCAGTCACCTTTATAGCGCTTAAACCGCGAATGCTCATGATGGACAGAATGACGGCTGCCTTGCAGGTAGCTCGCCTTAAATTCAACCTTTCCAGTTTTATCCGCAGGCCCACCTTGAAAGGTGCTGCAAATCTTGAGATCGATCCATTGAATGGTCTCGAATGTCTGCTGATAGGCAGTAGCTAAATCTCTAGCACGCGCGGAAGGATGTGTGGTCTCGACGAGGTAATCAACCAGTCCGAGCACATATGACGTATAGCGCGAACGCATCAAGGCCTGTGCTGTGGGCGCCTTTTCACGCCTGTCATGAAAAGGCTGACAACATTCTGCGTATGCAAGGTCCGAGCCACAGGGGCAATTAGTAGGCGTGGGCATGGCCTCTACTTAATGCGTAGAACCACAAAGCCTGACGATCCTTGAAACCACACGTAGAAGCGATTAATCCCTTTTCTAAGCTGATCCGCAACTTCAGATGGCGTAGAAACCCTCTGTCCATTGACCTCTAAAATAAGCATTCCTTGAGCGATTTCCCTTCGGACCGCATAGGGAGAGTCGGCTGAGACCGACTCCACGAGAACACCTTCTACATTGTCAGGCACCTTCATCGCAGTGCGCACTTCGTCGCTAAGCTCACCAAGAACGACTCCTTCAAGAATTTCTTGAACGGGACCAAACGAAACGACAGAGCCGTTTAAACTGCCAAGCACAACTGGGAGCTCCATGGTTTCGCCTTGGCGGACAAGCTTAATCAACACTTCTGTGCCTGGGAGGGTCTGCGAAACGACCAGACGCAGCTGTGGCGCTGACTCAATTTCGATATCATCGACACTCAAAATCACATCTCCATGGCGTATCCCGCCGCGCTCAGCGGGCGAGTCTGGTTGCACTTGATTGACCAGAGCTCCTTTAGTGCTTTCAAGGCCGAAGGCTTCTGCCATGTCGCGATCTAAATCCTCAGGAAAAAGCCCCAGTAAGCCGCGCGGCACCTCGCCGCGCTCGATGAGATTCCGAGCAACATTGAGTGCTAGCTTCGTGGGGATGGCAAAACCAATACCATTGCTTCCGCCAGAGCTCGACACAATCGCGGTATTGATACCGATCAAGCGGCCAGCCGCATCGATCAAGGCACCGCCAGAGTTTCCCATGTTAATCGCCGCGTCGGTCTGAATAAAGTCTTCGTAACCTCCAGGGCCTAAGATGCCCCGCGAATTACGGTCTTTCGCCGAGACAATCCCTTGCGTAACGGTCAATCCCACATTGAGTGGGTTACCAATAGCAAAAACAATATCGCCCACACGCAGCAGCTCACTATCCGCAATCTTGAGAGCGGACAATGGCTCGTCCACTTCAATTTTGAGCACTGCCACATCGGTCTTTTCATCAAATCCGATCAACTCAGAAACATGCTCACTGTTATCACTAAAACGAACTAAGATCTCATCGGCCTGCCGACCGCCACCGCTCGTCACCACGTGCGCATTGGTAATAATGTAGCCATCCTCTGAAATCACTACTCCCGAACCAACACCAAGCGATTCGCGACGCTCTGGTTGTGGCTGAACTGGCTGCCTTTGCTGAGGTGCCGGCAGTCCAAATTGACGAAAAAAATCAGGCACTTGCTGACGCGTAGCAGGCGAAACAATGCGCGAAGTATAGACCGATACGACTGAAGGGGTCGCCTCTTCCAGGACATCCGCATAGGAAACCACTTGCTGAGGAGCGGCATCGGTGATTGCGCGTGCGTCGAGATCAATGGCTAACTTCGGGTGCTCTTGTGCTCCAGCAAAGGCTTGAAACAGGACCAGAGAAAAACATGTAGCAGCTAATAATTTCATAGTTATAATGTATCGTGAATGATCAGCAAAGCTGACAACTTTTTAGGATACAGGTTCCAGTAAAATCTAACGAACCCGGTGCGATTAATTTAAACAACACCCCAAAAATCTACCCCTACAATAAGTCGGCTGCCAGCTCTGCTAATTCTGAACGCACACCAGTCACTAATTCTAGGTGCGCGGTGATTTCTGTCCCTTTCAAGCGCTGCGCAGTGTGAACCAAGCCGTTGGACCACGCATCAAGAAACATGCTATCCACTTGGTAGGGGTCGCCGAGTAAGATAACCTTAGAACCTTCCGCCATGCGGCTAACAACAGTCTTTGCTTCGTGCGGAGTCAGATTCTGAGCTTCATCAATAATAAAGATCGTGTTGGCGAGTGAACGGCCACGAATGAAAGTCATGGCCTCGACCTCCACGATTCCGAAATCAAAGAGGAACTGATATGGCTTGCGTGTCTTGGTGCTTTCATCGTCAGCGGAATCGCTCTGAGCAGGTTGCTTAGCAAGCTTCGCCATCGCTTTCTTACGTTTACGATTGGAAGTGATACGATCAATATGAGTGCCCGTTTCGGGCTCTGGCTCTTTGGCTACCTTACGGTTGCTAAAGAGCACTTCCAAATTATCATAAAACGGAGCGATATAAGGAGCCATTTTTTCGTCGAGGGTGCCAGGCAGCGCGCCCGTGTCCTTGCCAATGTGCACCAGTGGTCGAGTAATAAAGACACGCTCGTAAAGATTATCATCCCCTAATGTTTGGTAAAGCGCCATCGCGATACTCACGAGTGTCTTCCCCGTGCCCGCCTTGCCACAACAGGTGACGAGTTTGATATCCTCATCGAGAATCGCATCCATGAGCATACGCTGCTCGTCGTTGAGAGGATGAATTTTAATACCTTTTGGAATCTTGATGCCCACCTCATTACCCAAGATCAATGCTTCGATCTGACCGTCCCCCCGATAGCGCGCAGGTTCGACGTTTTCGCCGTCGCTGAGATAGATGTATTCATTAATAAAAAGATGGCTGGTCTGCTCAGGGGAAAGGTCCACTCCATGTTCTTCGATATAGCGCTGGTAATCTTCTTTATCGATCGTAAGCGTTTTGCAGCCACCGCCGATCTTGGTCGTGGTGACTTTGTCGTTCATGTAGTCCTGAACTTCCAGCCCAAGCGCAATTCCCTTCAATGCCATGTTGGCATCCTTGGTCACAAGAATCACTCGACTATCTTCACAGACTTCCTTGAGAAAAAAGACCGACGCTAGAATGCGGCTATCCATCTTTTCCATATCCACGAGAGTCGCTTTCAGGCGATTCATGCCTTCGCTTGCGGGATCGCCACTGACAAAGTAGTCGTTAATCACCACAATCAAGCGGCCACCATTTGCCAGATCGCGGCTCAGAGCTGAGCTGCCCTTGCCCTTCATTTCAGGCGGCACCGCCAGCTCGTCATCAAACAGGGCACGCAAGTCTCGATGGATCTTTCGTGCCGCAAATCCAAGTTCACCAGGGGCGGACTTTTTGCGGTCGAGCTCTTCAAGAACTTCAACAGGGATGGCTAATGTGTTCTCCTCAAATTTATGCAGACACTGGGGGTCGTGGAGGAGAACATTGGTATCAAGGACGAATATCTTATCCTTGGTTTTGGTCGATTTTTGTTTCGGCAAGGGACTGGTATTGGTAGCAACTTTAATACAAACTGATATTTGCAGCCTGCGGTTATTAGACTATTAATAAGCAATCTAGCAGAGGCAGCTGGCGCAAGCCGTAAAGACAGATAAACAAATTTTACTCAAAGATATGACAGATTTTTCCAAACTAGAGGCTCGAATCGGCACGACCTTTAAAGATACCCAGCAACTCGCCCTCGCCTTAACTCACCCGAGCTGCGATCTTGAGACAGGCGACAACCAGCGGCTTGAGTTTCTCGGCGACGCTGTGCTCGATCTCGTCATTGCCGAAGCACTCTATACATCCTACCCTTCGATCGACGAAGGCACGATGGACCGCCTACGCGCCAATATCGTCAACGGTAAGTCACTAGCGAACAAAGCAGTCGAGCTTAATCTCGGCGCCTTTCTTCAAGTTAGCGAAGGCCATCGAGAGCACCATCCAGAGCCCAGTCATGCGATGCTCGAAGATGCACTCGAAGCCATTTTCGGAGCTATTTTCCTCGACTCTGGCATGGACGCCGCGCGCCGCACCATCCTCACGCTCTTCGGCGATCGAATTGCAGACGCAGATATTAGTAATTTGTCTAAAAACCCAAAAGGACGCCTGCAAGAATGGGCTCAAAAAACATACAACGGAGCCACCCCAAGTTATCAAGAACTCTCAGCTGAAGGTCCCGACCACGACCGCCGCTATCGCGCTTCTGTAACGATCGATGGCACAGTCGTCGCCGAAGGTTCAGGCACATCAAAGAAAATTGCCGAATCAGATGCAGCCAAGAAAGCACTCAAACAGTTACTTGACTAAGGCATGTCGACGACTTTTCCATCCACAAGGGGCGACTATCTCTACCATGGAGTCAGCAGCGAAGCTCGCGCGGCGCTCATTGCTGGATGGATGCAGCACAGTAGAAACGCCACTACCATTGCACTGGTAGCCGATCCGCGCCGCGCACAAGAGCTCGCCACAGAGATCGAAACCTACGGGCAACTCTGGAACCAGTCGCCGATCCAAGTGCTACATTTTCCAGAAGATCCACCACCCGACATTGACGCCCGACGACGAGTGGATCGAATCTGTGATCGACTCGCAGTGCTCAATGCCCTCTTAAAGCCGTCGAGCGCTTCGCGTTTAATCATCGCGACACCCGAAGCACTGCTCGGTTCCTGCCCTGCACGAACGTATTTTGAAGCTCAACAAATCAGCTTGCGCGTTGGCGAAACGCATTCCTTTACCAAACTTACGCAGCAGCTGATCCAAGAACTGGACTACGACTCGGAGGCCCTCTGCGAACATCCTGGGCAAATAGCGACACGCGGAGGATTGATCGATATTTATCCCTACGATGCGCTTGAGCCCTATCGAATCGATTTTTTTGACGACGAAATTGAGAGCATCCGCAGCTTCGACCCCGCTAGTCAGCGCACGAAGCAAAGCGCCACTACCATCACAATCTCCGCCGCCCCGAGCACCGAGACGATACACCGAGGCGAAGGAGCGCTCATCGACTATCTGCCCGAACACGCGATCCACTGGCTATTTGAGGACCCTGCTCTACTGGTGCGCGAGCACCCTTACCGCTTCGAAGCCAGCAAGGCGAGTTCATCCACCACTCGCTCATTCTACCAGGTGGCTACTAAACGAGCGGCCTTTAATGACCAACGGATTGGTATCTGTGAAGTGGATACAGAGCCTGCGCTGTTAAAAGAGGCACAGCGAATCGGGCTCTCTATCGAACCAACAGAGAATTATCGACTCCACACGAACGTGACCCAGGTTGGATTTGATCGTTTTGAATCTGAGCAGAGCGCCCGCACAAAGTTTGAAAACCAAATCGCCGACTGGGCGAAGAAAGATAAACTCTCGATCGTTTTTATCACTGCGGGAACCAGCGAAACGCAGCGCATACGCGAGCTACTCACGGAGAATCCTCTCACTGCAAAATTAAAGCCGCAATTCATCGAAGGCACCATCTCTGGCGGTTTTCTCGTCCGCGGAGCCAGCGATTGGTTACCGTTTAAGGCAGACAAAAATGCCACAGGTATCGCCCTGATTACCGACACAGAATACTTCGGTCGTCGCCAACGCACAACCAGCAACACCCGAGAGCGCGCTCGCCCCATCCATTCACAAGTCGATCAACTGCTCGACTTCACAGAGCTCGCGGATGGCGACACCCTGGTGCATCTCCAACATGGAGTCTGTCTATTTCGCGGACTCACTCGCCTCGAAATTCAAGGCGGCTGGAAAGAAGTGATTTCAGTCGAGTTTGCCGAACAAATGACGATTCATGTGCCGCTACACGAATCGCACCTGCTGACCCGCTATGTCGGTCTCAGTAAGGTCAGCGCAAAACTCGGAAAAGTCGGAGGTGCCGCATGGGAAAAGACCCGTCGATCAGCCGAGCGTGCGACACTCGATTATGCTGCTGAATTGCTCAACCTCCATGCGCAGCGCAATCAAGCACCAGGCTATAGCTTCCCGCCCGATCATCCATGGCAAAAGAATTTCGAAGCAGCCTTCCCGTTTAAAGAAACACCCGATCAACTCACTGCAATCGAAGACAGCAAAGCAGACATGGAAAAGCCCCTGCCAATGGATCGACTCATTTGCGGCGATGTCGGCTTTGGCAAAACCGAGGTAGCGATTCGCGTCGCGCTAAAGGCCGTGCTTGCAGGGAAACAAGTCGCCATCTTGGTCCCCACCACCGTGCTCTGCCAGCAGCACTATAATACTTTCCGCGACCGCATGGCTCAATACCCGATCATCGTCGACATGGTCAGCCGCTTTCGTAGCTCAAAACAGAATAAGGAAATCATCGCCAATCTCGCATCTGGTAAGATCGACATCGTGATCGGCACTCATCGTTTGCTCAGTAAGGATGTGCATTTTCAAGACCTCGGACTACTGGTTGTGGACGAAGAGCAACGCTTCGGCGTGCGCCAAAAAGAGCGCATCAAGCAACTTCGTGCCGATGTCGACATCCTCACCCTAAGCGCTACACCCATTCCTCGCACGCTCTACATGGCTATGGCTGGCGCACGCGCAATGAGCGTCATCGAAACACCACCCGTGGATCGCCGACCGATAGAGACCATCGTCAAGAGCTACTCCGACGAGCTCGTCAAAAGCGCCATTCAAGCCGAAACCGACCGTGGCGGGCAAGTCTTCTACTTGCACAACCGTGTCTCCACAATCGAAGCCGTCGCAGCCAAGATCAACGATATGCACCCCAAACTACGCGTCGCTGTCGGGCATGGACAGATGGAAGAGGGACAACTCGAAAAGATCATGACAAAATTCGTCGCCGGCAAATACGACGTGCTCGTCTGCACCACGATCATTGAATCAGGCATCGATATTCCCAATTGCAACACCCTGATCATCGAAGGTGCCGACCGTTTCGGGCTCGCGCAACTCTACCAAATTCGCGGTCGCGTAGGTCGTTTTAAACGCCAAGCCTACGCCTACTTGTTGCTGCATCGCCATGCCGCGCTCGTCGACCAAGCACAAAAACGCCTCAACGCACTCAAGCAGCACAATCAGCTCGGTGCTGGCTTCCGTATCGCCATGCGCGACCTCGAACTCCGTGGTGCGGGCAATCTACTTGGCTCACAGCAGAGTGGTCACATTGCTGGAGTCGGCTTTGAACTATATTGCCAACTATTGAAGCAAAGCGTCGCACGGCTCAAAGGTGAAGCGGGTGCCGACCGGATTCGCGCCGAGGTAAAGCTCGACTTTATTGCAGCTGGCGAGGGCGGCAGTCGCTCTCGTAGCACCAGCGGCACCGTCAGTTTTGCAGCCATCAAAGAAGCGGAATATAAGCGCCCCGGAAAAGTCATCGAAGCTGCGCTCTCCGTAGAGTATATTGCCGAAGCTCGCCTCCGTATTGATCTCTACCGACGCTTAGCACTGGCTGAAAACCGTGAAACCATCCAAGCCATTGCGGAAGAGCTACTCGACCGGTTCGGAAAACTACCACGCCCCACGCAAGCGCTGATCACAGTCAGTGAACTTCGTGTGCTTGCCGAAAGCGCTGGCGTTCGCCGAGTCGAAAGTGAAGGTGATCGCCTCATCTGCCGGCTCGCTCACCCTAAACCATCTGGAGAATTCTTAAAGACCGGCACACGTTTTCCCCGCTTGACCAAGAAAGATCCACTTCTAAGGTTGGACGAAATAAAGCAATTCCTTTCACGCCACGCGCGACCATGAAGCTTCCACGCACACTCACTTTTTCATTCTTCTTCCTACTTGTAGTATTCTCTTCGCTCTTCGCTCAGAGTAACCGACCGCAAGACCCCGCACTCGTGCGCTTGGGCAACGGCATTGCAGCCATAGCCGAAGGTGAGATCATTACACTGCAACAACTCCGCACCGAGCTGAACCCTATCATTCCTCGCCTGCGTGTGGAATCGAAAAACCAGGAAGAATTCTCTCAACGCATCGACGAGATCAGTAAAGAAGTGCTGCAAAACATGATCGACCGCATCATCATCGTGAAAGCGGCAGAAGAGAAAGGCCTCTTAATTCCCCCCTCTTATATCGACCAAGAATACGACGAAGTGATAGCTCGCGACTTCGGCGGCGACCGAGCGCGTTTCCTAGCCTATTTAAAAGAGCGCGGCATCACTGCACGTGATTACCGCGAAGACATCTATAAACGTGTCGTCGTCAATGTCATGCGCCAGCAGACACGTAAATCTCAATCCGAAATCAGCCCAGAACGCATCGAAGATTTCTACATTAAAAACAAACTAAGGTTCTACCAAAGCGAGTCCCTGCACCTGCGCCAAATCATTCTAACACCCATGGCCGACGAGGGACTTGTGCCACTCCGCCAGACTGCCAAACAAGTCATCAACGAACTCCGCGCCGGCGCCAACTTCGGCGATCTTGCTCGTAAATACAGCCAAGACGAAATGAGCCGCCGGGGCGGTGACTGGGGCTGGATCGAACGCCAAGATATCCGCAAAGAACTCAGCGAGGTCGCCTTCAGCTTGCAAGACGGTGAATATAGCGAGCCCATCGAACTTTCTGGCACCATCTTCATCCTTTACGCAGAAGACAAACGCGAGGAAATGATCCAACCTATCTCACAAGTGCGCGACATTATCGAAAACGTCCTCGTCGGCGAACTAGCCCGCGACACACAAGAAAAGTGGCTCCAAGACCTCCGCAATAAAGCTTACATACGCTACTATATGTAGCTCAAGATCAGTTGAACGTTGAACATCGAACGTCCAATTTTGAATGCGTTGAGACGATGATTTGAGGGGTGTGAGATAGGATGGGCAAAAAGGCTTCATCTTTGCCCTTGCGGCGAGATCTTCACCCCCCAATTCGACGTTCATCACTCACTCCGCAGCGTATGCAGCGTCACTTCTGCAGGGCAATTCAACCTCACAGGCAGACCAGAGCCACCAGTGCCTCGGCTCGTATACCCCTGCATCGCGCCTTCACGCCAAGGCCCAGCAAGTAGGTGCCGCGGTGCACTGCGATCATGCACTACAACAATACCACTAGGCAGACAAATTTGCCCTCCATGCGTGTGCCCTGAAAGTTGCAGATCGATTCCTCGACGTGCCGCCTCTCGATAGGTTTGCGGCGCATGCGAAAGCAAGATTTTGCAATCCGCCTCTGGCACACCAGTCAACGCGTGGTCGAAATCGTGCGTCTTATAAAAATTAGGGTCATCGATACCCACAAGATGTAACACGGCATCTCCACGCTTCAGCGCCACCGATTCGTTCAATAAAAAACGAATCCCCGCCGCCTCTAGACTCGGCACCTTAATCATGAAATCATGGTTGCCTAAAATCGCATAGCACGGCGCAGAGAGCTCGCCGAGCAATTCAATGGAAGCTTCGGTCGCCCCTGTATGATCGCCAAAAGTGCAGGTGCGAAAGTCGCCAGTCACCACAACCAAATCATATTCCACCGAGCTAATTGCACGCTTCACGGATGCAACAAACTGGGGATGCAGATCCGCATGCAAGTCGGACAAGTGCAAAATACGAAATCCATCGAATGCGGCTGGTAGCCGCTCCAAAAACACTTCGTTAGCCTCAACATGGATATCTAGATAATTGCGCACCGCGCGCGACCACAAGCCTGTCAGCTGCAGGCAACATCTCACCACTCCGTAAAAATCGATATAGTTCTCGAGGCTAAAAATGCCCCGGCCCTGACCGTGCCCAAGTTGTTGGATTAACTGCTTCTCCTTCTCTAAACGCTCCGCGAAACGCGCCTCCCCCATACGCTGAGCAAGCCCTTCGAGTCGATGCGGGATATGAGGATCAGACACAAGAATGAGCCTAGGTCGCATACATCAGGAATCAATGCAGAATGATGAACTTCCATTCGATAACGGTTGCGAAGCGGCCAGAGAGGCGAATACTACTCAGCTTTTACAAATGACTACGGCAAACGAACATTCCAACGCATTCGACAAGATCGAAGACGCCATCCGTGACATCGCAGAAGGCAAAATGGTCATCGTGACTGACGACGAAGCCCGCGAGAACGAAGGCGACCTTGTCATGGCGGCATCCAAAGCCACCCCTGAGGCGATCAACCAGATGGCGCTCCACGCCCGCGGTTTAATTTGCGTGCCCATGCTCGGACATCAGCTACGCCGCTTGGGTATCAATCCCATGGCATCGGATAATCGCGAATCTCACCAGACCGACTTCGCAATCTCCGTCGATGCCGCTGAGGGCATCACTACTGGCATCAGTGCTTTCGACCGCGCGACAACGATAAACATCCTCGCAAACCCCAATGCACATCCGGATGAACTCGTGCAACCTGGCCACATCTTTCCACTCCGCGCCAAACCCGGCGGCGTATTACAACGTGCAGGGCACACCGAAGCAGCTGTCGACCTCGCACAACTCGCAGGGCTCAATCCAAGTGGCGTGATTTGTGAGATCCTCAACAAGGATGGCACGCTTGCGCGCTTACCCGATCTGATTGCATTTAAAAAAGAGCACGAATTGAAGCTCATCTCCATTGCTGACCTTATCGAATATAGACACACCCGTGATCGCCTAGTCGAGCATGTCGTGACCCGTCCATTCGAGTCCGACTTTGGCACTTTCGACCTGCATATTTTCCGCAGCGTGCTCGATGACCGTCAACACTTCGCACTCACAAAAGGCACTCTAAGCGGAGCGCCAACACTGGTTCGCGTGCACAGTGAAAACCTGCTTGCAGACATCTTTCGCTCATCCTCTAGCGGTGGCTACAACTCACTGAAAATGTCCATGGAAAAGATCAGTGAAGCAGGCCACGGAGTGCTGCTTTATATTGAGCAACCTCAGGGTGGCGTTCGCGTTACCGAAGGCAAAGAGCGTGTAATCGCACCCAGCAAAATGGACTTTCGCGACTACGGGATCGGCGCACAAATCCTGGTCGCGCTAGGCCTGCAAAAGATCCGCCTGCTCTCCAGCACACAACGCAAGGTCGTCGGCATCGACGGATACGACTTAGAGATCGTCGAACAGATCGAGATCTAAACACGTAGGGGCGCAACTTGATGCGCCCAAAGTTGCCACCAATCGTGAGCTCGGGCTTCCAGAACGCCGCCTGACCATCCGAAACCCCATACGCATGGTCAGGCAAGAGTGCCTAACCTACATTATCGTAAGTCAGACACTCCTGTCAGACTCCCACAGTGTAGCACGTAGCGGATCACCAAAGCGGCATTGCATCAAATCACGCCCCTACACACAAAAAAGGACGCCCAACTAGGACGTCCTTTCGTATGAAAAAAATTTAGATACAAATTATTCAGCGCTCGGCATTGGCAGATCCACTTCGACGTCTTCTTCGTAGTCGACTCCGTTCAATCCGAAGCCGAAAAGCTTTAAGAAGTTGTTTTGGTAACCGGAGAAATCTGACAGCACATTTAAGCTCTCACTGGAAATTTCGGGCCACACGTCTGCGACTGCCTTCTGGATGTCGGCTTCCATTTCCCAGTCATCGATTCGAATACGACCATGATCGTCGAGCTGCAAGTCGCCACCATAGAGGCGCTCATTAAGCAAGCGCACCATCTGCTCGATACAGTCCTCATGGTTGCCCTTCGCTTTCATCACTTTGAACAAGATCGAAATATAAAGTGGCACCACGGGAATCGCAGAGCTCGCTTGAGTGACCACGGCTTTATTGACCGCAACATGAGCTTCACAATCGTGAGCTTTCGTGATCGCCGCAGCCGCACGTTCCACGTCTTTCTTTGCCTGACCAATCGTGCCATTGGTATACACAGGCCAAGTAATCTCAGGTCCGATATAGGAATACGCTACGGATTTGGCGCCTGGTGCCAGCACGCCAGCATCATCCAAGGCATTCATCCAAAGCTCCCAATCTTCCCCTCCCATGACTTTAACAGTGTGCTCGATCTCTTCTTGAGAAGCGGGCTCAATGGTCACTTCGCTAACTTCACCTTTATCGGTGTCTAGGGTGCGATTTGTGTAGCTTTCACCAATCGGCTTTAGAACGGACTTGTAGGTTTCACCATCAGCAGGATCCGTGCGGCGAGGGGATGCCAAACTATACACCACGAGATCCACTTGCCCAAGATCGGCTTTAATGGTCTCGATAGCTTGAGCTTTAATTTCGTTTGAAAAGGCGTCGCCATTAATGCTCTTCGCATAGAGGCCTGCCTCGTGCGCGGCTTTTTCAAAAGCCACCGAATTATACCAGCCAGCGCTGGCTGGCTTACCCTTCATCGAAGGGCGCTCAAAAAATACGCCCAGTGTCGCCGCATCGGAACCAAAAGCCGCGGCTACACGTGTCGAAAGCCCATAGCCAGTCGATGAGCCGATCACCAAGACCTTTTTCGGGCCATTTGGGTTTTTGGCTGCTTTCGCAATTTCAATTTCTTCGCGCACCTTAGCTTCGCAGCCTTGTGGGTGAGCAGTTATGCAGACAAATCCTCGGATACGTGGTTTTACGATCATGCTTCTCTTTCTTGTGTGTGAAAATTAGGTAGTTAAAGATCAAATAAAAGTGGCATCAGTGCACAGTGGCAATCGGTAATTCACCATGAATTCGAGTGGGCAAGGCTGGTAATCTTTCGAACTGAGCCCTACTTAAATCGAGATGCAGGTAATCGCGTCGCTCTGCCGACCTGATCGTAACGATCAGCCGAATGTCCCGATTAGACTCAAAACGGCTACAGAGTGCCGTGGCTACATTTTTTAAAACCGTCCTTACTGCATTCTGCGTTTATTCAGAGGAATAAGCTAAGGTTCGATATCCTTTGAAAAGGCTGGAGCCAAGGATAACGCTCCCTACCACCTACGATACGTCAACCTAATTACAGAATGCCCTAGAGACACCGCCTCAGGAAGAGACACTAAAAAGGCCGCTCCCGAGGAAGCGACCTTTTGAGAAAATCTGAACGATTCTGATTATGGTGCCGTCGGCATCGGCCCCGCTGGCATTGCAGGAGCACCGCCCATGCCTTGTCCCATCATCATGAGGCCCATGATGGGCATCATTGCGCCTTGAATCGCTTGGTCAAATTGCTCTTGAGTCTCTGCCGCTTCAATCTGCGTCAACACACCATCAAGCATGGTCAACACACCGAGCATCTGTGGCTTCTGTGCCGCGATATCTTCAGGAGAGATCGCTTCTAAGCCTGCAATGGCTTCGCTCATATTCTTTGACCAATCCGTTGCCATTTCAATAGGCACCCAGCGGTTTTCGACTTTGACCATCTCAGCAGAGTCCGATTCGCCAGCCACCTTCATAGTTAAAGTCGCTGAATTCTCGGTTTGCTCCAAAACGGAGAACTCTGCGGCCGACAAATCTTCCAAAGTTGGCTGCTCAGAATCATCTAGTTTAGACAACTCGATCGAAAGTTTCGCCAATTCTGACACCGTGCTATCGCAAAAGCGCTGACCATCGAAGGTCTTCAAGCTCGCGATCGTAGCAAGGTCGCTAGTTGTCAATACTTCAAGCACTTGAACCATCGCCGGGATGCCATCTTCGAGCTGCTGCTTCTGAGCGGCTTCCATTTGCCCCATGAGCGCAGTATTGACAATGAAGCTTTTTTGCTTCCCTGCAATCTGACCGAGACGCCCCACGAGCGCAAATGTCTGATCGTAAAGCTCGGCATCAATCTTCGTTCCAGCGAGCTGGACGATCTTGTTGATATCCGCTTGATAGCTCGCAGGCATCGCTTGCCACAGGATACCACCATTACCGTCGCTAAGCTCGGTGAAGATTGTCTTCATGGCTGCATCTGGCGCATCTGGAATAGTGACTTCAGCAGGCTTCGAGCTTGCGGAGCTAGATGCTTCGTCTGATTGCGGCCCGCAACCAGTGAAAAAGAAAGCGCCGGCAGCAAGTCCAAGCGCGAGTGAGGGAATCGTTTTTTTCATAAGTATTACTTCAGTTAAAAAAAGGGGGGGTTACAAAGAAGCCTCGGAGTCTGATCCGAGGCTTCTGGCAAATTGAACGATTTGCTTATCCAGCAGTTGCGGCGGCCATCTCTTCGCGTGCCTTTTCAGCGAGTGGCGTGGAGAGATAACGCTCACCAAAGCTGCAGGCAACCGTCACGATTGTCTTGCCAGCCATTTCTGGGCGCTTTGCAAGCTGCATCGCGGCCCAAACATTGGCACCCGTTGAAATACCGCAAAGGATGCCGTCTTTCTCAGCAAGTGCTTGAGCTGTGGCAAAGGCATCTTCATTAGAGACTTTGATCACATCGTCGATAATGTCGGTATTGCAATTCTTGGGGATGAATCCAGCGCCGATACCTTGAATCTTGTGCGGACCAGGCTGACCACCTGAAATAACGGGGCTCGCTTCTGGCTCGACAGCGACCGTCAGCAGCTCTTTGCGTGATTTGATCACTTCAGAAACACCAGTGATCGTTCCGCCCGTGCCAACGCCCGCAACGAACGCGTCGATTTTGCCATCAGTGGCTTTCCAGATTTCCTCCGCAGTTGTTTGGCGGTGCACTTCGGGATTTGCAGGGTTTTCGAACTGTTGTGGCATGAATGCCTTTTCGCCGTATTCCTCGACCAGCTCACCGGCACGTGCGATTGCGCCCGGCATACCCTTTGGCCCGGGAGTCAGAACGATCTCAGCACCCAACATACGGAGCAATACACGGCGCTCCATCGACATCGTTTCAGGCATAGTAAGGATTAACTTGTAGCCCTTTGCCGCACAAACGAATGCCAACGCGATACCGGTGTTACCTGAAGTCGGCTCAATGATAATGCTTCCCTCGCCGATCTTACCGTCGCGCTCTGCGGCTTCGATCATTGCCTTACCAATACGGTCTTTCACGCTCGCGAGCGGGTTGAAGAATTCACATTTCACATAGATGTCGGCATCGATGCCAGCAGTTGTGTTGTTGACTCTAACAAGTGGGGTATTGCCCACAGTATCGATAATGGATGGGTATGCTTTACTCATAATGGTTGCTAATTGGTAGATGTTTTAAAGTGGAGTCTTCCAAGACACCCGAAAATGAGCTGGAAGCAAGCATTTGTCCCGATATGCAGGCATAAAAAAACACCGTACTCACGGTGTCTTTCAGTTTTTCAGCCTTTTAGCTTCTCAGTATTTCCCCAATAACTATCGACGGCGAGGACCGAAACTACGCTTCGGTGCACCACGATTCACATGTGCATTACGCAGGCGGTAAACGATACGTGCCTTGTTCAGGTCGTAGGGACTCATCTCCATCTTTACGGTATCACCGGTGGTGATCTTAATGAAGTGCTTGCGTAACTTACCAGAGATGTGCGCGAGCACTTGGTGTTTGTTTTCAAGTTCCACCCGAAACATAGTGCCCGGTAGGACGGCTACGATCTTGCCTTCAACTTCGACGTATTCTTCGCTTTCTGCTTTTGCCATAGATAATTAGGAAAGCGGCGAGACAACAGGCTCTGCTGATAAAGTCAAGTATGCACTGAGATACGCGTTGCGGGATTCGAGATCCGAGTATAATTATCCGTATCCCATCTCAAATCACGCATCACGTATCCAACGTCCCGCACCTGTCCTGCGCAGCCTGGAAGACGAAGCATGGGGCCCGCATCCCATATCCCATATCCCGTATCCCCCATCCCATATCCCATATCCCATATCCCATATCCCCCATCCCGTATCCCCCATCCCATATCCCATATCCCGTATCCCGTATCCCGCATCCCGTATCCCGCATCCCGTATCCCGCATCTCACCATGAACTGCCCATTCGAAAAAATCTTCCCTTCTGAACTCAATCGCGACGCCGACTATTATATGACGCACGCCTACAATGAGGCAATCGAAGCGTGGAAAAAGGATGAAGTGCCGATTGGCGCAGTGATCGAGTATCAAGGCCGCATTATCGCATCCGCCCACAACCAATCACGCTCCACCAACGACCCCACCGCACATGCTGAGATTTTGGCAATATCGCAGGCAGCCAGCTTCATCGGCGACTGGCGCTTAAACGAATGCGCGCTCTATGTAACCAAGGAACCGTGTCCGATGTGTTCAGGCGCGATGGTCATCGCACGCATGGGTAAAGTCTACTACGGCCTCCCCGATCCCAAGATGGGCTGCGTCGGCGGCGCCACCGACCTCGGCAACCTCCCCGAGAGTAACCACAAGTTCGAATCCGTCAGCGGCGTCATGGAAGAACTGAACCATCAGATCCTCAAAGCCTTCTTCGATAAAAAGCGCGACGACAACAAAGCAAAGAAGCAGCTCAAGGATGAGGGCGAAACTCCAATAAATTGAAGAAGAAAGCTCCCTTCCTATAGACATAAGTGTCTAAATAGGTCGACAGTATCAAATTCATGCTAATTTCCCCAACCCTCGTTTGACAGGGTTCATTTAGCGTCTCATCTTCGTTACTCCTTTTCATACAAACAAAGAATCAATAATACATATGGCTCACGAACTACCAGCACTCCCATACGCAAACGATGCGCTCGAACCACACTTCGACGCTCGCACAATGGAAATCCACCACGACAAGCATCACAATGCTTACGTCACTAATTTGAACGCAGCACTCGAAGGCACCGGCCTCGAAGACAAGAGCCTATGCGAAATCATCGGCAACCTTGACGCCGTCCCTGCTGAAAAGCGCGGCGCAGTGCGCAACAACGGTGGTGGCCACGCTAACCACAGCTTCTTCTGGAAGATCCTTAGCCCAAATGGCGGCGGCGCACCTACAGGTGAGCTTGCAGCAGCGATCGACGCAGAGCTCGGCGGGTTTGACGCGCTTAAAGAAGCTTTTGCCAAAGCTGGCATGACACGCTTCGGTTCTGGTTGGGCATGGCTTGTGGTGAAGCCTTGCGGTTCACTCGCAGTGACATCCACTCCAAACCAAGACTGCCCATGCATGACTGGTGTGGCTGAAGTTGAGGGCAAGCCTATCATCGGACTCGATGTTTGGGAGCACGCTTACTACCTCAAGTATCAGAACCTTCGCCCAAAATACATCGAAGCATTCTGGAACGTCGTCGACTGGAACGCTGCGGAAGAAAACTACAACGCTGCCAAAGCGTAAGTTTTCAAAAACGATTTCAAACAAAAGCCGTCCCTATGAGGGGCGGCTTTTTTGTGTAATCGCCGCAACGACAAAGCAGCTCACGTTTCTTACTGTCTTTCCTACCTTATCACAATACTCACGCCTGAACAGTATCCACGTAAATCCGCAGCCTCAATCAACTACCCGAAAGAAGCTTAGTTTATCGTGTTGCTAGTGTCGACCTAACCATCGACAGACTCAGTCGAGTCAAGCCAATGTTCCCACTTGTCAGCTCTCTCATTCTCAGATAAAGTCAGCACATGCTCCTTATTGAATGTTTGCCCATAGCCGTTGCCGCAGGTCCAATCGAAGTTAGCCGTGAAGCAACACAAATGGATGTGATCATCCTGATCGGATCGATATTCTTGGCGCTTGGCTTTTCTTTTCTTTGTTCGATTGCGGAAGCGGCACTGTTGAGTGTCACGCCTTCATATGTTGAGAGCATGCGGACAAAACGTCCAAAGCATGCGGAGCGATTACGCCGATTGAAAATTGAAAATGTCGATCGTTCTTTGGCAGCTATCCTTACTTTAAATACGATCGCACATACTGTCGGAGCGATTCTATCTGGCGCCAAAGCAACCGTCGTCTTTGGAAGTGCATGGTTCGGTCTTTTTTCCGCCATCATGACCCTGCTGATTTTATTTCTCTCCGAGATCGTCCCGAAAACACTGGGTGCCGTTTACTGGAAACAACTGATCGGTCCTACGACCCTCTTTGTCCAATTTCTAATCTGGTCACTATACCCAATCGTCTGGATCTCCGAAAAGCTCACTCAATGGGTCTCACGTGGTAAAAAAGCACACGCCTTCAGCAGGGATGAACTGATCTCAATGGCACGTATCGGTGAGTCTTCTGGCAACATGCCTAAAAGCGAATCTCGAATTTTAAGAAACTTATTTCGCCTCGGCAATCTGAGTGCACAAGACATTATGACGCCGCGCACCGTCATCGCATCGCTCCCAGAATCGATGACCATCCAGGAAGCTCTCGACACAGTATCCAAGCGTCTTTTCTCACGTCTACCAGTGTATCGAGGAGATACAGATCAGATATCGGGCTTCGTGCTACGGGCCGATGTGCTAATGAGTTGCGCGAAAGGTAATGGCGAGGACTCGCTGCAAAGCATACGCCGTGACATCATGACCGTGCGCGACTCAATCATACTTACCGAGCTCTTTGATCACTTTTTACAAAAGCGTCAGCACATCGCCATATTACTCGACGAATACGGTGGTGCAAAAGGCCTGGTCACTCTCGAAGATCTCGTTGAAACTCTGATCGGAATCGAAATCATCGACGAGACAGATGCCGTCGTCGACATGCGCGTCCTCGCCAGAGAGCGCTGGCAAGAGCGCGCTAGAACAATGGGTCTAGATACGGAAGAAAGTAAGTCTTAAAGCGTTTATCGAGAACGCAAAAAAAAGAAGCCAGCATTGGCATCTCATAACTACCAAAGCTGGCTTACATACGTCAGTGGATGGACAAAACACTGACCTTTAATGTGAAGGCTCTCGCCGCGGCCTACCCGCAGGCAGTGGTCGCACTTGAGCGACGCCACGTGTTGAGTAAAGTTTGGAGAAGTGTCTCCATTTAGAACGGCTCCCCCGAGGGCTGTTCTGTAAGAGAAACGCTTCACTGTGTGTTAGAATATTTTTCATGCACACAGTTTGCCACAAAACTAAAAATATGAATAATAGATAGTTTAGAAGTAATCATTCGCTTTAATCTATATATGAAACTACCTTGGCTCAACTACCACCACTTGCTCTATTTTCGAACGATCGTGCGAGCAGGCGGCGTCAATAAAGCTGCCGAAGCACTGGGCCTTTCGCAATCGACCTTGAGCTCACAGCTTAAAGACCTTGAGGAATCGCTTGGCACTCAACTCTTCGATCGCAAAGGGCGTAAGCTCGTATTGACTGAAGCCGGACAAACCGCGCTTGAATACGCAGAAGATATTTTCGAAACTGGCAACGAGCTTCGTGCTTGGTTTGCCAGCCATCATAGCCCCGGTCCACAAACCGTGCGCATCGGCACCATGCCCTCCTTCTCCAAAGTCCTGCAATTTGAAATTGTTCGCCCGCTTGCCATGACAGGTGAGACCAAAGTCCAAGTGATTGAAAACGAATCATCCGAATTACTGGATAAACTCAAAAAGCACCAGCTCGACTTGGTGCTCTCCAACTTCCCTCTCAGCGAACTCGATACCGATCACCTCGATGCGCACTTACTCGGCGAGATGCCCGTGTATTTAGTCGGACGCCCACCGTTTAAAATACCTAAGGTCAAATTCCCGAAATGGCTCAAAGAAATCCCGATTTTTTTGCCCTCTTCCAAAACCTCCGCGCGAATCGATTTCGATGCCTTAATGATTCGCTCTGATATCCGCCCGATTGTTCAAGCTGAAGTCGATGATGCCGGTCTCTTGCGAATGCTCGCCCTCTCAGGAGCTGGCCTAGCACTTGTCCCCGAAGTTGGTGTCCAATTCGAGCTCGCACAACGCAAGCTGCTGCGTATTGAAAAAATACCCGGTGTAAAAGAGCGCTTCTATGCCATCACTACCCATCGAAAGAAACTCCCCGCGCAAATCATCGAAATTATCGACACCGCCAAAGAAGCCCTCACTAAGGCAAATCAGAAGATGAGAGAACGGAAGTAGCAATCCTTGAAGGCGTGTATCTAAACACATTTGATCACAGCCATAGAACGACCCTGAGGCTTTTCGAGATTGTAAAATGCAGTGCTCAACATAGGTTGACTCTCCCCTAAACTTAAATGCATTCTTGCACTCATGGCTATGCCCCTCCCTACCCCCATCCTCTCGCTACATCATTTGTTGCGCCATGCCAAGAGTATGCGGATTAAGCGACACACAATATGCGTCGCGTTCTTCACCTTTGCATTGTGCACGAGTGCCCATGCACAGCTGACTAATCCACTCCCGTCGCCGATCCCATTAGGGCTCAACATCGAGATCGAGCCATGGCTCACCATACCTGCGAGTAAAAGCACCGCACCGCGCGCGCGAATCAACCATGTAAAACCTTGCCCTGATGGGGTTCGTCTTTTTTGCAATGATCTACGCGGTAAGTTCTGGGTGATCGCTAGCACGGGTGCGAACTCAGCCACAGAGTTTTTAGACATGTCGGATCACTTTCCGAATTTCATCGATTCACCTGGTCTTGGCTCTGGATTTTCTTCTTTCGCATTTCACCCCGAGTTCTTTTCTTCAGGCACTCCTGGCTACGGAAAATTCTACACGACACACACCGAATCGCCTAGTGCCAGCACTCCAGACTTTATCGGTCCAGTCAGCCCGACTACATCTCAGGTCAGCATCCTCACGGAGTGGACGATGACAAATCCTTCGGACAATAGTCTAACGACCTCTTCGGGAAATTTCACAATGCGCGAAGTCTTACGGGTTGCCTACCCCTACCATTTTCATGGACAGCAAGAGATCGCCTTCGATCCGAACGCCTCTCTTGGAGACGAAAATTATGGCTCCTTGTTTCTATGCGTCGGCGACGGCGGCTCCATGGTTTTGAATCTACCGCAGAACATGGGCCGGATCGATTCGCCCTTGGGAACGATTTTTCGCATCACGCCACTCCTCGCCAATGGGCACTCTGGAACTGACTTTACGCTGTCAACAAATGGCAACTATTACATCCCCTCGGGAGCAACCAATAGCAACCCATTCATTGGCGCGAGCGACCCAACGCCGGGCGATGGGTTTCCAGTTGTCCGCGAAATTTACGCTTATGGATTCCGTAACCCACATCGTATTTCATGGGATACAGGAGGAACAGGGAAAATGTTCTGTGGTGTGATCGGAGAACAAACGATCGAAGAGATCGAGCTCGTCAAAAAAGGTCACCACTACGGTTGGCCCGTGCGGGAAGGTTCCTTTCTGTTTACCTACACAGATAAGGCACACGTCTATCCCTTACCGAGCCCAGACACAGGGCCAGTAAATTCACCCCCAGAGCCCGCAACTTACAGTTACCCAGTATCGCAATACGACCACGGTAGTGGGGGTGCCGCGGTCGTTGGAGGGTATGTTTATCGAGGTGCCGCCATACCATCGTTTCATGGAAAATACGTTTTCGGAGACATCACAAGTGGACTACTTTACGCTGTCGATGAATCATTACTTGAGCTGCCAGGATCCACGGTAACTGGGGGCACACCTGCACCTCCGAAAACCGTAGGCATCAAAGTCGCAGGCACGCTCACAACCTTCAAGTCCGTGGTGGGTGGCACACGTGCTGATTTACGCTTTGGTGTCGATCATTCAGACGAACTCTACATGTTGTCGAAGCAAAATGGCACAATCTACCGAGTGCTGGACGATCCAGATTCAGGAGTCAATGAACCACCCATTGGAACCGCATCCGACTGGGCAACCGTTCACAACTTCGAGAGCGGTGAGTTGAACAATATCTCGACCTCCATATCCGCCACTTCCGCTCAAGTCGTGGATGACCCTCAAGAAGGAGCCGCAAATCGCGTGCTACGCATTCAAGCTGTTGGATCGAACCAGCTGATTGCCACAGTCCCTGTGCCAGAAATCCCAGATAACGCTTTCGGAACTTTATTTTTCAGACTCTACCTAACCGACATTCTACACAACTATAACTGGGGCTTGAGCGACGTGACGAACCCAAATCAATTTGCGGACTTCGAAGTCCAGATGCGCTCATACTTCGGCAACAACTCGCCCTCCCCGTTTATTTCAGTGCGTGAGGGCGGCAGCTTTACTCCGGGTTTTGAGATCGAAGCAAATACATGGTATTCGATTTGGTGCCAGATTGATAACATAAACAACAATTGGGATCTGTATGTTCAAGGAGGCGCCTTCACCGCGCCAACACTGGTGCGCAATTCCGTGGCAGTGCGTAATGGTGACGCCGCAGCACTGCACACGTTCATGTGGATTTTGAATCCAGCCTCGCCCGCCTCAAGCACTTCCGCGGTCTATTTTGATGACCTGCATGTAGATATCGGTCATGCCAACATCCTTCCTCCAGCAAAGTCAGACTGGCAGCTGGTAGATGATTTTGAACAACCTTCACCCCTCGATGCATGGGATCTCGCCAATGCGAGCTCGCAATCCAATATCGTGGCTGTTGAAGCCGATGGAAATCACTATCTCCAACGTGCCGCCTCTGTCGACGCCTCTCCGAGTACCAACGCTATCGCCGCGCGTGAACTTCCCTTCACCACGCAGGTCGGTGAAACCATCACCACCTTCTTCCGCTTCAAGACAAGCGCTACAAATCTCCGGCACAGTTATGGTGTGAGTGCCTTAGATCCAGCAGATCCGGCAACTTACACAGAAGGTGATTTTGAGCCGCAAATACGCCTCACCAGCGGCACCGACCTCGATCTCTATGATGGTCCCGCAGGCACCAATGGATTTATCGATGCAGCGAACAACGGAAGCCCCATCGCTCCTCTGGCTACGGACACTTGGTATAAAGTTTGGATGGTCGCCGACAACCGGGGGTTTGCCTCTGCGGGGCAAACATGGCAGGCATATATCAAGGGGGGCGTCTATGATCAACCGACCGCGATCAGCGACGTAATCTTCGCCAGACGTCAAGCCGAAGCACCCATCACTCACCTGCTCAGCATTGCAACAACGGGTTCTAGTTCCGAGTTTGGAAATGCCTCTCTATGCATCGACGACATCTACGCATTCAAAGGAGTCAACCTAAGCGATCCGCTTGCCCTTGAAGCCGCGCCAATCTCACTCCAAGTGCTCCCTCAGCAGGCGACGCTTACTGTCGACACAGTGGAGAATCGCTCTTTTCAAGTATTCGAGTCCGAAGACTTAGCTATATGGACGCCACTCGGAGATGTCGTCGAAGGAAGCGGCACCACATTCTCAGTAGAAGACTCAATGGACAGCTCGAAGAAATTCTTCCAAGCGTTAACACTATCACCGCGAGCTTTCACACCGGCAAACTGGTCCACTGATTTCGCCGATGCCACTTTACCAGAAGGCATGTATGCGACGCCCGGTGCCACATGGGCACTCTCGACAAATCTCTATTCGCTCACCGACACACCTGGGCAAGTCAGCGGAATGGTGCGACGCCCCGAGGGCTACACCCTAGCACCTGGCAACTGGCGCAATGTTGACCTCACGGTCGAAGCGCGCTCACTGGAATTACCAAGTGTAGTTGGACGCGACATCGTCCTCATTTTCGGCTATGTTGATGAGACCCATTTTTATTACGCGCATATTAGTAATGACGCGGACAACGCGACTCATAACATTATCCTACGAGTCGATGGAGACACACGCAGCGTGATTCAATCACCGTCCCTACCACCTACGATTCTCACCACGAACAACTGGCACACACTTCGAGTCAGTCACGATGCGACTGGCGCGATTGCGATCTACGTAGACGATATGGTCACTCCATTTATGACCGCGACAGACACGACGTATCCAGCAGGTCGAGTCGGTTTCGGCACGTTTGACGACAAGGCTGAATTCCGCCAGGTCGAGATCAGTGGCGAATTAAAGTAGTTAAAGCTCTCTAGGCACCATCGTATGGCGAGCTTCGGCTACTTATCTCCAGCATTATAGCGCTCGATCCAGGCGGCACTCCAACTCGCATAATCACCCGCCTCGATATGCGCACGTGCTTGCTCCATAAGATCTAAGAAAAAGTGCGTGTTGTGAATCGAGAGTAAGGTATGCGCGAGGAGTTCCTTCGCCTGCACCAAGTGACGCAGATACGCGCGACTGAAGTTGCGGCAGGTATAGTTGTCCGCGTCCATGATTGGCTTCGGATCCAACTTGAAACGCTCGTTCTTTAAATTCAGCACACCGTCGGGAGTAAAGACGGCAGCGTGTCTTGCCAATCGGGTCGGCATCACACAGTCGAACATATCCATGCCCAAACCAACCATCTTCAAGAGCTGCGGCGGTGTGCCGACACCCATTACATAGCGCGGCTTCTCCTTCGGCATCACCGGTGCGGTCGCAGCCACTTGACGAATCATTTCCTCTTCGGGTTCGCCGACACTGACGCCGCCAATTGCATAACCTGGGAAATCCATTTTAGCCAACTCACGACCACAGTGCTGACGCAAGTCGTCATACACCGAACCTTGGATGATCCCAAAAACATGGTGCCCGGATTCAATAAAGCCATCTTCGGTGGCGTGACCTAAAAATTCCCCCGCCCAACGAATCGTGCGCGCAACGGCTGCTTCACATTCTTCGCGCTCGCAGGGATAAGGCGGACACTCATCGAGCACCATCGCGATATCAGTATCAAGGTTCTTCTGAATCTCGTAACAATTTTTCGGTCCCAGAAACAACTTCCGCCCATCGAGGTGCGATCGAAACTCAATGCCCTTCTCAGTGATCTTACGCAGCTTGGAAAGGCTGAACACCTGGAAGCCTCCACTATCGGTTAGTATCGGTTTATCCCAATTCATGAACTTGTGCAGCCCGCCCATTTCCTTCACCAACTCAGAGCTCGGGCGGATGTTCAAGTGATAGGTATTACCCAAAATGATTTGCGCGCCGACCTCATTGATCTGCGCAGGTGTCATCCCTTTGACCGTAGCTTGTGTGCCGACGGGCATGAAAATCGGGGTCTGGATATCGCCATGGCGTGTTTTGAGCACCCCACGCCGCGCCTGACCGTCTTCTTTGAGCAATGTGAACATTGAAAAGAAGTTAGAAGCTAGAAGTTCGGAGTTAGAAGCTTAAAAAACGAAAAGGTAGCGTAGGCACGTCCTAATGAAATAATTATTCTGCTACCAATTATTCTGCCTAAAACAAACCTGAACTCCAGTGATGGCGCGGAGGGACCCGCGCCGCTACCTAATAATTCCAATCTTAGTTTTCTGCTTTCCCGCCTTCCTCACCCAACCGTTACCACAGAAGAGCTTCGCGCAAATTCGTGCGATTCGTGGGTAATTCACTCAATCTGACGCGGAGGGACCCACGCCGCGACCCTTAGAATTAGAAGTTCGACGTTGAATGTTCGACGTTCGACGTTCTTATTCATCCCTCACTATGAGTCTCGACAGTCCTAGTATCCAAGCAATTGATGGCAGCGGTTTTCGTTTTGCCATTATCGCCGCGCGCTTTAATGAGTCGCTGGTGGACTCGCTGCTGCACCATGCCTGCGAGGCCTTAGAGGCTGCTGGCGCACCGAAACCTGTCGTTGAGCGCACCCCAGGATCCAACGAGCTGCCCTTTGCGGTCTCTACACTCGCCCGCTCGGGTGAGTTCGATGCGATCATCGCAATTGGCCTCGTGATCGCAGGCGCGACGAATCACCACAACGTGATCGGAGACAGCTGCGCCATCGCTTTACACAACATCGCCGCCGAAACTGAGGTGGCTGTCATCAACGGCATCACTATCGTTGAGACCCGCGAACAAGCCGAGCAACGTGCTGGCACAGAAATCAACCGCGGACGTGAGTTCGCCCTAGCTGCCCTCGAAATGGCACAATTTACAAAAAAATGGAAGACAACGAAAAACCAGTAAAGCGCCCATCACAGCGCCGTGAAAACCGCATGGCAGCGGTGCAATTTCTCTACCAGTGGGAGCTCAACAAACCAGAGCAAATCAATGATGCCGTGCGTGTTTTCATTGAATCGCTAGACCACCCTCGCGAACACTATGCATTTGCCGAAGAACTCATCCATGGAGCCATCGAACATATGGATGCAGTGGACGATGAAATTAAAGCGCACGCAAAAAATTGGACTTTTGAGCGTATCGCGAAGGTGGACCTCTCCGTGCTGCGCCTAGCGATATACGAGCTACTTCAGCGCAAAGACATCCCGCCAATTGTCAGTATCAATGAGGCGATCGAACTCGGAAAGATCTATTCAAACCCTGATTCCAAGCGTTTCATCAACGGCATCCTCGATCAAATGAAGAACAAGATCGACCGTCCGTTGCGAACCGCCGAAGACTAAGGACATTGAACCATGCGCGGACTCTTTAAAAAATTCAAAGACGGACTCAAGCGCCAGACTCCGACCTTTCAAAAAGCCTTCGGGGGTATTTTCTCAGGTGCCAAGCTCGATGAAGACGCACTAGAAGAACTGGAAGAAGCGCTCTACACGGCTGACTTCGGCCATGAGACTGTCGAAGATATCATCGGAGAAATTAAAGCCGCCTACAAAACCGATAAGTCGATGCGTGGGGAAGATGCGGCGAAGATTGGAGCAACGGTTTTAACACGTGTGCTTGAGGGCGCCGAAGGCCGTGTCGAAATTGGCAAAACCTATCCAGAAGTCATCAGCCTTATCGGCGTCAATGGAGCCGGCAAGACAACCACTTCAGCAAAACTGAGTTACTTGTATCAGAATGAAGGATACAAAGTGCTCCTCGGAGCATGCGACACCTTCCGCGCTGCCGCCAATGAGCAAATCAAGTCATGGGCAGAACGCCTAGATATTGATATTGTGGCAAGTCAGCATGGTGCCGATTCCGCAGCTGTTGCATTCGATGCGCTGGCTGCCGCCAAGAGCCGTCAACGCGATCTAGTGATACTCGACACCGCGGGCCGCTTACACACGAAGAGCAACCTCATGAAGGAACTCGAAAAGATGCTCCGTGTGATCCACAAACAAGACGAGACAGCCCCACACCACAGCTGGCTCGTCGTCGATGGCAGCCTAGGCTCGAACTCAATCGAGCAGGCCCGTGCTTTCCACAAGAGCTTTCCGCTGACAGGCCTCATCATCACCAAGCTCGACGGGACCAGCCGCGGCGGTGCCCTCGTGGGCATTTACCGAGAGCTCAAGCTACCGATCTATTTCGTAGGCCTAGGCGAGCAACCTGACGACCTTCAGCCATTTTCTGCAAGGAACTACGCTAACGCGATTTTTGGAATTGAGGGCGATTCATAATCGATTTCTTTCAGCTTTTCAGCATCTCAGTTTTTCAGCATTTTATATCATATGTCCACCGCATCACTTACTGTTCAGCTCGCAGAGCGCTCCTACCCCATTCACTTCAGTGATAGCGCCGCCGCACTTCGAGCAGATGTCGCGAAGCTTCGAGCGGCTGGTCGCAGTGTCCGCGTCATCAGCGATGCTCGCGTGCTCAATGCACACCCTAGCTACTTAGCGCAAGCAGGGTTCAACGATGGAGAGATCTTGTCTTTGCCGCATGGCGAGCAGACTAAATCGGTTGAACGTTTTAGCGAATCCCTCAGCTTCCTTGCCAGCCAAGCAGCGAACCGCGATTGCGCATTATTCGCCTTTGGCGGAGGCGTGATCGGCGACCTAGCTGGCTATGTGGCCGCGAGCTACCTGCGTGGCATTGATTTCTATCAGATTCCAACCACATTGCTTTCAATGGTGGATAGCTCTGTTGGAGGCAAAACTGGCATCAATCTACCTGAAGGTAAAAATCTTGTCGGGGCCTTCTGGCAGCCTAAAGCGGTTTACATCGATGCCGCCTTACTGCAAACCCTGCCACCCCGTGAGTTTGCCGCAGGCATGGCAGAAGTCATCAAATATGGTATGCTTGCCGACATCGACCTGTTCACTCAATTAGAAGCACTTGATGGCCTAGACGCCTCATCCGAAGAATTACCTGGAGTCATCCGACGTTGTTGCGAAATCAAAGCACAAGTCGTCGCCGATGATGAAAAAGAAACCGCCGCGACAGGTGGACGCGCGCTCCTTAATCTCGGTCATACTTTCGCACATGCCATTGAGAATGTAGCTGGCTACGGCGCATACCTTCACGGGGAAGCTGTTGCCATCGGCCTCGAATTGGCGACTCAACTTTCTGTTCATTTAAACCAAATCCCGGCCGAAGATATCGAGCGCGTGCGGCGAATTATTAAGCAGTTTCAATTGCCGACTCGCATGGAAGAGGCGCTTCAAGTTGTCGACCTCATGGCCGCAATGCAACGCGACAAGAAAAACCGCAGCGGTCGCCTACGTTTCGTCACAATGTCCAAAATCGGGCAAGCAATAACCAGCGACGCGATCGAGTGCGAGCTAATCGAGCAAATCTGGCACTCAGCTGGAGCTAAGTAGATTAGCAGTTGGTAAAGGGCAAAGTAAGACAAGCTGTCGTTCCGCTACCGACAACTGAGCTCAACTCAAGTTTTGAGCCATGCTTCGCTAAGAATTGATGGATTAGCATGAATCCAACACCACTTCCGCGCTCACCGTCTGTGCCGACGACACTCTTTACTGACCGAGCCGCACAAACGGCCTCTACCTGATCTGGCGCCATACCGATGCCGCTATCGATAATTTCAAAAACAAGCCCCCGCTTCATCCGACTGCACCCGCAAACATACTTGGCCTCCATCATGAGTAAACTTGATCGCGTTGCTGGTTAAATTACGCAACACAGAACCAAGCATCAATTCATCAGCGCAAATTGTCACGCCATCTGGCACAGTGACCTGCAAGTCGATTCCTTTCCTTTCAATCATGGTCGCCAGCACTGTCGTGGCGTCTTCGATCAATTCGGAAACATTAATTGGCTTCAACTCAAAATCAAGTGCGCCCACCTCTAGGTTCGACCATTCTAGCAGATTTTCCAGCATGATATACGTTTCACTGGTCGCTCGGTTGAGTGTCTTCAAGATTTGTAGCACCTCATCACTGGAATACATGTGATAATTATTCGATAGTAATTCGGTGATCCCATAAGCCCATTAAAGGGTGAGCGTAGATAATGAGCCACCATTTGAAAATGCTGCTTCAAGCGATCATGCTGAGTCTCCAAGTCGAGATATTCCTGCTTAAGCTCCTGATTGGCTAAGCGCAATTCCATCTTGGCGGTGAGTTGCTTTGCCAATGACTCTAAAGTAATTTTCTGCAGCTCAGGCAGCTGCCGAGGCCGATGATCGATCACACATAAGGTGCCGAGCGCATGTCCAGCCTTGGTGATCAATGGAGCTCCCGCATAAAAACGAATCTTCAGATCCTGCACCACCATCGGATGCGCCGCAAAACGTTCATCTGCAGATGCGTCCTGAATCTCCAACCTTCACGTGGCGTTTCATCCAAATCAAAGCCTACCTTCGCTTTGATAAACTGCTTAGATTCGTAAACCAATACGATCAAGGCAACTAGCACCTCACAAATTCGAGCGGCGAGTTGAACGACTTCATCATAAGCATGCGCAGGACTCGTCTCTAATACATCCAAACGCCTGACCGCCATAAGGCGTTCATCTTCAGGTATATGCTGTGAGGGGATCGACATATTTCGCGAAGAATGCCACAAAAAGAATTCACTGCGCAATTTAAAAATTACGGTCAATTCCGCAATCAAACTACGCCATTTAGTCGTCCACTTCAGCTAATACAGCTTCGCGCTTCTTCTTTTCAATTCGAAGCCCCACCCAAATAGCTAGCTCATAGAGTCCATACATAAAGCCTGTCGTCAGCGGCAAGGATATGAAATCACCTCCAGGCGACATTAAGGCAGAAAAGATCATGAGCCCCACAAAGACTCCCTTGCGGATGGCCTTTAATTTAGAGACCGGCAGCACCTGCAAATAGACTAATATCACAATCAAAAGCGGAAATTGAAAGAAAGCTCCGGTCGCCAAGGAGAACCACACAACCATACTGTAGTAGTCGGACGCCGCCCACAATAGGTCGAAACCAAAATACTGATTCAATCGCACGCTAAACGCCAAAGTCAGCGGGAGAATGATAAAGAAAGCGAACGCCACCCCCGTCAGGAACAATACAAAAGCCGCGAAACATGCCGGTCTTAAAACTTTACGCTCTTTCTCCGTCAAACCAGGCGCAACGAAGGCCGCTAAAAAGTAGAGCACGAAAGGCATAGAAAGTGTAAAGCCACCGAGCAATGCGATTTGGAAAAAGACCGAGATCACACCCATCGGACGATACGTAATCAAATTCTTATCCACCAACTCAACGGAACCGTAAGCCGTCAAAATCGGATATTTCAACCACCCTGCGATGTCTTGAATAAAAAACGCAACAACGATTAAACCGATGAAAAACGCCAACACACTACGCCCCACCGTCCAGCGAAATTCCTCCAAATGCTCGAGGAAGGACATGCCCGCTTCGCGCCGAGCAGCCGCTTCAGCTTCGAGCTCCGCTTCGTAATCATCGACATAATCATCATGATAGCTGTCGCTAAAAATGTCTTCATCCGAGTCAGCTGCTGACGGATCCTGCTCGGCATCAGCGCCATGGTTCTGTTTTCTTGAATCATCGTTACTATGATCTCCTTGGTCGCGACGCCCCAAATCACCTTCAACTAAAGGCTCTTCATCAGAGTTCGGGAGATTTTCGTCACTTTCAGGCTTATCACTCATGTTTCAATTACACCTACCCATCAATTCAAGGATTCGACAACCGCAATACTTAAAATTTTAGAGGAAGCACTAGATGGGAGCTAATCCATTGACAGACAGAACTAAATAGCTTTCCTACACGCTTTTCAGAAAAAGGGCAAATCATCCGATTTTCCTGAACACCTCAACTCGATCCACAAAAATAGATCGCATCTTATGCCAGCTAAAAAAGCAAAAAAAGCCACTAAAAAGGCTGCCAAGCGCAACGTCGCTAAAGCAGTAAAATACAGCTATGACTTCGGTGACAAAACCGATGGTAGCGCGAAACTCCGCGAACTTCTCGGCGGTAAGGGTGCCAACCTCGCCGAAATGGCGCGTATTGGCCTTCCAGTGCCTCCAGGTTTCACGATCACGACGGAAGTTTGCACATACTTCTACGACAACGGTCGCCAGTATCCAAAGACACTGGAAAAGGAAGTTAAAGCTTCGGTTGCAGTGATCGAAAAACAGCTCGGCAAAAAGCTCGGCGCTGAAAAGAACCCACTTCTTCTTTCTGTTCGTTCCGGTGCTCGTGAGTCGATGCCTGGTATGATGGACACGATCCTTAACCTTGGTCTCAACGATAAGACAGTTAAGGCACTCGCTAACGAGTCTGGCAACGAAGCATTCGCATACGATTGCTACCGCCGCTTCATCCAAATGTATGGTGACGTCGTCATGGGCGTGCAAGCGGTCAACGAAAACGACCACTGCCCATTCGAAAGTGCACTTGAGAAACTTCGTGACGAAGTCGGTGTTAAACTCGACAACGAGCTCACTGCTGCCAATCTCAAGGAATTGATCAAGCGCTACAAGGCGATCATCAAGAAACGCACTGGCACAGCTTTCCCTCAAGATGCTTACGAGCAACTCTGGGGCTCAGTAAGCGCCGTGTTCAACTCATGGCAAAACGAGCGTGCAATCCTTTACCGTCAGAAATACGGCATCCCTGCTGCATGGGGCACGGCGGTGAACGTTCAAGCGATGGTCTTCGGTAACATGGGTGACACTTGTGGAACAGGTGTTGCCTTCACACGTGACCCTGCGAACGGCGAGAAGGTCTTCTACGGCGAATACCTCATCAATGCTCAAGGTGAAGACGTGGTTGCGGGTATCCGTAACGCGAACCCGATTGCAAAGCTTGCTGAAGAAATGCCACACGCTCACGCAGAACTCGTCGCAGTCTGCAAGAAGCTTGAGAAGCACTTCAAGGACATGCAGGACTTCGAGTTCACCATTGAAGACAACAAGCTCTACATGCTGCAAACCCGTAACGGTAAGCGCACAGGTCTCGCTGCGGTCCGTATCGCAGTTGAGCTGGTTAAAGAGCGTCTCATCGACCAAAAGACTGCACTTCTTAAGATCCCTGCAGACTCCATCTCTTCCCTACTCGTTGCGGTCTTCGACCCAGCTGCAGTCGCGAAAGCAAAGGTCCTCACAGTAGGTCTCCCAGCTGGACCAGGTGCTGCCTCTGGTAAGATCTGCTTCACCGCTCCAGAAGCTGAAGCAGTCGCTGCCAAGGGCGGTCGCGCGATCCTCTGCCGTGTTGAAACAACTCCAGAAGATCTACGTGGTATGATCGCTGCGGAAGGTATCCTCACCTCTCGTGGTGGTGTTTCTTCTCACGCGGCACTCGTTGCTCGCCAAATGAATAAGGTCTGCGTCTGTGGCGCTTCAGAGGTCGTCATCAACTACGGTGCCGAAACACTTACTATTGGCAACAAGACATTCAAAAGCGGTGACGACATCTCAATCGATGGCACAACTGGTGAAATCTTTGCTGGTGCAGTTGCAACCGCTCCTTCTGAAGTGGATCAAGTGCTCAACGGCAAGCTCAAGCCAGCAGACAGCTACACATTCCGCATGTATGACCAAGTCATGAAGTGGGCTGATAAGCACCGTAAGCTTGGTGTTCGCACCAACGCTGACTCTCCGGATCAAGCGAAGTCTGCAATCGCATACGGCGCTCAAGGTATCGGGCTTTGCCGCACAGAGCACATGTTCTTCGAAGGTGATCGTATCACCTACATGCGTCAGATGATTCTTGCCGCCGACGAAAAGCAACGCCGTGCAGCACTCAAAAAGCTTCTCCCATTCCAACGCAAGGACTTCACTGGTCTCTTCAAGGCAATGGGTGGTCTTCCTGTAACGGTTCGTCTTCTTGACCCACCTCTTCACGAGTTCCTTCCTCACGACGAGTCCTCCAAGCGCGAGCTTGCGAACTCCCTCGGCGTAAATGTCGACGTGATCTCGAACCGCGTGCACGCACTTCACGAGTCCAACCCAATGTTGGGCCACCGTGGTTGCCGTCTCGGTATTTCCTACCCGGAAATCACTGAGATGCAGGCTCGTGCGATCTTCGAAGCAGCTGCAGCTTGCTACAAGCTCAAGAAGCCAATCAAGGTGATTCCTGAAGTGATGATCCCACTCGTTGGTTTCGCAGATGAGCTCAAGAACCAAGTCGCAGTTGTCCACCGCGTGGCTGCAGAAGTCATGGAGAAGAAGGGCGTGAAGTTCAAATACCTCGTCGGCACCATGATCGAAGTTCCTCGCGGCGCTTTGACAGCGGATGAAGTTGCAGAAACTGCAGAGTTCTTCTCCTTCGGCACCAACGACCTGACTCAGACTGGTCTCGGCATGAGCCGTGACGACGCTGGTTCCTTCCTTGGTCAATACAAGGAGCTCGACATCCTTCCACAGAATCCATTCGCATCCATCGATGCAGCGGGTGTTGGACAGCTTGTTGAAATCGGCGCACAGAAGGGTCGCAAGACTAAGAAGGACCTCAAGCTCGGCGTCTGCGGTGAACACGGCGGTGATCCAGCTTCGATCGAGTTCTTCCACGGTGTTGGCCTCGACTACGTCAGCTGCTCGCCACCACGCGTTCCAGTTGCACGCCTCTCCGCTGCACAAGCAGCGCTTAAGGCAAAAGCAAAGAAGTAGTCTGAACTAGATTAATCTAAACCAAAAGCCCTTCCGGATGACCGGAAGGGCTTTTTTAGTTTTAGAGCATTGAGCTTACGTTCCAACTTCTGCCCCAATGGATACATCTAAGCACTGCTGCGGACGCGGAAGTCCGTGCTGCCGTCTTTCAAATACACCTTTAGTGAGCATCTTGTGGCACAATAGCCGCAAACAGAATTCACCGTCGCATTAGGCTTCACTGACAGCGGCTTCTACTGGCTGGTGGCCTTTTGGCTGAGTCAAATCATCTTTATCGCCACTGCTCTATTGCCTTGGCGTTTCTGGCACAGCGATTTCGGTCAGGCCAGCAATCTGCGTGAGCGTAAGAAGATCTTGACGGCAGCGGATTAGAAATAAGTTTCTGATACTACAAATTTCATAGGCAAGCCTCACTCTACATCTCGGCTGCGCTTTGCGAGATAAGCAAGAGCACAAAGGCCTAAGGCAATCCCGTAGTGCGCTGGTTCTGGCACAGGTTCGACGCCCGACGCCGTAAATGATTCTGTCGCAGCCCCAAGTTCATCCCACGTAAAATCTTTAAGATTTTGGGAGTATGGATCTCCGGAATAAGGGTCATTGGGATCACTATTACCGTTTTGGCCATTCATATCCTGATTGAACGCATTGTCTTGAATGGATGTTCCTAAGACAAAACTAAGTGATGTGCTGCCATCAAGAATATCACCTGTGCTTAAGCGAACAGCTTCGATCAAAGTCAGCATATCCACTTGAAAGCTGAGGAAGAAGTCCGTGTCATCTTTGTTACTTCGTGAAAGGCCGTCTAAATTGTCTGTGGCATTCACACCACCATCAGCGATATAATGATCCGTAATGCTATCAACAGCAGAATAATCAAAATATGACGAGCTAGGCGACCGCTCCCAGGTAAAGCCACCGCCATCGGCCACATCAGCAGCAGAGCCCGTCGGATTCAATACACTCACGCTAGTAGTCGCGGGTGAAATATTTTGTCCTACAACATTGGGATTATCTACAGAATAGTAACGAATATAACCGCCACTTTTTTGTGTCGTAACCAGGAAAATGTCCATATCTCGATCACTCCCAACATCAATCCCAACAAGTAAGTTAGAATCCCAAGTGGGAGTTCCGCTCTGCCCGTCAGGAGCAGCCAATCGCGCCCTAAAACCAATCCAATCGTCATTTAGTGTAGCTGTACCACCTCCGTCATCATACGTTTTGTAGAAGGCGACTTGGTTACCATCAATATCTCCAACAAGATCGGAAGGAATGTGCCCAGTTTGTTGATCATCAAGATAATCCGAACGTACTGCAGGATAGTCGATGGCGGTCCAATTGGCAGTAGACCCACCAATTATATTGAGAGCAATAACTGCATGTGCTGTAGTGCCTAATAATTGGAAAACCAGTAAAATACGCCAACGATACATGAAAAGAGTTTAGTATATATTATATTGACTCAGTCAAGATCATACACTCCGTGTTTATAAGTCGTTGATTTTTGCTCATCAAGTTGATTAGAGCGTCAATATTTTTATTATTTGAGCGGTGGATTCAATTCTGAACTGCAAGAGAGCAGCTAAGGTGAGTTAGGTGCTTGCGAGAGCGCCCGCCTTGGCGGGAAGCT
>CAKZOI010000082.1 GCA_937136395.1 uncultured Opitutia bacterium | reverse complement strand
CGTTATGATGCGGCAATCACCGATGAGCTCGAACGTTTTGGCCGCTCAGGCGTGCCGCTCTACGTGCTGTATACTCCCAAGGGCGACGTGACTTTGTTGCCGCAAAGTTTAACCAATGGAATAATTCGTGACGCAGTTGAAAATACCCTGAAATAGGCTCTTGTTTGAATCATGAAGTTTTACCATAGTTTATTCATCAGCCTGTTTACTTTCGTTTCTGTTTCGAGTGCCGCGGTGCCGACCGGATCTCCTGCTCCAGATTTTACATTAACCGATAGCACTGGAGTGTCGCACGCACTTTCTAGTTTTAAGGGAAAGTATGTGATCCTTGAATGGACGAACCATCGCTGCCCTTTTGTTGAGAAGTATTATTCTAAGGGAGATATGCAAGCCATACAGAAGGCACTTACTGCGGATGGCGCGATTTGGCTGCAAATCGTTTCATCGGCACTGGGCAAGCAAGGCCATTTAACTGCTGCTGAGGGGGAATCTCTTCGGGAGTCACTTAATATGAACTCTACGGCAATGCTATTTGATGAGAGTGGCGATGTCGGTCGTGCGTATGGTGCGCGGACGACACCACACATGTTTGTGATTAACCCTGAAGGCACATTGATTTACCAAGGTGCAATCGACAGCATAAAGTCGGCTCGTCAGAGCGACATTGCGAAAGCGACGAATTATGTGAAAGCCGCCTATACCAGTGCCAAAGCGGGTGAACCTATCGAGAATGCAACAACCACTGCCTACGGCTGTGGCGTGAAATACTAGCGGTTCTGTCTCTTTTCAGCCGAAGCACCTCTTTGGGGGTATTTCCATTCTAGCACTGAGCGATAGAATTTCCATTTTGAATAGGCGACAACCGCAACAACTGCACCTGCTGTATCGGCTATCCAGTCGGCGAATTCGACATTGCGTTGAGGAGTCATCGATTGGTGAAATTCGTCACAGGCGCCATAGGCACTGGTTATTAGCACGGCGATCAGTGCCCCCTTCCAGTTACGTTTGGCAAGTTGCGGGGTGCGTAGAACCGATGTCGCGAGCAATCCAAATACAAAAAAATGAGCAATCTTGTCGTAAGATAATGTGAAGCCTAGATCGGGGGTGGCTAATTGGCTCGCGCCCGAAACTATGCAGATCGCCAGTGCAATCAGAATTGGGTATAGGTAAGACTTATCGGGTCGAGATTGCTTTCGCATATGTGAATTAGTAGCCAGATGTTAATTAGAGTGAAGCCGTATCGAAAGTAGAAGCCGAAATTAGGGCGATGCAATCAGCTTGCATTCGGGGCAGTTGGCACTATTTTTGCTACTCTTTTTATCGATTAATGACTAAATTCAACAATTACACTACTATCTAGTCTATCGATTGATATATACATGCTAAATTTACCATTGACTAGTATTAGCTATGTAATAGATCGTCCCATTGGAATTTATATACTTTGACAGCTTATTCCGGGTTTTCCCGTGAGGTTGTCTTTGTCGACAAACAAAAAACAATAACATAATATGAATAAACTACAGAAACAAATTGCCGCGTTTGCGGTTGTGTCGCTCTTCGCCTATTCGGCGAATGCAGCTAATGTCGTCGGAGTTGACGGCAATCCAGCTACTCCATTGCTAATTGATACTACTGACGTCACAGTTACTGGTGATTCGGTCACAGGGGGGGACGTCCAAGTTAGTGGCACTACACTCCTGAATGACACACTCACTGTTCAACCAGCTCTCGTTACGGTAGTTGGACCTGTTGCGACGACTCCAGGTGCTGGCGAGCAAACTGAGCTTGGCGGCGTTGTCCCTGGCACTGGTGGTGATGTGAAGGTTATCCAGACGCTCATCGATTCTAACGACCAGAGCCAGACAACCGATACTGGCGGCGGTTTCTCCGCTGAGACAAATGGCGACACTACACTTTCTGCTGCAACCAGCGAAACAACCAGCGTCAGCTACGGTCGCGCTGTAACCCAAGAGGTTGCGCAACCAGGAAACGCGAACCCTGTCGGTCTTGGTATTCCGGGCACTGAGGAGTATTTCGTTGTGAATCTGGACACCGATGCTCAAATCGCGGGTCCCTTTGCTTCTGAGGCAGCGCTTGACGCATTCCTTGCTGGTCAAACACCAGCAAGCCTCCTTGCACTTGATCCTAGTATCGGTGAGGTGATCGATAACCCGACCAGCGGTGGTAACCTTCAAGTTGGCGGCAATGCCAACGTTGATGGCACACTTTCTCTTGCAGACACTGGTTCAGGTGCAGTTGCTGATGTAGCAGCTGAAATTAATGGTAACGCAGCCGCGATTGTTGCTGTTCAAGATGACGTCGATCAAAACGAGCTCGACAGCGACGATGCTGACGCCGCACTCGGTATCCGCATCGACGACGAAATCGACGATCGCATCGCAGGTGACGCCGCACTCGGTATCCGCATCGACGACGAAATCGACGATCGCATCGCAGGTGATGTAGCACTCGGATTCCGTATCGATGACGAAATCGATGATCGTATTGCTGGTGACTTATTCCTCCAAGGACAAATCAACAACAATGCTGCTGCGATTTCACAAAACGCTAGCGACATCGCATCCAACAAGAAGAACATCGAGCAAAACACTCGTGGTATCGCAATGGTCGCAGCCCTCCAGCACACTACTGTGCTTCCAGGAATGACTAACGCACTTGACGTAGCAGCATCTCACTTCGAAGGTGAAACTGGTATGTCGATCAACTACGCACGTCGTATCAACGAAAACTGGCAGATCAACTTCGGTGCCGCTTCGACTACAGACTTCGATGAGTCTGTGATCAAGGCTGGTGTTGGTGTTCAGTGGTAATCGTCTGATACCAAATAACTCCCCAAAGGGTCGCCATTGATATGGCGGCCCTTTTTTTGCGCGTGCATTTGTAATTTGAACCACGAAAGTCACTAAAGGCACGAAATAGAAGATTAACAAAAGGCCCAGAGTGATGGGAGCTTCCAGCTCCCATGTTCTGATAAATTGGGGGCAGGATGTCAGTAGGATGATAAAAGCATCTCATCCGGAACCTGCTGCGTGGATCCCGCTAATTGTCTTCTGTGGCGTCGCCGCTTTGAGACACTCTCTCCTCGCCGGCGGCCTTTGTTGAACCTGAAAAAGAGAAGTTAAACCGTTAATGGACGTAAATGAACGTTAATTAAAATAGCAGAAACAGATGTTTTGAGTATCTTGAAAATTATAGTTCGATCTGTCTCGCACCATGCAACTTATCGCCAAATTGGCGTAGCCTCTGATTCACGTTAATTAACGTCCATTAACGGTTTGCAAAATCCCTTTCTTTTGAACTGCCGAATCGGGAGCGGAATGCTCACACTGCAATAGATCTGCGATAAGCGTAAGTAAGGATGGTCTTGCCTGATGCATTGTTCTTCTTCTTCATCAGCAGGATAATACCCTCGTTTACTATGCGATTACTTATTCTTTCCATCCTACCAATCCTCATTTTCTCTGCTTGCTCTATGCGGGAGCCAGCTGTCGATGAAGCACCTTCAAGTGCCCTAAACATCCGAAAGTGGACGTTTTTGATCAAAGCGAGTGCGACCTTTGCTAAGGATCAAGAAATCGTTCCAAGTAAAGCCTACGTCTTTCCCGCGCTACGTTTAGATACGAATGCTCAGCCGATTGATGTACTTGCCTATCAAATAGATAATAAAGGACAGTTGAAGTGGATTTCTCCTGCTCCAAGAGGCGGTGAGGTTCAGGCAGTGATTCAAAACAAATTGCGAAAAAAGGGCTTTAGGATCATTGAATTTCAAGAGCTATCGGAGATGGCGGCAGATCATTCGGTGTTGGTGCTCAATCCCTATTACACCGAGGCACGGCCTAGCCAAGATGGGCGTGGTTTCACGGTATTTACACGGATTACGGCTGCTACCTTCCCTAAAGATCTCAACCCGGCAGCGAAGAAGGACCTCATGAATCAGGAAGGAGTCACTCTATTCAATGAAGCCGAATTGGGGCCAAGTGTGGTGAAACGCTCTGCGAAGTATTTATTAGACTTTATGGGTACAAACAAACAGTGGTCTGAATCGCTGTCGCTCTTTGAATGAGCTTTTTTTATTTCGGAGCCGGTAGCCAAAAGCGAAAAGCGCTTCCGCTATTCGTCGATTGTAATAGCTCAATATCTCCGCGATGGCTTCTTAAGATACGTTTACTAATAGATAGGCCAAGACCCGTGCCATCTGGGCGATTCGTTAGAAAGGATTCGAATATGTTTTCTTGAACCTCCTCCGGTATGCCGGGGCCATCGTCGCTTATAGTAAACTCAATGCGGTCGTCTTGATGGCCAGTCTTTATCTGTATTTTGCCACCGTCTGGCATCACTTGAGTGGCATTCAAGATAAGATTCAGCATCACTTGCTGTATTTGGCCTTTATTCACCTCGACATGTAGCGCCTCTCGAACCTGTTCAAACTCGATATCAATTTTCTGTTGATAGAGCTTTAGTCGCACTAGGTGGATCGTATCCTTCGTCAAAAGATTTAGATCGTAGCGTGCATGCAGGCCTTCTCGGTTACGTCCAAAGCTAAGCACGCGCCCGACGATGTCTTCAAGTTGGTTGAGTTTTTCGCCGATCACAGCGACATCAGTTCGTCGCACATCTTCTTCATTGAAATCGAGGTCCAATGACTGAAAGAGTAATTTAATGACTGTTAGTGGATTGCGGATCTCGTGTGCAATCTCTGCGGCAAGCATGCCTAGGGTGGTGAGTTTTTCATTCCGACGAAGCGATTCTTCGCTTGTAAAGACACGTGCATACAGGCGTGAATTTTGAATCGCGATCGCTCCTAAGCCAGCCAGTGTCGAAAAAACTTTCTTTTCGTCATTATTAAAGCGATGCGGGCGATTCGTATAGGCATTGAGCACTCCTATCACTTCGTCACCAAACATTATGGGAGTTGAAAGCATTGAAACGAGGCCTTCCTGCTGAATGACCTTGAGAAAGTCGTTCTCTTCCGTGAAGGCTAAATCGGCAACTTCGATTTGCTTTTTACGATGAATCGCAGCGCTCACCGAGCTGGTCGATAGGGGGAGCACATGCGTCACATTTAAGACACCAGTACGGGTTACCATCGCTTGTAGATGCAGTGCCTTCTTCTCTGGGCCTAAAATGAAGAGTGCGCAACTTTGGCAGTCTAAAAGTTGTCGCCCATCGCGGGCGAGCCCATCAAAGATCTCGTTACTATCAAGCTCGCCGACAAGCCGTTGCCCGAGATTTACCAACGATTCAAGTTGGTTGGCTTTAGTGCGCAGCTGTTTGATCAGCCATAGGCGAGAGATGACTCGTGATGCCTCGTTGGTCAGCAGAGTGAGTATTTTGTGTGCTTGCTGGCTAAATGCATCGACGTTCTCGCTGTCGACATTGACGACCCCAATCACAGTGCCGTGATCTTCCATCGGAACGGCCATTTCAGAGCGAATATTTGGGCGTACACTGATGTAGCGTGGTTCTTTTTGAACATCAGGAACGATGATCGAGCGGGCATGAAGCGCAGCCCAGCCAGTGATTCCTTGCCCAAGCGAAAGCGAGACATCATCATAGTCATCGGGCAGCCCGTAGGACACCTCTAACTCCAATTGATGCGTGTCGGGATTGATGAGAGAGATGGAAGCGCTATTTGGCTGAAGCACTTTGATGATTTCATCCAAAATCAACTCAAGGGCAACGCGGGGCTCGTCGGTATCCGAAACTAGGCTACTGATCCGGTAAAGTGAATCAATTGCAGTCTGCTCGTTGTCTTGCACTTCCATAGATGCACAGATGATGGTCCAGGACGGGCTAAGGTCTAGCGTTTATCCTAAAAAAAGCAGTCAAGATTCAGAAGTCGGAATACAGGATTCACAATCAACCGATTGCAGAATTATACGCTTAGCCAATTTGGCGAAGCTCTCTGTGTATGTAAGTTTCTCAGTATGAAAGACTGCCTACTGACTTCAGTATGCTGACTCCCGTATCAAGGTTTATTGATCGCGAACGAGCTGGTCGAGTGCTTCACGCAGCTCTAGCAGGTTGGTCGTCGTGCTGTCGGATTCTTT
>CAKZOI010000081.1 GCA_937136395.1 uncultured Opitutia bacterium | reverse complement strand
GTTTATTGATCGCGAACGAGCTGGTCGAGTGCTTCACGCAGCTCTAGCAGGTTGGTCGTCGTGCTGTCGGATTCTTTATCATGCATATTTTCGATATAGAACGTATCCATGGCGACGCCACGCTCTGTAGCAATCCGTGCAAATGTAATGTCGAAGCCCTGCTTAGATATTAGGCGAGCGAGTTGATAGAGTAGGCCGATGCGATCACTCGCTTGCACTTCAATAATCGTTCGCTTGAGTGAGAGTTCGTGATAGACATCGACGCTGGAAGGGAAGGGCGCTGGGAGCATATCCTTGGTTTTAGTCTTCGCTTTATGGCGCGCCTCGAGCTCTTTGATTGTTGGCATTAGCTCCTGCCCATGAACCAAGGCTTCTTCGAGGCGTGCATTGAAGATTTCGCGAGCTTTCGTGTTGGAAACGGTGCCTCCGTCGGGGTCCGTTATGTAGAAAGTGTCGATGGTTATATGGTCACTACGAGAAATTGCTTTCGTGCTAACAATAGTAACTCCAGCCAGGGAGAGCGCACCCGCGAGTTTGTAAAAGAGTCCAGCACGGTCCCAGGTCACGACATTGACGACGGTCATGCCTAAATCAATATCATCCCGCCAGTCAATTGTCGGAGTCAATGCGGCCATTGATTCGGCATCATGAATTTGCCCAAGCAATTGGTTCACCATGCGCAGGTGAAGTTCGATCTCATCGGAATGTGTATTGATGAAGTAACGTTCAGGGAGGAGATTAAAGTGCGCTTCAATTTCTTCTTGAGAAACACCTTCGATCACTCGATCTATAAGTTTATTATGTAGCATGGTAACTCGTTCTTTTCGCTTTCTGTCGACTACATCTTTGTTCTCAAATTGCTCAATTGTTCGCAGAAACAAAGTGCGGTGCATGGCGTCTTTGTAACTGTTCCAAAGCGTGGGCGCTGTGCCTCTGGCATCGCAGTAAGTGTGAACATAGAGCAGGCGTAGTTTTTCAGGATCTTCGATGAATTCTGCAAAGGATTGTGCGGTCTGAGGATCATCTAAGTCAAACTTCTGCCAGAATCGTGCCATTTCTAAGTGCCCACGGATAATAAATAGAATTTGTTCCTGCTGTTCGGCGGGGATGTTGAATCGATCGAGGATCGGCTGGGCGATTCGAACACCGCTAACTGCATGACCTTTAACGCCTTCCGCTTTTCCGATGTCGTGAAGGAGGAGAATCAGATAGAGCAGCAGGGGGTCATCGTTTTTGCGAAGCTCGACTTCGTAGCGACCGTATTCTTCGTCGAACTTGGTAAAGACACGGTCGAGATGGCGTATGGTTCGAAGAACGTGTGCATCTGCGGTATAGCGATGATAATACTCGTGCTGCACCATACAGGTGAGCTTGCCAAATTCAGGAAGATAGCGGCCGAGGACGCCAATTTCGTGCATGAGCATCAGTATCGAGTATACTTCACCTGGGCTACGCAATATAGTGCAGAAAGTCTTGGCAGCTGCGGGACTTTGAATGACTGTGTGGTCGATCAGCAGGATCGAACGTGAAATTAAATATTTAAGGTCCGGGTCGAGTTTGGCTCCAAATTGTTGTAACAAGCGGAACACACGAATCAGGCGAAGTGGGTCGGAGTTAAATATATTCTGGTCGTCAGTGGAGATGACTTTCTCGCTTAAGGTAAAGCCGTCGATTTTTTTGACTGGAAGGTGTTGTCGCGAACGCAGTGCCTCTCGGAAGGAAATTTTCGTTTTTTTGCCAGGCTCCGCTGTCAGTGCCAAGCGCTCTTTGAGCATCTCACTTGTATGGTAGATGGTGCGCGCGGCGGTGTAGTAATCCTTCATGAAGGCTTCAACACGTGCAAAGATGTCTTTTTGTGGGTAGTGTAGCTTCTCGGCGATAATGGGCTGCTGCTCTAGATTGAGTTTATCTGTAGGCCGCCGGTTTTGCAGGTGTAGTTCCGTTCGTGTGCGTAGGAGTAGGTTGTATGCGGCTCGCATATCTTGGCGCTCATCGGGACGTAGCATCTTTGCTTTAACCAGGTCACTAAAGGACCGGTAACCAAATTTGATGTGCGCCATCCACAAAATATTTTGATAATCGCGTAGCCCACCGACGCCGTTCTTAATGTCCGGTTCTTGCAGGTAGATGGTATTGCCAGCCTTTTCATGGCGTAGGCGCTCATCGTCTAAGCGCTGCAAAATATAGTCACGAGAGTTCTCTTTTTTGCAAAAGTCTGAGAACTCCTTATACATTTTTGTGAAAAGCGGCTCTGAACCACAGATGATCCGTGACTCCAGAATCGCATTTTTGGACTGGATCTCCTTGCGCGCCTCTTCGATCGCTTCCTTGGCATTGCGCGAAGCGTGGCCGACTTTCAGCCCTAAATCCCATAATGGATAGAGGATTTCTTCCGTGAGGACTTCCTGAAATTTATCGAAATTTTTTCCCGTAATTTTATTAGGGTAGAGGAACATGATATCGATATCACTGTGCGGATTCAGCTCGCGACGGCCATAGCCTCCAGTTGCGAGCACTGCCATTTTACAGGGGAGTTGGCCGTGCTTTGTTGCGTAGAGGTCGAGCGCCGCAATAAATAGGTTTTCGATGATGACATCGATCATTGCCGCGCGCGCCTGGCAGTTCTTTAAGCCAGACGACCCTTTATGGTGGTTCCGTTGCAGCATGGTATTCTCCAACTCCATATACCGCTTGTAAGCAGGCAATTGCTTGCTTCGTGATTCGCCGGGGTCAAACACGAGACGTTTTTGGGCGTGTGCGTGGAGTCGGCGAAAGAGCGAGTTTTCTTGAATTGGCATATCCTTAGTGCTTTCTGAGAAGGCAATTACTAAGAACCTCGTTTTGGGCAGTTCCGTCAAGCGGTTTGCGCCTTCGCCAGCGTAATTGTGGCTAGAAATAAATACCTTTCTTTTTTGACGAAGCGTGGGGATCTGCTACCGCTTGTCGTTCTCTCAATTCGATAGCACTCAAAATAGTAAAAAATTATGCAAATTTCAGAAGGCACAGTAGTTTCTATGGACTACGCTCTCAAAGATGATGCAGGCACGGTGATCGACCAGTCTCAACCTGGTCAGCCATTGGTGTATCTTCATGGTCATCGCAATATCATTCCTGGCTTGGAGGCCGCACTTGAAGGCAAGTCATCTGGCGAGTCGGTTGAAGTTCGTGTGGATCCTGCGGATGGTTATGGCGAGCCAAACCCGGCTCTAGAGCAAGTGGTTCCTCGCGATCGTTTTCAAGGAGTTGAAGACCTCCAAGTCGGTATGCAATTCCAAGCGAATACCGATCAAGGGCCTGTTTCTGTCCGTGTTACCAAGGTAGAGGACGACGATGTCACCGTAGACGGCAATCACCCACTTGCGGGGAAGCACTTGAACTTCAGCGTGACGATTCAGGAGGTGCGTGCAGGCACTGAAGAAGAAATCGCCCATGGCCATATCCATCAAGGTGGCGGCTGCTGTGGCGGCGGGGGCGGTGAAGGCGGCGGATGCTGTTCTTCAGAAGATGGTGAAGGCGGCGAGTGCTGCTCTTCCGAAGGTGAAAAGCCGAAAGCCGAAGGCGAATGCCAAGATGGTGGTTGCGGTTGCTCACACTAATTAGTGATTTAATTTTTCTTAAGCCTCGGTGAATGGGTTCACCGAGGCTTTTTTATTCCTTATAATCGAACCTTGTTTTCCGAAGCTCGGCGGGTATTTTCGGTGCAATTAACATGGTCAGAAAAGCAAAGAAAAAAGTCGTAAAACGCACCGTCGTTTCTCAGCCCCGTAAAGCCCAATCGCGTCCGGTTTGGGCCTTGTCGCTTTTTACCTTAGCAGTGCTCTTTCTTGCTGCGATTTTTGACTATAATTCTGGGCAATATAATGCCAGCCCACCTTCAGATACGAATTGGGTGGGTTACTTTGGCAGTGCCGTTGGCTTTTTTGGCTATCACTATTTCGGGGTCGCGATTTGGTTGCTGCCGCTCTATATGCTGTGGCTCGGTGTGCGCTTGTTAATCCAGCAAGAACCGCGTAAGCGATTGATTACGAGTGCCATATCCATCCTTTGTCTTTTTTGCGCAGCAGGATTGGCTGCGATGATGGCAAGTCCCGATCAAATTGCCGGTAGCTTGTTCGAAGAACAACTCTCCAACGGATTTGGCGGCGTGATCGGTGAATTTTTGGCACCACAAATGATGGAGCCGTATGTCGGGCCGTTCGGGACATTCATGATTTTGCTAATGGGCTTAGTTGCTGGCTCGATAATCGTATTTACGGATAATTTTGGGCGCATGCTCGATTACCTACAGGAGGCCTATCGCAATTTCTTAGAGAACCGTGCTCAATCTGGAGAAGAACGTAAGCAATTGAAGGCAGCGAAGGCAGAGGCTAAACGCCTTAATAAGATCGAGAAAAAGCGCCTAAAAGAGGAAGCAAAAGCTGAACGCGCAGCGGCGAAGAAGGCCGGCAAGTCATCGCCAGAAAGTTCGGACGAGACTCTCGAAGATGAGGAAGCCCCCGATGATGGGCGCAAGCCATCACTGCTTAGCGGCGCACCAGCATCGCGCCCAAGCACGAAAAATACGAAGGCGGCTAAGGCCGCGCCGAAGCGCAAGCCCATAGTAGAACCCGAGCCAGTGGAGGAGCCAGCCGAAGAGCCAGTTGCTGAGGAGCCGAAGAAGCCGAAATTTGATCCATCGATGATTAAGGTGATCTCCGGTGAAAAAGCAGAAAAAGCACCCGTGGCGAACATTCCAGAGCGACGTGGCAACTATGTATTCCCGCCGATTAATTTGTTAACCGAGCCACAAGATGCATCGAATGTTCACTCCGAGGATCACGCAGGCACGATGGAAGCGCTGGTTCGCACCTTGGAGGAATTTGGGGTGAAAGTGATCCCAGGCGAAATTCATACGGGTCCAGTGATCACTCGCTACGAAGTGACGCCTGCGCCCGGTGTTCGTGTCGAGAAGATCGTCAATTTAGATAAGAACATTGCACTAGGCTTGAAGGCGATGTCCGTGCGTATTTTGGCACCTGTTCCAGGTAAAGGCACGGTCGGGATCGAAGTGCCGAATAAGATCGCTCAAGCGGTCTGCATGCGCGACATCGTAGAATCCAAAGCATGGGCCGATGCCAACGCAGAGATTCCGGTGGTGCTCGGGCAAGATGTAACGGGTAAACCGATGGTGATGGATCTCACTAAGATGCCACACGTTCTGATTGCGGGTTCCACTGGTTCAGGTAAGACTGTCTGTATCAATGCCATTATTGCATCATTGCTGTATGATTCTGGGCCAGAAGACCTGCGCTTCATCATGGTCGATCCCAAAGTCGTGGAAATGCAGATGTATAATGCGCTGCCACACATGTTGATCCCCGTCGTTACAGAGGCCAAAAAGGTGCCTGGTGCACTCAAGTGGTTGATCGCTGAAATGGAACACCGCTACCAGATCTTTGCTAAAACCAACGTCCGCAACATCGCGGGTTTCAATGCCAAGATATTAAAGGATAAGGAAGAGCAGGCGAAAGCAGAGGCGATGGACTCTGAAATGAGCGCCGAAGAGCGCCATGCGCTGAGTAACATGGAAGTGCCGCGCGACGACGATGCCTTTGAGGTTCCGAAAAAGAAGCTACCCTACATCGTTTGTATTATCGATGAGCTCGCCGACCTGATGATGGTCGCGCCAGCTGACATAGAAACCTGTATCGCCCGCATCGCGCAACTCGCCCGTGCCGCAGGTATTCACCTTATTCTCGCCACACAGCGCCCCTCGGTAAACGTCGTTACGGGTGTGATTAAGGCCAACTTGCCGAGTCGTATCTCTTTTAAAGTCGCGTCTAAAATCGACAGTCGGACGATCCTTGACGGCGGTGGTGCCGAGGCTCTGATCGGCCGAGGTGATATGCTCTTTATCCCGCCCGGAACGTCTAATTTAGTCCGAGCTCAAGGGGCCTTCGTTTCGGATGAAGAAATCGAAGCCATCGTCGATTTCTTGAAAGAAAAGAACGATCCGCCTGTCTTTGCTGAAGAAGTGCAGCGTCAAATCGATGCCGACGATGACAACGCACCCACAGCCGGCACTGGTGAAAACGAAGGCGACGAGCTCTTGCCCGATGCCATCGACGTCCTGCGCAATACTAAGCGAGCGTCGACGTCCATGCTACAACGTCGCCTACGCATCGGTTACAATCGCGCTGCACGACTCATGGAGGAGCTCGAAGACCGAGGAATTGTCGGCCCCGAAAACGGCTCCAGCCCGCGCGAGATCATGGTCGACTTAGATACCATGTAGAAGCGACACGCTTGTCGCTTTGTTCATCAAAATCGGAAAGTATGATCAGGACTACATGATGAATGAAAACGAATCTCAGCTTCACTCACTTGCGATTGCTCATTATTGCGTTGGTGGGGTGATGATGTTGTTTGCCTGCCTGCCTTTGTTTCATATGTTTTTTGGGTTGGCGATGATCATGGGTTGGGGAGATGTGCAAGAGGCACTGATCACTCAGAATGACTCGCTGCCAATGCCTCAGCCATTTCCACCTCAACTATTTGGTTGGTTCTTTTTCGCTATGGGCTTGGTCTTCTTTCTAATTGGTCAAGCGACCTCGATTGCGATTGTTGCCTCTGGTCGGTATTTAAAGCGCCGGAAGAATTACACATTCAGCTTTGTTATCGCCTGCGTGGCGTGCATGTTTATCCCGATAGGAACGATTTTAGGAGTATTCACCATTATTGTGCTCTCGCGCGAATCCGTGAAAGGCCTCTATAGTCGTTAGATTCTACCGACTGAATTTTAACTCCTCCCCCTTTAAAGTAATGGCACGCAGGCACAGATCGAAAACACCAGAGGAAGATTTTCCAATGACTCCGATGATCGATATGGTGTTCCTGCTGCTGGTCTTTTTTATGACTGTCAGCACTTTAGCGCAGGCGGATCGACGCGTAAAATTAGACCTGCCAGAGTCCTCGCAAAGTGATGTGCCTGAAGATTTGGCCGACCGTGGAACAATCTCGTTGGATGCGGAAGGCGTGATATATATCGGCGCCGAAATAAAGAGCCTCGAATCGATGCAAGCCGCCATCAAACAGTCACTGGTAGAAAATCCAGAGCTGCGGATCCACGTTCGAGCCGATCAGGCGACAGCCTATAGCGAAATCAAAAAAGTGCTTCGTGCCTGCGCAGAAGTCGGCGCTTATGAAGTGATCTATGCCACCTATCAGTCTCGTTGATCATGGCTCAATTAAAGAGAAAAACAGAAGAGAAAGTCGGTATCCCGATCGCACCGATGATCGATGTGGTCTTTTTGCTACTCATTTATTTTATGGTTTCCTCGACCTTAGAGCAACAGGAGGCGGATCTGTCGTTTCAATTGCCAGGCTCCGTCGAACAGGAAGCGCCCTTGGATTTACCTGACGAGCAGATCATCGAAATCAGCGCAGTGGGCCAAGTGGTGGTGAACGATTATCCCTACGACACTCCCGAGGCAACGCAACTGCTCGAATTGGCCGCCATGCTCACTCGTTTTCGAGAAGCCAGCACAGCCAATAAAGTCGATGCCATCGTCACCATCTCACCAGCCGACACAGTCGCACACGCGCACATCGTGAAAGTGATGGACGCCTGCTCATTAGCCGGAATCGAGGCTATCAATTTCGCCCTAGACGACGAATGACTCAGCTGCGATCTTTCGAGTCAGTGTCTGAAGTGGATCAATCTTCGAGGCCCGACCACCAGTCATCAGATTGCCTAAGCGCTTCTGGGCTCTGTCCGGATTCGCGGAGTTCTCGTAGGCTCAGTGAGCGGTGGCGTTTAGCGAGCCTTTGGCCGCTGACATCACAAAGTAGGGGAGTGTGGTAAAACTCTGGAGGTTGTAGACCGAGTGCTTTGTAAATGAGTAATTGCCGTGCGGTGGAAATGAGAAGGTCTTCACCCCGCACTACCTCGGTAATTCCCATCGCGGCATCGTCGACGACGACTGCCAGTTCGTAGGCGGGCACGCCATCTTTACGCCAAACCAGGAAGTCGCCAAAGTCATGGCAACAGGTGAATGCGCAAGGGCCTAAGCGCACATCATCAAATTCGATTTTTAGGTAATCAGGCACACGGAAGCGCCAGTTGGTCTCGCCTGGTGTGGCGGCGGCCTTACCAGTGCCGATAGGCGGTCTCCAGTTTTCGGGAAAGATTTGTTCCGCGGTTTCATCCTCCGGGTGAGGGGCGAGGCCTGCACGCGCCACATCCTTGCGCGACTTGTCGCAGGGGTAGATGAAGCCTGCCTGCTTTAAAAGCTTCCATGCATTCAGGAAGCGATCATGCCGTTCACTTTGTTTGTATGGGCCGTGGCTGCCGCCGACATCGGGACCTTCATGCCAGTCGCAGCCAAACCAACGCAGGTCTTCAATTGCACTATTCGTATACTCTGCTTTGCAGCGTTGTGGATCGAGGTCTTCATCGCGGTAAAGGAGCCTGCCACCTGCTTCCCTCGCACGTTCCATGGCGATCCAAAACGTGCGCGCATGCCCAAGGTGTAGATAGCCTGTGGGTGTCGGAGCGATACGTCCTCGGTAGGTGGAGCTCATGAGATCAGTCTGAGTGGATTTTTAATATTTCGCAAGATGTTCATGGGGCATGTGTTATTTTGATGATGAAATGCGCGGGTTTTGCTTTCTCCTTGATCTTCAAACAAATGCACGCACTCTACCGCTTTCTGATCATAGGCTTTCAGCATTTTAGCTTTCAGCCTTTCAGATTTTAATCGGACCCGGATGCGAAAGTTGGCCGGGCATTTCACCCATAGCTAACATGACGTTTCACGAATTCGGACTCGACGAGTCCATCCTTAAATCTATCGACGAATTCGGCTTTAAAGAGCCGACACCAATTCAAGCGGGAGCGATCCCACACATACTCGAGGGGCGTGATGTCATCGGGTCGGCACAAACGGGAACGGGTAAAACTGCGGCATATGCATTACCGATATTGCATCGTCTGGGTGGGCACAAGAAAGGCGCTGCGCCACGTTGTCTCGTGCTCGGCCCCACGCGTGAGCTTGCGGCTCAGGTGGAGGATCAATTTGGCTCTTACGGTAAATACTGTGCGCCCAAGTGCTGCTTAATTCATGGCGGCGTTGGGTATGGGAAACAAATTGATGAGATAAAGGCGGGCGCCGATGTGGTTATAGCAACACCAGGTCGTTTGATTGACCACGTTCAGCAGGGAAATTTCGACCTTCGCTCGATCGAGGTGCTTGTGCTTGATGAAGTTGACCGTATGCTCGACATGGGTTTTATTGACGATGTGAAACGCATCATCAAGATGTGTAATAAAAATCGCCAGACCTTACTCTTTTCGGCAACTGTCTCGGAAGAAATTAAGCGCATTGCAGCGAGTAGTTTGAACAACCCTGCAGAAGTGACGATCGGCATCAAGCTCACGCCTGCTGAAACGGTAAAGCACGAAGTGTATCCGGTTGGCGCGATGCAGAAATTCGACCTGTTGATCGCCCTCATTGAGATGATGGAGATCGATAGTATGATCATCTTTTGTCGTATGAAAGTCGGCGCGGATCGCATTGCCCGATGGTTGCAGGAGCGTGACTACAGTTGTGCTGCCATGCATTCCAATTTGCCGCAGAAAGCTCGGACGAAGGCATTGGATCAATTCAAATCAGGCAAAATCAAGATTCTCGTTGCGACAGACATTGCTTCGCGTGGTCTCGACATCGCTAATGTGACCCATGTGATCAATTACGATGTGCCTGAGCATGCCGAAGATTATGTGCACCGTATCGGGCGCACAGGTCGCGCACAACGAGAGGGAGATGCGGCAACGATTGTGGCACCCGACGAACAGGCGAAGCTGGATGCCATTGAGAAATTTATCGATCAGACCATTCCTCAGCGGAAGCTCGAAGGCTTCAATTACTTTTATGAGCCTGTGATCCGCACCGGTGAAGCTGCGAAGCCAGTTCGCCGAAAGCGGAACTCCGCTTCGAGCCGTTTTGGTCGTCGTCGGTAGACAGAGTCATCTGAAAAGCTGCCATGAATTTGATGCTTTTCGATAAGCCGTTTGCGGGGGTGAAGCTCCCAGCGGAGGACGCTCGGGCGGTTCATATTCGCAAGGTTTTGCGCGCGCAGATTGGCACCTTGGTCTTTGTTGGTTTTGTGAACGATGTGCGCGCACGGGCAAAAGTTCTCGAGCTGCCCGATGATGGCAGTGTTGTTTTAAAAGTAGTCGGCACGGAGGAGGCCCCGAGGCCTCTACCGATCTCACTATTGATCGGTCTACCGCGACCGCATACGGCGAAACGGCTACTTTTTGATGCCGCGAGTATGGGCGTTCAGGCGTTGCATTTTTTCGAGTCGGAGCGGAGCGAGCCCTCTTATGCGCAAAGTAGCCTTTGGTCGACGAATGAGTGGCGAGATCGTTTACGTCTAGGAGTGGAGCAGTCCTTTGGCACTCACTTGCCTGAAGTGGCGATGCATGCCGACTTGCAGTCGGCGATCACCGCATTGCATGGTGCTGATATATCGATTGCTTTAGATAATTACGAGGCAACATGCGCCTTAGGCACGATTTTGCCTGAGGTTGCGTCGAGCGTGTTGATCGCACTGGGCGCCGAGCGTGGGTGGTCTGCGGCAGAGCGCGATACGTTTCGTAAGAATGGTTGGAAAATGGCCCATATGGGGGCTCATGTGCTACGAGCGGAGACCGCCGCGGTGGCAGCTGTATCTGCTACGGCAGCGGGGCTAAACTGGTGGTCTGGGCAGACGACTACGGCGCTGTAGTGAGATGGATTTACATTGACGGAAAACACTCTAGATTTAACACACTGTCTTATGAAATCATTGTCCCGCATCCTCTTGATTAGTGCCGCCTGTACCGGGCTTCTCTTGGGTTGTGCGCCGAGTGATCTAGAGATCGTCAGTGAGACGGACGAGAAGCAGTATCAGTTGGCTCAAGATTATAAGAATCAGGGGCGTATGGAAGAAGCGCTGAGTGCGTTTCATCGAGTGATTGATGCGCGTCGAGACGCACCAGAGTCCCACCTTGAGGCAGGCTATATTTATCTTCGAGAGTTGAAAGATCCAGTGCGGGCGATCTATCATTTTGATCGTTATTTGCAATTTAAGCCCAACTCCCCACAGGCGAATCAAGTGCGTCAATTGATTGAGACTGCTCAGAAAGAATTTGCCCGCCAATTACCTGCACAGCCTTATCAAGGCGACCTGGATCGTATCGATTTGATGGAGTTGGTGAAGAATTTGAGGCAAGAAAATGAAAGCTTGAAGCGAGACCTTGTGAATGCCGAGGCGCGAGTGGCGCAGCTTGAAAGCGTCGTTGGTTCGGGGCGTCGCGCTACAGCGACGACACAAACACCCACTACAGTGCGCCAACCGATAGCGACTGCCCAAGTCCAGCAACCTCGTGCGACCACTTCGACTACGCCAAATCCAGCTACAGTCCCTCGCACGCATACCGTGCAATCTGGCGATACGCTCAGCACGATTAGCTCCCGCTATTACGGGACACCATCGCGTTGGATCGACATCTATCAAGCAAATCGCGATCGATTGCGGAATGAAAACGCACTCAAAGTCGGTCAAAAAATTCGTATCCCTTAGGCAGCGTCAAAGGAATTCTCAATCGCTTCGATTGACGCCTAGCTCGACTCGACTCAGAGTGTTCCCCATGAACCTTAACGGTTATTTCGATAATAATGCAACGACACCGCTTTGCGCTGAGGCGAAAGCTGCGTGGACTGAGGCGGTTGATAGCTCGTGGTTAAATCCGTCCAGCCCTTATCGATCGGCGGCACAGGTGCATGTGCGCGTAGAGTCCGCTCGTGAGTCTGTGGCGACGTTACTGGGGGTGGATGCGTCGCGCGTGCTGTTTAATTCAGGAGCCACCGAAGGTAATAATTCTGTGTTTGCTCATTGGGCGCGGACATTGCCTCTTGATAAGTGTATCGCGCTCAGTCCGACTGAGCATCCTAGCGTGATCGAATCGGCGAAGTTTCATTTTGCTGGCCGTATCGTTTGGCTCGCTTTGGATGGTAGTGGAGCAGTGGATCTCGATGCCATGCGCGTGCAACTGGAGTCTGAGGCGATTGCGGCAGTGTCTGTTATGGCGGCAAATAATGAGACTGGCGTGTTGAACCCCTGGCGAGAGATTGCTTCGATTTGTGGAGAGCTTGGGTGTGCATATCACTGTGACGCATCGCAGTGGATTGGTAAACGCTCGCTGTGTGGGCTAGGGGCTTGTGGTTATGTGACCGCTTGCGCGCACAAGTTTGGTGGGCCTCGTGGTGTAGGGTTTTTGATCCATCCAGCAGGCGTTCGATTTACAAGTTTTCACGGCGGGGCGCAGCAAGCGGGACGGCGAGCAGGAACCGAGGATGTCGCGGGTGCTTTGGCGATGATTGAGGCGCTAAAGGTCGCACATGCGATGCTGGGGCAAATGTCAGCGGATCCGCGCGATCAATTCTTGCGAAGCCTTGAAGCGGAGATGCCGAATGTTCAGCTGATCGGTATCGATGCCCCGCGTCTATGGAACACCGCATTGGTGATCATGCCGGAGTTTGCCAACGAACGCTGGGTTCGTGCAATCGAGAAGCATGGGTATTTAGTGTCGTCGGGATCTGCATGCGCTTCAGGCAAGGATGGGCCATCGCATGTATTGGCGGCGATGGGCGTCGAAGCGCTTGCGATGCGACGCGCGTTGAGAGTGAGTGCAGGGGCTTGGGCGACTGAAGTGGATTGGGCCAATTTGTTGAGCGCGATAAAGAGCGCCTACGCCGAATTAAAAGCGGATGGCACTGGTTCTAATTCACACGTGATTTCAATCTAGGGAGAACCCGTATGCGTTTTCTATACCTTCGCCTTCAGCACTTCCGAAATATTGATTTTACGGAACTGGATTTGGATGCCCCCCGAGTCTTTCTTCTCGGGGAGAATGGGCAGGGGAAATCAAATCTCTTAGAGGCCTTGGGCTTGGTTACGGCACTGCGTTCGTTTCGCACCCAAAGTATGGCGGCTTTGCCTAAACAAGGTGAGCAAGGCTATGCCGCGGTTTACGAACTCGACCACGAGGTGCAAGGGCGGACCGAATTAGAGATACAGTCTGGTTCAGGGAGCCGTGCGGTGCAGATGGATGGCGAGAAGGTCACACGATTGGGTGATTTTATCGGTCGCCTCCCAGTTGTGCCATTAAGTTCTGGGGATTTGATGATTTTGCGAGGCTCCCCAGCAGAGCGCCGACGTTTTATTGACCTCACCCTCTCAGCTGTAGATGGGGCGTATTATAATGCGCTCCGATATTATCACAAGGGAGTTGCAGAGCGGAATCGTTTGCTTAAAAAAGGAGGCAGTGATGCAGAGCTTTCTGCGTTTGAGGCTGAGATTGCGCCGCATGCAATTACGATTGGGGAACGCAGACGGATTGGCGTGTCGATGCTTCGAGATACGCTAAAGCGTGTCTACAGTGATATCGCCGAAGCCGATGAAGGTCCAGAGTTGGTATTCAATGCGAGTGTTCCTGTGGGCGAAGTTGAGTCGTTTAGGCGACTGCTACAAGATGCCCGGCAGCGAGATCGAATCATTGGCTCGACACAGAAAGGGCCGCATCGCGACGATTTTCAGCTCAACTTGCAGGTGGGCGGTGCACGTGAATATGCATCTGATGGTCAACAGCGCGGCCTTTGTGTCGCCTTGCGAATTGCTCAAGCGAAAATCTTTGAAGAACGATTGGGCCTACAGCCAGTTATCCTCGCGGACGATGTGCTCGGCGAACTCGATCCACACCGTAAGGCGGGCTTTTGGCGCGCTTGCCCCGAAAGTTATCAGATTATTGCGACGGGCACCGAGCCCCCTCCAGATACTCATGAGTGGTTGATGTATAAGGTTCAAGGCGGCGGCTTCGAACAGCAGTAGCTACTCGTCGTCGTTCATCGCTATGGGAGCTTGAGCTCTTCGATGATGTTCAGTTTGTTGCTTTCACCGCAGTCCGCGCGAAGACCGATAAAGCTGTCTTGATACCTATCATAATAGGGCCAAACCAGAGTGCGATCGGACTCAGGGATTAAGATCTGATCGATCACTTTTCTATCAAAGAATGCGAACTGCCCCTCGTCGATTGTGCTTGGGAGTGCGTCGATATGTTTTTTGCAATTAAACAAAAACATGAGCCAGTGGCCCGCACCCTCATAGCTCTTTTCGGCAATGTATCCAAAGCAGTGCAGATCAGAATCTTCTGTAGATAGGCTGATCTCTTCTTCAATCTCGCGGCGCGCGCATTCATAGGGCGATTCGCCTGTTGCCATATCTAGCTTGCCGCCTATCGGGCTCCAGCAGCCTTGATTCGGCGCTTTTTGACGCTGGATGAGTAGGTGCTCGCCTTGCGTATTCTTTACAAATACGAGTGCGCTTATCTTGAATGGTAACTGAGTCGACATGTGTGGTAAAAAGTTTCCGCGAGCCTGTGGATCGCAAGCGAAATCCCCATTTATGCCTAATAATTTAGCATGAATATCAATTAAATAGCTATTCGGGAGTAAAAATGGGTTGCTATGCATAGTCCCACTTATAACAATGTTCGTTCATGTCCTCGTTAAAAGCGGATATCAGTTGACTCCATTCTCCCCCCGTTATGAAGAAATTGCTATTGCCCCTAGTCTTATTTATTGGTGCGTCTGCGTGTGCCCATGCACAAGAAGCGATCGAAGTAGATCAAGTAAACTTTAAATCGCTCAGAGATGATTGGGTGCAAATGGAAGTGCAATTGCAGTGCGGTAAGAACCCCGATCCAGCGGCGCGTGATGACCGATACGTCAGCAATATTAAGGTCAAGGCCTACCTCGGCTACGCGCTGAAGGAAAAAGGGCAGTTTGATTTCTACACTTCTGAAGTAGAGATTGTGATCATGGAGCAAGGGGATGACAATAACGTCTATTTTTATTTGCCAGGTTTGATTGTAGAGCGCGATCAATTGTCATCAACCGATCCGGATTACTATTTTGTTGAAGTCTCTATTGACGGCAAATTACAGCCAGTCTCCAAAAATGCTCGTAGCAGTAGCCTCCGCGACGATTCCGTGCTCGCCAGTATGAAATCGAAGGCTGACTCAGAAGCCTCTAAAAATGAGCATATTTTAATGCCGGTTTACCTTACGCCCGTAGATTATGTCGGTCGCGTGGACAAGCTTCCTACTTTCCTACGTAAGGATGTTCGCAACTAGGCGACCCCTTACTATACCAGCTTATTTATTTATTTCATGAGTAGTTCTAAACGATTGATTATTAATTGCGGCGCCAGTCGGGTGACCGCAGCAATTATATCACAGCAAGCTGGCGGCTTTCAGGTAGAGAAGTTGGAGGCAGAGAGCCTCCATTACGACTACTCCAATGATGACGCATGGTTGGATGCCGTAGGCAATGCCCTCGTATCACTAGCGCGGACTCATAAGCTTTCCGGGAAGGCCACATTGATCCTGCCCGGCAATCAAGTGCTCACTAAGACGATCCGCATTGCGAATGTGGAAGAATCGAAGCGCGCGCAGATCATTGCTTTTGAGGCGCAACAAAATATTCCATATCCACTACATGAAGTTGTGTGGGATAGCCAAGTCGTCGGCGACGATGGCATTGAGACAGAAGTGCTTTTCATCGCTTGTAAGTCAGATACAATCAATGACTTCTGCAGCAAGATTGCTTTCGCGGGACTCACCGTCGAATCCATCAGTGCGGCTACGGTGCTTGATTACAATGCGCTTCAATTTGCGTATCCAAATCTTGAGGAAGACACACTCTTAATCAATGTGGGCGCGCGGTCTACAAATCTCCTATTCTGCGGTGCCGACGGGTTCTTCGTTCGTAACATTGCTTTAGGAGGTAATACGCTCACGCAGAGCATTGCGGATAGTATCGGCAAGCCATTCGCGCAGGCGGAAGAATTAAAGCATAAATTCTTTGCAGGTGAGTCCGACTTTACCGAGGAAGACTCTGGCTCGAAAGTGTTGATCACCAGTGCGGATTCGTTTATGCGCCGAATGAGCCAAGAAATCACTCGTTCGATCGTCAACTATCGTCGCCAGAAGAATGGAAACGCTCCAAAGCGTATCTTACTGAACGGTCGCGGCGCGCTACTTGGAGGGCTGTCTGAAAAGCTCGCTGAAACGCAGAAAGTGCCCGTTGAGTATTTTGATCCACTACAAAATGTAACCTTGGATGGCGGCATTCATGGCAATACGGAAGAACTTCGTTTGCAATTAAGCGAGATCATCGGTGAAGCAAGTCGTGGCACATTGCCAAATGCGGCAGGCGTCAATTTGTTGCCTACTGCGATTCAAGACGCGATGGCTTTTGCGGCTAAAAAGCCAATCTTGATCATTGCGGCGGCATGTTTGGCACTAGCGCCATGGCCTGCATTTATGGCTTTAAAGCAAGTCAACTCTGGTTACCAGGAGCTTGCGCAAGCAACTCAAGCGGAAGTGGCGCCATTGCAATCGCGACAGGCAGCGATTCAAGCCAATCTAGAAGCTGCTGAAGCATTGGGCGAGTCCATCCAGCGCGTGGAAGGCCTCGTTAATAGTAAAACGAATTGGATTCAATTTTTTGCGGAGCTACAAGAGAGCTTAACGACTGCCGAAGATGTTTGGCTGGATGATTTGAATGTGATCCGCGAGCAACCCGAATCGGGCCCAGCTACGTATGAAGTGGTAGTGAAGGGGCAAATGCTTGTTCGCGAAAGCGCCGAAGGCAGCGCTGGCATTGACCAAGAAGTTCTGTCGCGCCGTATTAAGGGGCTGCAAGCGAGCTTTGAGGATTCCGAGTTTGTTGTCGCATCTGAGGGACCGACGATCACTTGGACGAACCTTCGCAAAGGGCTTTATGTTCTGCCGTTCAGCATTAATTTGGTAGTGGATACCGCAAAACCGCTATAATCATCATGGATTTTATTAAGAAAAATTTAGCATTCTGTCTGCTGATATTCGTCTGCTTGCTAGCAGCGGCAGCGGGTGCCTACCTTACATTTGCCGAATCTGGCAAAGTGAAGTCGGCGCAGAACAAAATTAACAGCGCCGAGGCGCAATTAAACAACTTATTGGCCGCAGATCCGGCCCCTTCAGTTGATAATGTCACTGCCTCTGAGCAAAATGTTACTAACTTAAGCGCACAGCTGGAGAAGATTCGCGAGGACTTGCAAAAAGGCTCAAGGATTAAGGCATCGACTGACGGCATTGGCGTCATGGCTGCGATTCAGCAATATATAACTGAATATCAAGAGCGTGTTGAAAGTGTCACCAACGAAGAGGGCGAAGCCACTCCTATCAAGACACCGAGCAATTTTGCCTTTGGTTTTGAGAAATACATTCAAACTGGAGAGCCGCTGACAGATGAGGCGGTGATTGCTGCCTTAGATAAGCAGCGCCAAATCCTGAGTTATATCGTAAACAAACTGATCGATTCTAATCCTTCAGGCATTACTAGCGTGCAGCGTGAGCTACTCGAAGAAACTGGCGGAAACACTAAAGAGAAAGCGGGCTTCGTAATCAATGAAGCGATCACAGCACGCGTGCCTGATGCCATTGACACGATGGCTTTCAGTGTGACCTTCACTGGCTATACCGACTCTTTGAGAGTCTTTTTGAATAGCTTAGCAAAGTTCGACTTGCCGATCGTTGTTCGCAGTATCGAAGTTCAACGCCCGCAAGGTAGCGCAACGACTGCTGAAATGCCTAAGGGAAATGCCTTGGACAATCTCTTTGGTGGCTTTGGTGGCGGTGCTGGCGCTTCAGACGATGCGGAGCCCGAGAGTGAGCAAAAGCCTGTTATCTCTGAGAACGTTTCCAGCTTCACTGTCGTTCTCGAGTTTATTGAAATTATCCTCCCATCCGATTCGGAGCAAAACCCCTCTTAAGTTCAAATGAATAAATTTTACGATAAGCTATTTCTAGCAATTGCCGTATTGGCACTCCTGGCCGGAGTGGGGTTCTATGTAACCAAGTCTAAAGAGGCACCTGCTGGTAAACCTCAGGTCTCTACGCAAACTGCAAACAATCCTTACCAGGCCGTTCCTGTCCCAGAGTCTAGTGGTGGCGATGCTGCGTGGCCAGAAGTTGGCGAGCAATCCACGGGCTGGACCTACGATGTGTTCACACCGCCCAAGATCTACATTGGCAAAGATGGCCAATTCACGGCAACGGGTATTAAGCCTCCGCCTCCGCCAGTCCCCTTTGGCATCTATCTCGCCGAGATCAAACAAGTAGCATACCGCATTCAAATTGAAGGTTACATTGAAGAGGCCGAATCCAATAGCTTGATACTACTTTATGATGAAGAACTCATGAAGAGTGTTCGCGCTAGAATTGGGCAGACTGTTGCTGACTCTGAGTTCAAAGTGCTCGATTTCGGCATCAAGCGCATTGTAGATCCGACTGAAGGTATCTACAAAGAAGCAACTGTTAAGATCCTAGATCTTCGCACCGACGAAGAGGTCGTCCTCACGCATGGAGAGCGTTTATTCAATGATGAGGTGACCGTAGTCGTGCGCTCAAACGAGGATTCATCGGTTAACATTGAGCTAAATACAGCCGGTGAAACCTTCGAAACTTCACTTGGTCAGTATATCTTGAAAGAAATTAACCTTGAAGAATCTTCAATAACAGTTGAGAAACAAGGGAATGAAGAACTCGAAGCTGAAACTAAGGTATTAACCGCAGTGGCTTCGCAACCCGAAGATACAACCCCAGAAACCCCAACGGAAGACACCTCTAAGGGCGATGAGCCCGATTTCATCTTTTAGAGACTAACTTTATAACAAACAACAGGACTCCCAAAAACAGATTATGAAAAAACACCTCGCAGCACGTATGCGTATATCCGCCATTTTGATGGCTGGTGCGCTAGGAACCTTTACATTTGTCGCCAATCAGACGGTAGATGCGCAAAGCACACCAGATAAGATTCGTCTGATGGCTGAAACTTTGCGCGCACGCGACTCCGGTAATTTGGAGACCGCTAAAGCAAAAGCTGAAGAATTAATCAAGATCGCGCCAAACGATGAGAATGTTCAACGTTTGCTAGCATCAATCAATGGAGAGCTCGATCGTCGTTCTGGCGGTGCTGCTGTCTACGGCCAAGCGCCTAACATCACTCCAGAAGTCGCTATGACTGCTGAGCCAGGTGGCAGTGGCGCTGATGCAATGGCTGCTGTCGTTGCGGCATCTCAAGACGCCAACTTGGCGGCTGCAAAAAATGCAATTGGTGAAGCTGAGAAGCTTGCCGAATTAGGTGCATATACAGATGCGACTAATCTTCTCAATGCGGCGAGCGCAAGTTTGACGCTTAATACGAAGACTGCCAGCACACTTGATGCGCTCGAGGCAGCCAAGGCAGATGTTGTTCTCGCGGAGGCAAAAGCGCTTGCGGACGCAGGTGACTTGAAGGAAGCCGAAGCATTGGTTCAAGGCTATCGCGCAGCTGGTGGCAGTGCCAGCAAGGCAAACCGCCTCGCGGCTAAGCTTGATAGCAAAATCTCAGATCCATACGCACTTGATATCAATGATATCAGCCCAGTCTATGTGGCTCAAAGCAGTGTGATTCGCGATCTATTGACTCGTGGCCGCGCACAATACTTGAACGGAGACTACGATGGTGCTTCCGCGACTTTCCGTGAGGTTGAAGCGCGTGATGCTAACAACGCTGAAGCTAAGCTCTTCCAAACTAAAATTGCTGAGATCCTCGGTGGTATTCATAAGCAAAACCACTACAAGACTCGTGAGCAGATGTTGACAGAAGTCGATCAAAACTGGGAACGTCCAAAGGTCTTCGATGTTTCAGTTAAACCTGTTGGTCCTGGTGGCGATGATTCACCAGTTGCTCGTAAGATGAATGAGATTGTTATTCCGCAGGTAAACTTTTCAGGTATGGAGCTTACACGTGTGATCGAAACACTCTCTGAGCTTTCAGTTGAGTATGATCCAGAGCGTGTTGGTGTGAATATCGTTCCCCTTTTCAATCCGAATGATGCAAATCCTCGCGTAAACATTAGCCTGCGTAATCTTAGCCTAGATCGCATCCTGCAATTCGTTACACAGCAAGTTAACTTCGGTTACGATATCGGTTCAGATGCCGTGACTGTGGCACCTACAGGTGGCGAAGAAGGTTCACAGGGCACAATCACTGAGTTCTTCCCGATTTCTCGTGCAACGGTCATTCGTTTGACTGGCTTCCGTGATGGTGGTGGCAGCTCTTCTGGTCCGATAGATCCATTTGCAGCTCCATCTTCGGGTGGTTCGAGCGGCCCTTCTGCAAACGAAGAGGTTGAGGCGCTTCAAAGCTTCTTTCAAAGTGCAGGTGTTAACTTCGAAATCCCAGGCAGTAGTCTTGCTTTCGATGGTGAGCAGTTGATCGTTACACAATCACGTCGTAACCTTGAGCGTATGCGCACAATTCTTCGTAACTACAACGAAGTGAAGCAAGTTGAGATCGAAACTAAGTTCCTTGAGGTGTCACAAAATGA
>CAKZOI010000080.1 GCA_937136395.1 uncultured Opitutia bacterium | reverse complement strand
CAACACCTTCAGACCTTGTGGCCATTTTGGAGGCTTTGCGAGAAGCTGGAGCCTTAAATGCTGAATTAATTGTGATATAGGGGGATATTAGTGACAGTCCTTCCCGCGAATATTCAGGTATTGAGTTTTAGGCAAATTGAAAAAGATTACCCAACTTTGGATAATCCATCCAGCGACAATGCCGCATTGAATGAAGTTGCAGATCAATTTGAGGCAATTTTCATTGAAAATTTACTCAAGCAGGCCCGCGATAGCAAATTGAGTGATGGTTTGTTTGATACGGATGCAGATGACAATTTTGTCGAGATGTTCGATCGCGAGTTAGCTAACAATTCAAGCAAATCGGTCGATATAGGTATTGCACAAGCGATCATCCAACAAATGTCGCAGTATAAGCCTGATAAGTCATGAGTGATATATATAACATAGCAAAATCAGGGCTAAAAACCTACAAAGAAGGCTTGGCTACCACAGGCCAAAATATCGCAAACGTAGGCAATGAAGCTTATGCGAGACGTGAAATTCAGATCAGTGAAGTGAAATCTGGTTCAGCTGATGTTTTGCAAATGTCTGATAACATCAGTTTTGGGGTAAAGATTGATGGGATAATAAGGGCATTTGATCAATACATAGAAATGCAACTACATGATGCCAAATCAGGCTTCAATTACTCAAAGTCTAAAACAGAAATACTGGATCGACTAGAGAATGTTGTGCGGCCTGCTGCAGGGAGTGTTTCTCAAAGATTAAATGAATTTTTTCAGTCATTGAATGATGTTGCACTGGATCCATCAGATTTGATTAGCAGGACGAGCGCTCTCGACACAGCTAAAAGTGTTGCATCTTCAATGCGAAATGTCGCGGTCGGAGTAAATGACTTGCGAGACTTGATAAGCGCGAGCATCGAAGAAAGTGTAGCCGACACAAATCTCATAATAAGACAATTATCAGAAATCCAGAAAGAAGTCCTTGGAAACAGCAGTCCGAATAGTGCGCGAAACGATTTATTGGATCAGCGCGACGCACTCGTAGCAAAACTTAGTGAGTTTGTTGACATAAAAGTCCAATACAAAGCTGGGGGCGAAATCGAAATTCTTTCTGGGACATTTGGGCAGGGACAGCCACTTCTTTCTCAATTCGAAGTCAAGGAATTTGACGTAAAGAATGTAGATGGAAAAAACAAGATATTCCTCGGTAATGTGGATGGGCAAGGTGCTATTCAGGTTCAGTTACCTTCTGGTAAGATCTCTGGCTTATTAGCTTCAGATACGACGCTTTCCGAAGTCAAAGAAAATCTAGATGCATTGGCAATGAAGTTCGCTGAAGAGATGAATGAGCTAAATCAAGTAGGCGTTGATTTGAATGGCGATATTGGAACGCGCATCTTTAGTTTAGACAGTGTGAGCATTCAAAAAACATCAACAAGAAATAGTGATGTTCAACTGCAAATTTCAGGATTTTCAGATGATCTCGTTGGTGAGGCACATACAGTTTCATATTCAGCAGATTTGGGTTCGTGGATACTCGCAAATGGGGATGGTGAAACACTTGCAGATTTTTCTGAAAATACTGAGGTAAATGGAGTAACTTTCTCAATAATTGGTACGCCAATTATGGCGGATCGCTTTGAGGTTGAATTTAGCAACAATAAGTCTGAAAACTTATCTGTTACTATTAACGATGGGAGACTTCTGGCTGCAAGTTCTCTCTTGATTGCAGAGCCATCAGCAGAAAATCAAAGCTCAGCGAAACTTACTGTCGATGCTACTGAAATATCAATTATTGATGATGTGACCAACTTGAGCGAACTCCTTACTGCGACAGGGAATAGCGCAAATAATCTTCTTCTCCGTGACAGTGGGGCACTCGGTGTCCTAAAGGACGTCGATGGGATAAGCAATCTCGCTAGCTTGAAGTCACAAACACAATTTCAGATGAATTCTCCATACTCATCATTAACAACCTCATCACAGCTTAAAGTAACGGTAGGTGGCACGGAGCATTCATTTTCTTTTGGTGCCAAAATTAATGATTTCTCTAGTTACGGAGAACTTGCCTCATTGCTTAATTCGGGGCTTATAAAAACAGATGGGATGGTCGGTGGTGAGTACAAAAGCTTTAAAGACCTTGGATTATATGCAAGCGGTAATACAAATAAATTGGTTGTCTCAGCAGCGGCATTTACGGGCGCGGCTGCGTACGATAGCGCATCACTGAAAGTTGATGTTGGTAATGAGGTGTCAGCAATAAAAATTGATGGCGATACCGCATCCGCTGAGCTTCAAATATTCACTCGCGAAGGGGTACAGTTAACAGGCACCCCGCTTACCGATAATCAGATTTCTAATTTAATAACTGAATCAAATGGGTTTAATTCTGGTGCGCAGTACAATGCACAGCACCTAGCAGTTACTTCGAACAGTAGTTACATCGGTGGTTCAATTAGTAGAATTACAACTGACGGTAATTATGTGGCGTCAATTTCTAGTTTGGGATCTAGTGTCAGTACAAATTCAAATATGACAGTAGATAATGTAGAGAATATGCCATTAGCTCGAGCAGGCATGACTTCTACGTTAACGATTAATTCACCAATGGGTAATGCGATACGCTATGAGCCTTCGCAGGGGATGATGGCTGGGCATATTGCCACCGCTTTAAATAGTGAATTGTCGAACGAAGGCCTGCACGTGCGTGCGTCCAATTTCGTTGAGCTCTATGAAGTTCCAGCTGAACAAATACAATTTGATTTAAAGGGTGATAATGCTGAAACGGTGAGCATTGATTACGATATGAGTGCGGGTTCAATAAGTGCCTTCGTCGCAGCAATAAACGCGCATACGGGTGAGACTGGGATCATCGCCTATTCCTCGGCAAATAATAGAAATATTGTATTGCAAAAAATTGATGGGAACGACATTAGCTTAGAAAACGTGGTAATTTCTAACGAGGGAGAGATAAAACTACGTCAGTTGGATAGTTTTGGAGAAGTTATTAATTCTCCTGAGAACGCTACGCCGCAGACAATTTCCACTGGAAAATTTGCGAGTATTGGTGGCCAAATCACCTTTGTAAGCTCGGCGGACTTTTCCCTATCTTACAATGGGGTGGAAAACAGCAGCCAAACTTCAAAATTTGAGGCAGGCTTTGTTACGAAAGACTATTTGCCAGATAACTCGCTCAATCGATATACATTTAAAGAGACAGGCTTAATCGACGGTGGTTCAATTAGTGCTGAAGGTATTATCCCGGTAGCCCCATCTAGTTCATACACCTTTAATATATCATCAGATGCATCAGGAGAATTGAGCGCGACCTACAAAGGTGTCGGGAATGAAAATTTAACGAGTGCAGCAATATCAGCAAATTTAGCTAAATCATTTCGAACAAATGCTCCTAAATCACATTTTTATGGAAATATTTTCAGTTTGAGCGATGGTTTCCCAGAAAACGGGTCAAAGCTTATCTTCAGCCTAGGCGATCAATCATACGAAGCTGTTCTAAAAGATGTTCCGGAATATGTAATATCAGGAAGTGACGTGAATATCGGTGGCACAACTTACACCTTAGATGAAGGATTGAAACAGCTAG
>CAKZOI010000079.1 GCA_937136395.1 uncultured Opitutia bacterium | reverse complement strand
GCCCTTACGTCCTTTCCGGCGGACGCCAAGCTCGGCACGGAGGCGACCAATGTGAACTTTACCCAAGCATGGCGGTCTAGTGGGCTTACGAGTTTTCCGGCCTTGGATTTAAGCACTGGAAATAACTTCACGTCTGCGTGGCAATCCTGCTCGGCCCTAACGTCATTTCCGGCTGACGCAAAGCTCGGCACTGAGGCGAGCAATGTGAACTTTAGTAGTGCATGGCGGTCAAGTGGACTTACTTCGTTTAGCACTCCGTTGCCGACAGCTACTAATGTTTCCGCTGCGTGGTTAGGAGCTGTTAGTCTGTCTAGTTTTGAAACGCCGCTCCCATTAGCCTTTAATTGCAACTCAGCATGGGCTTATTGTAGTTCTTTGGTGGACTTTAATCTGGCAAGTATTCCAGAAGGAATTTACTTTTCACAAGCATTCCGCAACTCGGGACTAGTTGATTTCAATACTAGCTTACCAAAAGCAAATACATTTAGTTTATCGTTTAAAAACTGTGCTGCTCTTAAGAACTTTTCTGCTGAAGTCTTTGCTAATTGGAACCCTGTAAGTTTACCTAGCTCTCTTTTTAATGAAGCATGGGACGGATGCACGTCACTCACTACACAATCCGTGGAGAACATCCTTGTGCCTATCGCTAACAGCGGCAAGTGGGCTACAACCAACGGACTTCAAGGAGGCACTCCGCTCACCGACGCCACCATCGACATCGACTACAACGTAGCCACTGGCTCACTCACAGCCGCCACATTGACAGCCATCGAGACGCTCAACGGTCGCGGGTGGAGTGTTAATATCAATAACGAAATCATCGTTCCGAATATCCTCCAGTTGCAACCAGCAGCAGCCTACAGCCTCCGGTCGTTTGATGCTGATGCAGATCCGAATGTTGTTAATGTTCGACGTTCAAGCGACAATGCAACAAGCGACTTCACAGCATCCGAGGTTAGCGATGGGACACTTCGTGACTGGGTGAATGCGGGTTCCTCCTATATCTCAGACTTTAGTTCGTCCACTCAAGAATTTGTAGGTTACAATTCGGTTGCTACAAGTCTTGTTGACGGGATTCTAGGTCAAGATGATGTGTTGCAAGGAACACTGAGTTCTCTCAACTCTTATCAATTCATCTATCGCTTTAATTCACTTAATGTTGGCGTAAAGAACAAAGTTACCTTAGATGTTTATCTGCCATCTAGTAATACACTTATTGATAAATTTGCTATTCTTCAGGGGCTTATAGGAATCACACCAGACACAGGGACCACAAACGTAACAACTACAGATGAGTGGGTTACAATTAGTTTTGAGTTCACGCCAACTATTAACCGATTAGACTTAACCGTTTTCTCAGCAGGTAATGTCTATTTTCAAGGCAATGGGACTGATAAGTTTTATGTTAAAAATATAAACATTGAGCTTCTTGAGGCAGACGGCCACGTCACCACATGGTATGACCAAGGCGGCACTAACCACGCAACCCAAAGCACCGCAAGCTCACAACCAAAGATTGTCGATGCTGGCACGTTGGTGACTGAGGGCGGTCTGGCTGCGTTGGACTTTGATGGAACTGACGACGCTTTAGAGATGGGCGCAATTGGTGTTTCTGGAGGAGCAGCCCGTGCAACTTATGCCGTAGTGTCACCAGATAGCTATGAATCATCGGGAGGCGGTTATATTGGTGTCAACGAGATTAGTGCTAGCGGTGTAGTTTACGACCATTGCATCGAAGCAAATCAGTTTGCTTTGCGCGTCTCTGGTAATGCCTTATATTCTGACTCGTCTGATAAACTTGTTCAAAACCTTTGGGTTACAAACTTTGCAGGAACCAACGCCTTTGATGTCGAAGTCTTCAAAAATAGCTCTCAAATAACAAGAACAGGCGGTGTAGATGCAACTATTAACACAACAGACGACTGGCGAATTGCATCAACTCCGCGACAAGGTAATACGTTTTATGAAGGAACAATCCAAGAAATCGTAATCTACAATAGCGACCAGTCAGCCAACCGCACAGGCATTGAGAACAACATCAACGACACTTACACCATCTACTAATGTATTACGTCACCGAAACAAAGGAAGAGCTTGAAGATTACAACGAGCGCATAGTGGAAGCCCAAGGCTACGATGGCAGCACTACGGTGCGCTGGGCTGATGTTATTGAGCATCACGAAGGTGGCAGCTTTGCAATCCTAGCTCACACCGGTTACCCGCTTATCGAAGGTGTTGATGACGATGGCGAGCCACTAGACGCTCCAACCGTTGATTCAATCGCAGACTTTTACCCACCAATCGAAGAATAATGAACGACCAGACCCACCGCTTCTTCCGGTTCTCCAATCAGGACAGCTACGAGACCTTAACGACAGCCGGTAACGAAGCCCGCAGTCTACCAGACGGCAACGGGACTGACAGGTGGCTCGCACTTTGGTCTGATACATTCTTAGACCCAGAGACCAACAGCGACAGGTTGTATTGCATCAAGCGTTCCGGCATCCTTGAGTCTGACAACTTTGAGCTAGACGGTATCGAAGAGCTAAACCTTGAGACCTACCTTGAGCGTTTGCAGTGGGAGCCACCAGTCGAAGATGATCTTGAGATGATGGATGAGATCCCTGAATACACCGGAATCCTTTACTAGAACCATGGACGAACTAGAACCACTCACAGAGATCGAACAGTCGAGAGCCGACACTGGCTTCCGCTACTACGTAGTGCAGCCGGACGTTTATACCGCTCTCGTAGCTGGAGTGGATCAGTCTCGCGGTTACCCTAACAAGCAAGGCACTACGGTGACTGGATTACCTCCGGTTGGTCAACTCGCCGAATCCACTGACAATTCTGGTAAGCTCATTGCAATTGATTGCTGGAGATTCACTGCGAACGACGACGCGATGCTTGAAGGAACTGAGGGAGTTCAAGAGCTTACTCAGTTGGAGTTCTTAGCAATCAAACCCCAACCTACTGAAGAACTGTAATGTTACAACACATCACGCATCCCGTATCCGGAATCGTTGGTTCCACCGTCGCTTTCATGTCCACCTTGCCTGAAGATCTGGACATGGGCGTCCGGCTCATCTCGACTTTTCTCGGCTTGATTATCGCCGTCTTGTCTGCTATCTCAGCAGTTGAGAAATTCCGTAACCGTAAAAAATGATTAGCTAGATCATCATACCGAAATAGGGTAGTTGCGTTTGATCATTTTTTCGATGAGAACCCAGTCGTAGCGGCGGGTTTTACCCAACTGGATGAAGGGCAGGTGGCCATCCTCCGTGATCCGGCGAACGGTTCGCGGGTCTACGTTGAGTCGTTTGGCAAGCTCTCTGGCTTTGATGTATTCAGTTTTCATAATTTCAAAATCCTAACAACTGGCTCGTGTTTACTGCGCCGCCCTCTTCGGTGTTAAAAAGAACCTAATGTCCCTTTTTTGAGCCAGCAAGTATTTTCTGGTTTTTTATTTGGTCAATTTGTGGCGGCTTGCCACGAGTCTTTTTCTGTGGTATTCTCTCCTTCGGAGACCATGATTAGCTACATCCTCGAAAACAAAGAGCAGCTCTTCGGAGTTGTCACCACGATTATCGCAGCCGCATCCGCCATTGCAGCCCTGACACCTACGCCGAAGGACGACACCATTGTCGGCAAAGTTTACAAGCTGGTCGACTGGCTCGCGCTTAACGTCTTTAAGGCCAAGGATAAGTGATTAGGTATGCCTGACTCATTTCCAGAAAGCGTAGAGGCGAGACTTGGAGCTGGCTTCGACCCTGAATCGAAGAAGTATAACGAGGTTATCGGGAGGTTGCTTAAAAAGAAGTATCCTTTAATCATACCTAAACCACCGATACCTGACGACCCAACAACAGAGATCACGGTAGCTCAACCGGAGGAAAAATATGGATACGCGCACGAAGCTTGGGTATGGCATCCTAAAGAAAAGGACTGGGTTAAGCACCAAGCTAGTTTTGATCCTGACACGAATATGCTCTTAAAGGGGATGACGCATGAGACTATAGGTAAGACGCTAAAGGGTGAAGAAGGTTTTTCTGAGATTTATAAAGGCAAAGACGGCTATTACTACAGACGACCTATAAATAAATGATCAAGATGCTCACTGAGCTGATTAAAGCATACGTAGCTACCCTTAACTGGAAAAGAAGAATATACACCTATGAACTGGAAGATGAAATTGACGATCTCGCTGCTGATGGTTCTCCTGCTGCCAAGCTGCGAATTGAACGCCTTTCGAGGAGACTCCGGTTTGAACGAGAGCGCATTGCTCGACCCTCCGACGGTAACTCTGATTGACGGTAAGATCTACCATTTCGAGGAAGGTCAATTAAAAGGGAGAAGCCAGAAGTTTCACAGCGACTACAGTTACCGTCGTGCAATCATTATAGGAAAATGAGCGAACTACTAGATAAGATACTTGGACTAATCACTGCCTTCAAAGCAGCCCGAAAGGCCGCAAAACGTAAACCAAAGAAGATCGGCAAGGTCGCTATTTGTGTTGGACACAGCCGTATCGGCGACAAGGGCGCACGTTCTGTTGGCGGTATTAGTGAGTGGGTCTACAACTCGGAAGTCGCTAAGTTACTTGCGACACAACTTAGGCAGCGCGGCATTGCTTCTGTCATCATCGATGATTATCCGTCTGAGTCTTATAGCGGTGCGATGAAGTGGTTATCGGCAGAAATATCCAAGCATAACGCCGATGTTGCAATCGAGCTGCACTTCAACAGCTTCTCGACATCCTCCGCAGAAGGATACGAATACCTTTATTATGCCAGCAGCGCAAAAGGTAAGAAGCTGGCCCTTTGCATCCATCAAGCGCACCAATCCAAGGTCGCTTCTCAGAAGGATCGCGGGGCAAAGCCGATTGAGCGTAAAGATCGCGGAGGCCGTTTCCTAACTTCGGTCAAACCGCCCGCAGTAATCGGCGAGCCTTTCTTCGGCAGTAGCCCGAAAGAGTGGGTATTGCTCGGCCAAAGCCCCGCAGTTGTCGCAGATATCTACGCCACTGGGATCTTCAATTACTTCAAATAATGAGAGACTACCGCAAAGAATACGACGACTACCACGGGAAGAAAGACCAGAAAAAGAATCGGGCTAGTCGGAATGGTGCGCGCCGCCGTATGCGGAAGATCTTAGGTAAGGAAGCGATCAAAGGCAAAGACATCGACCACAAGGACGGGAATCCGAAAAACAATTCTAGATCAAACCTACGAGTCCTAAGCAAGAGTGCGAACAGATCGAAGAAGTGAAAGCACTAAAGTCAGTTATGATCGCTGGTCAGCGAATCAAAATTAAAACGACTGAGCTTGAAGACTGCTACGGACAATACACTCACGACAGGCGAACCATTTACTTAAACACCCACCTACCAGAACAAGAAATTCTACCGACACTCAGACATGAAATGCTGCACGCTTCCTTCCACATCGCCGGAATCTCGTTCTGCGAGAACTTCGAGGAAGAAGCCTGTATCCGTTGCATAGATGAGGTCTTCTTTCCAGCCTACGAACGAATCCTTAAACGCTTAAAATAATGCCAGAAAAACTCTCTAAAAAAGAACTTATAGATCAGATAAGAAAAACTGGTAACTCTGAGGCGGGTCCTTTTGTTTCCTCACCTTCAGAATTAATTAAGGATTACTACGGAGGAGAAGGGCCACTTAGAGAAGAATTAGCGTCTGCTAAAAATTACTCTGAGAAAAAAATGCAGAACAGAGATTGGAGAGGTGAGGAGAAGCGAGCAGACTACTTTAAAGAGAAGGACATCGGAGGCAGGATGTTTGAGGAGATACCAGTATATGTAGACCCCCTATACGGGGCTTCTTACACTCCCTCTGAAAAAAAAGTAAAGTCGGGGGGTTCTAGGGTAGCTGGAATAGATTTACATAACGCTAGTTTCTACTTAGAGAAGATGGGCAAAGAAGGTCTAACCCAAATTGAAGCAGACAGATTGCAACGTCATATCGACAACTTAAAATTAAACGAATTTGAAGATTTTGGGGATCCTGTAGAAATGGAAGGTGGTAAGCTCCCTAAAGATACTACTTTAGAGTCTTTTGAAGAGCAGCATATCGGGTCGGGCCTTGAACATGAAATGGGTCACCACGTTTATAGACCCAAAAAAACTCAATACCCAGTTTCAACTGACCTCAAAAGAAGTTACTTTGACAATAAATCTGAGTTATTTCAAGCATTAGGGAAGTTTCAAAGAGAGCATTTTAAAGAAACTGGAGAGCGGGTCACGAAACCTGAAGAACTTTACAACTTAATTAAGTCGGGTGAAGACTTCGATTACTTGTCAAAAGAAGGAAGCCGACTAATAAATTATTTAAAAAAAGAGGAGAGAGGGGAGAAGGGCGATGAAGTCCTAAAATTTATCAGTGAACTAGCTCCAATGTTTGTGGAGAACAGTGGCAGTTCTTTTGCAGACTCCGTTGAAAACAGATTAAGTTAAATAAAATAATGCCAAACCAAACATTAGTCCGCCCAAACAAGAGGCCCTACAGCTTCGACAAAGTCGCTGAGGAGTTGATGGTGAAAGAAGGTTTCGTTGAGAAGCCCTACAGAGACTCTAAAGGTCTATGGACAATCGGATACGGAAAACTTATCGGTGACGGTAGTGACGAGTCTTACATGAAGTCCCCCTACTATACCGGAAAGATCACGATGGGGAGAAGCGGCATTGCCAAAGAAGCCGATCTTTCTGGAAAGTCTATTAGTAAAGAGGCGGCCAGAGACATGATGATGCAGTCAATCAGCGAGAAGGCTGAACTGGCAACCAAAGAAGGTATGTTGGGTGATAAGTTCTTCGACCTCTCTCCAGAACTACAGGACGCTGCGCTTTCATCTGTGTATCGTGGGGGTCTGTCTGGATCACCGAAAACGCTACAGAACATTCGAGAAGGTAAGTTCGCTGAAGCCGCTAAAGAGTTTCTTGATAACAAAGAATACAAAGAGGCTAAAGAATCTGGTTCTGGTGTGGCCGCTAGAATGGAGGGTCTCGCTAACCTTCTGGAAGAGGAGGCTAAGAAAAAAGCGTCGTTCGCAGAGCGGGTAGAACAGAGGATAGCGGAATGAAAAAGAAATCAAAGTCACGAGTAAACGAGGCAGGCAACTACACGAAGCCTTCGATGAGGAAGCGTTTGTTTAACTCGATCAAAGCCGGAACAAAAGGCGGTAAAGCTGGCCAGTGGTCAGCCCGCAAAGCACAACTACTGGCAGCACGATACAAGAAAGCAGGAGGAGGATACAGAGACTAATGAAGGATTTCAAACCACACACGATGTATGATAAGTCTGGCAAAGGCTACAAGGCTAATACCTACGAGCAGCACCTTGCCATGAAGAAGAAAGGCTACGGACACACGAAGCCGTCAACAAAGAAGCGGGTCAATAAGATCATCCGCAAAAAATCTGGAGGTTACTAATGCCTAAGAAAGCTTCACAGAAATCACTCGACAACTGGACCCGCGAGAAGTGGGGGACCAAGTCTGGTAAGCCGTCACTCAAAACGGGTGAACGATATTTACCAAAAGCTGCGCGTGAGGCTTTGACCGACGAAGAATACGCAAGGACCAGCCGCAAGAAGCGCGAAGGCATGCGTGCTGGCAAACAATTCGTCAAGCAGCCAAAGAAGATTGCAGAGAAGACCGCAAATTATCGGAGCAAAAAAAGTCTCCTGAAGAAAGCGCGTAAGCGCAAATCATGAGTCGTTTTATACTCTATAAACCTACACCTGAAGATGTCGCTGAAGCTTGTCGAAGGTCTGACGCTCTAGGCGAGCTGAGGACATCGTTCACGAACGGTAAAGGAAACATGACTGGCTTCTTAGGTGAGGTCGCCTTTGAGAACACCTTCAAGCAGTTTAACTACGTCGGCGATAAGTCCTACACCCACGACTACGAATACAAAGGTATCAAGGTTGATGTTAAGGCTAAGAGCTGTAACACCCCACCTAAGTTGAACTACAACGCTTCCGTAGTCAGGACTAAGTTCAGCAAGTTTGAAGCCGACGTGTATTTCTTCATGCGCGTCCACAAAGGTCTACGGAAGGTATGGCTTTGTGGGTGGACTCCTAAGAAGACCATCATACACAAGAATCGATTTAACGAGAGAGGCACTCTCGACAAAGATGGATTCCGTTTCAAGGCTGATGGATACAACATTGAGATCAAGAAGACTCGTCGGCCCGACTCATTTCAATCGTTCGTTGTCAGGCGGTAGCTCTTCATCAGGTTCGGATTGCTGGTGGTAACGGATATGGCCAGCCTTGTCGAAGACTGGCCTTATCCCGTTAGGCGCGACTAGATCCACGAACTCGCACAGGGGTGCGTCCATATATACGTCGATAATGGATGGATCACCCCCAATGCTTTCAAAAGCTTCGTGGAGAGCAATCCAGAACTCACCGCAGAGTTCCTGTCTCCTGATCTTCAGGTCTTGGTTGGTCATCCGGTTTATAACCTATATCGTATTTCTCGCCGAGGTCAATGCTCCATAACTTACCACCGCCTTGTCCTTCTGAGGTAATGGGACGGATCTTCTTATTGACCCGACTTGCTTCCTCCAGCGTGACCATGCCACGACGGCAGAACTCCAGATTACGGGAGGAACCGACATCACGTCCGTTGTTCAAGTCATGGATCGTCACTTGGAACTCAGTAAGCGTCCCACTCCACTGCCCCATCTCAGGGTAGATTTCACGGCATCGCTTGGCGAAGAACTCGACCAACTCCGCAATCGAACTGCGACTGCTGTTGTCGTAGGCGGCGTCTGCAATGGTAGGGTCAATATAAGATGACACACCAAACCGACCGACACCGCGCACGCCTTCTGGTGCTTGCCAGTCCAGTAAGAACCGACCAAAGAACGGAAGTTCGTCTCGGAGGATAGCTTCT
>CAKZOI010000078.1 GCA_937136395.1 uncultured Opitutia bacterium | reverse complement strand
TTCATTGGTCAAATAGCAGAGATTATTATTTACAATGCTGATAAAACCTCAGACATGGCTAACATAAGAGGCAACATTAACGCTCACTACGAAATCTACCCATAATGTATCTACTATACCCAACCGAACAAGACGCATGGGATCGCTCCGAGCAGGAGGGGATTGCACAGGGCTTGGCTTACCACACCAAAGGGGAAGGCTCACGCTACATCTCTGCCCCGAAGGAGACCATTGACGGCCTCTGGGCATTGGACGCAACTGGATACGATCTGGACGAGCTTGAGCAAGGAACCATAACTCTTGATGTAATTTTCCCGCAACCACCAGACGAACTAATGTAATATGGAAGAGGTAATCTACAAATCACTCGTAGGCACAGGGGGCTTCTTCGCCACCTTGGGACTCGCTCCGATCAGCGAGGTTGTTAGCCTACTAGTTGGTCTGGCAACTCTTGTTTACATGATTGTCTCGATCATCAAAATCACTAAAGGACTTATTGAATGACACCAGAACTTATAGCAATGCTAGGCGGTGGCCTAAGTGGCTTCGTCATGAAACTAATCGGCGCACAGATGGAAAACCAAGCTCGTGCGTTTGACCGCATGCTCCAAGCACAAGGAGTTGCGGATGATAGTGCAGATCGTGCGTCTGCTCGCGGCGGCGTATGGGTTCGTCGTGGTCTAGTAGCAATCACGTTCTTTGCGATTGTAGTAGCTCCATTTATCATCGCATTCACCGACGTAGGCGTCAGCATGGCACGCGAAACAAATGGCTTTCTAGGGCTATTCAGCGGCGTCAAATGGGACACAGTGCAGGGCTTTGTGATCCTTCCAGAGGTCAGGCAAACAGCAATCGCAATCGTCGGCTTCTATTTCGGCAGCAGTCAGATCCGGTAATGACCATAAGACAAGAGATCGTCATAGAGGCATTAAAGCGCTTTAAAGAGAGCGGCAAAAAAACAATCGCGAGAGCGATTTACAACGAAAACCCACAGGTCTGGCCTAGCTTAGACGCGTGCTATCAAAGCGTGCGACAAATTATGGGCGTGCATGGAGATAAAAGCAGAAAAATGGCAAAAAACAAAAAACATTTTCGAGCGCCGGAACAGCCGGGCGACGTTGTAACTAGACGATTCCCAAACGGGCTACGCCACAATAAAGACTTCGGGGCGTATCCACTCCGGGGCGTCAAAAGGGCGTTGCTACTATTCGACGTTCACGCGCCGTATCACGATGAGGAGGCGCTTGAGCTAGCAGTGCAGCACGGCGTCGATTCTGGGTGCGACTGCGTGATCTTGGTCGGCGACTTCATGGACTTCTACGCCTGCTCATTTTGGGAAAAGGATCCTCGGCAACGAGACTTTGCTGGCGAGCTGAACACCGGGCGCGAGATGCTGAAATCAATCCGCGAAGCATTTCCTGGTAAGCAGATCATTTACAAACTTGGAAACCATGAAGAACGCTACGAGCGGTGGATGATTGCCAAGGCTCCGGAACTACTCGGCGTTGAAGATTTCCAGATCCAGAAACTGCTACGGCTCGACGAGCTGAACATCCGCATAATGGACTACCGGGCGCCTATCAAGCTCGGCAAGCTCAACATCATTCACGGTCACGAGTTCGGTAAGTCGATGACCAACCCGGTCAACCCGTCACGCGGGCTTTTCCTCAAAGGCAAGTCGAATTCGATTTGCGGCCACTACCACCAGAGCAGCAGCCACAATGAGAAAACCATTGAGCAGAAGATCATTGGCAGCTGGTCAAGCGGGTGCCTTTGCGACATGCATCCAGACTACGCGCCAATGAACAACTGGAATCACGGATTCATCGAGGTGGAAATGGACGGCGACGACTTTACCGTTCACAACTACAAAATTTTGAACGGCAAGATTTACACCTAATGAGCGACAAAACAATTATCGCACTGACTGGCGCCAAGGGTGTCGGCAAAACAAGTATAGCAAAAGAGATTGAAAGCAGGGACTCTAAAAGTCGCTGCGTCTTATCATTTGCTGATCCACTACGCCGAATGATGGCGCAGCTGATACCAATGGATGCAATGACCGATCCGGCTCAAAAAGAGCAGCCAGTCGAATGGCTGGGCAACAAATCGCCTCGGCAGCTATTGCAATCACTGGGCACAGACTGGGGTCGCGATATGGTCAGCACGACGATCTGGATCAATGCAATGCAACGGCTGATCTCGGAGCAGTCATCTGACGTCATTATTATTGACGACTGCCGCTTTGACAATGAAGCGCAGATGGTGCGCGACATGGGCGGCGTTGTTATTTTGCTGCATCGTGATGGCGTCAATTATACGCATGAGCATGTCTCAGAGGTGCCGATCACATATACAAATGTGCTGATTGACGCCGGCGATATTAAGTCTGCTGCCGATGATATTATTGATTCCATATTGTAGCGTAGGCATCAGCTAAAAAAAGTTACATATATATATCACTGAAGCGCAGCATTTTATAAAATTGCTGTGTTTTTTTGTCGGTATCTGTATTGACATGAAATTAAAAATATAATTGAGATTTCAGTATGGACAAACCAACAAAAGAAGAAATGGGGGCTCTTGAGTCTGCCGTAATAGTAATCAGCTGCGCCGTGAGCGCTGCTTTGTTGATCGTGATCGCGGTCATTGTAGAAAGGATCTGGTAATGAAACCGAGAACTATAAAAAGCCTGCGGGCGCTGTATTACGCTGCCGAGACGCGCGTGCCCATGCGACATGATGTGGCTCGCGGCATGATCGCGCTGGAAAAGATTGCGTGGCCTAATCGCTTTCGCAAAGACTCAAAAGGGCGGCTGATCCGCAATAAATAATTATGCAAGCCAAGAAACACTACCGAAAACAATCACGCGCGACGCGGTTCGCTAAGATCTGCGAAGCTCTCAAATACAATCCGGCTGACGAATCTGCATTGGAAGCGCTGGCCAAATTAGAACAACGATAATGAACGAAATACAAGCATACGACAAATTAAACGACAAAGACGGTCTTGAGCTATTGGGCAATGCAATTATGCGTTCCCAAATGTTCGGGGCGCAAACTCTTGAGCAGGGCATCATCCTGGCGCTACAGTGCATGGTTGAAAAGAAGCCACCACTGGAGATGGCCAAAAACTACCACATCATCCAGGGCAAGCTGTCAAAGCGCGCCGATGCGATGCTGGCAGACTTTCGCAAAGCAGGCGGCAAGTTCATATTCGCTGATCTGAAAAACCCGACTATCCAGAAGGCGAAAGTCACATTTGAGGATTACAAAGACTTCGCTGTTGAATACTCGATTGACGATGCCAAAACGGCTGGGGTCTATAATGCCAAGGGCGCATGGGTCAAGTATCCGGGCGCAATGCTACGGGCGCGGCTAGTGAGCGAGACTTTGCGCGCAATCGCGCCGGAGATCGTGACGGGCGTCTATACTCCGGAGGAGCTTGAAACGCCTATCAGCGCAAAGCCTGAGCTAAAGCGGGCACAACCCGTCAAGGCAATGCCTGAGCCAAAAAAGACGCAAGAAAATGCAATCGAGGCAGAAGTCTGCGACAGCGATCTGGACGTCGAACTTGCCAAGCTGATTGGCGACGACGAAAAGATCGTCAATCTCTATTGGGAGAAAAAGGGTCTGATCGACGGGCTGGATACCACTTGGCGGGATCTTAACGACGACACCAAGGGCAAAATGATCAGTCAGTTCAACCAATTCATGGACGCGGCGAAACGAAAGGCAACGCAGTGAGCGACAACCTAATCACACTGCCGGACATCTACGAAACCGAGATTGAAATCATTGCTGAAGCTTTCGAACTGAAGGCGAATGCAATCCGCGAATCAGAGCAAATCACTAGCGTTGAGGATAGTTTTGAGGCGGCGCACGCTGCTGATGCTATGGCTACGTTAAAGCAGCTGGAAAAGGGCATTGCAGATTCGCATAAGCATGCCAAGGCTCCAGTGCTGCGTATCGGTCGGCATATTGACGGTCTTAAAAAGGACTATCTATGTGAAATCGAATCTGAGCGCACGAGATTGTCGAGAATGCTGGGCGCGTATCAATCGGCAGAGCGTGAGAAACAACGCAAAGCCGAAGAAGAAGCGCGTCGCAAGGAGCATGAAGCAATTGAGGCTGAAAAGCAAAATCAGTTGGAAGCGCTGATTTCAAACGATCAAGAGGCGTTAAAAGCATCTGACGAGGCAATCGAGCGCGTGAAGCGCGAAAGTGCCGCTGAAATCGCCAGTCAGCATTCAGCTGTCAAAGGAGTGCGGGTTCGGACATCTGTCAAATTCGAGATTGAGGACGTGGCTTTATTGCTAAAGAACCGGCCTGATCTTTTCTCGCCGGACGAAATCAAGATTCGCGCGGCACTTAAAATCACACAATCTATTTCCGGACTCAAAGTTTGGGAGGAAAAAACTGCATACTAAAAACTATGGCTAAATACACATTTAAAACTACAGACGAGAACAGTGGCGGCAGCTACATCAAGCAGGCTGGGCGTTACACGTTTAAGATCGACAAGATCGAAGACAAATTCGTCAACGGTCACGACGTATCAGACATCCATGTCAGCGACGTTGAAAGTGGCGACCGCATGAAGGATTCGTTGCACTACACCGAGAAAGCAGAGTGGCGCATGATCATGTTCATGAAAGCTTGCAAGCATCCTCCGATATGGCAATCGCAAGGCATCGAGATCACCGAGGCCGCTTTTATCGGCAAAACTTTCGTGGCTGACGTGATCATGGAGCAGGATTTAAACGATCCAACCAAGCAATGGCCGCGAATAGACAAATTCGTTATAGACGGCTATCCGCACGCGTCGCTGTTCTTGGATAAGATAGAAGGCTCGGCACCAGCACCAGCTGCACCAGCGCCTGCGCCAGCTCCAACGACTGCGCCTGCGCCACAAGCCAACGTCTGGTAATGACTGCACCGACGCAATCTGAAAAAGCCATGCTCGTCGCCACAATGGCGGCGGGCATCATGGCCAGCTACGAATCATGGCGCGCATACGGCGAGGAATCTGCCGATGGCGAGACATTTGAGCAGTGGGCAATCAATCGCGCGGTGCCATTGTGCCGCGACATATGGGGACGCTGCGGCGGCGGATGACACCTCGCGACTATCAAATCCCAGCAATTCAATACCTCGCCAACATCAAGCGGGGTATTTTGCAGGCACCGGCTGGATCCGGGAAAACATTCATGGCAGGTGCTGCACTGGCAGATTGCCTATCTCGGCGCGAGGGCGTGGCGACGGTCAAAGTGCTTTGCAATACCATCGAGCAAAAAGGCCAATGGAAGGATGCATTCGGGCACTTTCCAATCATTGCCAAAAAGGCTGCCGTTGAGATCAGCTGTCACGCTGCGAGCCTTGATACATGGGACGCTGATCTGCTGATCGTGGATGAGTGCCACCGGTCAGCTAGTGCATCGTGGTCGGCGGCAATCAATCATGCGCCGAAAGCCAGATGGGGCGTATCAGCGACACCGTGGGCAGATCCAGAGCGCGACGCGATACTGCGCAAGTTATTCAGCAGCAGCTTTCACGAAGTCAAACGCGATACCTTGGTCGAGGACGGGCATTTAGCACCTGCGCGGGTGCTTTATCTCAACGCTGACTGCGAGGGCATACGCGGGCAAATAGACGCACTGGCGGCTAATCTGATAAAGAAGCGCAAGCGAAAGATGCCATTTCTATTTAATCACGAGGCCAGCGAGCGAAAACAAGTCAATCAATGCAAATGGCAGGCGGCGCAGCAGATCGGACTTTGGGAAAACGAGGCGCGCGACTGGCTGATCGTATCCAATGCCAACCGCAAAATATGCGACGGGCATCACGTGATTATCCTAGTCGGCAAAATCGAGCATGGCGAACGACTGCTGCCGGCGATACCAGGTGCCGTGCTTTGCTATTCAGGGATGGGCAAAAAGCGTCGGCGCGAGGCAATCGAGGGATTTAAGGCTGGCGACATCCGGGCGCTGATTGCCACCAGCATGCTTGACGAGGGTTTTGATGCGCCAATTGCGGACTGCATCATTTTGGCAAGTGCCGGGAAGTCAGCACGAAAGACGATTCAATCCACTGGTCGCGTGCTTCGCAAATTTGACGGCAAGGACTGCGGCATCGTGATTGATTTCAAGGACTCGTTCCATCCGATGCTGGCGCGGCAATCGCAGGCCAGACGCGAAATCTACAAAGGGCTAAAATACATTTTCTAAATTTAGAAAAATATATTTGACCTGGGCAGTCGGATCTCTACTTTCGTTATACATAGCACCGATGCTATTAAACAAATCACATCATGAACGAAACAATCCAACTATTCATTCTGGCGATTTTCGCGCTGCCAACCGTATTTGCTATTTTCGCAATCTGGAAAGGATTTAGCGAATGATTAACACAGAAACAAATCACGCGACCAGCTGCATGGACTTTATCCGAAGTATGTCAAAGCGTTATCACTCTATGGCTAACGCGCCAGAGGAAGTGACTCGCTCGGATATGCGCCAGCGCAAATCATCCTCAGAGATTGAGATGCTTACAAATGAGGCGATAAAGCATATTGAATCGGGATCTAGTGTATATGCGGCAGTTAAGAAAGTTGGCGTAAAATACACGACATTATTTAGACGTATCAAAGAAATGGAGACAAGCAAGTGAGCGACGAGTCTAAGTCTCCAGACAATCAGCAAAGCGAGATTGAAAAAAACAAGCAATTAGCAGCTGATCGTATCTCTAAACGTGCGGCAAATAAATTTTGTGGCGATCCACAAATATCGCGTCAATTCGCAGAATTAGATGGAGAGTAGCACAGAATAAACGATTATGAAACAATTTTGCGCAGATGATGTAATAGACAGCATGCCACTCTTCCGGAGTGGACGAGGCGGTGCGATTCCGACCTCTGCGCTCCAACTTAAAATTAGGCGGTGCAACGTGCATCAGGCTTGCGAACTGAATGCCTTGTGGCACTCAAGATTCCCGAAAATCGACTGGTCAAACGTGGTCAGGAATAAGGACTCTGCCTGCTATGTGGCAGAGTATGACGACATAGCCTATGCTGTGGCAATCTGGTCTAGTCCAATCGCAGCGAATCGCCTAGCTGAAGGGAAGACTGCACTGGAGCTTCGCAGGATGGCAATCTGTGACGATGCTCCGCCTAACTCTGCGAGCAGGATGATCGGAATAATGCGAAGAATGATAGTGAAGGAAATGCCACATTTAACGCTGCTAATATCTTATCAAGATACCGATGTGCATGCGGGAACAATCTACAAGGCAAGCGGTTGGAAAGCCGCAGCGCAAAACAAAGGAACATCTTGGACAAATGAAAACAGACAACGAAACAAAGAGCAAAGCCTTGCTGACAAAGTGCGATGGCACTACCGGATTAAGAAGGCGTCCACCCCGGACGAAAGTGGAGTATCTGGAATAACATCAACCCAACTTCGAGTTGGCAACGACGGCAATTCTGGAGATGATTCGGAAGGGCAAACCGAAATCGAATTGTGAGAACAAATAGACTGCGAACTAGCTTTGCATGGCGGCTTGTTTGAAAACCAACAATAAACCAAACCAATAAGAAAAAATGACACTACTAAACGAAAGGTCAAGAATCGGCAATTTAATCGGATTCATGGACAGGATAGAACCAGAGATCGCCCAATCAGCCAAGATCGAAGAGGCGAGAAAGATTGCTGAATACTTCAAAAGCCAGGGATTTATCACCCTTCCACCTAAAAAGAAATCGACGAAGAGAACCTTTGCTGGCAACACGCTGGAGAAGCGCATCAGAGTGGGCTCAGTGGCTTCCAAAAACATTGCCAATGGGTCAACACTTATAAACGAGGCAAATCGCCTGAAGATGCCGAAAACAACGCTGAGACGATGGATTGAAGAATACAAAGAGAGCTATCACTCACCTAAACTAAACAACTATAAAACAAACAAGGAAGGAAAATAAATGTGGATACTACCAAAGAACATATCAATCACCTCAGCCTGTGCTCAGGTTACGAAGGAATCGGGCTTGGACTCCGAAGAGTTCTCCCAACTCTGCGAGAGATCGCTTACGTGGAGAGGGAAGGATTCCCTATCGCGAACCTGGTTGCAAAGATGGAAGCGGGAGAGCTGGATCCAGCACCTGTCTTCACGGACGTTAAGACCTTCCCATACGCAGAGTTTCGTGGATGCGTGGACATCCTCAGTGGAGGATTCCCGTGCCAGCCATTCTCAAATGCTGGAAAGCGTAACGGAGTCGAAGATCCTAGACACCTGTTCCCATACATCGCCGAAGGAATCCGGCAGTGTGAACCTCGAATTGTTTTCCTCGAAAACGTCGAAGGCGTTATCTCAGCCAAGACAGCAGACGGAGAATCAGTTCTCCAGTATGTCCTCCGAGAGTTGGAAGGACTGGGTTACCGAGCAGAGGCAGGAATTTTCTCAGCGAGTGAAGTCGGCGCACCTCATCAGAGAAAGCGAGTCTACATCCTTGGGATGGTCAACAGCGAGGACATCGGACGCGGAGGGTGGACGCATCGAGACGGAGATGACGGACCAGGGCTTCAAGAGCAAGAGGCACAAGAGCAATCAAACCTTTGGGTCGAAGCTGCGGGATGCAGTGGAGACTCACGAGGAGAAATGGGCGACTCCGAACGTATGTGGGAATCACAACCGCAAGGGGGCGAGCAAGACAAGCGGGGATGGACTCAGCACTCAAGTGAAGAACTGGGCAACACCTCAGACCTTCGACTCCAACAATCTGGTTCGGACTCCAGAGAAACTAGCACAGACCAGAGCCGAGAAGAACGCGGGCTGTATGAACCTCAGGGAGCAAGTGCATTATCCAGAAATGGATCACAGTCGGAAGGCAGCGAAGAACTGGCCGACAGTCACAGTCGGGGAGGAGAAATACAGGATCAAGGGAAACTCACAGGCGAGCAAGTGCTTGAGCGCAATGGCAGCCAGAGGGGAGCTTGGCCATCCAGACCAAGCGAACCTCAGCACGACTGGGAAGAGCCAAGGCTCACAGGGCAAGCTGAACCCGGACTGGGTCGAGCAACTCATGGGTCTTCCAGTAGGGTGGACAGACTTAGGCTCTTGGGCAACGGAGTAGTGCCAGCCACTGCCGCCAAAGCTTTTCTAACACTAATAAACAGAATCCAATGAATAACAGACGAATGACAGAAAGAGAGGCGATTGAGCTTGCCTCTGGAGCACTTCACTGGAAGTGTATGAATGACACCCAGTTGATTAACGCCAACGAACTAACCACAGACATAAACAAACCATACAATGACTGCACCAAAAATAAAAAGACTAGAGAAAGAATGCAACGTAAAGCCAGGGACGATTGAGAGTGCCCTGATTTTCCTCGCGTGTAGCCTCGCGGCTCCCGTTATATTAATCATAGCAATCATACTTAACTAATTAGAACATGGAAGAAATAGATCAAACTTATATCAAACTCGTCTCAGTTGAGGCGTTCAAAAACCTCATGCAACTTTCTGCATCCAAGATGCTCAATGCAGATACCGACTTCTCTAGGGGTCTTTACATGGGTATGCGGATGGCATATCAAGATGCCATGAGCCGGGCTGAATCAGCAGGTGTTCATTGGAATACTTACAATTCTGCCAGAAAAAGCTTGCAATCTGAAAAAGAACCATACATAGAACCCTTACAGTTAACTTCGAGCAAGCGCGTAGCGGTAGCCCAAGTCGAAGCGTAACCCACGTCACAGGGATTCATTCGGTTGGTGTGCCTGATGCAACCATGAAGCACACCGAAAAGTCGCAGTCGAAAGACTGGGAGCGACTTGACTTAGCTGTTATACTCCGACACACCGAGCAGCACTTGAGGTCAAGTTCCAAGTAATGGCTATGCAAGTCTCACTTTTTGAGAAGCAAGTTCACCAACGGGCACGCTAAGTCGTATGGCGAAGCTGTGTCCGTTTGCAACAGACCCACCAAAGTTTCTGGATGCAGTCTACTTTTTGACTGAGAAACATTGACACTAATCCATACAATACAGCACAATAAATCATGGAAAATAAAACCACATACAAAGAACTACGATCTATCAATGTATCAGATCGTATTGAAAAGAAAGGAAACCTAAGCTACCTGTCATGGGCATGGGCGGCGGATACCCTACTACAGCATGACCAGACTGCTACCTGGGAATACAAAGAACCTGTCCGGTTCGGCGAAACTCTCATGGTGTTCTGTTCAGTTCATGCTTTCGACAAGACAATGACCGCACAGCTACCAGTTATGGATCACCGCAACAAGGCGATCCCCAATCCGGATGCATTCCAGGTTAATGTTGCTATGCAACGTGCGCTTGCCAAGGCTATTGCTCTGCATGGAATCGGTCTTTACATATACAATGGTGAAGACCTGCCCGAAATTCCAGAGATAAGTAAAGAAGAGGCAATCAATTTACTTGACTCTGCAAAATCTACCGATGAACTGAAGTCTGCATGGATCAAGATTCCAGCCTCCCTACAGAAGGATGCTGAAGTTATTGCCCACAAAGACGAAGCAAAACGAATCTTCAACGAAGCTGAATAACAAACCCAAAATAAATATGAATAACTCAAGACTACTAAGCGTCTCTATTGACGTATCTAAACTAGATAAATCCCGATTCTACAAGGGTCAGAAGGGCACATACGCCATCCTCGACATTTGGGTATCGGATGAACCAGACAAGTTCGGTAACGATGCGTCTGTATCAGAAACTATCACCAAGCAAGAGCGTGAAGCTGGAGCCAAGAAGAACTACGTTGGATCCGGCAAGAAGCTCTACGGGTGGGGATCTACCCCACGGAGTAGCACTCCAAAGAATGACGTAATCAACGAAGAAGTTCCCTTCTGAGTCGCCGCCAACCAACTACTAAACGACATCCAAAATGGCCGAAAGCACAATGGAAAAGTTACCAATCTCGACGGCATCATCTGGTTCGACTCTCCCTGATTCCGGGGAGAGATCCGAGTTCAGCACTGGTGCTGTTAGGGATGCTATGCAAGGCAAAGGTATTCCATCTTTGATTCCAATCGATGCACTCATGGCAGTAGCTAAACGGTTTGAGGATGGAGCTACCAAATACGGACGTAACAACTGGAAGCTGGGTATACCACTTTCACGTTACGTTGACTCTCTCTATCGACACCTCTGGGCGTTTATGGAGGGAGATGAAAGTGAAGACCACGGCGGTGCTGTGATTTGGAACGCCATGTGTCTTTACCAAACCAAAAAGCTTATCGACCGAGGTAAGCTACCGAATGAACTTAACGATTTATAACATGGAAGAAGAAAAAGAATACGACGAAGAATTATACAGCACACTCTGCGAAGTGTTTGAAGCACATGAGTCTATGGCAAATCTACTAGATAAATGTCTCGATCACCCGAACGCCAAAGAGCATCGCATTTGGCGCAGAGGACTACTAGATATGCTGGCAGTTATCCAAGAAAAAGTTGCCGACACTATTGCAAAGGAGGTCAAATGAGTTCTCCAGATGATATATGCCGTGCACTGTCTGAGCGTATGCCTCAGATTATGCATGAGAATTTTCCGAATGCCAAGAAGTCTGGTGCTTCATGGCGTATGGGTGATCTTGACGGAAACCAAGGGTCATCCTGCGGTGTGTTCAGAGGAACTGGTGGTATTTATTTCGCCAAGGATGCGGCGACAGATGAAAGCCTAAGTATACTGGGTCTCCTTCAGCGAAAGCGTGGAGGCTCTTGGTCTGAGACACTAGCCTGGGCAAAGAAAGTGTGCGGAATTGCCGATGTTAAAGAGGTAGTCAAGAAGTCCAAGCCAAGAAATGTTCCACTTAAAGGTCACTCTTTGCGGGGCACTGAGCCATACAATTACCTTAAGGACCGGGGCATACAGGAACAAACGATGTCTAAGTATAAACTTCGTCGAGCTGTCCTCGAAGACCTGCCACCATCCAGGCAGGATCGTTGGAACAAAGAGTATATGCGCTTTGTTTACGAGGATTCCGTGGGCGATATTGTAATGCGAAAGTGGATTGGCGTTGAGAGGAAGGATGGTAAGAAAGAGATTGGTTCAACGACACCACAGTATCCTACACTATGGGGTCACTGGCTGGTCGATGATAACACCAAGCGTATTCTTATTACCGAAGGCGAGATCGATGCAATGTCAGTCGATCAGATGTGCCCAGACATTCCAACCCTATCCATGCCGACCGGTGCATCCAACTTGGACTGGATCAATAATGATTACGAAAGGCTACAGCAATTCGAGCGCATTTATATCCTTACTGATATGGACAAGGCTGGCGAGCAAGCTGCTCAGAAGATTGCCCAGAGGCTTGGATTGACTCGATGCTATCGGGTGTCACTACCATCCGGATACAAGGATGCCAATGACTTCTTGAACTCCAAGGAGCACGGCAAGCCAACCTTTCAGTCACTGCTGGATGTAGCCAAAACCTATGACCCACAACAACTTAGGTCAGCTAACGATTACAGCCACGGCCTGCTCGAAGAGATTGAGCGAAATGAGATTGAAAGATCCTCTAATAACTTCATCTGGCCTGAGCTTCCGTTCCGATTCCGCCCAGGCGAAATGACTGTCGTAACCGGATACCCAGGTCACGGCAAGTCTCAAGTTGTTTACCAGATGATATTGCACGAGATGCTGAATAACAATCGAAAGGTGTGCATAGCTAGTTATGAAATCCCTGCTAAGAATATGCTGTTCAACTTAATCTGGATGATGAAGGGTATATGCCCGAATGCTGATACTCTGGATAAGGATCTTGAAGCTTTCGCCGACAGGCTGTGGTTCATCGAATCAGATGACGAAAGCAATGCCAGCTGGGAGGAACTCAGAGAGGACTTCTTATATTCAAACCGAAGATTTGGTTGCGACTTATTTGTTGTTGATGCACTCATGCACCTCACCAAGAAAGGGGATGCCGAGGGGACTGACAGGGTTGCCAAGCAATCAGCGAAGTTCTGTGTAACCAATGACGTATCACTGATGCTAGTCTGCCATGCGGATGCTAAGAAGCGTGGTTCCGATAAGGTTGCCGAGGTCGAGGATGTCCTTGGCGGACAGGGTATTGGCGGTGCGGCACACAATGTGTTCGTAGTCTGGAGGAACAAAGATAAGGAGCGCGATACAGAGCGTAATGGATTCGCTGATGCCGAAATGCACGATGGAATCATTTACATTCCCAAGCAGAGAGCTACTGGTAATACCGTGTTCCGCAAGGTCTGGTTTAATCGATCAACCAGAGAATACTACTTGACTTCAGAGGAAGCTCAGTATAAACCATCCCTTAAACAAGAAGAAATCACAACAGACATACCATTCTAACCCAAAATAATCATGACACAATATGCTAAAGAACTGATTCAAACAAAATCAATCGACCCATACACTCGCGTCATCTGTGTAGATCAATATGGCAATATTAGTAATATGCAGTATGGCGAGTTAGGGGATTCATTTCCCTACATTCTAGAGAGTGACCTAGAAATCCTATTCAGCCAAGTCACTCGAACATTCGCTGATCGATATGCATTCATCGTCTCTCAGGAAATAGATATTCTGCGTAAACGCCACGGCCTAGAGGATGATGAGTTCTACATTGAGATCACGAAAGGTGACACCTGCCTGTGCGGTAAAGCCGAGCAGTTCCAGGATGTAACAGAAGCGATTGACTACCTAATGGATATGGAGTTGATGCCAGTAAATCAAAACAAATAAGTAACTATGAAAAAGATAAGCTTAGAATTAGACGTTGAAGCCTACAAAGTTGCGAACTTCATTCAAGAACTATCGAAGATTCAAGATCAATACTTTGAAGCTCTTTGGGAAAAAGCAAAGGGCAATAACTGGATGACTGGTTTTGAGTCTGACCGACACGCGAAGGATTGGCTATTTGATTATCTATTCAATGGAGCCGACCTTAAGTCCGGGGTACACAATCAAACATTCAGTGAATACTGTGCTTCAGAATTAGATTAGCACCATGCAACCGCCGAAATGAACAAGTAATTAACATTCAACAACTTACGGATGTTACCGAAACGAATTTCGGGAACATATATAAGATAACGGAACTCTGATATAATAAAACTATGAAAAAACTAAGCGACACATACAAAGAACTAGGGATTGCATTTACCTTCCCTATCGTGATTAAGGATTCCAATGTGGACGTAACCTACTACGAGGATAGCAATGGCTATTGGTATAAGAGGGAATACGATTCCAACGGCAACGAAACCTACGTCGAGAATAGTAACGGCTATTGGGAGAAGTATGAATATGATTCCAATGGCAACGAAACCTACTACGAGGATAGCAATGGCTACAAGGATGGCACACCTAGGAGCCAATCCTGTGCTGGTAAGGTTATTGAAG
>CAKZOI010000077.1 GCA_937136395.1 uncultured Opitutia bacterium | reverse complement strand
CTCACCCTACCCCTAACCCTAACCCTAACCCTAACCCTAACCCTAACCCTAACCCTAACCCTCAAAATTATTATTTTATTATTATAAAGTGTTTTGACTTAAGCTTTAGTTGGTTATTAGAAGTCCCCAGAGCAGACCGACTCGTCCCTCACCCAACTCTCACCGACTACACTCCTGCTCTTGCCTCGTACACGGTTTATAGAGTCTACCTTGGCCTCGCGTTCTGTTCCATATCCCACTCGGTCCTCGAGCGCTTTAGGAATTAGATCACGGGTATGTTTCGGTCGACCCAGGTGCGGTTGCTCGGTTTCACCACGGTCGCCAGTATCCCGGCTTGGTGGCTTCCCCGGCTCTCTCCCTGACCGCTTCCTTTGTGGCATGTCCCATCATAGAAAACCTCCAGTCACTTCTTATTTTCATCAGCCATCACCCTCTTGTCATACATCCATCTTCCTGCTCCTGCTGCGCTTCTCTCATCTCCCTTGGACTTGGACCCAGCGTTGGGTCCTCACACTCTCGGGTTGCTGCTGCGCCCATCTCGCCTTGGCCCGCACTCGTATTTTTCCGGGCCTTGCCGTGACCCGCACTCATACTTTCCGGGTCATTGTCTATCCGTCGCAGTGACCCGCACTCGTATTTCCCGGGCCGTAGTCTAACCTTCCGTCACATTGTTTATCTCTTCAGCTTCATTCGCTGCCCTTGTTCGCCCTTGCCGTCGGTCAGCCGTTCTGCTGGACCTGTACGCATCCCTGCGTACTTTCCACAGCTGGTAGCATAGTTTCGCTACCCACCTGTACGCGGTATATAGGAGCTCCTTTTCAGCGTTCAAGCTGCTCCACCTTCCGCCTAAGCCGTTAATTCGGTAGAGTTCAACGTCGCCGCCGCGCCGTACCACTCCATCCCGTCTCCACTTTCTGATGCCGGACCTTGTCGATGATTCTCGTAACTCCCTAATCAACAACCTTGCAAGTACGTCTAGGTCGTTGTTCGGGCTGTTAACGAGGAGTAGCGCTCTGGTCTTGTCGTCCGCCACGCTGAGTGACGAATTATCTCTCTCGATAATTGCGTTGACACGCGAGTAGTCGTCGCCATCGCTCTCTCTCCCTGCTCCCCATGCGTCGATGTCCTCGGCCGTGAGTATCCCGGCCATGATAGCTTGGCATTGTCTGTGAGAGCAGGAGGTTAGTAAGTGGAAGCCTGACATAAGTCCTTCTCTGCCGCAGAGCTCGCACTTCTCGAGTGGCAGCTGCTGGTCTGGTCGGTGGAAAGGTGTCAAACTGTAGCAAGTGAATTTAAACGCCGCAAAAGCGTGTTCCTGTGCTACACGGACGATTGGGTGCTGGTGATTGTAGGCATCGCACTTCTTGATCGCTTCAATCAGAGCGTTGATATCGCTCCGGGCGGACCAGGAGGTCTCCGGAGTGGGCGTACTCCCTTGGCGTAGTGAGCGGTCTGCCAGCATATTCCGTCTCCAAACCGCTCCGCTATCGGGAAAATGTCGCTCAACTACCTCTGGGCCTATCATCGCTGCCAGACGGTGCCTTAAGTCCCACAGGAACGGTGAGAAGGTGGCGCGGTTTTCGCCATCCGCGATTAGCATCGCGGGCGGGTCGAACTCCCATCCTTCGGCCGTATCCCGGGCGGTCGCTTTCTTTCGCAGGAGCCCGAGGCTTCTGAGGGCAATCACAACATTGGGTTCCTGCCACCCTAGGAACCTTAGTGCTGCGCTGGTGGATGCTGATTTGTGCACTCCAAGGCTAGCCTTGGTTGCTAATCCTACCACTGTGCGAATTGCTTTCAACTGCTTTGGCGACGTCGTTGCCATCTCTACACCAAAGTAGATGCCTTCTGCTAACGGTCGATTAAGTGCTGCAGCAAACTTAACGTTGCATGCCATATCACCCACTCGGAACGCAAACTTGGTCGCCTCTATGTTGGCTCGAGTAGGGGCAATGCGCTGCTCTACTCGCGAGACAAACTCAGCTGGTCTCGTGTTGCCAAGCCTCGATGATTTCCAACCTAGGATGTCGATACCAAGGTATCTTGCCGACTCGCTGAGCAAGATGACGGAACCGTCGAAGACGATGTTCCCTTCGATCTTCTTAATGTCCACGCAGCGGTACACCTTGCCTCGGTTGCCGGCGTCTTCGGCGATGTATTCTCTTGGTGCAGCCGATGCGTCGCGGGACGCCATGGCGCCGTTCGAGTACCTCAGCGTCAGAGCCCCTAGTCTAAGAAGTTTAAACTTCGCAGGGTGGCATGTTAGACCCGCGTAGCTGGCCCAAGTCTTGATGTGGTCTAGGCTCCTGTTGATGCTACCGATAGAGTGTCCAAAGAGGACGGTATCATCTGCATACATCTGAGTCAACCATTTCCCGATCTCGAGACGTTGGGGGAGGTTCTCATTCACAAGTCGGCTGCATCCCAACACACTCTCGCCTTTTAAGTAGCCATCGAGGGTGTCCATCACTGCTGCAAAGAGTAGCGGTGACAGCGCGGATCCCTGCGGGACCCCTCGTAGCACTTTAAGCCACGCGTCTTCGCTGTCGTTTCCTTCAGCGATTATCTTCCTCGTTTGTCCTTCTACCCAACTTCGAAGAAATCGGATCATCTTCGGCGGAATTTTGAGTCTGTCAAGCGAGGAGGCGATGATGTCGAAGGGCACCGAGTCGAAAGCCTTTTTGATGTCTAGCAGAACGACGAGTAGCGGATGGCCCTTCTTCGCGCAGAGCTCATGGAGCGCGCGCAGGTTGAACTGTGCGTCTGCCGTTCCAGATTTTCGGCGAAACCCAAACTGCTGAGAGCTGAGCCTCCCGTCCAATACGTATTCCTCTTCTATCGTCAGTAGGATAACGACCTCGAGTAGCTTGGCGATGTGCGAAAGGAGGGAAATTGGCCTATAGTCCGTTGCTTTCGGCTCGGCGTCCTTCTCTGTTTCCTTGGGAATCAGGACCAATAACCCTGCCTTCCACTCTCTCAGTTCGACGGCGTTCGGGTCGTTGACGATCTTTTCGAACAGGGCGGCTACTTTTGCGATAGCTGCATCCTCCATCCCTGCTAGGAGCTTTAGGCCTTCGTTCGCTATCCCGTCAATTCCCGGCGTTTTGCCATTTTTGATACGCGAGACTGCCTCCTTCACTCTATCAACGCCGATCTCGATTCTCGTCTGGTCCGTCCTAGCGCGCTCCAGGATCGACTGCACTTTGCTTTCCAGCCAAGTGCGGTTCGGGCGAGGAGCTTCGCCGTCTCCACTGAGGATCTTCTGCCACTCTCGGTTAAGTGTTTGCGCGTCGTGTGCCATCTGGTTTCTCGGTTGACGCATCCGAAAAACCCGTCTCCTGGTCTTGTGGCTTTGACTGATGAGCATCGCACTGTCAGTTCGGAGATGTCGGTTCGCTTCGTCGTAGTACCTTTGACGTGTTACTTTGCTCTCTTTTACGAAGCTGTCTACTTCAGAACGGAGGTCTGAGCGAGTTCTCTGCAGTTCAACATGGAGCTGGTAGAGTCTCCAGTTCGAAAACCGAACATTCACTCTCGCCTTATTTAGCTTCTTGTTTACTGCCTCTAGTCGTCGCTTCAGAGCTGTAATAGCTTTGGCCTTCGAGTCTAGACTTCTCGTATTCCATGCTTGAGCTCGCCTCCTCTGGGTGCCAGCTCTAGAGCTTCTCGCAAAGTTGCTCAAAGGTCCGGCAGGCGTCTTGGGCGTTGTTCCCAGCTTTCGCGCAGCCGTCTTCTTGAACAGCTGCGTTAGCGACTCTACTGACAGATCCTGTGTTTCCAACAGCTCTGCCTGCATCTCCATACGCAGTTCGTCTTGGGCTTGCACGTCGTATCGGACCTTCTCCCACTTTATGCGTTCACTTCCTCTGTTCACGGTTGCTTCGATGGAGAACCCGTCGTTGAGCGTGAAGTGTCCGGTGACAATTGAGTGTTGCGTGCCTGCCTCCGAAAAGAGGCCTAAGTTAGGGAGGGGCGTCGCCATTGCTTCGTCCTTGGAGACGAGATACACGGCGTCGAGCAAAGATTCATTCATGCTTGCGCACGATGGAGTGAACGAGGCTACGTCCGTCTTGTGAAGGATGTCTATTTTGCATTTCTGCTGGGCAACGAACCGGTTCCAGGTAGCCGACCACACCGCTCTCTTCCGGGACGCCACCTCACGAGATCTTGAGGGAGGTCGCCCTTCCAGTAGGTCAGTATTGAAGTCGCCTGCAAGTATTACCGGAATCGGCCGGGTTGCTTGGAGATCGCCGCAAACTTTAGTGACATGGGTCACAAGTTCTTTAAAACGACCGATACTCTGGCATGGAGGTAAATATATAGAACAAACGAAGAACTCGTTTGCAGTACCATTGCTTCCAAGAGCTTCAGGCGTAGCCAATTGCCTAAGAGCTCTGCCGTCGCGAACCCGACAAACTGTAATTTCTGCTGAGTCCGTTGACTCTTCGTCGTCGATGTCGACCCCGTCGTCCGGCGAGTCTAGAAACGTGTGGGGGAATACACCCACATCCACTTCCTCGACGAGAGTGTGTGGATATCTGACTAACACCTGGGTAGCTCCTATGGTGGAGCTAGTCCAGGTGCTTTGCCGGAACATCGTAGGAGGCCTACGAGTTGTTCCCGGTACAAATTTCTGCGCTTCCGTCACACACAGAACATCTGTAACTGGAGGGACGACGCTGACTTCGTCGCTACGAGCGAAGTTTGGGATAGTGTTGGCGTTTTTGTCAACATTCCATGTAGACACGGCCCAGACAGACGCGTCTGTTGCCACCATGGCCTTCTCTTCCTGGCGGACGTGCTCTGCTACCTCGGCGATCATAAGACGTAGCCTTGTTTCGTCTATTCGACGGCATTGTCGGCGAACGAAATACTTGATCTTCTTCTCGGTTCTCCTTTCGGAGAAGGTGCCAGTGGAAGGGATTCTAGTTCGAGGCCTACTTCTTCTGGACCTTTCCGGGCGACGTCTCATTTGCCTGATGGATTTCCTCTTCAGGTTACAGGTGAATCTTCTTAGCAGATCTTCATCTATCTTTTGCCGTGTTCTCTGGCGTTGTTCAGCGCTGGATTGAACAAACCTCCTCCAAAGATTCTTTGCAGATTCCTTGGCGTTGGAAGCATCCCGGGGTAGACCAACTGCGACACGCGCCTGCTGATACATCTCCTGAAGACATCGTCGTCGGACCTCGTTTGAGGTAATCCTAGCGTTGAGGGCTCTATTTCTGGGAACTTCACTTCTCAATTTTAACGCCAAGCTCATCATTCCGTACGGGTTTTTCTTTATGCGTTCGCCCATTTCTGCTACCAGCATCCGCCCGGTCGGTGTCGGGATGCCGTTTGACTCGATCTCTGCCGCGACGTCAGTCGGGCGGACCTTCCCCAGCGTATGGAGAAAGTTGATGTAGTAGATGATGTCAGACAGGTTGTGCTTTGTCCCAGAGGACTTAGAGTTGTACCTTTGCACATTAAGGAGGAAACTCGTTTTCGTGATGCGCGTCGTTGTTGGAAAGGACTCGGCGACGGTGGTAGAGACGTGGAACATACTTCTGCTGGGAGGTTTGATTTTAATAGTCAGCCCAGTACTGAAAGGCAGAATAGAAAGGTTGTCTTTGCCTATAAACTTAAACGGAGCGGCGCGCGAGGGACCCTCCCCCCCTTCTTGGCAAGGGAGGGGGGGTGGCGGCGCGAACACCGAGCCCTCGGTCGGTAGTATTTACGTAGCAGGGCTTGAATCAGGTGCTTCCAAGAGAGTTGGATAAAAACCAAAAAGTTACTGTTTATTTCCTATGATGGTGACACTAGGTGGGGGGGAGAGGCGCGGAACGACCGGCGCCTGTTGGTTAACTTGGTGCAGGCGGGCGTCGGGGAGACAAAGTCGTCGACACCTGCCTGGGAAGCCTTCTCGCGACGGCAACGCGTTAACCGGGAGAGGCCTAACCCTAACGGATCGATCAAATACATAAGAAAGGCAAACCTATAAATTTATTTGCTTCTGAAGCCTCGAAATCGCTAACTTCTCAGAACTGCAATAAAATCAGAGT
>CAKZOI010000076.1 GCA_937136395.1 uncultured Opitutia bacterium | reverse complement strand
GTCAACTGCCTCGCGCCATTTTCCTAGCTATAACTTTTTTTGAATGCTGTTTGACTTAGGATAAAAAACGCTAATATCTAAGGCATGGCAGACGAGGAAAAGTTTTGTAATTTCGGCGTAGGTAGGGGGGATGGGCCAATCGCGACAACATCTCAGCTCTCCAAGATCCTAAACATCACAGGGTCAAGGATCTCTCAACTGACACAGGAAGGAATCCTAAAGAAATCGGAGCGCGGGAAGTATCCTTTATGCGATGCCGTCAACGCATACGTCACCTATCTCCACAACTCGCCTAAAAACCAATGGGGGAGCAAGAGCGAAGGTGAAACAGACTTCGAGAGAGAGAGGCTAAGACGAACCAAAGAAGAGGCGGACAAGTTGGAGCTTCTCAACGCTCGGACTCGTGGCGAACTTGTCCCGGTCGATCTTGTCAAGAAGATGGGCCAGAAGGTGATGTCTGCTGTCAGGAATAGAATCCTGAACATGCCATTGACCGACGAGGAGAAAGACCAGTGCCTGCGGGATATCCTGACGCTGAACAAGCTAGACTTTAGCGAGTAATGAACGATCAAGTCCAATCAATCGCTGAGTCATGGCTGGAAGTCTTTGAACCTCCGTTGAGGATGACCGTCACGGAGTGGGCTGATGAATTCCGGTTTCTATCTCCTGAGTCTTCCGGCCAACACGGAAAATACTCATCGTCCATGACTCCATACGCTAGAGAATGGATGAACTCAGTGAACGATCCACAAGCTACTGGAACCGTTTTGATGGTTGCGGCACAGCTTGGGAAGGCTTTAGCGATTGATACACCAATTCCAACGCCTAAGGGGTGGGTTAACATGGGGGAAATTAAGCCGGGTGATACCATTTTTGGCGCTAACGGGTCTCAAATTTCAGTCATTGGGGTTTCTCCAATAATGAAGGATCGGTCTTGTTATCGGGTGACCTTCTCGGATAATAGCTCAATTGTTGCAGATGCGGAGCATCTCTGGACTGTTGATGACTACATAAAGGGGAAAAGGACGATCACCACTCAGGAGATCAAGGATACTTGCAGAATCAAGAAGACGAGAAACAGATACGCGATTCCAGTAGCGCCTCCAATTGAGTGCGACGATGTGGAGTTGTCCCTAGATCCTTATGTTTTGGGGGCATGGCTTGGGGATGGGCATAGTCACTCCGCCCGTATATACGGTCACGAAGACGATGTCATAGAGGTGGCTTCTCAAGTTGAGGGTGCGGGTCATAGAGTGCGTATCGTAAAAGAGAAATCATGCTCAGTGATTAAAATTGATCAAAAGAGGCCAAATGTATGTCCACAGGGACACGATAAGGACTTTACTGGGTGGTCTGGTCAAGGTTGCGCGGAATGCAGCAGAATTAGATCTAAGAACTATCTAAGAAAAAAGAGGGGACTGGAAGAAGAAGCCCTCCCTCCGGTAGTAATGACCATGCCACGCCTCTTGGCATCACTGGATCTTCTTGGGAACAAGCACATACCGCCAGAGTATCTAAGGGCACCAGAAGACAAGAGGGTGGCATTATTGCAAGGATTGATGGATACCGATGGGAGCATCGGCAAAAATGGGCGCTCTGAGTTTATTACAACTTCCGCAAGTATTGCTGAAGGGTTTGGAGAGTTGCTTCATAGCCTTGGCATCAAACACACTAAGAAAGAAAAGAAACCTAGCACCATATACAAAGGGAGACGAACAGAGGGAAAGATGGCTTTTCGATTTTCGTTTATGGTCTACAGCGATAGGCCCATTTTCAGATTGAAAAGAAAACTCCAAAGGCAGGTATCAACGAAAGGGAGAAGAACCACAGAGACAAAAAGAAGAAGGATCATCGATGTGACTGAAGTTCCCTCTGTTCCTGTTAGGTGTATTCTTGTAGACGCTGAAGATCACTTGTTTCTAGCAGGACGGCAAATGGTTCCAACTCACAACACAGAAGTCCTGAATAACGTCTGCGGCTATTTCATCGACGTTGAGCCTTCGCCCATGCTCATGGTGCAGCCGACAATCGAGCTTGGTGAGGCATGGTCGAAAGAGCGACTGGCACCGATGCTACGGGACACCCCGAGAATCAAAGACAAAGTTTCAGACGTAAAGAGTAGGACGAGCGGAAACACGATCTTGCACAAATCATTCCCCGGCGGAAACCTTGCCATCGCTGGCGCCAACGCTCCCTCCGGTCTCGCATCCCGTCCTCGTCGTGTTGTCTTGCTTGACGAAGTTGACCGCTACCCAGTGACAGCAGGGAGCGAAGGAGATCCTTCTGCCTTGGCAATCAGAAGAACGGAGACCTTTTGGAATGCCATCATCTACATGACCTCAACTCCGACCGTCAAAGGTAGATCGAGGGTTGAAACGGAATGGGAGTCTAGTGACCAAAGGCGCTATTATTGCGACTGCCCAAAGTGTGGTCATTCCCAAACCTTGAAATGGGTGAATGTCCGATGGGATGAAGAAGACGGATCAGACGCATATCTAAACTGTGAAGGATGCGAGGCTAGACTGACTGATCAAGACCGGATCGAGATGGTGAGGCATGGAAAATGGGTTCCGACCTACCCGGATCGGACTTTGAGAGGCTACCACCTCAACGGGATTGCTTCACTGTTCCGGCACAAGCGGGGATTCAAAAGCCGACTTCACCAGATGGCGGCAGACAATATCAAAGCGAAAAAGGACAAAGAAACCCTTCGAACGTGGATTAACACCTTTTTAGCTGAAACATGGGAAGACGAAGGCGAAGGCGTTGAGTGGGAGCCATTAATGCAAAGGCGAGAAGACTGGGGAGAGTTCCCGAAAGAGGCAATGATCCTAACTGCTGGCGTTGACATTCAAGGAGATCGTTTCGAGATCGAAATTGTAGGATGGGGGCCGGGAGAGGAGTCGTGGAGTATTGACCATTACTCGATGATGGGAGACTTCAACCAACCAGAGACACAAGCGGCACTTGACGAGATCCTAGCTAAAAAATGGCTTCACCCGTGCGGGTCTGAAATCGGGATTACATGTTGCTTCATCGACTCGGGTCACAAAACGAAAGGTGTTTACCAATACACTAAACCCCGGGAGTCTCGCAGGGTTTACGCTTGCAAAGGCGTTGGTGGCCCGGGTGTGCCGTTAATCAATCGGCCGACTAGGAGGGGCGTCGAAAGAGCTGCCTTGTTCTCGGTGGGGACGGACACCGCCAAAGAATTGATATATTCTAGGCTTTCCCTTGGGTCAAAAGGCGATGGTTTTATGCACTTTCCCCATGATCGGCAGGAAGACTGGTTCCGACAATTGACAAGTGAAACGAAAGTGGTCCGCTATCGAAATGGCGTCCCGTTTGCACGTTTTGAGAATCCTTCGAAAGCAAGAAACGAGGCGCTGGACCTCAGGGTTTACGCAACGGCAGCTCTTCAACTACTCAGAATCGACTGGGACAAGCTATCGAAATCCTTTATTGAAAAGCCGAAAGATCAAAAGGCTAAGAAAAAAGCCAGCAAAAGAGCGCGAGGCGGATGGGTAAACGACTGGTAATTTGACAGACAGTCAAATTCAATGGCCGACAGAACTGACGAAGAAAAGCTGGACGCAGCTTTGGCAATGATAACCAAGATTGAAACG
>CAKZOI010000075.1 GCA_937136395.1 uncultured Opitutia bacterium | reverse complement strand
CAATGAGGCAAACTCAAAGCAGCAGACAGGCACCGTAGGAAATCCGTCTAACTCCTAATCCTACTCTTAATCTTAATGGTTCTTCGTAAATTCTTGTGGAGAATCAGGGTTTGAGGTCTAGCTTGCCGCACTGAAAGAGGATGGCGACTCTGTAGTTCTCAAAGTTGCGAAAGCCTCTGGCATTAGCTTTGATGCTTTGAATCACGCCATTGAAGCCTTCTGTGGCAGCGTTCGAGATGCGATGCTTCAAGTAGGTTATGATATTCTCGAAGTGCTCTTTGATCATCTTTGCCACTCGTTTGACTGGTTCGAGTTTGCTACGACGAGCCCAGCCATACCACTTTTTGAAGAACTTACGCGCACAGCCGAGATAGTAGTAATCCCAGAAGTTATCGAAAGTTTCCTTGATCGCATAGGCGCGGCCCACTTTGAGCCCGAGCGACTGCAATTCATTGAAGCGAACCTTCATCTCTTCGGTGAGGTTCTCAAAGCCAGTCAACCAGATGTATTTACTGTTTTTCAAAGTGCCATCCTTCTCCTTCGATAGGGCTTTGTGTTCTTGCCTGCGAACCTTGTCGATCGCCTCGTTGAGGTGCTTGCTGATGTGAAAGCGGTCATGCACGATGTCGGCATCGGGCAAATGTTCGACTGCCGCTTTGATATAGGCGCGCCACATATCCATCGCGATGGCCTCAACATCCTTTAGCTGCTCTGCGGTCAGTGTCCCGAGCAGCTTGTCGCATGCCGCACCGTCGCGACCTTCGACCACATCCAACACTCTGCTGCGTTCTAGATCAGTCAGCAGGCTCACGTAGTTGTGGCCACGGCGAAAACTCTTCTCATCAATGCCCAAGTGTTTGATCGGCGAGGACTCTCTGCGCTCCAATCCCCTAGCCACCGCCCGTTGCTTAATCTGGTTAACTTGGTGCCAGTTCAGCCGCATCAGCTCGGCCGCAGCTTTGACACTGGAGCAGGCCTGTAGAACCTCTATGGCGAATGACTCAAACAGTAGCGTGAAACGGGAACCCTTACCAGCCCAAGGCACACGCAGAGTCTTCACTCCATGTTCCGGGCAATTGCAGCGAGGCACCTCGCAGCGTAGAATCGTCTCGAACTGCATCGTGTCCAAATGTCGCCATTCGCGCATATCACGGTGGTCGTAGTGCGCGCAGTCCTTACCGCACTCCGGACAGACCATCGACTGTGAAAGATCGAAGCCAATCTCAACCTCAACCCTCTTAGCTGCCAGGTCCAGCATTACGGCAGAAACCTTCCAGGCTCCGCTTAAACCTAATAATTGCTCGTAGTGTTCTTCTTGAGATGTCATCTCTTTTTTGAACATCCATACCGCTTTCTTCACAAGAATTTACGAATAGCCCTCTTTTTTCATGGGGTATTTTGTAGTGGGGTAAAACTCCGAAGAGCGCGATCAAGCCAGAGACTTGGTTCAAGCCTGAGTATATAAGTTACGCACTAACCTGTCGCTTAAAATTCGGTCAATTTACCCCATAGAAATGGCCATCACCCCCCCCAATAGCCTACCGCGACTGCGTGCCTTTACTGAGCACCCATGATATCGTCGAGCTGCTCAGCTACTACCTGCCCTCCAAGAAGAACTCAGAGCAAGAAATCTTCAAACAAAAGGCACTGCGACATACTGCCAGACTCAAATCGATTGAGCATCACTATCGAAAACGACCCTCTCTTTCAAATCGCTGAAGGTTTAACAATGTAGAACTGATGGGCGTCGAAGCGTTTGCAACGGGCGCAAGTAAGGGAGTCACTAGAAGTGCTGAGACAGAGTGTAATCCTTATCGTTTTTGTTCTGTCATCCCGATAAAGCCAAAGCCTCCGATATGATGGCCACCACTGGGTGTTGCATAGGTGGTCCCATCCACCCGTATCTCGAGTGTTCTGACTTCCTGATCGATCGCAACTTGCTGTAACGCACGTAGATCTTCACGTCCCCCGATGACAAACTTGTCTTTCAACTCAAAAGCTAACTCGTCCTTACCATTGACCGTGATGTGGACTTTTTTCACCATGGACCAGTTGGGCCATCCCCCGGTAGACAGAACCAAGCTACCCATCGCGACGGGTTCCTTAAATACCAGCCTGAGCGTAGCCCCCTTGAGCCTGTTAAAGCGAGCATAGGTACCGTTATCAGCGTCAAAGAGATACGAGCTGAAAAGCAGCTCCGCACCATTCGCATCAGTGCCGCGGATCGTGCAGTTGTTTGGATCGAAGCTCATGATGCCCCCTGGCAATACGGTTGGCGTTTCCTTCGGCAGTGCCTCATTCCAGCGATTCCATGCAGCGGTAAGTTCTTTGAGCCGCTCCGGGCTCGATGGGGAGAGATCCCTCTCTTCGTGCAGGTCTTCTGAAACCCGGTAAAGCCCCTCGATTCGGGTGACTGATTCAGCGGTATCAATGCTATTTTCCGCCACGACCTTATAGTCACCGTTGCGCACAGCCCAGCGGTCGGGTTTGTAAGGTAACGGCAGTTTCCAAAACAAGGTCCGCGGCGAGAGCGTTCCGGCATTTTTCAGAAGCGGAACGAGACTCAGACCATCAAGCGATTCAGGAACCATCTGACCGGAGAGCTCCATCGCAGTCGGAATCAAAT
>CAKZOI010000074.1 GCA_937136395.1 uncultured Opitutia bacterium | reverse complement strand
GGAGCACTACGGACAAAAAAGAAAACGCATTAAAGCCAGTCTGAGTCAACAGGCGCTACGCGGCTTGTTCAACCATCTTTCAAGTCCGAGCTTCGTCCCTCAGCTCGGCTAGAACGTTTATTGTTCTACTGTATTATTTGTAGTGATATCGCATCTGGACGAATGTGATGCCATGATCAAATTGCTTGTAAATGATTCGGTGCTCTTCGGTAATTCGTCGAGACCAGTATCCACTTAGATTGTGCTTAAGGGCTTTAGGTTTCCCGATGCCTTCATACGGTGAACGCTTAATATCTAGAATTAATAGGTGGATTCTTTTTAGGATTTTGTCGGTCTTCTGCCAGTATTGATAATCTTCCCAAGCCTGTGGAGTGAAAGTAATGTTCATTCGCTTAAATCGATATCTTTTTCAAGGGTCTGGCCTTGTTCTGCCGCTTCTATTGAAGCAATAAGTCGCTTAGCATTAGCAGGGCTGCGTAATAGGTAAGCTGTTTCTTCGAGAGACTCATAGTCTTCAAGCGAGATCATTACGACTGATTGGTCACGCTTTCGTGTAATAATAACTGGGTCTCTGTCGAGGCATACTCGATCCATCGTAGATGCAAGATTTTCTCTTGCTGCGGTATAAGTAATTGCATTCATATGGACAGGATACTGTCCAGCTACTAGGGGGGTGGTCAAATGTTTTCTGTGGTAGAACGTCAAAGGTGACTCACGCGCGGTAGCGCGTTGAGTCCACCTGCTTGTTCGACTCAGTTGATTCGCCGACGACGTGCAACTAGACCGAGAGATGCTAGGCCTAGAAGTAAAGCTGAAGATGGCTCAGGGACTGCAGTAGCTTCAAAACTGTCAACAGCCAACGCCCCTCCTACTGGGGTCTCTATAGAGAAAGAGATCGAATTGGTATTTAAACCTGTCCACGAAATACTACCTGCGCCGGAGTCTCCTATATTAGAAGTAGACACTCCTTCAGTGACTTGGACTAAATCTCCAGAAAGAGAAGTTGGATTGCCAATGTTGAAAGAATTTATAAATTCGTCATTTCGCATAAAGGAAACATCTAGACTAAAGGATGTAATAACGTGAGAGAAACCAATAGTCACAGTTGCTACTGATCCTGTATTATCTCGGAAAGAAGTCATCCCGAACAATTCTGTATTTGTTGAAGATACAGTTGTAGTAATATCAAGTTGAGTAAACGTGCCAGAAACAGGTGCTCCAGAGAGGAATGAAAAATCACTGGTTATCACCACGGCAGCGTTTGCCTTTTCTGAGGTTAATCCAATTGCCATGGCTACTAGTGAAGTGCTTATTATTATTTTATTCATTGTCTTTATTTTTGTTAGTCGAACGGCAAAGGTGACTCCCGCGCCATAGCGCGTTGAGTCCACCTACTTGTTCGACCTATTTGGTTCTGCGTCGTCTCGCTGCAATTCCTAATCCAAAAAGACCAAGAAGAAGTGCTGAGGATGGTTCCGGAATGGGTGTGAAAGTAAGGCTGATAATCGGTGCATAATCGTCTCCGGCACCATCAAATCCATCCGTCGTTGTATTTTACTTTCATAAGACAAGTGTGTAGTGTTTTGTTTTTGTGGAACAGTATTTATTAGTGGGACGGTTTAAGTGGTAAACCGTGTAAGCTTCCCCGTCAAGCGGACAGTGAAGTGGTCCCAGAAAACGGCGCCAGAGATTCGTTGATGATTTTGAACTGGTCGGATGAAGGGCGAAGCCCCGAAATTCGAACCAATGAAAAGAAAACGAAGACACTTGTCGGCAGAGTGTCGTGACTACGATGGTGCTCGGGGACGTGCGCCGCTACCTTTTCGCCTCGGACGCCACGGAAGGCTGCAGTGTGTCTCGTAAGTGTTTCCTGCTTTCCTGCCTTCCTTACTGATAATTACGTAAGCAGGGAGTCAGAATGCTGAAATCAGGAGTCAGTAGTTTATCCTGAGGAACTTATAGACAGAGAGCTTCGCCAAATTGGCGAAGCGTATAATTTTGCAATCGGTTGATTGTGAATCCTGTATTCCGACTTCTGAATCCTGACTGCTTTCTTTAGGATGATGGATCGGTTCACTTACAGGGTAGTGCGGCCCGTTCTTGGTGCGCATGGACCCTTGCGAGGCACCTCCAACTTTCGTGCGGCGTGAGACACGCCTGCGCTACCGGATAAACAATATTAGAAGTGGTATTAATCGTAATTTTACTCAATACGCTGTGTTAGAATGTTTAACTAATCTGTTAAAAAAATTCAGATGATGAGTGAGATGGCGGTTAGGATATTGCAGCGGCGTTGTGCTTCGTGATCTTTTGCGTGTGCTCTCAATTGAGTAGGCCGTCGCGGATGAGTAGTGCGTTGGGGTTTGGGGAGCGGTGCATGAAATCTTTGAAGAGTTGGGCGGGGTCTTGAGAGTTGCCCTTGGATAGGATGCTTTGGCGAAAGTCGCGGCCAGTTTGGGCGTTGAGGATACCTTCTTTTTGAAAGCGTGTGAAGGCATCGGCATCGAGGACTTCGGCCCATTTGTAGGAGTAGTAGCCTGCGGCGTATCCAGTCGGACTACTGAAGAGGTGGCTAAAGTTGAAGACGTTTGATTGGGGTTCTGTCTTGTATCTGGGGATGTAGCCTTCGAGTTTTGCTTTAATAAAGCTGTCGAGGTCGGATTTGTCTGAGTCGGGCCAGTTAATGTGTAGCTCGAGGTCCATCTTACCCATGGAGAGTTGGCGTGTGTTGGCGCTGGCTTTCATGTAGTTGCGCGCAGCGATCATTTTATCAAATAGGTCTTGGGGGATGGGTTCACCGGTTTCGTGGTGACGCGCGAAGAGGTCGAGGCTTTCGCGCTCCCAGCACCAGTTTTCCATGATTTGTGAGGGGAGTTCGACAAAGTCCCATGGGACATTGACGCCGTTGAGAGATTTGACTTCGACTTCGCCACAGAGGTGGTGGAGTAGGTGTCCGAATTCGTGAAAGATGGTTTCGACTTCGCGATGGTTTAAGAGTGCGGGTTGATCGCCGATAGATGGGGTCAGGTTTCCGCAGATGAGTCCTAGGTGTGGGGTGCGGGGGCCGACGCTTGAATCGCGATTTCCGGTGATGAAGTAGTTCATCCATGCGCCGCCACGTTTGGATTCACGAGGATGCCAATCTGCGTAGAAAGAGCCGAGTTGTTCGTTGGTTTCGGAATCGAAAAGGTCGTAGTAGTTGACTTCGGGGTGCCAAACTTCAGGCAAGTTTTCTGGGTTTTCGGTGGGGCTTTCTGGGGCGTTGTAATGCGTGGCACGTGCTTCGATGCGAAGCCCGAAAATTTGTTGTGCGATATCGAACATGCCGCTGATCACTCGGTTTATCGGGAAGTAGGGGCGCAGGGCTTCTTCGTCGAAATCGTAGTTTGCTTTGCGTTGTTGTTCTGCCCAATAGCCGATTTCCCACGGTTCGAGTGGCTCGATTGTTTGCTCGGAGGCTTTGGCTTTGTAGCTGCGCAAAGTGGCTACTTCATCGTCGAATGCGCCTTTGATTTTTTCAAAGATGGCTTCGCCAAATTTGAGTGCTGCGCTGCCAGAGGCTGCCATGCGGCGCTCGGTAACATGGTCGGCGAAGTTGGCTTGTCCGACGAGTTGTGCAAATTCGTGGCGTAAGTCGAGGATCTCGCGCACGAGCTCGCGATTGTTGTGGGGCTCATTGCGGCCAATCGCTGCGAATGCCTGCCATACTTCTTTGCGTAATGCGTCGTTTTCGGCGTAGGTCATGACTGCGATGTATGAAGGCGCTTGGAGTGTGAAGCGCCAAGCTTGGTCGTGACCTTTCTGTGTTGCGCTTTGCTTGGCGGCATCAAGTGCGGACTGTGGTAGGCCCGCTAGTTCGGATGCATCGGTGATGATTTTTTCCCAAGCATTGGTGGCATCGAGGCAGTTTTCAGAATATTTTTGCGTGAGTTCTGCGAGGCGGCTTTGTAGCTCACCTGCGCGCTTCTTTTGTTCGGGTGGGAGGTCGGCACCTTGCTCACGGAAATCCATGAGTGTTTCCTTTAAGTAGCGTTGCTTCGTTGTGGAGAGTGTCTGTGCAGCATCGCTTTCGCCAAATGCCTTGAGTGTATTCCAAAGGTTTTGATTGAGTGGTATGCTGGAGTAAAACTCAGAGACTTTGGGGAGCATTTTATTGTGTGCATCGCGCAATTCGGAGCTGTTGCAGACGGAATCTAAATGGCTGATGAGCCCCCATGCGCGGTTGAGCGCTTCGAGACCATCATCAAGGGCGACGATTGTATTTTGATAGCTCAAGGCTTCGTTCGACTGGGCTAGGGCTGCAACCGCATCGACCGATGACTTGGCATCGTTGAGTGCTTTCGTGATATCGGTTTCGATATGCTCAGGTGTGAGTGTGGACCAGCGGATGTGGAAGTCTTTTGTGAGAAATGGGTGCATGGGATGAGAGGAAGTTAAATTGAAAATTAGTAAAACTGAAAAGTTGGAATGAAGGCGGTCTTAGGTCGAACCTTGAATCATTTTGTTTTGCGATTGAGTGCAACTTTCGGCACGACTGGTTCTATGCAATCACAGAAAGCAATTCGACATCACTCATTTGGCAAACCTGAGGAGGTGTTAGTGTTGGAGACGGTTCCTTTGCTTGAGCCAAAGGCTGGTGAAGTTAGGGTGCGTTTATTGATGGCAGCGATCAATCCATCGGACCGCGGTATGATTGGTGGTAGTTATGGAAAGCTGCGAGAGTTGCCAGCCATTGCTGGTCGAGAAGGCGTGGGGGTGATTGATCTTTTGGGTGCTGGTGTGAGTGGTTTATCGGTGGGTATGCATGTGCGCTTCTCCGAGAAGCAAGGCGCTTGGTGTGAATATGCCTGTATGCCTGCCTCTGAGGTGTTTGTCGTGCCTCGCGATGTGCCAGTTGAGCAGGCAGCAATTTCATTTATTAATCCACCGACTGCTTATTGTTTGCTGAAGCATGTTGTGGATTTAGAGCCTGGGTCTTGGGTGGTCCAAAATGCAGGTAATTCAGCAGTGGGTCTTTCGGTGGTTCAGATGGCGAAAGCTTTCGGCTATAAGACCATCAGCCAAGTGCGTCGTGAGTCACTTGCGGCACCTTTGAAGGCAATGGGGGCGGATCATGTGGTGGTTGAGGGCAGTGGCTGGGCCAAGCAAGTCAATGATTTGACTGATGGTGCGCCGATACGTTTGGCTTTAAACTCAGTAGGTGGGGACAGTGCGATCGATCAAATCAAGGCGCTTGGCGAGGGCGGCACTCAGGTGACCTTTGGTGGCATGGTCGGCGATCTGGTGCGTTTTCCGACACGTTTTTTAATTTTCAATGATGTGCGTTTGGTTGGTTTTTGGTGGGATCAGTGGTCGCAAAGTCGTGGCCCTGAAGCGGTGCGATCGGTGATGGATGCGGTCTATGAAATGATGCGTGAGGGGGGCCTTCGCTTGCCGATTGAGCGCACCTATACGTTCAATGAATATAGCGCGGCGCTGGCGCATGATTCATTGCCGCGCTTAGGTAAGGTTTTGCTGCGTCCTAGTTGAGCGATCGTCACGCTGTGGATCTTCTCGTTCGGGATGCAATTCGTTTGCGGGTCGGCTGAAGAGAGCGCATCATTTAGCGGTGCTGCTTGTTACATTAGATGCTGCTGGTAGTATGGATGTTTATAGGCAGCGAAATCGTAGGAGCGGAGCGAGTCATAGTGATCTTGGCGCACTAGAGTTGATTCTATTTTGTTTGGTATTTTCGATCACTCAAGGCTTCGCGTTGATGGGCTTGGGGGCTGCTGGATTTGCGGGTGACTTGCTTTTACCGTTGGCTTTGGGTGTGGCTGTCTTGGGTGGATTGCGTTTACGTATGCGCGGGGCGATTGCAGTGACAGTGGTGACGTGTTTGTTGGCACTTATTTTTTCGATTTTTGATATTGGGCCCTTTCGCTCTGGACTGATGACGTATCCACCCAGATGATCGAGATCGTGTGCATGCTGCCTATCGTGATTATTTTGAAGACGCCGGAGAGTCTGTTCGTATTGATTATCGGATACGCAAAGGAGCCGAAGGCTTCATCTGGGTTCAAGACTACGTGAGTGTGGTGGAACGCCTCGATGATGGTTCAATTAAGCGTATAATTGGGACGCTGCAGGATGTCACCGAGCTTAAGCAGGCTGAGATTGAACTCCGGCATGCGAAGGAGGAGGCCGAGATGGCGAGTGAGGCAAAGGGGGAGTTTATAGCGACGATCTCGCACGAGATACGCACGCCCCTCAATGCCATTATTGGGCTTTCAAGCTTTTTAGCTGATTCAGAGCTCGATGAAGATCAGTTGGATCTCGCTCAGACGATTAACAATAGCGGTAACAGTTTGCTGGTTTTAGTGAATGAAATTTTGGACTTTTCTAAGGTTAATTCGGGCCGAATTGATTTAGAGGTGCAAGAGTATCCCTTACATCTGTGTTTTAAAGAATGCTTAAAGTTGTTTAAAGTTCGAGCAGACGAGAAAGCGATCAAGCTCGATTTAAACATTGATCGTGAGCTGCCAGAATTTGCGCTCGGCGACATGGAGCGGTTGCGACAAGTGGTCCAGAATCTTTTGTCGAACGCCTTGAAGTTTACAGATTCAGGAGAGGTAGAAATTCGTGTTAATCGAGTTAAACTGGAGGCATTACCAGAAGCTCATCGGCCAGATCCGATGTTGAAAGTAGGCTATTTGGATGGGGGTGAATGCGCCTATCTCAAGGTGTCTGTTCGAGATACTGGAATTGGTATCCCTGAGGAGCGATTACATGTCTTGTTTCGCGCATTCAGTCAGGTGGATGCGTCTACAACCCGTAAGTATGGTGGCACTGGGCTCGGCCTCGCGATCTCGAAGCGATTAGTGAATGCCATGGGGGGAACGATATGGCTGGAAAGCACCGAGGGGGAGGGGACGACTTTTAATTTTACGGTTCGCACTGAATTTATAGCTGAGGATACAGCCTTCGCAAGCTTGACACCGAATCCATTTGAGAGAGTCGATCAAATCGCCAATCAGCATCCGTGCGATATTGTCGTAGCAGGCTCGAAGGAGGCGACTCGGCACTTATTCTATGCTTGTCGGAAATTGGGCTACATTCCTCACCAGTGTCCCGACTTTGATCTAAGCACAGGTGCTTTCATGCGGCGTCACTACGACATTATCTTTATCTGTATGGAGGATGAGTCTCGAGCTTTGGAGTTGTGTCGCCAGATCAGTAATAACATCGCGATCAAAAAAACCGCATCTATCATCGGCTATGCGCCAAGGGATCGAGCGGTTTCGATAGAAATGTGTAAACTATCTGGCTTTCACGACGTCATTCATGCGCCGATTCGACCGCTTGCATTATCTCGGCTTATTCAGTCTGTGCGAGGTAGGCGCGGTTGATTGCACTTACCAAGGCTTTAAGCCCTGCGAGCTCGATGCTGCCGTCGATTCCACAGCCAAAAGCTGGCATGCCATCCTCTTGTTTGATTTGAATATAGGCGGCTGCTTGAGTTTTTGATCCGCTGCCAATCGAGTGTTGACGGTAATCAATGAGTGTGAAGTTCTTCCAACCTTTTTGCTCAAGGGCATCCACAAATGCACTAATAGGGCCATTACCAATACCAGTGATTTCACTGGCTTCCCCCTTGTATCGAATGGCGGCCTCAACTTTGACTTCGCCCGTTTTGGAAAAGTCTTCACGGTTGATTGACACGATCTCGAGTGGCTCCTTCACGTTTACGTATTCGCGCTGGAATACATCGTGCACTTCGTTGGGTAAAAGTTCGCGGCTGCCTGTATCAGCGGCATTGTTGACGACTGTGCCCACTTCTGGGTGCATTGCCTTGGGTAGATCTAAACCGTAGTCGCGGTCCAAAATATAGGCGACGCCACCTTTACCGCTTTGGCTGTTGATACGAATGATTGCTTCGTAATCGCGCCCGATGTCCTCGGGGTCAATTAAAAGGTAGGGCACTTCCCAGCGAGTCGTATCGGAGGTGTCTTTTGCGCGTAGGTCCATGCCTTTTTTAATCGCATCCTGGTGTGATCCTGAGAATGCGGTGAAGACGAGATCGCCAGCGTAGGGGTGGCGATCGTGCACAGACATGCGAGTTACGCGCTCGTAAACCGAACGAATGTGTGATAAGTTACTAAAATCAAGCAAAGGGTCGACACCCTGTGTGTATTGATTGAGCGCGACCGTCACAATGTCGAGGTTTCCCGTGCGCTCACCGTTGCCGAAAAGCGTGCCTTCGACTCGGTCTGCTCCGGCCATGAGCCCCAATTCAGTGGCGGCGACGCCTGTGCCGCGATCATTGTGAGTATGTAAACTGATGATTGCCTTATTGCGCTCTTTTAAGTTGCGGCAGAACCATTCGATTTGATCGGCATGCACGTTGGGGGTGGCGACTTCGACAGTTGCTGGCAAATTTAGGATGATCTTAGCATCTTCGGTGGGTTGCCATTCTGCCATGACCGCTTCGCAGACCTCTAGGGCATAATCGACTTCGGTATCGGAGAAACTCTCCGGTGAATATTGTAGGCGGACGTGTGTGTCTGGAATGCTCGCAACTAGGCTTTTTACTAAGCGGGTGCCCTCGACGGCGATGTCTTTGATTTCTTCCTTGGTTTTATTGAAGGTCACGCGGCGTTGCAGTGGCGAGGTCGAGTTATATAGGTGCACGATGGCTTTTGAGACGCCTTCAAGGCTTTCAAAAGTGCGTCGTATTAAATGCTCACGCGCTTGCACTAAGACCTGCAAGGTGACGTCTTGAGGTATCCGGTTTTCCTCAACAAGGCGGCGAATGAAATTAAACTCAGTATCGCTTGCAGACGGAAATCCGACCTCAATTTCTTTAAACCCGATTTCGACGAGGAGTTGAAAGAGTTCGAGTTTCTCATCCACGTTCATGGGTGTCGCGAGGGCTTGGTTGCCATCGCGCAAGTCAACGCTCGCCCAAATTGGCGGATGCTCGATCACCTCGTCCGGCCAAGTTCGGTCGGTTAAAGGTATGGTTTTAAAGGGAATGTATTTGGTGATGTTGCCTGTTTGCATAGTCATCGTGGATCAATCGGTTCAATATGGTTGTGTGGTTTTACCTAAATGCCAAAGCGAAACTGACTTTACAGCTTTGAACACTCGCTCGTATGAGCAGATGGCGGGCTTTGGTGCCGCAGTTCGTTTATTTCAAGTCCCACAGGGGGAGTGGTTCGTTGAGTCGCCCTAGTAGGCTCGCATGAGTGCCGATAGTGGTTTGCATCGTGTAGGAGCATTCATTGAGTGCATCTACTGTCAAGAGTCTGCTCATTCTAGTATTCAGTCGAGTCACATACGCAGCTTATGAAAGCTGAATTGAGACTTGTTTGTCTGGGTGAAAGTCCTCATTTTTAGACGAGTGTCAGAAATGAAAGCAGTTTTGAAGGGCCGCACAATTATTCTTGGGGTGACTGGATCGATCGCTGCGTTCAAGGCTGCCGACATTACGAGTCGCTTAACAGAGCTCGGCGCTCAGGTGTTCCCTGTGATGACTAAGGGGGCCTGTAGCTTCATTCAGCCACTGACTTTGCAGACGCTTGCACGCCAGCCAGTCAGTTCAGACCTCTGGAATGAGGGCGAAGCTTGGCAACCGGGGCACATCGAGTTGGCAGACCAGGCGGATCTCTTGTTGGTGGCACCAGCCACGGCGCACTGCATCGCGCAGTTTGCGCATGGCCTTGCAGCAGATTTGTTGACTTCGATTCATTTGGCGACACCCGCGCCGGTGATGATCGCGCCAGCAATGAACGGTAAGATGCTGGCCCATGCCGCAACCCAAGCCAATTTGGCTGTATTGCGTGAGCGTGGTTACCATTTTATCGAGCCCGATACGGGGATGCTGGCCTGCGGCTACGAGGGGCCGGGCAAATTAGCTGCTGTCGAGCGCATCGTGGATACCGTCGTGAATTTCTTAGGCTGATGTGAAAATCGGATGGATAACGAAGAGCCGCAGTCAAAGCCGCCGAGCGCTGATTATAAAAATGAACCTGCGAAGGATCGCATCATGGAAGCAGGGGAAAGTTTTGGTAACTTTCGAGTGGTTAAGTGTTTAACCGCTGGCTTGATTGCGAATTACTACCACATGCAGCATGTGCGTGACTTGAGTGATGTTACCGTTGGTATTTTTCATTCTCGCACGGTTGAAGATGGCCGCTTCTTGAAGCGCTTACAGAGCCTGCAAAAGACGCTAGAGAATTTTGATCATGAGAGCATTCCCAAGATAAAAGATAGCGGATTGATTAACGGGCGTCATTGTATTTTTCTAGAGCCCGTAAGAGGGCAGCCATTAAGCCAGTATTTCGAAACGCATGGCCAACCAGGTGAGCAAGGCTTAGATACGAATACGTGCACGCGTGTGATGGCTCAACTACTGGGTGTGCTCGGTTATGCACATTCAAAAGGACTGGATCATCGTGATTTAGAATCGGATCTAATCTTCATTCAAGAGGATGGTTCTTTGCAAATTTTAGGTGTGGGCATTAAGCTGACTCTAGGTGTGGAATTGTTTGAGTCGATTGTCTCCGCTTCTGTTTCACCTCTTGTTTCCAATAAGTCTATCGGGCGCCTGAACTCTTTCGATGTCATGAGCCCAGAGTATAAGGCGGGGCAAAGTGAAGATTCACGAGTCGATGTCTTTGCCGTCGGCATGATCGGGTATTGGCTGGTGACCGGGCATAAGGCGGGTATCACGACATACCATGAGGTGAGCACTCATGTTGAAGGCCTCTCGGAAGGTTGGGATGTATTTTTTCGCAACTGTATCGCGCGTGAATCGGATGCGCGGTATCGATCCTGCAAGATTGCCTTGCTTGGGATCAGAGATGTCGAGCCTGATGGCGCTGTAGAGGCCGAAAGCTTTGTGCAGCGACAGATAGATCGAATTCTAGCTCCCAAAAAAAATACAGAGGATGGTGCCTCGCGTGCGCGTGTATTTAGGTTGTGCTTGATTGGCTTAGTTGGGGTGTCTTTGACGGCATTGGCCGCTTATTTTATGCGTGTTTCGTTTACCGAATCTGAGGAATACTCCAGAAATATTGCGCAGCAAGTCGTGGGCACCGAAACTCCGAATTTCGTCGTTTCGGTGAAACCTTCAGTAGCCAAGATACAGTTTGTGGATTTTGGTGAGAAATTTGTTTCGAATAATGGTGTGATCCGTCTGAGGGTCCAAGCAGGTAAATATGATTTAGCCATCACTGCACCCCACCATAATAACAAGCGCCTAAACATTACCATTCCAGAGGGGAAGCTTGAACCGGTGAATTTGGACGTCGAACTACAGCCCGCATGGGCGGATATCAAAGTTTCTTCTGAGCCCAATGCAACCATCTCCGTCATCGACGAACGTGGTGGGGAGGTCGAGCTCGGTGTGACTAATAGCGAGGGTATTTTCTTTCTCAAGAAGGGTATTTTTGCAGGCACCTATCAAATCCTAGTAGATAAGGAGGGTTATGCGTCGCATATTATAAACGACCAAGAAATCGCTTTCGGAGAAATCACTGAGTTGAAAGTGGAGCTGATGCCTTTGCCGACGAGCTTGCAGATTCATACGCAGCCAGAAGGTGCACGTATTCTAGTGAATGATGAGCCCGTAGGTGTGACACCGCTGACCTTGGAATCGATTGAGCCGGGTAAAGAACACTTAATTGTTGCGCACTTAGACGGCTGCCGGTCGCTGGGTCGCCGTGTTGAGGTGAGCGCAGGGCAACAACTGGAGCTTGATTTTGGAGAGCTGGCGCCACGATCTGGAACACTGGCATTTGACGTTTCGTTTCTTGGAGTTGCAGAGGATCAAGTTGAGGCGCTGATTAAGGACTTAAGTGTTGAGCTCAATGGTGATTTGATGCCTTACGCGGATGGTGTTTTTGAGGGGATTAATGAAGGTTTGGTGCAAGTGCGTTTGATACATCCGCTCTACATCTCGGCGGCACATACGATAAATGTCGCCGATTCGCAGAAGATGCGGGTAAACGCTCAACTCTCGCCGCGACCAGGTATGTTGGAGCTTGTAATTCCGAAGGCGATGAGCGCTTCCTTGCGAGTGGATGGAAAGTTGGTTGAGCTTGTGGATGGTCGAGTCGGTATCATAGCAGGTCAGGCCGTTCAGCTAGAGCTGAGTATTCAAAATCATTTAACGATGACTCGTGAAGTGACATTAGACCCCAATGAGCATTTTGTATGGGAGGTCGAACCCGTTGCGATACCGGGCCCGCAAGCGGGCAAATCCTGGACCATTCCCTATCTGGGGCATGCCTTTGTTTGGGTGCCAGCGGGGGTGTTTACGTGGGGCAGTCTGCCGGTCGAATCAGGTCGTTTACCGAATGAGGGGCCGCAGACTGAAGTGCGCTTTACGCAAGGTTTTTGGGTGGCCACTCATGAGGTGACGCAAGCGAAATTCGTTGAGATCATGGGGCATAACCCATCGAATTTTGTCGGTTTGCAAAAGCCTGTGGAGAGTGTCACATGGGCGGAGGCGAAGCAGTTTTGCCAATTGTTAATACAATTTGAGAAGGATGCTGGTCGCCTGCCCGAAGGATACATCTATCGATTACCTACTGAAGCAGAATGGGAATATGTCGCACGCGCAGAGACTGAAACGGCCTTCTCATTTGGCGCTGAGGCAGATCTCACGCATGGTAATTTTCGCGGGGTCTATCCGATTAGCCGTGTTGTATCGGCCACCACTGCGAATCATTATGGCACATTGCCTGTTGGATCATACAAGCCGAACGCCTTTGGTCTGTATGATGTCCATGGTAATGTGCAGGAGTGGACACTAGATTTTTACAATGGCCGACTTCCCGGAGGTCAATTGGCTGATCCAGCTCCCAGAGCTGACGGGTCTCGCATCGCCGTGAAGGGAGGCAGTTGGGAAGACTTTGCCACAGCAGTGCGTTCGGCTATTCGGCAAGATGTGAGCCCAGAGACGCGGACGAGTGCCTTGGGTTTTCGTATCGTTCTCGCGCCATTGAAGTAGCCCAAACCCCTCTACTTTTTATGGGGGGAGTGGCACTTTTAGTTCTGCTTTGTCAGATAAGTAAGCCTGTCGTCACTTTTTGCTGTTTTTTGATGGCATGGGCTGGCGATAGCTGTATTTTTCTCCGTTTTCCCAAATTACAGATATCATGGAGAACATCCCCAACGTATTAGCTACTCGTTACGCATCCAAGCAGATGCGTTCGGTTTGGAGCGCATCAGGCCGTATCGCACTTGAGCGTGATTACTGGATCGCCGTTTTACGCGCCCAGAAAGACCTCGGTCTTGACATTCCACAAGAGGCAATCGATGCCTACGAGCGCGTCAAAGGCACGATTAACTTGGATTCGATCAACGAACGTGAAGCGATTACTCGTCACGACGTGAAGGCACGTATCGAAGAGTTTTGCGCTCTTGCAGGTCATGAGCACATTCACAAAGGGCTGACTAGTCGTGATTTGACTGAAAACGTCGAGCAGCTCCAAATTATACAAGCGCTTGAGATCGTTCGCACGAAGGCAATCGCCGCATTGCTCAAGCTCTCTGAGCGCGCGGAGCAGTGGAAAGATTTGGTCATCACCGCACGCACACACAATGTGCCAGCGCAACCGACTACCTTTGGTAAGCGTCTCGCTATGTTCGGTGAAGATCTATTGATCGCGGTGCGTGAGCTTGACCGTGTGATCAATAACTATCCAGTTCGTGGGCTCAAAGGCCCTGTAGGCACTCAGATGGATTTGCTGACACTCTTTGGTGGTGATGCCGAGAAAGTTGCCTCGCTTGAAGATCGCATTCTGGATCATCTTGGTGTGGGCGCGTCGCTCGATACTGTCGGGCAAGTGTATCCACGAGGCCTTGATTTTGAGGTGGTTTCCGTATTTGTTCGCCTAGCGTCCGGACCATCCAGTTTTGCGAAGACCTTGCGTATTATGGCAGGCCATGAGCTTGCCAGTGAAGGTTTTGCGAAGGGGCAAGTGGGTTCGTCAGCGATGCCACACAAAATGAACAGCCGTAGCTGTGAGCGATTGAATGGCTTTGCTGCGATCCTCAAAGGACACCTCACTATGGCTGCTGAACTCAGTGGCGATCAATGGAATGAAGGCGATGTGTCTTGCTCGGTCGTGCGCCGCGTTTTCCTACCTGACAGCTTCTTTGCGATCGATGGTTTGATTGATACATTCCTGACTATCTTGAATCAAATGGAAGTGTATCCAGCAGTGATTGATCAAGAAAATCAACGATATGGCCCATTCCTCGCCACCACTACCGTGCTCATGGAGGCAGTTAAAGCTGGAGCAGGCCGTGAAGAAGCTCATGAAGCCATTAAAGAGCATGCGGTTCAAGTGGTTCGTGACCTCCGCGCAGGCGAGATCACTCACAACGATTTGGCGAATCGCTTAGCTGCCGATTCTCGCTTAGGTTTGCCGCTCGATGAGCTTTCCGCTGTGATGGCAAGAGCGCAAGCGATGACGGGTCTAGCAAAGACGCAGGTCGAAAATTTCTGTGCCGCCGTTCGCGAGGATGCGCAGAATTTTCCCGCAGCCGCAGACTATCAACCTGGGGCAATTCTTTAAGTATTGCGTTCAGCAACGCTCAAATTACACAGACACTGAATTCCCCCAATTTTTATAGTTAACTAATATATATTATGTCCGAAGAACTCGAAGGAAATTGCCTCGTCGCCCAATCTGGCGGCCCAACATCTGTAATTAACGCCAGCCTTTCCGGTATGGTTGCTGAAGCGCTCAATCATGAGTGTATCGAAGAAATCTATGGCGGCCTCAATGGTGTGCTAGGGATCTTGAACGAGCAACTTATCGATCTCGCAGCAGAGTCTCAGCAAAACATCCGTGGCCTTCGTTACACACCAGGTGCCGCGCTGGGCACATGCCGTTACAAGCTCAAGAAGCAGGCTGATTTTGACCGCGTGCTCGAAGTGTTTGAGGCGCACAATATTCGCTACTTTTTCTACGCAGGCGGTAACGATTCTCAAGACACTGCTGATAAGATCTCTAAGCTTGCCCAAGAACGAGGCTATGCGCTACGCGTGATTGGTATTCCAAAAACGATTGATAACGATTTGGTCACTACAGACCATACTCCAGGCTATGGTTCTGTGATCAAATACATTGCCACGACAGTTAAGGAGATTGCTGCGGATAACGCAGGCATGGGGCAACACGACCTAGTGCAAATCATTGAAGTGATGGGGCGTAGCGCTGGTTGGATTGCAGCAGGAGCTGCACTTGCAAAACGCCGCGATGATCCAAATGCTGCGCCACACTTGATTTATCTTCCAGAAGTCGCATTCTCGGCTGAGAAATTTATCTCTGACGTGCAGCATGTCCTTCAGAAGGAGAAATACTGTGTGGTTGTCGTCGGTGAAGGTCTTGTCGATGCCGATGGTAACTACATTTCGACGGACGGTGCAGCAGCAGATGCATTCGGACACTCTCAACTCGGTGGTGCTGGTGAATACCTACGTGGCCTCGCAGAAGAAGCACTTCAGGTGAAGGCACGCTCTGTAAAGCTCGGAATGGCTCAGCGCGCGGCCGTTCATTGTTCATCACAAGCGGACAACGACGAGGCGTATCTTGCAGGCCAAGCTGCGGTTCAAGCTGCGGTAGCAGGTGAGACGGATAAAATGGTGACACTCCTTCGCGGTGAAGGCGACGGTTATACATGCGAGACAGGTCTTGCAGATCTTTCGGAGATCGCCAACGGAGTGAAAAAGCTTCCTGAGAGCTGGATCAACGAAGACGGCGTGAGCATGAACTACAATTTCTACAAGTATGCATTACCTCTCATCCAAGGTGAGGTGCAAGTGCCTTACGAGAATGGTGTGCCAGCTTTGATTAAGCTCAATATGGAGAAGGTTGATCGCAAGCTCGGCGCCTACTCATTTGAATAAGCTGTAGCGATTCATCGTTTTTCAAAGTCCGGTCGCCGCACATGCGAGGCCGGATTTTTTGTGTCTAGCAGATTGCGCCTAGAGCACCGCATCAATTGCTTGAATCGCCGCCCCGAAGCGTTCGGTCTGATTGCCGCTAATCACGACGTAGGGTAGCTCAAGTTTGTCTAAGCTCGTCATGAACACTTTGTGCAATTCAGCGCGCACCTGCGGTCCTTCGCGTTGACCGAGGTCGGGGATCCAAGGTATGTCCGGCATGCAGAGTAAATATAGGGTGTAGTCTCGCTCGAGGAAGCGTTCATTCACCCAGTCTAATGTCTTTCCGAAGTAATGGTTCGCATACAGGATTGAGGAGAGGATGTTCGTGTCGTGCAGCACGAAGCGTTTTGCCTGTTTTGCACCGTTGTCTTCGGTGTTGAATTGTCCCTGTGCGATACGCGTGAGATCGGATTCGTTTAATTCACGATCTAAGCCATCGACATAGGCTCGCACATACTCGGGGGTCCACGGTTCGCCGTAGTAGCCTGAGAGTGCGGCGGCCAAGGTGCTTTTGCCGGTCGATTCGGCGCCGGTTAAAACGATGCGTTTCATGTTTGGAGGGATGCGCTCTCACGCGTTCGTATCGTATGTCGCCATTCGATCCAGCCTTTGATCGCAAGAATAATGAAGATCGTAAATAAACCAACGCTGACATAGTAGCCCTGCAGGCCCCATAGGTAAATGTAAACGGTGTCGGCGCAGATCCAACAGATCCAGTTTTCGATATACTTACGACTGAGCATCCACTGTGCGGTAAAAGCACAACTAGTCGCAAAGGCGTCTAAGTAGGGGAGGAATGCCTCAGTATAGGTATTGAGCACCCAGCCGAGCGTGACGGTGACTGTGCCGACAAAAAGGATGACTCGGTAGAGGAGGCTCCTCGGCAGGTGTCCGATCTGGCTGACTGTGTCGACGACCTTTGTCGATTCTGTCCAGCTCAGCCAACCATAAATCGAGATGACAATAAATATGGAATTCATTAGCAAGGCCGCAAAGAGGCCTGCTTCAAAGCTCAGATACACGTAAGCAGAGTAGCAAACGATGAAGAGCATCCATGCGATGGTCTTCTCCTTTATGCTGAGGTATACGCCAACGACGCCAGCAACTGTGCCGAGCCATTCGATCCAGCTGGTCGCGATGATTTGTAGCCAGATCGAGTCAAGCATCTCTTCGGTGGCGGTGAGCTGCCGCAGTTTTAATCTGCGTCGTAGATGACTGCCCGTTCCCAGAGATCCTTATTCTTAAGGAATTCGATATGGATAGGGTCGAGTTGATAGGCGTCGTGTGTAGCTACATCCTTGAGCACGACTGTCAGACAGTAGTCATAGCTTGTGTCGATCACTGGACGCTCTGCAGTCGCTGCTGGTGTGCCAACATAAACGGCTTCGGCGTGCTGAATCGCTTTCATCGATTCAAGGCCTTCAGTGAATCCCTTGAGTTGATCTTCAGTGATATCTTTTCTAAGCCAAAATAATACAGTGTGTATGAGCATAAGGATGTTGATTAGAGGTTATAGGACTTCCGAGATGATGGCGCGTAATTGTCCGTGATCAGTCGCGACAGAGAGATCCGGGCGCTCGTTGATCAAACGTTCGGGCGGGCAAAAAAGTGACTTGTGGTCCGCGCAATCGATCATACTGAGATCATTGTAGGAATCGCCTGCTGCAAAAGTATCGAAGTTGAGTGCCTTGAATGCTTCGACTGCCTTGCGTTTATGATCCGGGAGGCGCAGCTTGTAGTCGGCGATGCGGCCGGTCTCATCAATCACGAGGTCGTGGCAGAAAAGCGTCGGGTGGTCGAGTTTGGCCATGAGCGGGCCCGCAAATTGACTAAAGGTGTCGGAAAGGATGACCAGTCGTGTCTGCGACTTTACCCAAGCGACAAATTCTTGCGCGCCAGGTAAGGGATCAAGTGTGCCGATGACCTCTTCAATATCGGAAAGCTTGAAACCTTCTTTATCCAGAATATCAAGGCGGTAGCGCATCAAAGTGTCGTAGCAGGGCTCGTCACGAGTCGTGCGTTTAAGGGCTTCGATTCCAGTTTTTTCGGCGAAGGCAATCCAGATTTCAGGGATAAGGACACCCTCTAGGTCGAGACAAACGATATTCATGCTTTCTAGACCGCGAGAATCATAGGCAGAGTCAATCTCATTCATATCTGAAACCTTTTTTGAGAAACGGTTGTGAATGGCCATAATCGCGATCAGGTTTTGCAAATCAGCATCGTAGCTCAAAGCATAAGCTTTGGGTCCAGCAGAATCGTAGCCGAAAGCGGAAGCTTTTGGTCCAGCGAGTGGGCTGAGATGACTGTCCACCGAATCGTCACCGATGGGGGTTGTCGGCCTTACCTTGCTTCGGTTCAGCTACAGCTGAAGAAGGCGTGATATTATTTTCCCTTGCTCGCACTGCCTGGAGGAAATTCAGCCAAGATGCTGCTGACGATCAGTCGGACTTCTTCCTCGGACGGGGCGCTCCAACCTAAGCGTTTTGTATAGGCGCCACGCCAGACGAGTTCTTTATCATCGTTATCGATGATATCGATGATAAATGTGCCTTCTTCGTATTGATCCACGTCGATGCGTGAATAGCCACCATAGCCCATGTAGGGATAGCGCCGGAATGCTGTCGGTCCGACGCCTAGGTCATTAATCTCAGTTTTTGTTTTTGTGAGTGTGCTGAAAGTCACTCGGAAGTCATGCTTGCCGCAATTCTGCTGAAAGCCTTTTGCCTGTAGCTCTCGGCCAATCGCCCTTTCGATACGTCGATCGACGATCGGGCTTAGAACCACATCCTGATAATTCGTGCGTATTTCTCTCGAATCGATAACGAAGCATTTGTAGCTGCCGAATTTGGTGGCAGCTGCACGGTCATAGTCGACAGTCGTGTTCGTGGCACAGCCACTGAGTGAAATCAGGATGCCAGTGAGAACGGGGATATGCAAAAGACGCATGCTCATAGGTAGAATCATGCGTCTTTGTGTGCGAAATGCAACTGTGATGAGTGTTCTTAGAAAGGTGGCTCTTCGTCGAGCACTTCGTCGCCTGGATCGAAGGGAGGTGGCTCGTCGTCGCTGCGAGGTGCGGAGCCTGCGGCTTCGACCTTCCATGCGGCGAGATTGATGAAGTATTTGCCCTGCCATTCACGGCCATTGATGTCGAAAGTGACTTTGACTTGATCGCCCTTGTTGAGACGGTTGACGAGCTCAACTTTATCCTTCAAGCATTCAAATTTGATGTCTTGAGGGAATTTGTCGGCAGTGGAAGTCACCACAAACTCGCGCTTATTAAAGCCACTCGCAAAGGTCTGCTCTTCAAAGATTTCTTTTACAGTTCCAGATAGTTCATACATGTCGGGAGTCAAGCTGTGCCAGCTTCGAGAGGCAAAACATTTTTATTGAAATTTAATCAGATGCGCGAGTCGTCCGTCTCGCGTAGCCTCAAAACTCTTTCAGGTCCCGTAGCCTTGAAACTCTGTTTCGGGGGACATCCACTCACCCCGGTTCCGAGAACCGAGGCCACGATTGAGCATCTGTGTAGCCTCGAAACTCTGTTTCGGGGAGATTCTATTGGCCAAACCTTTACATTCGTCCATGCTCAAACGATGTGGAATGAACGGCGCCTACCACTTTTAGCACCTGAATTTTATCAAGGCTATGCGCATGTTCTCTGGACGCATGTGGTCAAAGATCGACGTCAAGATTGGTTGAATACTCGCTTTCATGGCATCTTTCGTGAAACGCTTTTGCACACCTGTGCCCGCTATCATCTCGGTTGTGCCCGCTATGTGTTGATGCCGGATCATTTTCATCTGATTTGGGTTGGCGCTTCGCAGGGGGAGTGTTTCAAAATTGAAATTACTTTTTAGAATTCGTGGTGAGACTCCGCAATTGTAGGTTAGGCACTCTTGCCTGACCAAGTTGAGGGTGGGATGAAGCCCACAGAGGTAGTCAGACAAGAGTGTCTGACTTACGATCAGCAATGCCCCCCAGAGCTTTAGTTAATCAACAGGTTTTGAGACGTTTTCCAGTCGAGCGATCAACTCAAAGCGACTAAATTTTTGCGAACGCATTTACCGCTCAAATGTCAAAAACAAGCGCACGATCACGTCTTGCATGAGGAGGAACGCGACCAAGGTTTTTTGGCGGATGCGTGCAATTATTTGCAGAATAATCCAGTGCGTGCAGAATTGGTAGAGTCCGCAGAGCAGTGGGCGTTTGCCGGTAGCCTAGTGCCTGGTTTTCCTGACTTGGATGAATGGGATAGTAATGCATTTTGGCGCTGTTATGCAGCCTATCGAAAATCCCAAGACCCCGGTGCATAGCACCGAGGCTACTGAAATGCGTTGCCTCGAAACTCTGTTTCGGGGGACATCCTGCGTAGCGCCCGAACTCGGTTTTTGGGAAGCCATTCTCGAGAAGCGTCTTTACCCTGGAAATCCGTCCCGGAAAACCACGTCGTCGAAGGGAAGCTGTCCGCCACGCACGTTGGCATCTTTGAGGGCTTTGCCCACGGTTAGCATCATACCGATGACATGGTTTTCCGGTAATTGAATGATCTCGCCCACCTTAACCGGATCAAAGCCGATCATCGGACAAGAGTCGTAGCCCATCGATTTGGCGGCAAGCATCAGAGTTTGCGCCGCGATGCCGACCGATCGCATCGCTTCATCGCGCTGGAGTTGGGGGCTGTTTTCGTAAAAAGGTGCGATCATGGGCACGAGCATGTCTTTCACCGGTTGAGGGGCATTCACCCAATAACGCTCGCCACCGATGTGCGCTTTCAGGTCTGCGCAGAGTAGAATGGTGATCGATGATTCTGTGACCTGCGCCTGGTTCCAAGCAGCCGCTTGGATCGCGGCTTTTTTGGCAGGGTCGGTTACCACTACAAAACGCCAGTTTTGCATATTAAAAGAAGTGGGAGAGAGGAGTGCTAGCTCTAGCAATGCCTGAATCTCGGCTTCAGGCATTTCGTGATTCGGGTCGTAGTGCTTCACAGAGCGGCGTTGGTGAATTGCGGTAGTTGTATCCATGGTCGAGAGGGTGTGGCTTTTTAGAGAAGAATCAAGTAGTCAGGTGTTTTCAGCAAAACGTTTGTAAGCATCCTTGAAGAATACAGTTATATTTCAATCGTATGTCGCAAAATGCACCCACACTTCTTTGGTTTCGAAAAGATCTCCGTCTTACGGATAACTCCGCGCTCGCCGAAGCGATTGCCGTTGGGGCTCCGATCATTCCTGTATTTATATCGTCTCCTCAAGAGGCCGGTGCTTGGCCGCTGGGAGGTGCTTCGAAGTGGTGGCTGCATCACGCGCTGGCAAGTTTGAGCGATTCTCTGAAGGCGCATGGTGGGCGATTGATTTTACGAGAAGGCGAGAGTTTGAAGACCTTACGCTCATTGATTCAAGAGACTGGGGCGACGCGTGTTTTCTGGAATCGACGCTATGAACCGCCCCTTCGAGAGTTGGATGCGTCGATCAAGCGCACCCTGCGGCAGGAGGGGGTTGAGGTCGAAAGTTTTAACAGCTCACTGCTGAATGAGCCACACACCGCCAGCACAGGTGAAGGGAAGCCCTACAAAGTTTATACGCCTTATTGGAAGAAGGTCAAAGATCGTGAATGGACTCCCTTGGCTGAGCCCGTATTGACTGCGCTTCGATTCCCAAGAACATTTCCATCATCGGAGAGTTTAGATGCGTGGAAGTTATTGCCCAAAATCCCTTGGGATGCGCCATTTTATGAACACTGGGATGTCTCCGAAGCAGGCGCGATGACGCGCTTGGACTCGTTTTTAGAAAGTTCTGTTAATGAATATGCAATGGCCCGTGATCGCCCTGATTTTGATGGCACCTCTTGCTTGTCGCCATATTTGCACTGGGGGCAAATTGGGCCGCGGCAAATTGCGCATAAACTAAAAGCGAGCTGCGACCTCACACAAAAGGGACCGCTTACTTATTTGAAAGAGCTCTATTGGCGCGAGTTTGCTTATAATGTGTTGTATCATTTTCCAAATACACCAGACGAACCATTGCGTTCTGAGTATGCTAGCTTCCCGTGGGAGCACGATTCTGAGGTTTTAAAGGCATGGCAGACTGGTCATACGGGCTATCCCATTGTCGATGCGGGTATGCGACAGCTTTGGCAGACGGGGTGGATGCATAATCGTGTGCGCATGATTGTATCTTCCTTGCTGGTGAAGCATCTCCTACATAATTGGCATGAAGGGGCAAAGTGGTTTTGGGATACTCTAGTCGATGCCGACCTTGCGAGTAATACGCTTGGCTGGCAGTGGAGCGGTGGTTGCGGTGCCGATGCGGCTCCATATTTTCGCGTATTCAATCCTATAATACAGGGGCAGAAGTTTGACCCCGATGGCGATTATGTGAGGCGCTATGTGCCAGAGTTAAAGAAAATGCCAAACACATTTATTCATACGCCATGGGAAGCGCCCGATAATATTTTAGAGTATGCAGGAGTTGTATTAGACGAAGATTATCCAAAGCCGATAATCGAACACAAGGCGGGCCGTGAGCGTGCACTCTCTGCACTTGCTGAGTTTAAGGGCTAGTTGCCGTGGCGTTTATGCGAAATCTTCACATCATCTTTGGCGATCAGCTCGATCATCAAGCTGCAGTGTTTAATGGTTTTGATGCATCGCGCGACACCGTGTGGATGGCGGAAGTTGATTACGAGGCGACGCATGTCTGGTCACATAAGCAGCGGATCGCGCTCTTTCTGTCTGCGATGAGACATTTTAGAGATGAACTGCGCGAAAAAGGTATTGAGGTGGTTTATACGGAGCTAGATGCGCGTAAGCAAGCGGATCGTTTTTCGAATCGTCTTACGATTGATATTCGCCGCCTCTCGCCAGAGAGAGTGATCGTTACACAGCCCGGCGAATGGCGTGTGCTGCAAGGCTTGAAAAAAGTCTGTAGTGCTGCAGCGGTTCCTTTGGAGGTGCGTGAAGACTCCCATTTTTACACCACACCAGAAGATTTTGTTGAGCATGCAGCAGGTCGCAAAAGTGTGCGCATGGAGTATTTTTACCGTGAGTTGCGCAAGCGATTCGACGTGTTGATGGAAGATGGCAAGCCGGCCGGTGGTGATTGGAATTATGACCCAGAGAACCGCGGTGTTTTCGGTAAATCAGGCCCTCAAGATTTGAACTGCGGGCCGAGTCATTCTAATGATGCAATTACCCAAGGTGTGATCGATCTCGTAGAGAAGCGCTTTGCGGATCATCCTGGTTCTTTGAAATCGTTTTCGTGGGCGGTGACACGCGCTGAAGCGCTTCGCGATCTAAACAAATTCATTGAACAGCGTTTGCCCAATTTCGGTAAGTATCAAGATGCGATGTGGACAAATGAGCCCTGGCTCTATCATTCCTTACTTAGCACATCGTTGAATTTGAAATTGCTCAACCCACGTGAAGTTGTGGCTGCGGCCGAGCAAGCCTACCGCGATCGTCAAGCACCACTAGCTGCAGTGGAAGGGTTTATTCGTCAAGTTCTAGGTTGGCGTGAGTATGTGCGCGGGATTTATTGGATGCGAATGCCTGATTATCTAGAGCTTAATTCGATGTCTGCCAAGGAGTCGCTTCCTGAATTCTATTGGACTGGCAATACGGATTTGGAATGTCTACGCCAGTCTATTGGGCAAACACTAGAGCATGGCTACGCGCATCATATTCAGCGTTTGATGGTTACTGGTTTATATGCACTGCTGCTCGGGGTCGATCCCAAGAAAGTTCATGAGTGGTATCTTGCGATATATGTGGATGCTGTGGAGTGGGTTGAGCTCCCGAACACTTTAGGAATGTCTCAGTATGGCGACGGTGGTCTAATGGCATCGAAACCGTATATCGCAACCGGTAGCTACATCAACAAGATGAGTAACTATTGCCGGCATTGCCCTAAAGATCCGAAGCAAAAAACAGGACCAGATGCATGTCCATTTACCACATTGTATTGGGATTACTTGATCCGTCACAAAGATACCTTGCGTGGTAATCACCGCATGTCCCTACAACTGCGCAATCTTGACCGATTGAAACCTGAAACGCGGGTAGAGATCACAGAAGCTGCGGATCAGATTCGCGTTAACTCAAACCTGTGTTCTGGTAAAAACAATTAAGTAGTATGATTCATCCAAAGAATATTTTAGTTACTGGAGCCACTGGTCTCGTCGGTAAGCCACTTTGTCAGGCTTTAGAGCAGAGAGGTCATCACGTGAGTACAGTTTCGCGCAGTCAGAATGGCGACTATCAGTGGGATGTCGACAAGGGTGAATTTGACTCAAAGGCATTGGATGGAGTCGACCTTGTGATTCACCTTGCTGGTGAAACAGTTGCGCAGCGTTGGTCCGACCCCGCGAAGAAGCGCATTCTAAATAGTCGTGTCGACAGCACAAAGCTGCTTGTCGATGCGATTTTGAAACAAGAAAAACGACCAGCACTGATCTCGGCATCGGGTATTAGTTACTACGGGATACAAGTCGATGGGCCCGTCGATGAATCCACGCCATCGGGTGATGGCTTCTTGGCTGAAGTGACGCGTCAATGGGAAGGCGCTGCGCAGTCGCTCGTTGATGCTGGGGTGCGCGTCGCTTTCATGCGCACGGGCATTGTGTTAAGCAGAGAAGGCGGTGCACTGGCTAAAATGTTAACACCATTTCGATTCGGAGTTGGTGGTCGTATTGGTTCTGGTGAGCAGTTGATGAGCTGGATTAGTTTGCCAGATCTTGTGAGCGCTTATGTGTTTGCCGTAGAAAATGAGAATGTCGACGGCCCGATCAATGTGGTCGCGCCGCAGCCAGCTTCTAATCTAGGATTTACGAAAAATTTAGGCTTTGTTATCGGGCGTCCAACGATCTTTCCAATTCCGGCGGCGGTCATTAAGCTACTCTTTGGAGAAATGGGTAAAGAAACCGTGCTCAGCGATCTCGGCGTGCTTCCCCAGCGTTTAACCAAGTTCGGCTTTCAGTGGCAGAATCCCGATCTCGAAGAAGCTCTAAGAGAGACGATCTATTCGGAACCCGAGCCTTGAAGACCGTGACAGATGTCCTAATTATTGGTGCTGGAATTGCAGGTCTCCTTTGTGCCACTGAGTTACACAAAGGAGGCTATTCCGTCCGTATTCTTGATAAAGGTCGTGGACTTGGCGGGCGTATGGCAACTCGTCGAATGGGCGCTGGTCGCCTAGATCATGGCGCGCAATTTTTCACGGTCCGTGATCCTCGGTTGCAAGCGTATGCGAATCAATGGCTGGCGGATGGTGTGATCAAAGAGTGGTTTCGTCATGCGCCTGAAGATTCCAATACTGATGGTTATTCACGTTACTGCGGTATCTCTGGTATGACCGATGTTGCTAAGTATCTAGCCAGAGGTTTGGATGTGCGAACATCCGAGCAGGTGCTTGAGCTGATTCGCGACTTAGGTCAATGGATTGTGCGCACTCAATCTGGGCGCACATATGTTTCGGAGCATCTTATCGTCACTGCGCCGTTGCCGCAGGCATTAGCTCTGCTCGAATCGACGGGCATAGACTACGCAGGTGCGCAGAAAACGGAACTCCAGGCGGTGCGTTATGAAAAAGGCCTTGCCGTGTTAGCCATACTTGATGGTGCTAGTGGCTTGCCTTCCCCGGGAGGTGTGAAGTTGTATGAATCGCCGTTGACATGGGTTGCGGATAATCAACAGAAAGGAGTTTCGCCAGGTGTATCCGCAATAACGATACATTCTGATGCCGCTTTTGCAGAAGCTCATTGGGATTCGCCAGATGAAGTGCGTGGTCCGCTTATGTTGGACGCGGCAATGCCTTATTTAAAAGCTAATGTTGTTGAGTATAACTGTCACCGATGGGGATACACCTTGCCTATTAATCCGTTGGCGAAATCCTATTTCCATAACCCAAATTTGAAGCTGACTTTAGCAGGCGATGCGTTTGGTGGGCCGCGAGTGGAAGGTGCCGCATTGTCTGGTCTCACGGCTGCAGCTAAGGTTCTTCAGTCTTAGTCTCTTTTGGCATGTGCCATGTGGCTGGACAGAGACTGTCGATTGCTGAGTGGGTGACTGCAGAAATAGCACAGAGGTCGTGGTCAGTGAATTTGCGAAATGTAAACGAGCGAGAGCCGTCGCGAGTCTGGGATGTTGCATGCCGACTTTAATTGCGACTGTGCGACAGGGCATTGAGTAATACCCTGAGTGGAAAGAGATTAGTGACGAGGTCGAGAAGTTTAATCTAGCTTTTATCAGGCGGAGTCACCAGCACACGGGTTTGTAAGCCCATGAGGTATTCGGAGAACTCTTCGCCTTCTGGGGTATTGCGTAATACGCGTTGCACCATGCCCATTTTTGCGTCGAGATTGTCGACCATCGAAACGAAAACGGCTTCAGGTGTGGCGGCCATCGCAGCGGCACCCCATTCTTTTTCACCTTGGTGGCTGAGGATGATGTGCTCTAGGCGTTCGGTTAGGTCGGCGTTGAGTTTCGATTGTAGCGCGGCCTTCCGCGCGGTGCGAAAGCCTAGCACGACGTGGCCTTGCAGGGTGCCGATGCGACTGACCTTAGCCGCAAAGTCGCCTTGGTATTCTTCGAGTTTGCCGATGTCGTGCAGAATAATGCCGGCAATGGCGAGATCGCCATCGACTTGAGGGTAGAGCGGAAGTAGCGCGCGGCAGGCGCGCACCATATGCGTGGTGTGTTCGAGTAGTCCGTGACGGTATGCGTGGTGCATGCTGATCGCGGCAGTGCCGACACGAAATTGGTCGCCCCATTCATCCATCACGCGTTGCACGGTTTCACGTAATTGTGGGTGCTCGATGGCGGCAATTGCTTCTTCAATATGTGCCCAGAGTTCACTCTCTGATTCAGGTGGCACTTCAACTAGTTGGCTAAGCACGCCTTCTTCGTCTGCCTCCTTGTCTGTGATTTCTTCGGCTGCCTGTAATTTTGGGGAGAAGCGGTCTTGATAGTATTCGGTTTTTCCAGAGATACGCACGATGGCCCCTTCGTTGACATCTTTGAGCGCATTGAAGGGTGGAGTGTTATCAAAGCAATTTGCGGTGAAGCTGCCGGAGCTGTCGCCGAGTTCGACACTGAGGAAGGGATTGCCGTTGCGGGCGGTCTTCACCGTCTTGCGACGAAGAATGAAGATGCCCCGAAAGGGAGCCGCGAGCGCGGTATCAATTTGTTTGAGTTCTTGGATCGTTTTGTAGTCAGACATGGCTATATGAGATTAAGCCAACTCACACGTGAAAGGGGAAGGAAATTGTAAGTTAGACACTCTTGTCTGACTTATGGGTTAAACTGTCTTAAGGCAAGCACTGTGCAGGTCAAGTCGCGCCCCGACAGTTAATTTTTCCCGATCCATCCTTTGCGCCAGAAGTAAAAGGCAAGGCCGCCGGTCATGCTTAAGCAAATGCCCCAAAAGACGAAATATGAATACTGCCACTGGAGCTCGGGAATGTATTCAAAGTTCATGCCATAGACGCCTGCGACAAAGGTGATGGGGATGAAGAAACTCGCCATGATCGTTAGGACTTTCATGATCTCGTTCATCTTGTTACCTACCGAAGATTGATACAGGTCGTTCAGGCCAGAAGCCGTTTCTCGATAGGTCTCGAGCAGGTCGATCACTTGCATTGTGTGGTCTTGCACGTCGCGATAGAAGGTCTTGATTGCGTCATCGATGAGTCCAGACTCGTCGCGATAGAGGCCATCAATCATTTCTCGTAGTGGCCATAGGATACGTCGCTGTAAAGAGAGATCGCGCTTCATCGAGAAGAGCTTTTGCTGGCAGGTTGGGCTGGGGTTTAAAGTGATTTCTTCTTCGAGTTCTTCAAGGGCCGCACCATAGCCTTCAAGTAGTGGAAACAGGTGGTCGACGATGCAGTCGATGAGTGTGTAAAATAAGTAGTCGGCTTGCCGCTTGCGGAAGCGGCCATTCGGGCTTTGCAGTCGTTTACGCACAGGGTCGAATACATCGCCTGGTTCTTCTTGGATTGAGATAAGTTGATCTTTGAATAGAAAAAAGGAGATTTGCTCGTTCTTGAGTTTACGATCTTGAACCTGTATCTGCCTAGCTATGATTTGCATGTGGTCTGCAAAGGCTTCCAGCTTGGGGCGCTGGTAGGTGTTCAGCGTGTCTTCTGCGGCGAGGGTATGCACTCCAAAATGTTTACAGATTTGATCGAGGACTTTGGCGTTGAGCCCATCAATATTTATCCAGCGGACAGTTTGGTTTTTGTGGCGTGGCTCATTGATCGTTTCCTCGATTGTGTCATGTTCGGAAATGTTGAAGAAATCAGGACCATAGTTGATGGTGGTGATTTTTACAGGATGGGCGGTATCCGTTTTTTCGAGATAATGCTCAATGCCAGGGGCGGTTCCTGGCGCCGGTTTTTGGGGAGAGGCTCGTGTTGGTTGAATCGGTTGAAAGGCGCTCTTGCCGATTCCGATAATGGTCGAGGTAAAAAAGCTAGCCGTTTTGGAGATCGCGTCGCCAGCGGCATTGGCAACGTCTTTGGCTGAATCGAGTGGTTGTTTCACAGTGTCAAGTGTTGTGATAACTGATGGAAGTGCAATCGGTAAAGTTTCTGCAAAACACGATGGAATAAATGAACACTTTGAGTTTTCATATGCCCATGCCTTCAATCGACACTGAGCTTCCATACTTTAATACGACCTTGTCCACACGTGGGTTGAAGCTGACACGTCAGTCGCCGAGAGTGCTGCAAGTGAATACGGGTAAAATCTGCAATCTCACTTGTGTGCATTGCCATGTAAATGCCGGTCCACGGCGTAAGGAAATTATGACACGTGATACTGTGGAGCGTATTTTAGAGTGGCTTAGCGGAACGGATATCGAGGTGGTCGATCTCACCGGCGGCACACCTGAAATGATTCCAGATTTTCGCTACATGGTGCAGTCGATTCGTGGGATGGGGCGTGAGGTGATGGACCGTTGTAATTTGACGATTTTGAATGAGCCTGGCTATGAGTGGGTGGCTGAGTTTCATGCGGAACAAGGCGTGCACATCGTTGCGTCGATGCCGTGTTATTGTCCTGAAAATGTGAATGCTCAGCGAGGGGAAGGGGTTTTTGATTCGAGTATTAAAGCGCTGCAGACTTTGAATGGCCTTGGTTACGGAACGGAGCCTACCTTGCAGCTGGACCTAGTGTATAATCCGAATGGTGCAAAGTTGCCGCCTGAGCAAACCGAACTGGAGGCGGACTATAAACGCGAGTTGAAGGCTCATTTCGATATTATTTTCAATAAGCTCTACGCGATTACCAACATGCCGATTGCCCGATTTACTTCGTATCTCAAACGCCAAGGTGGCTATGCGGAATATATGCAATTGCTACTCGATAATTTTAATCCGGCTTCTATCGATGGCTTAATGTGTCGCGACACGATTAGCGTCGGATGGGAAGGCGATTTGTTTGACTGTGATTTCAATCAACAAATGGGTATGCAACACGGTCTGAAGTCTAATCCCGATCGGCTATGGAATTTAAATTTAGACAATTGGAAACAGCGTCCGATTCAAACCAGTGCGCATTGCTATGGTTGCACGGCCGGACAAGGTTCTAGCTGTGGCGGTGCGACGGTGTAGGCGTGGCCGTTTGCTGAAGCGGCACGCTACGTCGGTGGTCAAATTCACTTAGCCTCATTGTATTTTTAACTTTAATGCAGTGTGGTTCTTGGCACAGTAATTTTTTGCGGAATAAGTCGCTTGCTTTGTTATCCTACAGCCATGAATCAGTTTACACGCTTCATTATTACAGTGATTATCGCACTCTCACTTTCGCTATTTATTTCTTCTGCGACGGCAAAGGTCGATTACGCTTTATATGGTGAATTATTAGAGCGATATGTGGATGAGCATGGCATTGCATATCAGGAGTGGTCGCGGAACGAAGTTGATTTAAGGCACTTAGACTCGATTCTTGCTGCATGGGCTCAGGTCGATGTAGCGGCTTTGTCGAAAGCGGAACAAAAGGCATTTTATATAAATCTCTACAATGCCGCTATGTTGCAGGTAGTCTTCAAGCACTACCCGCTAAAGTCGGTGAAGCACATTGGGCTGATACCATTTAGTATTTTTAAAAAAGATTTCATTCATCAATCAGGTAGAAAGCTGAGTTTGGATGATGTGGAAAAAGGTATTTTGCTCAAAGCTTTCGCAGATCCGCGTATTCACTTCGCGGTGAATTGCGCGAGCGAGAGTTGTCCACCGCTGCGTGCGGAGCCGTTCCTAGGTTCCAAGTTGGAGGCACAACTCGAAGAGCAAACGCGTCTCTTTGCCGAGAGTGATCGCGCCTTTCGAAAGAATGAGGCGGGGCGTTATGCATTTTCTGAGTTGTTTAAATGGTATGATGATGATTTCCCCGGTGAGCACCCAGCGCTTTACTTGAATCAATATCGATCAGAGCCATTGTCAGTAAGCCAAACGTTTGATTGGGTATCGTATGATTGGTCATTGAATGCCGTGAGATAGGGAATCAAGGGCCGATGCGCTTACACTTTACTTAAAATATACTATGCTTAATCCAATCACTCGCTACTACAACTGGCTTCACGGGAAATGGCCATCGGGAGGCGTCGAAAAAGGCCCGGACATTCGAGGCGATGGAACTACTGAATTAAAGGGGGTGCGCGTAGTTGGTGACCTCACAGGAGTGCCCTTGTTGAAATTTTCCGCGGACACTGGCGCAAAGGCTGTTGCGGGTATCTTAGCGGAGCCTGATTTTAAAAAAGGAGCTGGCACGGATCGTGACGTGTATGACCTTGCGATCATTGGGGCGGGTGTCTCAGGTTTGTCTGCGGCGATCGAAGCGAAGAAGGCCGGGCTTAATTTTGTAATGTATGAAGCAGACGAGCCGTTTTCGACGATACACAATTTTCCGCGAAAGAAGCCAATTTACACGTATCCAACCGATATGCAGCAAGCGGGCGAGCTGCAGTTTAAGTCAGATATTAAGGAAGACTTGCTCAATGAGCTAAGGGCACAGCAGGAATCACATGGGATTGAAACGACTCAAGCGAAAGTGGCGCATATCACCCGTGGTGGTGGCATTCTGACGATTGAGTTTACTGGTGAGCAAGCACCAGTGAAGTCGCAACGTGTGATTGTTGCGATTGGGCGAACCGGTAATTTTCGAAAGCTAAATGTGCCAGGTGAAAGTTTAGATAAAGTCTCGAATCGTTTGATTGATGCCAGTGAGCACAATGGGCAAAAGGTCTTAGTTGTCGGCGGTGGGGATTCCGCACTTGAAGCGGCGATTTCACTGGCGGAGACTGGAGCAAAGGTCTCCATGAGTTATCGAAAGTCTGAGTTTTCTAGGGCGAAACCTGAAAATGTTGAAAAGTTAAAGTCGCTCGAGGCTGCAGGGAAGTTGCGCTTATTTATGGGCACGAATGTTCAAGAGATTAATGACAGCTATGTCGTGCTCTGTGGTAAAGACGATGAGGAATTCTCGATTGATAACGATTATGTTTTTACCTTGATCGGTCGTGAGCCGCCCTTGGATTTTTTTCGCAAGTCTAGTATTCATGTTACCGGTGATTGGACCCCGAAAGCTTGGCTCGGCTTGGTTGGCTTCTTAACGCTGATGGCCTTCTTGTATCACCTTAAGGCATACAAGACTGTTCTCGGGATTGAGGGCACCAATTTGTGGCAAGTCTTTGCCAGTAAGCAGTGGTTCCCGTTTAATCTTCCGAGCTTAGGTGCAGAGGGCAGTCTGCTCTCCACATTTATGAATGCCGCGCGCAGTGATCCTGGGTTTACCTTTGCGCTGATTTATACGACTGTGATTGTCGTGTTTGGAGTGCGACGTATGCGCCGACGAAAGACGCCTTACGTGAATTCACAGACATCGACCTTGATGGCGATTCAAGTGATCCCCTTGTTTATCCTGCCTTACTTGTTATTCCCTTGGATGTATCATCATGGCCTGTTTACGAATGGCGGCTTTGGCGAATGGTTCGGTATGACGTTTTTGTCCGATGGGCAGGGAGGTGATCCGAATCAGTTTTGGCGTGCCTTCGGTTTTATCTTAGCGTGGCCGTTGTTTATCTATAACATTTTCACCGAGGCCCCGATATGGGGTTGGATAGTTTTTGGTTCGATTCAGACCTTTGTCATTATACCCTTGATCGTGCGGCGCTGGGGTAAGGGAGCGTATTGCGGATGGATTTGCTCTTGCGGGGCAATGGCGGAAACCTTAGGAGATCAGCATCGTCATAAGATGCCGCATGGCCCCAAGTGGAATAAGTTGAATATGATTGGGCAATGGATTCTAGCCCTAGCCTTTGTTTTATTGATTCTGCGGATTATTGGTTGGGTCACGCCCTGGGAGGGTTTTGACAAAGCGATCGCAGGCTTTATCGATAAGAATGAGCTATTTAGCTACAAAGTGATGGTCGACCTGTGGCTGGCTGGAGCGATTGGCTATGGTTTGTATTTTCATTTATCGGGGCGCGCTTGGTGTCGCTTTGCTTGTCCACTTGCGGCGCTCATGCACATTTACGCGCGCTTCACCAAGTTTCGGATTTTTGCAGAAAAGAAGAAATGTATTTCCTGCAATGTGTGTACCTCGGTCTGTCACCAAGGGATCGACATCATGAACTTTGCCAACAAAGGGTTGCCGATGGAAGATCCTGAGTGCGTGCGTTGTTCGGCCTGCGTGCAGTCGTGCCCGACGGGAGTGTTGAGTTTTGGTCGTTTCGATGGGAAAGGTGATGTCATTTATGATAAACTCGCCGCCTCGCCAGTTCGTATGCAAGAAGCCCATAGCATGTCACCGGTGGATAAGCTGTTGGCCGGGAAGTCTTAATTTTTTGTTCCTGTATTTGACGTATTCTATTTTTCATGAATTTGTTCATGCATGGCTATTAAGGCAATTAGCTTAGAATTGGATGCTTACGAGCGCTTAAAGCGTGCAAAGCGTGGAAATGAGTCGTTTTCCTCGGTAGTAAGGCGTGCCAGTTTTGCTCCCGAGCCTTCAACGGGTGCTTCAATTTTGGAGGAGACGGCGGCGCTCTATGCGGCGAATAAGGGGGTGAGCTCGAAAACTTTAGCGTATTGGGATGCAGCTCAGAAGGATGCTGCGGCGACACCACGAGTTTCTCCAAGCGCTTGGGCGATAGCGTGCGATCTTAGACACTTGTTTCTTGATCGATCTTCAGCGTGAGTTTCGTGGCAAGGTCTTGGGCCCAGCGCGTCAGTTTCTAGAAAAGAACGCGCACACCCGATTTCATCTCTCCGTAATTTCGGTAACTGAGTTTTTGGAGGGGTTCGAAGATCCTAGCCTCGGTGAGCGCTTGTTGCAGTCATTTCCCTAGATTGAGGTCGACTCCGAAGTCAGCAAGATTGCTGCGAGAATTCGCCTAAATTTTCGATTGAACGGTGAGCTAATTGGTGACTTCGATATCTTAATCGCGGCGACCGCATTGGCGCAACAAATGCCGCTAGTGACGAACAATCATGTGCACTTTGAGCGTCTTGTAGGATTAGAAGTGCAAAGCTATTAAGTTGGTGGCTTGCCACTTCTGGGAATAATCGACTCAGTGTGGTCTCTGTATAGAGCACTCAAAATAGTTTAATGGATTTAATCAGCACACTCATTCTCATTTTATACACTGCCTGTAGCCTGCTTTTGCTGCTGTATGGTTTGAATACATACATTATCATTCATTTGTTCCTGCGTAAGCGGCAGGCGAATGTAGCGAGCGATGCATCGACAGAGGCGAGTTTTCTCGATCGTTTTGAAAATGAGGACGACTTACCCGTCGTGACGACGCAGATCCCACTTTATAATGAGATCAACGTGGCAGAGCGAGTGATTCGTGCGGTTTCGAAAATTGACTATCCGCAGTCGCGCCATGAAATACAGATTTTGGATGATTCCGATGATGACACCTGTGCTTTAGTTGATGCCGTTGCAGCGGAACTGCGTGACAATGGGCATTGGGTTGAAGTGTTTCGGCGTAAGAATCGAATAGGATATAAGGCGGGTGCTTTAGAGGCTGGGATGACGGTGTGCAAAGGGACGTTTATTGCGATTTTTGACAGCGATTTCATACCGCCGGCAGATTTCTTACGCCGCAGTTTGCCGCATCTTTGGGCGGATGAGCGTTGTGCGCTCGTGCAGGCACGATGGGATCATATCAACCAAAACGAATCCTGGCTCACACGTGCACAGGCCATGGGGATTGATGGACATTTCGTTATCGAGCAAACCGCTCGTAATCGCAACGGATTGTTTATGAACTTTTGCGGCACTGCTGGCGTGTGGCGACGTGCGGCGATCGAAGATGCGGGCAACTGGCAACACGACACGATTACAGAGGATTTGGATCTTTCCTATCGTGCGCAATTGCGCGGTTGGCGTTTTCATTATCTGCCGAGCCTACTTGTGCCAGCAGAGCTGCCGACGACTTATAGTGCTTTTAAAAGTCAGCAGTATCGATGGGCAAAAGGCTCGATGCAGACCGCCCGCAAGATGCTACCTCGCGTTTGGAGATCGTCTTTTTCGCTTTTTGAAAAAATACAGGCTACAGTGCATTTGACGCATTACACACTGCATCTGCAGATGGCGATTTTGTCCTTATTGGTATTGCCGCTGATATTGAGTCACCGTGAAGGCATTGCGCTGTATCGCTCGACTTTATTTTTTATCTTTTTGATTCCTGCGGCGGTAGGGCCGAGCCTAGGCTATTTGGTGTGTCAGTATTATGCGCATCCTAAGGAATGGAAAGAGCGGGTGCTTCGTTTGCCCTATCTACTAGTTGTTGGTTTTGGTATTTGCCTGTCGAATGCCAAGGCCGTGTTGGAAGGTTTGTTTGGAAGTGATAGCACTTTTGTGCGCACGCCAAAGTCTGGCGGGAAAAGCGTGAACCACTACGCAGTTAAAACGAATTGGGTGCCGCGTGTTGAGGTGATGTTGGCTGCTTATTGTGCACTTACTGTGACTGTTTTGGGCTACCTTGGGCAGTTCGGGTTGGTCCCGTTTGTTGTTATTTATGCCATGGGCTACGGTGTCGTTGGGGCGAAGAGCCTGAGTGAGGCACGCGCGTGATGTGGATCGAGTTGTATAAGATAGCTCCGTCTATTCCCGTATGATTATGAGTGCACGCTTCATTGCATGGCTGGGTTTGCTAATCGCTAGCTGTATAACTGGGTTGAGTTATGCTTTGATCGCGACGACCTTTGATGCGTCAAGTGAGTGGCGAGTATTTTTATTTTCAGGCTTAGGAGCGTTAAGCTTGTTGCTGGTATTTCTGATGCCACGTTTTAAGGGGTGGCGATTGCCTGTATTTGGCATATGGATACCCGCTTTGCTTTTGCGATCTGTGCTGTTGCCGAGCGCTCCATCTGATGATGTGAACCGTTATTTGTGGGAAGGGCGTTTGGTAGCTGATGGGGTGAGTCCGTATGCGCAGGCTGCAGACGATGTCTCTTTGGTCGAGTATCGTGATGATGTTTGGCAAGCGATGAATCATAAAGATAAGCCAACGGCGTATCCTCCACTGGCAGAGATCGGCTTTGCGGGCGTGGCTACATTGGTGTATCATCCACTGGCATTTAAGGTGATTTTTGTAGCTGCAGATTTGTTGACTTTGGCTGCCATCCTTTCGCTTTTGCGGCGACGTGGTCTGTCACAGGCATTTGCCGGATTGTATGCATTTAGTCCTGTGACGTTGATCTCATTTGCGGGTGAGGCTCATTTTGATTCATGGATGCTCGCTGCACTGATTTGGGCGTTGTGGGCGGTTGAAGTCGGACGTCGAAAGTGGGCTGTTTTGCTGGTTTCTGTCGCGACGGGTGTGAAATGGGTGACGCTGCCATTGCTACCGTTCTTTGCTGTTGGTGGGGGTGCGGTTAGTCCAGAGCTTGCAGGGCTGAGTGGCGTTCGGGGCGAACGCCGCTACCTTAAGATACTTTACCTATTCATCGCAGGTGTGAGCTTGCTCGTGCCCGCGCTGTTTTTCTGGAGTTCACTTCCGGCTTTATTTGAGGGCTTGTTTAAGTTTGGTGGCACTCGAAGTTTTAACGGACCGATTTACGAAACCTTGTTGTTAGGTCTTGGTTTGCCGCGTGTGGCTTGCACTGTGATCGTTGCTGGACTATTTGGTGTTGTGCTTTTATGGCGTTGGAGTGTTCGACGGACATGTAGTTTGGATGCTCATTGTCGTTGGATGCTGGGTTCGTTGATCGTGCTTTCGCCTACGGTTCACTTTTGGTATATCGCATGGATTTTGCCATTCGTGTGCTTGCGGCCCAGTATGCCTTGGTTGGTCCTCTCCGTGACGAGCGGAGCTTACTTTTATGTTTGGATCAATGAATTTTGGGGCCTCACGATCGGGCAGCTTTTGATATTCTGGGTGCCATTTTTCATAGCCTTACTGTATGAGTTGTGGAGCACGCGTGGCCGAATCGTCTTTCCTCTTACACGAGATTCAAGTGAAGCCGTCAGTATCTCTATTGTCATCCCTACGCTGAATGTGGCAAAGCATCTGGAAGGTGCACTTGGCAGTATCGCGCGCCAGACATGTCAGCCAATTGAGGTGATTTGTGTCGATGCTGGTTCGGTAGATACGACCCTGGAAATCGCGAGGAGGAGTGACTTGCCCTTGCGTGTGATCCAGGGGCCTAAAGGGCGAGGGCAGCAGATCGCTGTAGGGATTGAGGTTGCGAGAGGAACGTGGGTGTGTGTGTTACATGCTGATGCGCTGTTGCCCGTCACCGCTTTAGATAACTTAACTTTAAGTGTGCAGTCGGATCCTGCCATTTTGGGTGGAGCTTTCGGGCAGCGTTTTGAGGAGAGTCAGGCAGAGTTATTACCGATTGAACTACTGAACGATCTGCGTGGTATCTTTACGCGCACCGCCTTTGGTGACCAGGTGCAGTTTTTTCACCGCGAAAGCGCACTGCGTTATGAGTTTATGCCCAAGCAAGCATTGATGGAAGATGTTGAGTCGAGTTGGCGTTTGCGAGAGGCAGGGGGATTCTTGTTTTTGAACCAGCCATGTGAGGCCTGTCATCGCAGTTGGAAGGCTTCCGAGTGGTTGACTCGGTTCCGTTTGGTGATGAGCTTGGTGTCGCGTTATCGGTTCGCAAGGCTGCGTAGCCGCGAGGAGGCGCAAGCGCTCTGCGACGCACTTTATGAGGAATACTATACCAATGGGAAATAAAATCAGGCCCCTGTGTTCTTATTACTTATCAGCCATTAATTATTAGATATTATATTTATGAATACCCGATCTTCTGTTGAGAAACGCTATGCCGACGCTGCGAAACAACCCGAGGCAGCACTCTGTTGCCCTGTCGATTACGACCCTAAGTATTTGGAAGTCATCCCGGAGGAGGTGATCGAAAAGGATTATGGCTGTGGAGATCCGTCTAAATGGTTGAAGGAGGGGGAGACTGTTTTAGATTTGGGTTCTGGAACTGGGAAAATTTGCTTCATCGCGTCTCAAGTAGTCGGTGCGTCGGGCAAAGTGATTGGTGTCGATATGACCGATGATATGTTGGAGGTGGCGAATCGTAATGCGCCGATCGTAGCCGACCAAATTGGCTATGCGAATGTTGAGTTTCGAAAAGGGCGTATTCAAGATCTCAGTCTAGACCTTGATTTGTTGGGGCAGGCGCTGGAGAAGCATCCCGTGGCTGACGCAAATGATTTTCTGAAACTTGATGAGATCGCGGAGAGTTTACGTGTAAAACAGCCATTGGTGAAAAGCGATTCGATCGACGTCGTGGTTTCCAACTGTGTATTAAATTTGGTTGAGCCCGAACAGAAGCCGAAACTCTTTCAGGAGATTTTTCGCGTGTTGAAGAATGGCGGGCGTGCGGTGATCTCGGATATCGTTAGCGACGAGTCCGTTCCCGAAGCGATGCGTGAGGATACGCATTTATGGAGTGGTTGTATTTCTGGAGCGTTAACTGAAGAAGCCTTCTTGAAGGCATTTGAAGAGGCTGGATTTTACGGCATCGAACTGGTCAAATTTGAGACGCAGCCGTGGCAGACGGTCGAGGGTATTGAATTTCGCTCGGTTACGGTGCAGGCATTCAAGGGTAAGCAGGGCGCTTGTTATGAGCGTAACCAAGCGGTCGTGTATCAAGGACCCTTTAAATCCGTTCTCGACGATGACGGGCACCGCTATGATCGCGGCGTGCGCGCAGCTGTATGCGACAAGACCTTTCAATTACTTCAGGCCGGTCCGTATGCAGGGCAGTTTGCCGTAATCGAGCCGTTGGACTCAGTCGCCATCGAGGAGGCGCAACCATTTAACTGCGCAAAAGGCGCCCGCCGACACCCCAAAGAAACCAAAGGGCAGGATTACGATGCGACTACTGAGGCGGCAAATTACCTCGAAGCTGGGGAGTGCTGCTAAGGTGAGGTGCAGGTCCAAAATGTTACCGTAGAGAGTTGTCGGTAAAGCCTTGGATAGGCTACGTATATGCGAATGGCACTACTTTAAGACGAAGTTAAGGAATGATATGACTTTATTTTGGAGGGCGATGCTCCGTCATCGCCGCCGAAACGATCGCTACGTTCGAATGCTCGGCGGTTGCGACAGAGCACAACCCTCCAACTTTTTGAATCAAAAGGTCCTTAAGGTCGTGCCATTCACGTAGGCGGCTCAATCAGCCCTTCGTTGATAGCTCTCTCGAGCTCGCTGGCTTCATCAATGTCGTAGAGTGTTTCAAGTAAGCCTACACGCAGCCCTAGTTTGTCGGCTTGTTCCAAAGAGGATTTTAATGTGCTGCGCGTGCTCCAAGGAATGTCCTGAAATAGTGCCTTTTCGGGGGTCTTTAGGCCGATCAAGTAATAGCCGCCATCCTCGCTTGGGCCAAACACTACATCGTCGCCACTGTTAAGCATGGCGGTGGTCTGCTCGAAATGGGAGGCGTTTAGTTCTGGGCAATCGCCTCCGATGCAAATCACAGTTTTAGCCCCGCGGCTGAAGGCGCCAGCGACGGAATCGGTAAGCCTTGAGCCGAGTTCACCGTCAGATTGCGGGTAATATTCATGTTCATGGCCGAGCCATTGTTTCATTTCAAACTCCGCGTCGCGTGGTGTATAGTGCACTTCGATTGTAGCATCATGTGGAAGATCTCGCCACTGTCTCTCGACGAGAGCCCGGTAAGTGGAAAGAGCTCGCTCAGGGCCCACCTTGTGGGCTAGGCGTGTTTTCACATGCTTTCTACGAGGTGCTTTTAAGAATAGTAGAATCGTTGGCATGGCTATGTGATTTAGAGGATCGTTGTAGAATATTCAATTGGAGCCATTTGCTTAGGGAAAATTCCCTTGTCAGTAGTCTCATAAGCTATACCAAACTGAATTATGAAGATTTGCTGCATTGGAGCTGGATATGTCGGTGGGCCAACAATGGCGATGATTGCGCACAAGTGCAAGGATCACGCGGTAACGGTGGTCGATATTAATCAAGCGCGTATTGATGCATGGAATTCGGACGACTTGCCTGTGTTTGAGCCTGGTCTCGATGATATTGTCCGAGCCAATCGCGGTGAAAATCTCTTTTTCTCCACCGATATTGATGGGGCAATTAAAGAAGCGGATATTATTTTCCTCAGTGTGAATACGCCAACCAAGACCTACGGGGTCGGTGCTGGGCGCGCCGCAGACTTACGCTACGTGGAAAAGTGTGCACGTAAAATTGCCGAAGTCGCCGAGGAGGGGAAGATTGTTGTCGAGAAGTCGACATTGCCAGTGCGCACGGCAGAATCAGTTAAGCGAATTTTAGAGTCGAACTGCAATGGACGGAAGTTTCAAATTCTTTCCAATCCAGAGTTCCTTGCTGAGGGCACGGCGATGCAAGACCTCGAAGCGCCTGACCGTGTGCTTATTGGCGGAGATCAGACACCGGAGGGGCTTGCTGCGATTCAAAAACTAGTGGATGTCTATGCGGCATGGGTGCCACGTGAGCGTATTTTGACCACCAATTTGTGGTCCTCGGAACTCTCGAAATTGACTGCCAACGCATTTTTAGCGCAACGTATCTCGTCGATCAACGCGATCTCAGCGCTCTGTGAAGCGACTGGCGCTGATGTCGACGAAGTCGCCCATGCGATCGGCACGGATAGTCGTATAGGTCCAAAATTCTTAAAAGCTTCCGTCGGCTTTGGTGGCTCTTGCTTTCAGAAGGATATCTATAATTTAGTCTATCTCTGTGAGCACTTCGGTCTACCTGATGTCGCTGCGTATTGGAATGCTGTGATCGAGATGAATGACTATCAGAAGCACCGCTTTAGCCGCCGTGTGCTCGCGAGTATGTTTAATACGGTTTCCGATAAGAAAATTGCGATTCTAGGCTTTGCATTCAAAAAAGACACCAATGACACTCGTGAGTCAGCCGCCATCTATGTATGTGGCGACTTGCTTGAGGAGCAGGCAAATCTTGCCATTTACGATCCGAAAGTTTCTTCCGAGCAGATTCATAAGGACTTAGGCATCGATAGCGCAAACCCGTATGTGACCATTTGCAAGGACGCCTACGAAGCGACTAAAGATGCACACGCCGCCCTCATCTTAACAGAATGGGATGAGTTTAAGGCCTTGGATTATCAGAAAATCTACGAGCAAATGCAGCTGCCTGCGTTTCTTTTTGATGGCCGCAATTTGCTGGATCTTAGCCAATTGCGTGAGATTGGCTTCGAAGCTTCTGGTATTGGTCGGGGATAGCTTCGGAATTCATCTTTCGTGGCGTCGTCGCTTGTCGAGTGTCTCAAAATTGAAATTACTTTTGAGAATTCGTGGTGAGACTCGGCAATTGTAGGTTAGGCACTCTTGCCTGACCAAGTTGACGGAGAGATGAAGCCCGCAGAGGTAGTCAGACAAGAGTGTCTGACTTACGATCGGCGATGAAGCCCAGAACATTAGTTAATCAACAGGTTTTTGAAGTAGTCTCCTTGTCGACGGCCTCGAAGTGCAAGATTTCTGTCTTTATCCGTAGGTCTGGCAACCTCTGCTGCTTGCGCCCACCTGCAACTGGCTCAGGCAAGAGTGCCTGACCTACAGTTTAAAAGATGCGGCCACCCCTCTGGGGCGACCGTTCGCGGAGGTGGCGCGTTCGGTGCTACGCTGAGTCGGTAAGCTCGCGTTGCCCCACGCAGCCCCGTGCAACCTTGTCGGGTATTTCCCCGCTTAGGGCTAATTACGCCCAGGGTTGAACGTTCCCGTTTCTTTGGTTTGACTTTCGCTTCAGCGCGGGTCTTTTTCTTTAGCTCGTTGTTTGTTCGAGTATCCAGCTTGCCCTCAGTGAAACCGCATCAACAGAAACCCAGTCTTCCTCAGTCGACTCGCCTTTCCTTAGGTGGGGGGATTGTTTGGCTATGCGTGTGCGCATTGGCTGTTGGGTCGGCTGCTTTTGCCGAGTCAGAGGAGGTTGAGCTTGAAGGTCCTCAGACTTACCGAGAGATGATTGCTCTATTAGACCCGATGGAGACCAGTGGCTTGGATAGCCAGTTAGCGAGCGTTTTAAGGGATTACTACGAATACAATTTTAGCGACAGAGCGACATGGGGGGGTGTTGAAAGTATACGTTTTGAGGGGGAGTTAATTACGTCGCATGGCACGCTGCGCTTCGTGGCTTTTAAGAAAAAGCCCGACTATTGTAAAGTGGTGGTGTTTCGTGGGGTTCAACCGCTCCTAGTTATGGGGTATGATGGTGAAGATGCCTGGCAGATAGATATGGCGATATCTGGAGAGGCGCGAGCGATGTCGACTGGAGAGGCGCTGAATTTTATACGTGATGCGACGACTGGAGGGCATCTGTTTTACCCGCAATTTCCAGGCAAAACGATAGAACTAAAAGGATCTACACTTACAGGGGGCCGTCGTTGCTTCGAGTTGCTGGTGGCCCTGCCGAATGGTCAGCGTGTCACCTACATGCTAGGAATGCTCGGCTTTAGAGAACATCAGCAAATTACGGAGAATGCGTTGACTGGAAAGCGAGAGGTGATTACGCACACGCATTTCCGCGAACATCAAGGTGTTCGCCTGCCTGCGCGTAGTGAGCTCACGATCGATGAAGAACTCGTGCATACTGTGGTGGTGCACAATGTGCAGTTTAATTTGGGAGTGATGCCTTGGATGTTTGCTCGCGCTTCAGGGGCCTTATTGGCGGGGGCTGAGGATGCTGGACATTTTTCAAGTTTCGGAGTGGATTTGGAGCGTTTGCAGATGGAGCCAATCCCGGTAGAAGCAAGCGATCCCCTTATTGACGGCTCTTTTTCGCCTTTTGCGCCGCCATCGGCGTTCAACCTCTCAGATGCCGAAGTGCAGTTGCTGGTCGATGATATCGAGGCGGGGCCTTAAATCTCCCGCGAGTGCGTATTTGCCTTGTGTTACGGTGTGTATTCATGGGCTTTTAGGGTCGATTTTACGCATTGGGCGTCTGAATATGTGAATCCGCGTAAGCAGTGGATCGCTTGTAGATGCTGAAATGCTTTCGAAATTTCTGTAAAATATCCAGTATCACCGCCTTTTCCTTGCAGTTCTTTTTTTGCTTGTTCTACATAAAACAGTATCTATTATTAAGCCTCAAAAAACCCTAAAAACCCTAAAAACCCTAAAAACCCATTATGAAGCATTATATAAAACCCACTTTTGTCCTCGCGGGAGCTCTGCTCGCTGCTTCCTCTTTTCTTAATGCTGGCGCCTCAGCTCCAACTCCAGTGGCGACTGACCCTGTTGGGTATGTGAGTCAGACTTTTGATGCGGGAACTCATTTAGTGTCTGCGCCTCTATTTAGTTCAATTGCTGCACAAGGAGCGGCTGGGACTGTTGCTGGCGCTGACGTTGATGTTTCAGGGTTGCCAACTCTGGCGACTCCGCATTTTTTGTTGGTGACCAGTGGCACTGCTGCGGGTGAATTTAGCTCAGTTCTTTCAACTGATGGAGATACTGCAACTCTTGAATCCGCTATTACAGGCTTGGCATTGGGTGACACTGTGAAAGTTATTGAGCACTTCACGCTTGGCGATTTGCATACTGCAAGTGGTGATACTATACCAGACAATACTACGATTACTGTTTATAATGCTGATGGTTCAAAAGATGACTACATTGCGGCTGCCAACAGCTGGTATAATCTGGATGGTTTCGCTCTTAGCGACAATGTTGTGGTATTTCCTGGAGAAGGGTTTGTTGCATCTTTTACAGGTCAGACGACTCTAACCTTCACGGGGCTGGTTAATGTGGACGCAATCAACGTTCCACTCACCGCAGGTGCAGTTAATATTATAGGTTCTGTTAATCCTTCGGCTCCTGTTGGCTCAGGTTCAATAGGTGCAGCTCTTGCTTCACTCCCTGACAACTCTACGATTACAATATACACAGGTGATGGTGCGTTAAGTAAGGTTGGGGACTACATATTGGCTTCTGGTGGCTGGTATAATCTTGATGGTTTCGCACTTACAGATATCTCTGAGGCGGCGCCAAGTGCCCTTGTGGTTAGCCCCAATACGACGCAAGGTGCTACATTGCCAGCAGCTTATACTGAATAAACAGTATCTCTCTTTAGCATATAATTATCGGTTATTTCATTTAATAGCCAACTATAGAAAATTTTTAAAAAATATATCGTATGAAAAAAATTGTAACATCTAGTATTTCTACTCTTTTAGTTGCTTGTTCGGCATTTGCCACAGGCGTTACTTTCAATGCAGAGGTAGATCAAATTATCGTTAATGGTGATCCTCAAAATCACGCAGATCGAGATTCTAATAACTTAAATGCTCTTGGTTTTTTTGTGAGCAATTCGAACTTTGCTTCTTTTATTGGTGAAGATGTATGGTCTGGTAGCTCTGTAACAACTGACGATTACGGAAGAATTTTGTCTTTTTTAAATTTTAATGGGCTTGGAGGTGCTGCTGCTATAGGGGAGCCACCCATTGCAGTTCTTCCCGTCTTTTCGGGAGCAATTGACTCAGGTTCTGCTGGCAACCATGCGGTGTTTATTATTCATGACGGTGATGATATTAACAGCTTAGGAGTTGGTAACTATTTCGGGATTGTTACAACGACATTTCAGACAGTTGCACAAGGAAGTCCACCTGTAGGCTTTACTGGTGCAAATCAGTGGGATACAACACTCATTGGTGCAGCTGGTTCGTTGTCTCTCGCGCAGATTTCGGCTGTTCCCGAGCCATCTGCCTATGCTGCGATCGCAGGTCTACTAGCACTCGGTTGGGTTGCGACTCGTCGCCGTAAGTAAATTCCTTCAAACAATTTTTCTCAAAAGCCTCGGTTCGCCGAGGCTTTTTTGTGTCTGGATAGAATGATTGCTAATTGCTAATGGCTAATGGTTGATGAGTGATTGAGGATTCAGTGCTTCGCACGGGATGAGTGCTTGGCAGCAAGCAATAAAAAACGCCCCTCGATATACTCGGGGCGCTTAGTTTAAAGAGCGGAATGCTTAAACTTAGTTTGTCGCGTCTTTGATGGCGTCAGCAGCTTTGCTGCCTGCATCTTCGATCTCATCAGCAGCCTTTTCAGCTTCGCTTTTTTCACCACATCCTGTGAGGAATGCGATACCGCCGAACATGAGTGCTGCAATTGTAAGTGTAGTTAATTTTTTCATAATATGCTGTGTTTAATGATTAAGTGTGCCGAATTGACAGGTCTATAGTGAATACCCTATCTAGAGCTTTAGAAAGCTAAAAATAAGAGCGTTTGATGGACTTGGATTGGGACGGGGCAACTGAGAACCTTTAGTCACAGATGAACGCGGATTAAAAAATCCTATCCGTGCCCATCTGCGTGTATCCGTGGCTCATAACGTATGTGGACACGGAGGTTCGCGCTCGTGTCTCCTGATTGATATCACACATATATTAGAAACCGTTGTATTAGATCTTAGAGTTAAGATTGCACTGTGAGTCTTGCACTGTCTATTTGGCGCACGAACCGATGATGAACACGCAATCAACATTAGAAGGGCTGAGCTACAGTGCCATGGAAACTGCTTTACGCTCAGCTGGAGTGAATCCGGTCCATGCGCGCCCCTTATTTAGCGCGGTGCAGCGTCAGTTGTTGCGGGAGCGTGTATGCAGTGCGGCTGGTATCCTGCCGCCAGTGCAGCGTTGGTTGGATAGCGATACTGTGGTGCCTATGACTGAGATGGACTTGGTCGACGAAACCCCCAGTGCCGATGGGTTTACGCGTAAGTATCTCTTGCGCCTTGCGGGCGGAGCTGAAGTGGAGTCGGTGCAAATGGGCTTTCCGGGGCGCTTTACTGCATGTTTGAGTAGCCAAGTTGGCTGCGCGATGGGCTGTGTGTTTTGTGCGACCGGGCAGATGGGCTTCTCGCGCAATTTGACAGCGGGCGAAATTGTGGCACAGGCACATCATGTGGAGCGCGAGTTGCGACGGACGAATCCGGGCGAGCGACTACGCAATATTGTGATGATGGGGATGGGAGAGCCCCTGCATAATTTTGAGCCGACGATGGAGGCCCTGGGTATTTTGACGGATAACCGAGGCTTGAACATTGGTCCCGCACGGGTGGCGATCAGCACCGTTGGTTACATACCTGGTATACAAAAGCTGGCACGACATCCGAAGCGCTATTCACTCGCAGTGAGTTTGCATGGTGCCAGCGATGAGGAGCGGGGTAAGTTGATTCCAATCAATAAGCGCTGGCCGCTGGCTGACTTGATGGACTCTTGCCGAGAGTATTCAGCGCTCAAGCGTGCCCGCGTATTTTTTGCGTGGACCTTGATTCGTGGTGTCAATGATAGTGACGACCATGCGCGACGTTTAGCGGAGCTATTGAAGGGGATGGATGCCCATGTGAATTTGATTCCGCTGAACGCGACTGAGGGTTTTGACGGGCAAGCGCCAGAAGAAATGCGTGTGCGTGCATTTCAGCAGATCATACAAGATGCAGGTTTGCCGAGCACGGTGCGTCAGCGGCGAGGAATTGATGTGAATGCCGGCTGTGGTCAACTCAAGGCGAAACGAGTTAAATTCTCTAGGTAGCCGAAAGTGGCAACTTTTGGTTCGTTTGGCTCGGTGTCGTCCAAATCGTTCCCGATTCGGCTACGTAGAATTTTGTTTAACTTCTGGTCCATTCATTCGTCGTGTGAATTCTCTAGGTTTTGTCATTATTTGAGTGCAACCATCATCGCTTCGTGATTTCAAAATGAGGATACGTATTTATGAAACGAACTTTTGATGCTTCCTCGCGGGCTTTGCCGCATGTTCAGAATCTCCACGCGTATGTGCCAGGAGAGCAACCGCAGGGTGAGGGATGGGTGAAGTTGAACACCAATGAAAACCCATATCCACCCTCCCCAAAAGTAGCGGAAGCGGCAGCTGCGGAAGTGTTGCAGTTGAGGAAATATCCGGAGCCTGTGAGTCGGGAATTGCGTGCAGCGATTGGTGAGCGCTTTGGGCTGACGCAGTCGAATGTAATCATTGGCAATGGTTCGGATAATATTCTGGATCTCATTACACGTTGTTTCGTAGATGCCGAGGGTGCAGGGCATACCGTGCCCAGCTATTCGCTTTATCCTGTCGTTGCAGGGATGTCCGATAAGGGCTTGGTGGACGTTCCTTTCACTCGCGAAATGAAGTTGGATGTAGATGCGATAGCCGCTCTAAATACTTCGGTTTTTTTCTTAACGTCTCCAAATGCTCCAACGGGAGTAGCGTTTACTTGTGCTGAAATCGCGAGTGTGCTGGATCGCATCGATGGTTTATTAGTGGTCGATGAAGCTTATGTCGATTTTGGCGGCGAAACGGCTGCACCCCTGCTTCAGGAGTATCAGAATTTAATCATCGTGCGCACGTTTTCGAAGTCATACGGCTTGGCAGGTATGCGCGTGGGCTTTGCTTTGGCGGATGCAGGGATTGTTAATATACTGGATCGGGTGCGCGATGCATATAACCTCGATCGGATCGCTCAGGCGGCTGCTTTGGCCGCATTCGAAGATACTCAGTATTTTGACGAGCAGTGTGCGAAGGTGGTCGCCACTCGTGAGCAAACTCGTGCCGAGCTCGATCGCTTTGGCTGGTTCACTTACCCATCAGCCGCAAATCTACTGTTTACCGAGCCAAAAAATGCATTGGGTGAGTCGGGTGCAGAGGTTGCTCGCGAACTTTTTGAGTATTTGAAAGCATCGAAGGTGTTGGTGCGTTATTTTCCTGGGCATCCTTTAACTTGCGCTTTCATCAGAGTCAGCATAGGAACAGATACTGAAATGAAGGCATTTTTAACCGCCGTAGAATCATGGCTGAAACACGCATAGCAAAACTGACTCGTAATACGAAAGAAACTCAGATCCAAATGGAGCTGAATGTCGACGGCACAGGTGTGTCTGAAATCGATACGGGTATACCTTTTTTCGACCACATGCTCACGCTATTCGCGAAGCATGGGCTCTTCGATCTCACGGTCAAAGCGACGGGCGATATCGACGTGGATTACCACCATATGGTGGAGGACACTGGCATCGTTTTGGGTCAATTAATCAAAAAGGCACTGGCCGATAAGCGCGGGATTCGTCGTTATGGGTTCTTTTTATTGCCGATGGATGAGTCGTTGGCTCGCGTGGCTTTGGATCTGTCGAATCGTCAAGCATTTGTCTATAAAGTGGATTATCAGTTTCCTATGGTCCGCGATTTCAATATTGTGTTAGTGAAGGAGTTCTTCCAAGCTTTTGCCAACGAGGCAGCCTGTAACTTGCACATCAATTTGGAATACGGTGAAGAGCCGCACCACATCGCGGAGGCGATCTTTAAGGCATTTGCACGCGCACTAGATATGGCGACCACTGTCGACCCACGTATGGGCGATGCATTGCCCAGCACCAAAGGCACCTTGTCGAGTTAGCAGGGCGTTGGCTTCTTATGGAGGGCGATGCTCCGTCATCGCCGCATGAACCTTGCGGGGCTGTTCAAATATCCGGCGATTGCGACGGAGCGCAACCCTCCAACTCTAGCTAAACAATATATGTTGCTCCACTAATGTAGCTTTACTAATGGCTCCCATTAGACAAATTTTCCTATTCAAAAACTTTGTCGGCTTGCATCTTATGCGTTGATCGACAGCGTATTGCGTTTCCCAATGAACGCCACCCAGACATCCGCGAAACCTCGACTTGCCGTAATAGATTACGGTATGGGGAACTTGCGTAGCGTGGTGAGGGCATGGGAGCACGTTGGCGCGGATGCTTATCTCGTCGATAGTCCGTGCCAGATTGAAGGTGCGGATGCATTGGTATTTCCTGGGCAAGGAGCCATTGTAGATACGATGCGTTTATTGAAAGAGACAGGCTTTGACTGTGCAATTCGTGAATGGATTGCTGCGGATAAGCCGTTTTTTGGCATTTGTCTTGGGCTGCAAGCTTTGTTTGAGCACTCGGAAGAGGGGGATACTCAAGCACTTGGTGTGTTTAAGGGTAAAGTGAAGCGCTTCGATATCGATCGATCATTGAAGATTCCACATATGGGGTGGAATAGCGTGTCCTTCGACTCCACAGATCCAATCACTGAGGGCCTACGCAGTGGCGAGGACCAGTTCTATTTCGTGCATAGCTATTATATTGCACCAGAGGACCCGAATTTGACCTTGTTTACGACTGATTATGGAGGGTCATTTGTCTCCGGGATTCGGTCTGGAAATTGCTACGCTACTCAATTTCACCCAGAGAAGAGCCAGTCAAAAGGCTTGGATCTGTATCGGAATTTTTTGCAGCTCCTGTAATTTTTTCATACCCCCTTCACTTGCAAAGCTTTTAAAATCAAGATTAGATCAAAACTACCATGGAAACGACTGGCACACTCCGACTTGGCAACGAGAATTTTGAATTCCCTATTATTGAGGGAACTGAAGGCGAAAAAGCCTTGGATACGCGCACTTTACGAGCGAAGAGTGGTCATATCATGTTTGATGAAGGTTATGGGAACACGGGCTCTTGCTTGAGTAACATCTCTTTTATCGATGGCGAAAAAGGCATCCTGCGTCACCGCGGCTATCCGATCGAACAACTGGCTGAGCAGTCCACTTTCTTAGAGGCGGCAATGCTGGTTATTTATGGTGAATTACCCAAGGCAGATGCCTTGACCACCTTCCGCCAAAGCATTCGCAATAACGCTTCGATACACACTGGAATGCATAGTCATTTCGATGGATTTCCGTCAAATGCTCATCCGATGGCAATCTTGTCTTCAATGCTGAATTCATTGGGGGCCTATTATCCGGAGATGTCCTCGAATGATCGTGAGCAGGACTTATTCCACTTCGATGAAACAGCGGCGCTACTTATTTCGAAAGTGCGCACGATTGCGGCAATGACTTATCGCATGAAGCAAGGCCTACCATTTGTATACCCTGATCATAAGCGTCGTTATGCAGAAAACTTCCTACATATGATGTTTTCCGAGCCGTATAATACATACATCGATAATTGTGGTGCTTCCGATGCTCTAGATCTTTTCTTGTTATTGCATGCCGATCATGAGCAGAATTGCTCGACTTCAACGGTGCGAATGGTCGCCTCTGGTGGCGCAAATCTGTTTGCATCGGTGTCTGCGGGTGTCAGTGCGTTGTGGGGTCCATCGCATGGTGGCGCCAACATGGCAGTCATTCAAATGCTTGAGGAAATACATCGCGCAGGCGACGATGGTTCACGTTTCATTGAGGCGGCTAAGCAAGGAAAAGCCAAGTTGATGGGCTTCGGACACCGTGTGTATAAGAATTACGACCCACGTGCTAAAATCCTAGGTAAGAGTGCGGAGCATGTGCTCTCTGGAATTGGAATTGATGACCCCCTTTTGGATATCGCGAAGCACTTAGAGAAGGCTGCCTTGGAAGATGAGTATTTTGTAAAGCGGAAGCTCTATCCGAATGTAGACTTCTACAGCGGTATCCTACTCAAAGCGATTGGCATTCCGGTTGAAATGTTCACCGTGATGTTTGCGATTGGACGTATGCCTGGATGGATTGCGAATTGGAAAGAAATCGCTGAAAACCCGAAGAGCCGTATTCACCGCCCTCGTCAAATTTACACAGGGAAGGGCATTCGTGATTTCGTGAAGTCGGGCGATCGTTAAGCTTCTGAGGCAGGACTGCCTTGCCAGGGCGACCTGCGGTGGCAGGGCGAACCACTCTCCTAGATTTCAATGAGCAGCCAGACCACTACACCTAAGCAACTGAAAGGGCATGAGCGCCTGTTGTTGTGGATTGTGGTTCTAGCAGTTCGCCTGTGGTCACGCACGCTTCGGTTTAAATGGGGCAGTGATGTGCAGGCACTTATGGATAATCCGCCGGGGCCACTCGTGGTGATAAATTGGCACAATCGCTTGTTTGCGGCCCCTGAGTTTTTTAGGCGCTATTTTCGTCAGCGTAAACTCGCCACCGTTATCAGTGCCAGTTCGGATGGAGGCTGGCTCGCTGGTTTTTTTGAAACCCTCGGTATCTTACCGATTCGAGGGTCTCGCTACGGTCGTGGGGCCCAGGCTTTTCGAGAGATGATCGCCGCGAATCAGGATGGTTACGATATCGGAGTCACACCAGATGGTTCGCGTGGCCCTATCTACGAAATGAAACCGGGTGCCGTTGCAGTCGCCCTGAAGACCGATGCGCCGATCGTATTGCTCTCTTTCAATTTCGGGCGTGCGTGGCGCTTAAAGAGCTGGGATCGGTTTTATCTGCCGCTGCCATTTACATGCTTAAAAGTCAAAACCGTCTATTACGAGAGTGCCTTTGAACTCGGAACTGACGATCCAAAGGCCGCGGCACTGATTTTAAAGGAGCGCATGGATGCGATTACTGAAGATGCCTTATTGGAGTCACCTTGAGTCATTGAGTGACGGGTGCGCCGATCTCCGTGTCCACATCTCCTACATTAATTATACCCCGAGTGATTTCTATGAAATAAACACCTTGAAACTTACCCCACCTAGTATTGCTTGGAGCGTCTTCTAATTCTTGTAGGCTGTCGCAAGCCTTTCAGCTTTCCAGTTTTCCTACCTTTCAGTTTTTCAAAAAAAATGGCACTCATTGTTCAAAAATACGGCGGCACTTCAGTCGGCGATATCGACCGCATTAAGAATGTGGCGCAGCGCGTGAAGGAAACTCACGATGCTGGTAATCAAGTCGTGGTGGTGGTTTCGGCGCGTTCCGGAGTTACCAACGAGTTGATTGCGCGTGCGAAGGCCTTGAATCCTCATCCTGATGAGCGTGAGATGGATATGCTGCTCACGGTTGGAGAGCAAGAGACGATTGCATTGACCGCAATGGCGTTACATGCGATTGGAGTGCCTGCAGTATCACGCACAGGGATGCAGGCGGGTATTTTGACCGACCCAGCGCACACACGGGCACGGATTACGCAGATAACTGGCGGTGATTTAAAAGATCAACTGGATTCAGGTAAGGTCGTTATCTTGGCAGGTTTCCAAGGGCATTCAGCGGATGGGCAAATTACCACACTGGGGCGCGGCGGTTCAGATTTAAGTGCGATTGCGATTGCCGCAGCACTCAACGCCGACCTTTGTCAAATTTGCACAGATGTGGACGGTGTCTATACAGCAGATCCTCGACTCGTGCCCGACGCGAAAAAACTCGATGAAATTGCGTATGAAGAAATGCTCGAACTCGCAAGTAGCGGTTCGAAGGTTATGCAAAATCGGGCTGTTGAATTTGCCCAAAAATTTAATGTCATTTTTGAAGTCCGCTCCAGTTTTAATAACAACCCAGGAACTATTGTGAAGGAAGAAGCCGCCTCTATGGAAGACGTCGTCGTGAGTGGCGTCGCACTTGATAAGAACCAAGCAAAGATCGTTATTAGCGACTTGCCCGACCGTCCTGGGACGGCAGCAAAGTTGTTTGAAGCCTTGGGCAATGCTGGAATAAGCGTTGATATGATCGTGCAGAATATTGGACGTGACGGTAAGGCGAATATGACCTTTACGGTGCCACGCGATGATATTTACCGTGCAGAGAAAGCCGTGCTTGAGTCCTTTCCTGATGAAGCGGCTGGCAAGCTTTTTGAGGCGAGTGATATTGCAAAGGTCTCCGTCGTCGGTGTTGGTATGCGTTCGCATTCAGGGGTTGCCGCTAAGCTATTTGCCGCACTCGCTGAAGGTGCCGTGAATATTCAGTTAGTTAGCACATCAGAGATCAAAATTTCGGTGGGCATCGATCCAAAGGATGCTGAAGAAGCCACGCGTTTAGTGCACGCCGCTTTCGGTCTTGGCCAATAGTTTGAATGTAGGTCAGGCACTCTTGCCTGACCCAATGTGTGTGTTAAGTGCTTGCCGGATATGGATTCGTGCGTGCCTGCGGGATTCGCTCTGAGCAATTCTCTACCCTTACCTAAGTTCGGTTGTGGAAATTCATTTCTTTCCCATATCAGTAGCCATGCGGGGATGGTCAGACAGGAGTGTCTGACCTACAGTTTATTCATAACTTTGGCGAGGCTTTGCTCGTGCATAATTGTTCTCGCAGAAACGTAACATCAGTGTTTCATGTGCAGTTGTGAAGCATGTCTCAATACTTTTGGCTTCCGCTGCAGCCCTACCCCGAAGCAGCGACCTGAGTAGCTATGTTGATGACGTTAAACGTGCAGAAGAACGTGGCTACTTTTTACCTGATGAAGACGAACGCTTGCGCGAGATTTACACGCGATATCTAGCGGTTCGGTCGTCCCTGTTACAGAGTTTAGATGAGTTGAGCCAAGGGCGCTGGTCGCATAAAGGCTCTGCGGATCTCAAAGAGTTTGCCATCGCGTATGCTGCGGCGTGCCTATTGGTTCGGGCGGCAAGTTATTTAGTTAAGCTCACCGAAGATGCGCCCGTGACTCGCAAGAAGCTGGATGAGCCCGAGCCTCGTTATCAGTTGCCAGCGAAGACGTTTACCGAGGTCTATGGCAGTTTGACCTCACCTCGCCGTTGGTGGGGCTTCTTCGATGCAAGTCGTTTTTATCAGAAGAAGCGTAAGGCGATCCATGCATTGAGTAGTGATCCTGCAATTGCGCCAGTGATCGAGTTGTTGAAGGAAGAGGAGAAGCTCATTGATTTACGAAGCGATGAGCTGCTACGTAAGCGCATCGGATATCGGATACACTCGATTTTGCGGAGGAATGCATCTGGTTATCGAAAAGTGATGTTTAGTCTCTTTGAATTGAGTGGCTCCAGTATTGCAGAGTTGAAGCAACCCTTTGTGAAAGCTCCTGGAGAGGGTAAGCGTGTCGATGCTGGGCTGCGTGCACGCTTGAAGGACTTTATTAAGCCGGGAGATGTATTGATCACTCGTCACGACGACGCCTTGAGCAATTTATTTCTTCCCGGGTTTTGGCCGCATGCTGCGTTTTACGTAGGCGACAATGATGAGCGGGACGCGCTGGGTATCGAAAGGAATGCGTTTATTGAAAACATTGTCAGTTTCCTAGAGTCGAAGCGTGACGGAGTTCTGCTTCGAAGAGCTAAGGAGACCCTGCAGGTGGATACGTTCGTGGTCTTACGCCCTCAATTGGCTGAAGATGAGATCAAGCAAGCGATCAGCCGCGGGCTTGAGCACACCGGAAAATTGTATGATTTCGTATTTGATTATACGACTTCAGATCGTCTTGCGTGCACGGAATTGATCTATCGTTCCTATCATGGAATCGGTCCGGTTCAATTTGAGCTGAAACAACATTCGGGGCGTCACTGTCTTTCGGCGGAGGATCTCATTAATCAGGCGGTGTCCTCCGGTTGGTTTGAACCGGTTTTGATAGTTGGCTTGAACGGTCAAAGCTGGGTGGAGGGCGAACCTGCAAAGCAGGCCTTGCGTGAGAGTTTTGCGTCGGAATTTTGAGTAAGAATTGTTGATTGACTCTCTTTTGGGGGATACAAACTCCATTCTATGCAATTTATTAGCACACGTGGCCAAGTGCCCCCAGTTTCATTTTCCACAGCCGTCGCCCAAGGACTCGCACCGGACGCGGGTTTGTATCTGCCTGAGCAATTACCTGACTTGTCGCCTTACCTGAAGGAGTGGGAGCAATTGAGCTATGCTGAGCTGTGTGAGGCGTTTTTCGCGATCTTCGCGACGGATATTGATCGTGACGCGTTGCGCGGTATCGTGCAGCGTTCCTATACCAAGTTTGATCACGAGGAGATCGCGCCAATTGTAAAATTGAGCGACGAGCTGTTCGTCTTGGAGCTCTTTCATGGGCCGACTCTTGCCTTCAAGGATTTCGCCCTGCAGTTGCTGGGTAACCTGTATGAGGCGCAGATCGCACGCACCGGGAATCCTATTTCGGTGTTGGGTGCGACTTCGGGTGATACCGGTGCGGCCGCGATTCACGGCTTGCTCGGCAAGCAAGGGGTGACCACTTTTATTCTCTATCCGGATGGACGCATCTCTCCATTGCAGGAACGTCAGATGACCTGCACAGGTGCGGATAATGTCTTTCCATTGGCAATTAAAGGCAGCTTCGATGATGCACAGGCGGCGATGAAGACCGTGTTTGAGGATCGGGAGTTTGCGGCAGAAGTGGGACTCTCGGCAGTGAATTCCATTAACCTCGCGAGAATTCTTGCGCAGTGTGTTTATTACCTCTCGGCATTTTTCCGTTTACCGGCAGATGTTCGTGAGCAGGTAACCTTTGTCGTGCCGACGGGGAATTTCGGCAATGTATTAGCAGGCTGGTTGGTTCAGCGTATGGGCGTGCCAATTAAGGGCTTCCGTGTCGCAACGAATCAAAATGATATTTTACACCGCCTGTTTCAGACAGGTGTGTATAAATTGGATGCTGTGGCACCGAGTTTGGCACCATCGATGGATATTCAGGTAGCATCGAATTTTGAGCGTTTCCTGTATTATTCCGAAAACTGTGACTCGGCAAAGGTTCGTGAGATCATTCGGACGTTTAAGGAGTCCGGTGAGTATTCCTTTGACGACTTCAAGTCTGATGGATTTTCCAGTTCACGCACGGATGACGCAGAGATCGCAGAGATCATTAAGCGAGTGTATGCGCAGTATGACTATATAGCCGACCCACACACGGCCTGTGGTTTTGCGGGCGAATTTGATGGGCCCGAAATCGTGCTATCGACTGCGCATCCGGCTAAATTCCCTGATACTATTGTAGATGCGATCGGAGAGGACTCGACACATCCGTCTTTGGAAGCACTTAAAAGCCGCGAAATTGTGAAACATGCGGTTGAGCCAACACCGGAAGCGATCAAGGCATTTATGCGTCAGCATATCGTGCGGTAGTTTTTACCGAAGGGCTTCCCTTAGGCCGCCACAAGGAAAACGTCTCAAAAACCTGTTGATTAACTAAAGCTATGGGGGTCATTGCTGATCGTAAGTCAGACACTCTTGTCTGACTACCTCTGTGGGCTTCATCGCACCCTCAATTTGGTCAGGCAAGAGTGCCTAACCTACAATTGCGGAGTCTCACCACGAATTCTCAAAAGTAATTTCAATTTTGAGACACTCTCTAGGCGGCGACGCCACGGTTTCGTTATTTGTGGCGTTCGCACTCGCCGCGAGCCTATAGTGTTGTCGGTTAGCGCGAAGCGCTTTCGGCTTGGCGCACAAAAAAAGCCCACCGCTTGCACGGTGGGCTTTTGTAGAAATGCGGCGATTAATTATCCGAAGATCGGAGAACTGATGGATGTGCCACCTGCTGCGACTGTGAGGTTTTCACCCTCAGACCAAATCTCGTCATTGTGTAGGAATTTGAATTCAACTTCACCCTTTGCTTTTGTCGTCTTGAATGCCCACTCGTATGGGGAGACGTTGTCAAGGAGTGTGCCCTTCGCCCAGCTAAGGCCAGCGCCTGAGCCACGAACGTAGAGGCTGTTGCCGAAGCCGACATCAACGCGTGCGATAAGAGAAGTTTGTTCAACTTTCTTAGCGGCTGCTTTTTTCTTAGCCGGGGCTTTCTTAGGAGCTGCTGCCTTTGGCGCGGCTGCTTTTTTAGCCGGAGCTTTCTTTGCAGCTGCTGCCTTTTTCGCAGGAGCCTTCTTGGCTGCCACTTTTTTAGCAGGATCCTTTTTCGCTACTTTCTTAGTCGCAACTTTCTTAGTTGCTTTCTTTGTAGTTTTCTTAGCCATGTGAGTTTATTTTCTAATTTGGTTGAGTGAATTGTTTGCTCGGCCTTATGCACGATTCCTCAGGACAAATCGACCGACGCGTGGGTGCATAGCACAAACAGAGCCAAGTGGATACTTAAAAGTTATAAAAAATTGATTACAGGTTGTTTAAGTAGAGTGACTTACTCACCTGTTAAGAGATAGATGACTTCCTCGGCTAAGTTTTTGGCGTGGTCAGCAATACGCTCGATGGATTTTGAAATGAGGATCGTTTCGATTTGTGTGGCAGGGTCGATGCCGCCATCACGCAGGGCCATGGAGAGGTTCTTAAAGTTCTCTTTGTTCAAGCGGTCGACTTCTTTATCTTGCTCAATGATGCTCTCTGCGAGGTCGAGATCTTCTTCGAGGAAGCAGTTGATTGCATCCTTCATCATGCCGAATGCGAGTTTACTCATTGCCTCGATCTCGACCTTGTTTTGCACGCTACCGTCACGGGTGAGGATGTTACGTGTCCGCTTTGCGATGCTGTGTGCTTCGTCGCCTGCACGCTCCAGGTCGTGACTTGCTTTGATCGCAACAAAGATAAGTCGCACGTCGCTGGAGACAGGTGAGCGTAACGTGATGTAACGAACAGATGCGCGGTCGATTGCGATTTCGAGTGCATCGATTTCGTCATCAAGTTTGACGGCGTGTTGGGTTTTTTCGAGATCGCTTGAGAGGAAACCCTCGACTGCTAGGCGACCCGCTTCGTTGGCTTTTTCAGCGATGAGAATTAGCATTGATCTGAGATCGTGTAGCTCGTGGTGAAAGTAACGGTTCATTGTGTGTAATGTTAAAGTGTTTTGGAGGCAGCTAAGGGTAAGGATCAACCAAAGCGACCCGAGATGTAGGCTTCGGTTTGTGGGTCGGTTGGGTTCATGAAAATGTCATCGGTCTTGCCGAATTCGATGAGTTTACCCAGATAGAAGAAGGCAGTCTTGTCAGAGACACGAGCAGCCTGTTGCATACTGTGTGTCACGATAATGATAGTATATTGCTTCTTGAGTTGGTGAATCAACTCTTCGACTTTTGCGGTTGCGATTGGGTCGAGGGCGGAACAGGGCTCATCCATAAGTAGGATCTTAGGCTTCACTGCGAGTGCACGAGCAATGCAGAGGCGTTGCTGTTGGCCACCAGACATTCCGAGCGCGCTTTCGTTGAGGCGGTCTTTGACTTCGTCCCAAAGTGCGGCACCCCGCAGGCATTCTTCGACGACACCATCTAAGACGCTCTTTTGTTTGATGCCCTGGATGCGGAGTCCGTAGGCGATGTTATCATAAATCGATTTCGGGAATGGATTCGATTTTTGGAATACCATGCCGACGTGTTTGCGCAATTCGATGACGTCGACTTCCTTATCGTAAATGTTGATGTCGCTGATCTTGATTTCGCCGCCCTTGATATTGGCGATGTCGATCAAGTCGTTCATACGATTAAAGCAGCGCAGGAAAGTGGACTTGCCGCAACCGGATGGGCCGATGAAAGAGGTGACTTCCTTCTCGCGAATATCCATGTTGATATCGAAGAGTGCTTGCGCGTCGCCGTAAGCGAAGTCGAAATTGCGAATTTCAATGATTGGCTTGTTTTCGTCTGTCATATCCGAAGGTGTGCTTGTTTGAGCCATAGTAAAAAGTGAGTTTTAAATTGGTCGTGGTGCGGTGGTTTACCACTTATACTTTTTGCGGATTTTAACGCGGAGGATGATACTGCTAAGGGCGAAGAAACCTACGATGAAGAGGAAGACGAATGCGGCGCCATATTGCATGTTACGCGTATATTCGTTTTGTGGGATTTTAGCGCTCACCACGTAGATGTGGTAGGGGAGTGCCATCACTCCTTGAAAAAAGAAATCAGTCGGCTCTTTGAGACCCTCCCATGGGAGTTGGTCGCGAAGCGCAAAAGCGGCGGTGAACATGATCGGAGCCGTCTCGCCGGCAACACGGGCAATACCCATGATCGAGGAAGTCAGAATACCCGGCAACGCATAGGGCAGAACGTTGGTGCGAATCGATGTCCACTTGGACGCGCCGAGTGCAAGCGAGCCTTCGCGGAAGCCTTTGGGGATCGCTCGCATGGACTCCTCACTGGCAGTGATGATAATCGGCAACGCCATGATCGCGAGGGTGAACCAGCCGGCGATCATCGAAACGCCCCATCCGAAGAAGAGCACGAACATACCGAAGCCGAACAGACCGAAGACGATGGACGGCACGCCCGAGAGATTCATGATTGAGAGGCGAATCAGTTGCAGCATTTTGCCCGGTTGACTGTATTCACTTAGGTAAACGGCGCAGAGCACACCGAGTGTCAGTGCAATTGCAATCGAACCCGTAACGAGCAGGCAGGTGCCGATAATTGCAGGTCCGATGCCGCCGCCACTATAGGCGTAGTTGCTGTATTTAAAGAGTTCTTCGGATGGCGTTTCGTCGAGCTGGCGATATTCGGAATCGCTGAACATGAGGCGTCCTTCCACGCGTTGTTCATCGAGTATGTCATAACGTTCCTCCAGAGACTCGATGTGCGCTTCATACTCGGCACGCTGTGCCTTTTCGCCGGACCCGAGTGCGTTGCGCTTTGCCTTGGTGGATAGGATTTCTGCGTTAATCTTTTGCTGTTCCGTCGTGACTTCCTTCGGTTCGTATACGTGGAGCGTTTGTGGCTTCTGCGTGAGGAAGTCGATATTGATAAACGGAGCCTTGGTGGTGAATACGGCCTTGGAGCCGTTGTAGGCAATATTCACAAAGAGATATCCTGCCGCGATGATGACCAAATAAGTCGCCAATCGAAAGAAGGTAGAGACGCAGGTCTCAAACAACGCTTGGCGCGAGGGCTTCTTTGAGAAGATATTGGTTGCTGGTTTTTCAGACATGACTCGTAAATTTTGAAAATTAATCCCCGATCTTGCTGTAGCGTTTCACGACCCACTGCGCACTATAGTTAATGAGCAATGAGATGAAGAAAAGGACGATGCCGACCATGAAGAGCGCTCGGTAGTGGAGGCTGCCTTGCACGACCTCACCCATTTCCTGCGCGATGATGCCAGTCATCGTGTGGACGGGCTCGACGAAGACGCCGACGCCTTCAGTGAAGTCCGGGATCTTGATACGGTTGCCGGCGCAGAGCAGCACCACCATTGTTTCTCCAATCACACGGCCAAACCCAAGCATGATTGCGGAGATGATTCCGGAGAGGGCGGTCGGCACGATGACCCGTATGGTGGTTTGCAACTGAGTGGCACCCATCGCAAGTGACGCTTCCTTGAAGTGACGCGGAATGTTGTTAATCGCATCTTCAGCCAGTGTGAAAATAGTCGGGATCGCCATCAGTGCGAGTAGGCAACCGGCAGTAAAGGCGTTGAGTCGCTCTTGAACGGGAAAAAACGGCACCCATTGCAGGGCATCCCATTGTGAGAGTAGGCGGATCGCTTCACCGAAGACCACCACACCGAAGAAACCGATGACAACCGATGGAATGGCAGAGATAAATTCGACGTAAGGTTTGATGAAATTGCGCTCATTTGGGCCGGCGATTTGATTGACGTAAATCGCGGCGCCAACGCCGAATGGAACCGCGAAGACGAGAGCGATTGCGGAAATGAGAAGCGAGCCTGAAAGGAGAGGTAAGAGGCCATACCAGTCTTGTTGGTCACTGGCGGTGACCCAGTCTTTACCGGTGAAGAAGGCACCAAGTGCTTGTGTGATCGTTACGGGTGCGGATTGATCCCAGCCTTTCAGTTTTCTTAGGTGGGCATCCATGTTGGCAAAGAACAGCGTGTTGAGCTCTTTGAAGGTCTCGATGCGTTCGCTGATTCCCGGGCTGTTGAACTCGACTTTGTCTGCGGTGGCGACGACTTCGGTCAACTTGGTTTCCAGCTCGGCGAGGATAGTAGCATAGCGCTCCTGTTCGTCGGTGACACCAGAAATGGTTTGAGTGAAGTCCACCGGGGCGATCTTCTTGCCAATTTTTTGCGACTCCGCGTCGAGCAGGTCGGCGAAGTGGGTGCGGTGCACTTCGGTCAGTTCGGTATCTTCTGTGATTGAGTCGGCTTGAACCGGAGAGTCTGTAAGATCGCGAAGTAGTAATAGGTATTTCGCGCGATCTTCTTTTGAGAATTCGTATTCAGGTGAGC
>CAKZOI010000073.1 GCA_937136395.1 uncultured Opitutia bacterium | reverse complement strand
GTATTCGATACCGTCGATTGTAATGGTGCCCGCGGCTTTATTGATCCGGTGCATGAGGCGTCGGTGGTCGAGCTCCCCTTCTGGCCGTTTGAAGGAAAGGGCTTTGTTAGTCATCTAATTGGAGAGAGGTGGATACGTCCTGAGCTTCAGGTTGCGGAAAAAGAATAGGCAGTTATATAGATCAATGGCAATGAAATCACGTTTCCTCACATATACTTATTAATAAAGGAATTGAGGCGGTTTGGATGCTTACTTAAGCGATTCGGACCTGGAGTTGTAGGGCCTTTGCTTGCAAAGTGCCGCAGTTCACAGGTTGAGTCCTATCTGCATTGTCATGGCATCGAGCCAGCTCAAGCCCTACAAATAAACCGATGTTCAATCCATGTGCAGTGTTGTTTTCGGAGCTTAAGTTAGCGCCACTCCGGATTGAGGGGGTTTGGATGCTGTGGTGCTTCATTCGGAATACTTTTTTATATCTTTGTTAGTGATCGTTGGTATGCATGGTTCACTTAGACGAAACTGTTAGTTGACTCTAAATGTGTTATTAATTTAGTATTTCAACAAATGTCCCATATGTGATACCCCGCACCTCTGGAAACGATAAATATGAAGATCTTAAAAAGAATGTTGATGAATCGATTGTTCATTTTTGTAGCGAGTGTTTTCCTACTAAGTGTCTCAGTTGCTCAAGCCGTTACTAGTATGTTATCCGCTGGTCCTACCACCGTGAGTATTGAAGTCTTTCCAGGTGAACGCCTTTTATTTAATGTGGATAACGACGGTGAGGTGAAGGCCGAACCACATGGTGATCTTGCGAATTTGACACCAGAGGGTAAGCAGGCATTAATTAATGCCCTGCTGAGTTTGAAGCCAGTTAATTGATTTCTATAGCCATTCCTTTTACCTATGAGAGCACGATTAAAAGATGTTGCCGCCTTAGCGGGCGTCGCGACGAATACCGCATCAACGATTTTAAATCGCCGTCCGAATTCATGGGCGTCTAAGGAAACCGCAGCTCGCGTCTTTAAGGCAGCTGAAGAGTTAGGCTATAAGCCGAGTCGCGCAGCTTTGGGGCTACGCCTTGGTCGCTTCAAATCGATTGGGGTCGTTCTTCCCGATTTACATAACCCAGTATACACGACTTTTGCGGATCTATTAGAGCGTCGCATGCGCGATGCTGGCTACGATCTCATTTTAGAGCACTCACGCACCGATCTTAATTATGAAAAACGCTGCCTAGAATCACTACTTGAGCGCCAAATCGATGCGATTGCTTATTTCGTGAGTGATCTTGAGAGCCATTTAGATTTCTTGAAGCAAGCATCGAAAACAACAAAGCATATTGTGGCGTTGACGGGCCCATCGAAGACGCCGTTTCCTTTTGATGCGGTTGAAATGGATTTCTCTAAGGGGATCACAGATGCCGTCGAGCATTTGCTTGATTTAGGTCATGAGCGTTTTGCGTTTCTTTGTGCGCTGGCCAAAGGTCAAGATGCTGGAGATCGTCCGAATGTGTTCAATGAAATGCTAAAGGCACGTGGTATTCCTGAGGATCAAAACAGTTTTATTCGATGTGCGCACGATGTCTCCAGCGCGCGTGACACCTTTGGTGTATATTTAGATGGATTGAGTGGCCCAAGGCCGACTGCATTGATTGCGATGAATGACATCACGGCGATTGGTGCCATGCGCGCAGCTAGTGAGCGTGGTATTCGGGTTCCGGAAGACCTCTCTGTGATTGGTGTTGATAATATTCCTCTTGGTGAATGCTTGCCGCGACAGTTGACGACAATTGCGCAACCATTAGAGGAACTGGCAGATGCGACAGCTGAATTGATCTTAGATCGTCTGAAGGATAAAGAGGCTGCGACAACGCCGAAGTCGCATAAATTTAAAGCCAAATTATTGGTTAAAGAAACCACGGCGCCTCCGGCTTAAATTAGTGGTTTGTGGGGGAGTGAAAAAATACTTTAAAATTTTTCAATCCATGGCTTGACAGGAGGGCTTTCAAAAGCAGTCTCCGTGACTTCATTACTGCTTCGGCGGTAAATTACCTGCTGGATTAGCTCAATTGGTAGAGCAGTTGACTCTTAATCAATTGGTTCGGGGTTCAAGTCCCCGATCCAGTAGGACAGTTTATTACCAGGCCACCTTAGCTCAGTTGGTAGAGCAGTTGATTTGTAATCATCAGGTCGTCAGTTCGACTCTGACAGGTGGCTCCATTTAAAGCCCTTTAGTAGCAATACTTTAGGGCTTTTTGGGGTCTGCGTAGTCGGTTGTTGATGTTGATTGAGGGTGTTGAGCGGTTCGAAACTTCATCTAGAACCGTCTTGTCATACGCCACCCTTTGCAACTTGATATGCGCTATGTCTGAAGATTCAAAAATCCGCTGCGGTGTTGTGGGCACTGGTTACCTTGGTCAACATCATGCTCGTATTTATGCGGCGCTAGATACCTGTGAACTCGTGGGAGTCGTCGAGGCGGACGATGCGCGTGCCGCCGAGATCTGCGAAAAGTTTAACTGTAAACGCTATGAGACTGCTGCAGCCCTAGCTGCAGACTGTGATGCCGTTAGCGTCGTCGTTCCGACTGATAAACACTGCGAAGTTGCCGTGCCGCTTCTGAATGGTGGCTGCCACCTGCTGATCGAAAAGCCACTCTGCACGAGCCTCGAAGAGGCAGAGGAGATTCTCACTGCGGCGAAGAGCCAAGGCTGCATTGTGCAAGTCGGGCATATTGAGCACTACAATCCAGTTATGGGCTACCTAGAGAATGCGGTAACGAAGCCACAGTTTATCACCGCCGATCGCCTCGCACCGTTTAACCCGCGTGGCACTGAAGTTGGTGTAGTGCTCGATCTGATGATACATGATATTGGTGTGATTTTAGCCTTGGTGCGTTCGCCAATTAAGCAGGTCGACGCAGTTGGCGTAAATGTGCTCTCCAATTCTGAAGACATTGCCAATGCGCGTATCACTTTTGAGAACGGCTGCGTTGCAAATATTAACACCAGCCGAGTTAGTATGAAAAAAGTGCGTGAGATTCGGGTCTTTCAACCGCAGAATTATCTCTCTTTAAATTTTCAAGACCAGAGTGGGCATTTCCTTCGTAAAGAAGGCGCCGAGCTCGTTCGTGAAGAGATCCCGATTGAAAAAGACGAACCTCTCAAGCTGGAGCTCGAATCTTTTGTGCAAGTGGTGAAGAATACTGGTAAACCAAAGGTCGGTGCTGAGCTTGGTAAATCTGCGCTCGAACTGGCGATTCAGGTCACTGAACTGATTCATAAAACATAGAGAGGCGTGGGAACATTGAACATCGAACGTCCAATTTTGCATACCGAACGCCTGATGCTGCCTACTCATTTTCATCCTTTTATTGAACCTTCAATGTTGGACGTTTCCAGAATTCTGCTGAATGAGTGAACACGAACGAGTGACCGTAGATTTCCCTGCACCTGTCGATGGGCAGCCGGATTTACTGGTGATTGCTGGTGAGCATTCAGGAGATGAGCATGCAGCATTGGTTGTCGCGGATTTACTTGAAAAAAATCCTAAGCTAAAGGTTGCCTGTCTGGGCGGGGTTGAGCTGCAAGCAGTCGGTGCCCAATTACTCTACGACCTGACAGAGGTGTCGATCGTCGGTTTCGTTGAAGTGGTGCGGCATTATAGTTTTTTCAAGTCTCTCTTTGATCGCACACTCGAATGGATTGAGCGCTATCAACCCAAGCATGTCTGCTTCGTTGATTACCCTGGCTTCAACCTTCGTTTGGCGGCGCAGCTCTGTGAGCGGGGACTGAGTAAAAAGGGCGGTGGGGCGATTGGGCTCAGTTATTACATCGGACCGCAGGTTTGGGCATGGAAAGCTAAGCGTCGTTTTAAAATGGCTGAATTAATTGACCAGTTGGGTGTGATCTTCCCGTTTGAAGTCGAGTGTTTTGCCGACACCACATTGAAGACCCAATTTGTCGGGCATCCCTTTGTGCGTGATGATTACCAGCACCCGTTTCAATACGATACCTCAGCACCGGTGCTTTTACTCCCAGGGAGCCGCACCGCGGCGGTCGGTCGCATTTTCCCCTTATTGCTTGATGGCTTTAAAACCGCGAAGAGATACCAGCCTGATTTAACTGCCCGCGTGGTGTATCCCAGTCAGCAGATCTTGGAATTGCTCCAGTCGATACTCGAACAGTATACCGATCTGAAAGCCTACATCGAGTTTGTGCCGAACACAAAGAACGGAGTCCACGCCAGTGCGGTATTGATGAGTTCTGGCACCATGTCGCTCGCAGTGGCGATGTCAGGGATTCCAGGAGCGATAGCCTACCGCCTGAATCCAATGAGCTATTGGCTAGGCAAACTTTTAGTGAAGATCGAATACATTGGTATCTCGAATTTGTTGCTCAAGCGTTCGCTCAATCCCGAGTATATACAAGGCGCTGCCACGCCTAAGGCACTAGCTGCTGAGATCGTGCGCTCAGTTCAGCCCGAAGCCGCAGACTTGGCACAACAGGGTGCCGAAGAACTCAGTGCACTTTTGCAAACCGATAGTGGTTTAACCGCTGCCGATTGGTTGGCCGATGGAATGGGCGTTTAGTGCTGCGCTAGTCGAACTTGGAGCAAGAACTCACTTCTTTTTGGAAAGCGCCGCTGAAATGACGATGGCTATAGCGATGACTACGCTTGCGGTGACTAGATTAGTTCCTAGCTGGTTCACGGTTTGTGACGCTTTTGCGCCAAGTTCGTGGACAACTAAATCGGCGTGAGCCATTGAGCAAGTCGCAACGAGTGCAAGTCCGCTTGCTAGGTGTTTGTTTAATTGAGGCATATCAGTGGGGTTTGGAGGCTTTATAAATATGCATGGATAATGTCATGGCGAACTTTGAGTCATGGGAAGTGCTATGATCTAAGCTGTCAGATGGCTTGAGTGAAGGCAAGAGCACCTTTGGTGAGGACTGCTCTATAATCAACGGGAAAGTATGTAGATACAAAAAAGCCTCGTTTGAAAACGAGGCTTTAAAATACCCAGAGCGGGGGTCGAACCCGCACTCCCGAAGGAACCAGATTTTGAATCTAGCGCGTCTGCCAATTCCGCCATCTGGGCTTATGAGCAGGTGTTATGAGGCTGTTTTTGTTGGATGCAAGCCCTTGTTAACAGAAATGTGTATTCTTGTGCTGTCGGGGTGGATAGCGCTAAGTCTGTATCGCTTTGAGTTTTAGCTAACGAGCTGCGAGCTTTAGATCGAAACTTACTTGCTGTTGGGTTATAGTTTGTTACTTATATTTATATGGAATCTGTATTGGTGTTGACGATTAGCGGCGAAGATCGCTCGGGTTTAGTGGAGCAATTGGCTCAGGTAATCGCTCAACACGGCGGCAATTGGGAGCATTGTCGGATGGCACATTTAGCTGGGCGCTTTGTAGGCCTTCTCGAAGTTAGTGTTGCGGGCGATGCGCAACAGGATTTAGAGGTGGCGTTGCGCACGATTAAAGACCTCGATGTGATGATTGCCTCGGGTGATCGGAGTCAACCAGAGTCTCTACGTCAGTTTGATTTAGAAGTGGTTGGAACAGACCATCCCGGTATTGTGCGAGACGTGTTTAAAGCTTTGGCGACGGCGGGTGTGAATGTGGAGGAATTGAGCACGTCTACAGTGAGCGCGCCAGATTCTGGCGTGATGCTGTTTGAAGCGAAGGCCCGCTTAGCGTGTGCTGCGGAAGTATCCCGTGAGGCAATACGCTCTGAGCTAGAAGCGATCGCTCAAGACCTTATGGTTGATGTGCGTTTGCTGGACTGATCCAAATTATCGCCGCTGTATTTTCCAAGCGACTCTCAGATACTTGCGGCACTCATTTTAGTTTTAGTCGGATTTAGCACCTGTTTTATTAAGGGTTTACTGAGATATTCAGCTGTCCTGAGCACTCGACTTTATACGACTATGCAGTCGCTTCTTGCGCGTTCCCTGTGAGCGGGTTTGCGGGATTCACTTTTGATGACGCATGGCGACTGTTATTTTTGAGTCGATTCATTTCGAGCTTCATGAGCAAGGAAATGACGAGTGCCACGACGAAGGCCGCACCAAAGACGTAGAGGCTTTGTTGATAGCTATGTCTTCAGTTTATCTATAGCGACTTACGGACTAGATGGTAGCAGCTTCTGGAAGTTGATGTGTCGCTTTGCCGTCGCGCTTTTCACTCTAAGGGACCCAATTTAGCTTCAAATCGCTTTTCAGAGCATCCGTGAAAATATTGGCGACAAGTGTCCTCTTGATGGTTAGCGATAAGGTATGGCATTCCACACAGATGGCACTCGGATCACTTGGATCGGGTTGCTCCTTAATCTACTCCTCGGAGTGGTGAAGACTTGTGCGGGTTGGTGGCTGGGTTCGAAGGCTTTAATTGCGGATGGCATGCATAGCTTGCTCGATTTGTTGACGGATATTGCAGTTTTAATTGGGCTTTCGATGGCGCGCAAACCTGAGGATGCGAGTCATCACTTTGGGCATCATAAGTTCGCGAGTTTAGCAAAATTCTTTGTGGGTGGCTGCTTGCTGTTGTTTGCAACGGGCTTGGTTATCACTGCTCTATTGGGGTTTCATTCAGGCGTTGATGCGCCGAAAGCAGGGGTTGCGGCCCTAGTGGCGATGGTTTCGTTGGTAGTAAAGGAGTGTTTGTTTTGGTGGACGCGAGGCGTGGCGAAGGCGCTCAAGTCTGATTTGCTGATGGCGAATGCGTGGCATCATCGCACAGATAGCCTCTCATCGTTCGGGGTCGCGGTGGCCTTATTTGCGGTTTGGTTGGGAGGTGATAGTTGGGCCTTTTTAGATGGTGCGGTCACGCTTGTGCTCGGCTGCTATTTAGTCTTTGAAGCGGCAAAGATCTTTCGTCGTGCATGCTCAGACCTACTGGATGCTGCGCCTGAACGAGAGATCATTGAGGATTTTCGAGAGCATATCTTACCGACACCAGGTGCCTTGGCGTATCATGACTTCCGAGTGCGTCGAGTCGGCGATGTTTTCGAGGTCGATCTCCATTTACAGGTGGAACCTATGTTGACGGTAGAAAAAGGGCACGAAATTGCCAAAGACGTGAAGTGCCGACTTCAGGAAATGCACCCAGAGGTTTCAAAGGTATTGATACATGTGGAACCCGCTAATAATGAGCATATTATAGAACGTGGCATCTCTGACTTAGAGGATTCAATCGGCTAGTAGATATGGTATTTAGGTGTTTATTCATCGGCTTTAACCAGAGAACTTTAACAAAAATGCAACTTATCATCGCCACGGCCTAAAAAAGCCTTTTACCCTGCGCTTGTCTTTTCACCTATGAGCGACTTTTTGAAGCACGAATGCGGTATCGCGATGATCCGCCTCCTTAAGCCACTTTCTTATTACCAAGAAAAGTATGGCACGCCTTTATATGGTTTTAATCAGCTATTTTTGCTGATGGAGAAACAGCACAACCGCGGCCAAGATGGTGCTGGTATCGGCTGTGTGAAGTTGAACGTGGACCCCGGTAAGCCGTATATGGCTCGTGAGCGCACGATTAAGACCAATCCTTTGGCGCGTATTTTCACTGGTCAGCTCAACGACTATCAAAAGATGGTGGAAAAGGGGACGATTCACCCGGAGTTTCCAGATACGGTTAAGAACCACTTCGATTTTGGTGGTGAAATCTTGATGGGGCACCTTCGTTACGGCACTTCTGGTGTGTATTCATCCAACAATTGCCATCCCTTTGTGCGTCAATCCAACTGGCCAACAAAGAATTTGATGCTTGCGGGTAATTTCACGATTACCAATGAAAAGGATTTGAATAATGATCTCATTGATCGTGGGCAGCACCCGATCTTTGGCACCGACACTCAAGCGGTTCTTGAAGAAATCGGCTTTCACCTAGATGAGGCTCATGATGCGATCTATCACAAGATGCGTGATCAGAATGTGGATGGGCGTAAGATACCAGGAATCATCAGTAAAGAATTGGATCCGATTCGTATTCTACGCAGTGCCACAAAAGGTTGGGATGGTGGTTTCAGTATTGCTGGCTTTATCGGTAATGGTGATGCCTTTGTGATGCGTGACCCGCAGGGCATACGTCCTTGTTTTTATTTTCAGAATGATGAAGTGATTGCTTTCGCTTCCGAGCGTGTCGCTTTAATGACGATTTTTGATCAACCGATTGAGAATGTCTGCGAGCTTGAGCCTGGAACTGCGACGGTCATCAAGAGCGATGGTGCGATCTATTGTGAGCGTTACACTGAGGAGCGCCCAATTACACCATGTTCATTTGAGCGCATTTATTTTTCGCGCGGAAACGATGCGGACATCTATGCTGAGCGCAAGGCGCTCGGAGGTGCACTCCTAGAGCAGGTTGTAGAGTCGATAGATAACAACTTTGCAGACAGTGTGTTCAGCTTTGTTCCGAACACGGCGGAAGTTGCTTATTACGGATTGCTCGATTCTGTGCGTTCGCATCGGCGCATTGAAGTGAAAGCCGCAATTTTGAAAGCGCAAGAAGCGGGAACGCTCGATGATAAACTTCTCGATGAGTTAATCATGGGCAACTGGCCACGTGGAGAGAAGATTGCGCACAAAGACATTAAGATGCGCACCTTTATCTCGCAAGAAGAAGGCCGCGCAAAGCTCGTTTCTCACGTGTATGACATTACCTACGGTATTGTGAAGCCAAAGGATTGCCTCGTTTGTATCGACGATTCGATTGTGCGTGGCACCACTTTGAAAGAGTCGATTTTAAAGATACTTAGCCGTGCTAAACCACGCAAAATCGTTATCGCATCGACGGCGCCACAAATTCGTTATCCAGACTGTTATGGAATCGATATGTCTGAGCTAGGAAAGTTTATTGCTTTTAAGGCAGCGATCGAGCTTGTGAAAGATGATTGTAGTCAAGACCTTCTGCAGGAAGTTTATCAAGATTGTATCGCTCAAGCAGACTTGCCAGCGAACCAGATGGTCAATCATGTTAAACGTATTTACGATCGTTATACTGATACGCAAATTTCGCGCAAGATCGCCGAGTTGGTGTATCCGAAAGATACTACATGGAAGGGTGATCTGGATATCATTTTCTTAACAGTCGACAAAATGAAGTCTGCAATACCTTTTCACAACGGTGACTGGTATTTCACCGGTAACTATCCGACACCCGGTGGATTCTCTACATTGAATCGTGCCTTTATTAATTACTACGAGAATAAAGACGGCCGGGCTTACTAATACCATTTCTAGTATTGTTTGATCCGGTAGCGCAGGCGTGTCTCGAATGGCACTACCTTAAGAGAATTTCGCCTCGCCGGGGTGACCGTTTACCCGTTGCCTACGATTAGCCAAAAGGTGGTGCGTGCCGTTTGATAGAGTTGAGTAATCCGCATTCTTTAGGTATCCGGTGCCTGTTACAGAACGGTCGCCTCGGCGAGGCGACCCCACCTCTTATAATCCTAAATTCGGCAGTAGGCTTAGGTGCAATTTTAGAAACCACGAATACACACGAATCTGATAAGTCGCCAATATGGCGAAGTTTAAATTTAATGAAGTTCTGAGATATTCGAGGGGAGATGCTTTGTATATAAAGTGTTTATAGATTTTGATTCGTGTTGATTCGTGTCCATTCGTGGTTCAACTCGTGCCTGAGTCGCTGCTGCGCTGAGCTTAGGTCCCGTATATGTGATTTCGACGATGTCGCTCGCTCTCTGAATGATCCCTTCGCTATAAAGGAAGCCGTGAAGTAGTTCGTCATCGTGCCCAGGTGTTCGCATTGTGACGATGAGCTTCTTTTCGACCATCCCGGTATTTTGCTGATAAGCGAGAGTGACCTCCAGGGGGTCTTCGATGGCTAAATAATCCTCTTGTGGGCTCTGTGCTTTGCCACCGACCACACGCTGTTTGATGACTTTCACGCTAGACTGTGAGGTCTGTGCGTGGGTTAATTTCTTCAGGGACATTCTTGACGGATGCGATTTGTAGTAGGCGTGGGAATGGAGCTTGCGATCAGTATGGGCGGCTACGCATCCAGTTTGCAATGGTTTCTGTTAGTTGTGCTTTATGGGTGGGTTGCGTGAAAGAATGGTCGGCACTTTCGATTAGGACCGTATCTACAGCGTCGCCTTGTAGGTTTTTGACACACTGAGTGTCTTTGGGTAGCACGACATCGTCTGCAGTGCCATGAATCAGTAGCCATTGCGCGGATACACAGTCGGCGAGTGGTTCGAGAGTGACGATGGTTTCGCAGAGATCTTGCATGAACGCTGAAGATAGGGGGTAGGCTTCATCTTCCCACATGAGGCCTGCATCCGGTGTTTCGCTGCCAAACTCGGTGGTGGCGAATGCCTTAGTGTCGATCATACCGGCAATTGATATGAGTGCCTTAATACGACCGTCCCGCGTGGCCTGAATCACACCGACTGCGCTGCCCATACTATGGCCGACATATGCGATCTTTGGATAGGTATGGGCGACTGCATCGATCACGGCGCTTAGGTCACCAGCTTCTTTGGAAATGGTCGCGTGGCAGAAGTCGCCCTCGGATTGCCCATTGCCTGCAAAGGAAAAGGCAAGCGTGTCGAAGCCTGCGGTATTGAGCGCCTTAGAGGTGTCGGCAATGACGGGGCGATCTTTGTTGCCCGTTAAGCCGTGTCCGAGGATGACCAGCCATTTGTCATCGCGGCAATCTTCTGCTCCAGTTGTGAATGTGTAGTCGAGTGTTTCGCCTAGAGAGTTTTTGATGCTTTGATTCATAGTGGAATTATCATTTAGCCGAGCTGTGGGGCTTCACTTGTGAAGACCGCAGTCCTTTAGGTCCTTGCTCGGCGGACTTCACAAGTGAAGCCCCTACATTATCCATCAGAGCGCGCTGCATGTTAGCAGATTAAACTAAAGTGGTGACTAGTTGCGGTCCTTGAAGGTGAGCTCTGCGATGCCGGATTTGTCGAGTTCGCCTTTGCCCATTTTGGTGAGTTTGGTGTATTGGTCGAAGGTCGCTTGCGCGAGTGGCGTATGAATTCCACTTGCCGCGGCGAGCGCGAGCGCGATACCTGAATCCTTTGCGGCATGTGTGGCGGAGAAGTAGCACTCATGGTCGCGTAGGATCATGTCTTCAGCATCCGTTTCCAGCACGCGCGAGTTAGCGCCAGTTTGACTGAAAATATTACAGAGCATCTTTAGGTCGATCCCCAGCGCGTGGCCGATACCGAGACCCTCTGCGAGGGCTGCTGTGTTGATATTCATCACCATGTTGACGAGTGCTTTGACTTCCGAAGCTTTACCAGCTTCGCCGACGTAGTGGAGGGCTTTGCTTAGCTCACGGAGTATTGATTTGTTGGCATTGAAATCGGTTTCTGCACCGCCGATCATGAGGAATAGCTCACCGCTACGCGCTTGAGGTATACTCGAGGCCATGCAGGCTTCGAGGCATCGTGCACCGACTTTGCTCGCGGCGGCTTCGAGGTGGCGATGAATGGCAGGTGTGAGCGTTGCGCAGTTGATGAATAGACGGCCTTCGGCTCCAGTAAAGAGGTTGTCTTCACCAAAGAAAATAGCGTCCATCGCTTCGTCGTTGGTAACGACGGTGAAGATGATGTCGGCATTTGCAGTGACGTCGGCAAGCGTCTCATAGGCAATCGTGTTGATTTCGTTGGCAAGATCCGTAGCGACGCTGGGGGTGATATCAAAGACTGCGGTTACCTGATAACCCTTGTCATTCAGGCAACGTGCCATGTTGCCGCCCATACGGCCGAGGCCGACAAAGCCTATTTTTTTGTCTTTCATGTGTCTATTCTTTGGAAAGGTGAAAAAGGAAAATATGAGGCAAGTGAAAACAGCCCATATTGATGATACTTAGAAGATAGTTGGAAGCACGAACAGGCACAAATCAACACGAATAAGGAGATATAAATGCCCATTTATACGGCATCGAAATCTATGATGCTAGGTCATTTCCACGTCTTGCCGACGAGGTGCTTGCGTTACCTAATACGCATTCCAATCAAACAGACATCGTCATCGAGATCCGTGCGATTGGTGAATGTTTGAACGGATTCGATAAGCGAATCGAGCATGTCATGAAGGTTGTCGCGGCGGTGTTCGGCTAGGAAAGCGATTAATCGATCCTCGCTATATTCTTCTTCGCCCAAGGCCGCTTCAATGACTCCATCGGTATACAAGATGATTTCGTCTCCTGCCTTAAGCGATTGTGAGGTCACCGAGTATTCTGTGCTCGGGATAAGCCCAAGCGCAGGGCGCATGCTTTCATTTGGGAAGATCGCTGCGCTTTCACTTTTATCGGTTGGCACATATACACCGTGCCGGGCACCTGCTTGCACGTAGCTGAGTTCTTTTTTCTCTAAATCGAAATAACAGTAGACTGCGGTTGCAAAAATTGTCTGCCCGATTGGCTGCATGGTGCGATGTATCATATCGTTTAGACGATTCATGAATTCCTCAGGTTGCTCAGCGTAGGGTTGTAACTGTTGCACGGCGATCTGGATCATTGCGGTGACCATGGCTGCTCGCACGCCGTGGCCCATGACATCTGCTACTAGGACGGAGGCACCGCCATTTTCAGTTTTGATCACGGAGTAAAAGTCGCCACTGAGGTGAAACGAGGGGATGTATTTCGTGGTCAGTTCTAGTTGCGTTTGCCCATCTGTAGTTTGGAAGGTGGGCACGTTTTGCCGCATGAGTGTGCTCTGTAGATTGCGCGCGAGAAGCAGTTCTGCTTGCATTCGCTCGTGATTCTCTTCGAGTTTTTTGTGGAGTTCTTTCTCGTCGGTGATATCGCGCGAGAGACCGAAACTTCCTGCGAGATAATTGGAGCGTGTGCGCAGTGGAAGTTTTCTAGAGGATACCCATATTGTTTTCCCACCTCTTTCTACCGATTCCTCTTTATAGAGTTCTTTCAGTTTGCCGGTAGCGATGTCTCGCTCGTCTTTGAAGGCTTCTTGCGCATGTCCTGAATCGAACAAATCGAAGTCGGTTTTACCGATAACTTCGCAGGGTTCGGCTTTACCGCAATTTTCAGTTAAGTAGCGACTGACGGCGAGAAAGCGGGAGTCGGCATCTTTGAAATAGATGTATTCATCCAAGTGTTCCATGAGTGTTTGGAACAGCCATCGTGGTGAAATATTGTTGATGTTGTAGTTGCCCGAAACTGAGTGGTCGAGAGCTAGCGATTCGCGCTTTTGATAGAAGGCTTGGATCGTCGCAAAGCCTGAGGAGATATCTACCTCGGTATCTTCACTGAGAAATATGGAGCGTCCTACACGAGGATGATGAAGTAGTTGTTCACTTTCGACTGCATAGCGATCCTCTGGGAGAATGAATAGCGCTACAGGTGGGATCGCCCAGTCTGAGATCGTGGCTGCAAGGTGGGTGAGCTTTGTAATCGAAGGACCCACGATTAGAAAATCAATACGATACTCGGACGCCGTGATCGGGAAGTGCACCTCGATGACTTCCTGGGTTTTAAACGTAGGATCGGATTGTATGCGATGCGCGAGAGCGCCATCGCAGCCTATGTAACAGACTGCCATTGGTGAGGTATTTGAAGTTGGATAAATGTAGAGCACTGTCAGCTCGTATTGTGCTGACAGTGCTCTTTGGGGTTTGGTTGACTAAATGTCTGAAAAGCGAGCGATGGCCTGTGGATGGACTGTCGCTTTAACTGTTTTTTGCAGCGCTTTGATCTCTGCTTCCGCTGCTTTGATCGCTTTTTTGGTGTCGAGTGTTTCGACGACGAGCGTGGTGCTTCGGGACTCGCCTCCCGCTAGGTTGAGAATGCGTCCTTTCTTTCTTTCGAAGCCACGAGGGTTGGGATAGCTGGTTGCGGGTTCGAGACCTGTGACATAGCCATCGGCGGCACCTGCGGTGTTTTTCCAAAGCGTGAAGCATGGGAAGTCCTTGAGTGAGTAACGTAGCAAGGATGCTTGATTGCCGGCTGCATTATGTAGCATCGCCATTGTTTCGCGGCTGCCGCGCTTGCTAGCTAGTTCATAAAAGTAGGCTTGTTCGACGAAGCCGACCTGTGGTGCATCGTATTGGTCAAAGGTTTGGATGCCTTCGGCCGCGCGCGGATCGCGAGGAGCGACTTGTTTGAACGGTGCGAGCATTCGAGCGCCTTTTTCGAGCAGCGATTTACCGTAGTTAACATGATAGAGTAGTTGGTGCTCTGTTGGGTTGTTGCCCAGATTAGTGACGGTATCGCTAATCGTGAGTTTTCCAGAGCCGAGTTCCGTGCGGATTTCGGTATTTAGCCGCAGAGCTGGACCGAACATCATGGTCTCGTCGACTTCGCCTTTTAAGGTGATGGCTTCGTCGGTAATTTCGATCGAAACGAAGTGGGCAGGTGTGTTAGCGATATTACCATGCAATGTCAAAGAGACCTCGGAAGGATTGCCATTGTTATCAAGAACGGTGTCTGTGCAGGGCGCACCCATGCTGCTGAGTCCGCAGCGCACGATCCACTCATTGAAGCCCTTTAGCCAGCCGATGCCGCCGCGTTCGAGTGGGTTGACAAATGCAGGGTGCACGGGGTCTTGCACTGGGGAATCCCAGCCGAGCGAGATGTCGCCACATTGTCCTTTCCAAATGCCCATCCCGCGAGTCGGGAGGACTGCAAAGGAGAGTTTTCCATTGTTGATTTCGACGACTTGGACGCCTTCTTGTAAGCCGCCACGAAGGGTGTATGTCGTGACAGACCAGCCAGTGTCATCATCTAGATCAATGTGCTTAAAGCCTTCTGTTGTTTCTGGGTCGAGTAGTGGTAATTTATAGAGTGTTTTCATCTGGGTCCAGTGGCTTCGGTGATTACTTGTCGGTGGCTTGTTCGATTTGAGCAATCAATTGCTCCTTATTCGGCCCTGTTCCTTGAGTAACGAAGAACGCGGTGGTCGCATTTGCCAAAACGAGGCGCTGCTTAATTGGTAAATCTCCGAGCGATGCGCAAATGTAGCCGCCATTGAAGCTGTCGCCGGCACCTGCGAGGCGAACGACCTTTGTCTGGCGCTCCTGCATGGCAACTGCTTCGCCCTCTGCGGTGCTTGAGGCGACCGCAAAATCTGGGGTGTGGACCACGAGTTCGTCGAAACCGATCTTGTCACGAGCAATGGGCAAGGCCGCGGCGATTGCTTCTGGGCTAGCTTCTGCACACTCGACATCCACACGAGCGAATAGCTCCATGATCTCGTGGTGATTTAGGCTGAATGTCATGGGGATCTTACTGTTGTATTGCTGGATCAACTCCAATGATTTCATGAAAGATTCGCTGGACTTCTTCTTGATGTCTGCGAAGTCAAAAAACATGCGCTTAGGTGGTGTGAGGCTATCGTATTGCTTCATGAAGCCTAAGAAAAGTTCATCGAAGTTGGAAGTGAGTGACCAATAGCCCAGTCCTAAAATGTCGATGCCAGTGAAAAGTTCTTTGATCTCTGCTTCACTGTAGTGCTTTTCGAAGTCGGTCCACGATAGGTTTGAGACGGCACCGAGGTCACTCATTAACAGTTTTCCGTTAGTAAATTCGAAGGCGAGTGTAAGGGCGGGGTTTCCGAGGGAAGTCAGCTGGCAGATATCTGCAAATTCTTGGTAGGCGGGGTCGATTTCCTTCTCGCCGTAAAGTCCTGGGAGCACTGGCTTGAGCCCTAGACATCCAGCAATTCGACCTGTGTTGATTGCAAAGCCGCCTTCGCAGCGACGCTTGGGGACGATTTCGACACCGACACCACCACCGGAGCGTTCGACGATTAGTTCGCCAAAGTCCTTCAGATTTTCAATGGTGCTGAAGTCTGTCTGACTATTGCGCTGCTCAACAATCTCGTAGGTCTCGTCAACAAATCCATCACATCCCAGCAGGATGTTACCGTTCATGTTGTTGATGTAATCGACGTATTTTTGCATATCACTATTCATAATAATTACCTTATTGGATCTGTGTTTAGGTTACTTTGTTTAGATGGTCTCGTATGGTAGTAACTGCTGGATAGGCGTGGCTTGTCTATAGATTACGAATTGGTAGGTAAATCATGACAGGATGAATCCGATTTGAATGCCCGGACCATGCACACCTTCGATGAGGATGCCTTCGACGTCAGCCGTCTTGGATGGACCGGTGCAGAACACGATGGAGGGGTCGTCACCGAAGCGATCGATTGCCTCGGGAATCGTTGCGACGATGTCGGATTCTTTGATTGCAGCGATATGGATCCATGGCGTGAGTGCGCCCATGCGTGAGGAGGTGTCGCCGTCTTTGAGCACGATCGTGCCGCTTTCTGCGATGGCTGCAGATGCCTTTGTGATACCAAACGTATATTCGTTTACCTTGGCGACATCGTATTCGGTTTCAAAGGTGATGCCGTCGAGTTTCTCGAACAGAGGTGCGAGCTCGGGGTCACAATAGCCGAAGGTGCTATTTTCTGCTTTGAGAGTTTCAGCGAGTTGATCGAACGAATCGCAGTAGCGAGAACTGGCGAAGACTAGCTTGTCAGCTAGTTGCTCTTTGAGGCTGCTGAACTCTCCAGATGGGTTGCAGACGATTAGTTCGCGTTTCCATTCAGGTTTTGCGGTGCGCTTGGGCAGTGGGTCGAGTGCCGCACGGATGGCGGAAAAGATTTTTTCTCTATCAGAGCTCATAGTAAAATTATTTTCTATTTTTAAACCATTTGCGGAATTCGCCGCCTTCGAATTTCGGCAGTTTACGGGTGCCTTGCCATGACATTGCAGAGGGGTGTGGGATCAGTTGAGTTGGGATGTGGTTCATCGTGTGTCCCATGGTCAGGGCTGCTTTCCACATGGTCGGTTGCGAACACATGGTCGCCCACATTGCTAAGTTTGGCGTGCCTTTCATCGCTTCCTTGGCGCCTTCGCGTTTTGCTTTGTCGCGTAGACGAAGGAGTAGATCTGGAATCGGAATGTTGACAGGGCACACTTCGTTACACGCACCACAGAGGCTCGATGCCTTTGGTAAGTCGGCGAGTTCTGGGAATCGGTTGCCAGCAAGCAACGGGCTGAGCACAGCGCCGACAGGGCCCGGATAGACGCTGCGATAAGCATGGCCGCCGGATTGACGATAGATCGGGCAGACGTTCAGGCAGGCACCGCAACGGATGCAGCGCAAGATTTCGCGGCAATCACTGGCGAGCACTTCGGTGCGACGGTTGTCGACGAAGATGACGTGCATGTGCTCGGGACCATTGGGTTGGTCCTTTAATTTAGGGCCGCCGATGAATTGATTGTAAACGGTGAGCTGTTGTCCTGTCCCAGAGCGCCCGATCAAATTGAGAAAGAGGCCCAAGTCTTGGTCTGTAGGCACAATCTTTTCGATCCCGACGATGGCGATATGCACTTTGTTCGCTGCCATACAGAAGCGAGCGTTGCCTTCGTTGGTGACCAGCACAATGCGACCCGACTCTGCGGATACGAAGTTTGCACCAGTGAGTCCGATGTCGGCATCAAGGTATTTTTGCCGCAAGTGAGCACGTGCGCGACGAGTAATTGTCTCTGGGTCGTCATTGTAGTCTCCAAGGCCTTCGCGCTCGAAGCTCTTGGCAATCCCACGGCGGTTCTTATGCACGATCGGCGTAACAATGTGAGAAGGGTGATCGTTGTCGATTTGCAGGATGAACTCGCCAAGGTCGGTCTCGATGACTTCTTTGCCTTGATCTTCCAAGTAATGCAGGAGTTCGAGTTCCTCAGTGAGCATGCTCTTCGATTTGACCATACTTTTGCAGCCGTGCTCGTTCATGATATTGAGGACGGTCTTTTTGGCAGTGTCTTCGTCGAAGGCAAAGTGCACCTTGGCGCCATTGCGTTCAAAGGAGGCTTCGGCTTGTTCGAGGTATTTGTCGAGGTGCTCGAGTGTATGCTGTTTCACGAGGCCTGCGGTTTCGCGTAGCTTATCGGGGTCTGCGTAGTCGCGTCCGAGTGCAGCGTAGCGCCGCTCTGATTTCATCTTCGCGCCGATGAAGTTGGCTTCATGCACCTCATTGGTGAGGTCGCGAGCGACCAAGTCGATTTTCTGTTTGGACTTCATGGTGTTAAAGTTTACCTGCGTTTTTGAGTGAGTCGCGAAGCACTTGAGCGATGTGCATACGTTTGTAGGGCATGCCTTGCTTATCCATCATGCCACCAAAGTGCATCATGCAGCCCATGTCGCCGGCTGCAACCACATCTGGTTTGCATGCGGTGAGATTTTCGATCTTCAGCTCGCCCATTTTTTCGGAAATATTGGGGAAGCTCACGGAGAAGGTGCCGCCAAAGCCGCAGCACTGTTCGACTTCGTCAATGGGCTGCAAGTCGACGCCTTCGATCGAAGTGAGGAGTGCATTGACCGCTTCTGGGCTTCTAGAGCCGCGTAAGTGGCAACTGCGGTGGAAGGTCATCTTCGCATCGAACTTGCCGGGCCATTGGGTAATGCCGAGACCGTAGACGATGTAGTCGACCAGTTCCCAAGTGCGCTCGCCGAATGCTTTGATTGCGGGTAAATCCTCCTCTTTCTCAAAGGCGAGTAGGGCGCCGTGGAAGATCATCGCAGCACAGGAACCCGATGGCACGATGATTGGTTTGTCACCAGAAAAGGTCTTCTCCGCATGGCGAATCACTTTGCGAGAGTTTGCCCAATCGCCAGCATTGAAGGCGGGCTGCCCGCAACAGGTTTGGCCGTCTGGTAGTTCGATTTCGCAGCCGAGGAAATCGAGGATCTCGACGGTTGCTTTGGCGACGTCGGAGTAAAACGCATCGCAGAGGCAGGTCGTCATTAGTTGGACGGATTTACCGGTCGGGCGATTGGGTGGTGTATGTAGGAGGCTCATGTTGGTGGATTGTGTTTAACGCACAAAGTTGAATGTTGAAATCCTATTTTTAAATTTCGAAGTCGGAAGCGGGTGCTGCCTCGGATCGTGATTGTTTACAGATGATTTCAAATGTGTCTTTTGCCGCTTTCCAAGTGTCTTGGTCTTCAGGTTCGAAGGTTAGGACGATTGCAGAGTTGAGCACGATCTTGCGACCTTCGGCTACGTCGGCAATGGCACCGTCAGCTAGCATCTGCACCATGATGTTGCCAAGGCCTGTTGCTTCGACAGGACAGGCAGCTACATTGATACCGATTGCATTTGCTGCAAACTGATTCAGTAGATTGTCCTGGCAGCCGCCGCCTACGATGTGTAGTGTCGTGGGTGCTTCGTTGACGTGTTGGATGAGGCTTTCCCACACTTGTCCGTAGCGTAATGCCAGACTTTCGTAAATACAGCGGATGATTTCGCCTTTGCTTTCTGGGACGGGCTGTCCTGTTTCACGGCAATACTCTTGGATCTTTTCTGGCATACGTCCCGCCTCGATAAAGCGTGGGTCGTCGGGATCGATCAAAGATCTGAATGGCTCGGCCTCCTCTGCAAGAGCTCCCATCTTTCCGTATGGGATGTCTTGACCTTCAAGGATCCAATGGCGTCTGGATTCTTGAATGAGCCAGAGACCGCAGATGTTCTTAAGGAAACGGACGGTGCCGCCGATGCCGATCTCATTGGTGAAAGCGCCTTGGTAGGACTTTTCATTGATGACCGGCTCTTTGAGTTCCAGCCCCATGAGCGACCAAGTGCCGCTGCTGAGGAAGGCTGGAACTTTAGCTTGGCTTGGCACCGCTGCCACGGCGCTGGCGGTGTCGTGACCTGCGACAGTAATGACCTTGGTATGGCTTAGGCCTGTGATGTTAACGATATCGGGTCGAAGCTCTCCGAGCACATCACCTGGGTCGCTTATCTTTTTAAATAGTTTTTTGGGTAAGCCGTGTTTCTCGATTAGATTATAGTCCCAGTCTTTGAGCCTTGGGTTATATAGTTGTGTCGTGCTGGCGAAGCTGCGCTCTTGTGTTTTCTTGCCGGTTAGCCAGTAGCCCAAAAGGTCTGGAATGAAGAGTAGGTCCTCGGCGAGATCCAATGCTGGGTTTTCATTCTTCACTTCTGATAGAAGCTGGAAAATCGAATTGAAAAACATAAATTGAATGCCGGTTGCATGGTATGTTTCTTCTTTGGAGACTTTTTCGAAGGCGAATTCCTGCATGCCGTCTGTGCGACTATCGCGGTATTGGTAGGGCAGCCCCAGCATCCGGCCGTCTTTATCAAAGAGTCCGTAATCTACGCCCCAGGTGTCGATACCAATACTAATGGGTCGATTACCGTAGATCTCCGCTGCCTTTTTGAGGCCTTCGAGCATTTTTTGATAGAGGTCGGTGATATTCCAGTGCCAGCCGCTAGGTAGGTGCACGGGGGTGTTGTCGAAGCGATTCAGCTCGTGAAGCTCAATGCGTGATCCATCGAATTCACCTGCAAGAACTCGGCCACTGCCTGCGCCAAGGTCGACTGCGAGATATATTTTTTGTTGGTTCATGTGTATAAGAGAGTGTGTTTATTTAGGTAAGTTGTTGGCGTGTATTTTCAACGTTACTCGGCGATAGTGAGTTTGATGCCCATCCCTCGTATTTCGTCGGCAATGCTTGGTTTGATGCCGCTGTCTGTAATAATACGTGAGATCCGACCTGTCTCTGCAAAATAATACTCAGAACTCACGTTGAATTTGCTGGAGTCAATTAATAGCACGATGATTTCCGAGAATTGCACGAGCCTTTCTTTGAAAGTGGCTTGCTGCTCGTAGCCTTCACTCGCACCGCGCTCGGTCTCGAATCCAATCGAAGATATAAATGCGGTGTGTATATGGTGGCGACGTAGCGTATTGATACTGTCGCCGCCAACAAACGTATTCGTTTTCGAGTGAAAGCGCCCGCCAGTTGAAATGAGCTCTACTTCTTCGAGGCGTGTGACGTGGTCGATCACTGCGAGTGCATTGGTGACGACGCGAAAGGGGAGGTCGGGGAGGGTGTGGACTAAGGCTACTGCTGTAGTGCTGCTGTCGAAGGCGTAGGTCTGACCTGGGTGGATCATTTCAACAGCAGCTCTGGCAATTGCCTGCTTACTCTCGATGTTTGTATTGCTGCGCTCTATAAATGACTGTAGTTTAGGGCGCCCACTGGCATTGCTGGCGCCTCCATGTATACGAGTCAAAAGTTGGTCATCGGCAAGTGATTGAAGATCTCGACGAATCGTTTCGTCGGTCACTTGCAGTTCCTCGGCGAGGTCGATTGTGCGAACCGTGCCGCGCTCTCCTAGGAGTGTGAGGATCTGTTGATGTCTTTCGTGTGCGAGCATTTTGGGATATTCTGTGTTTTGGTGGTAAATAATTGAAAATATCCACATTTATGCAAGAAATATGTTGACATATGTTGGAAAAACTTGGGTTATGTGGGCTTAAACACAGATTTTCCCTATGTCATCACTCAGTAATCAACCTCTGAATCGCGCTCAAATCGAGCAAATGGTCCGTGTCAGTTTGGCGCGTCATGCGGGTGCCGCAATGCCGCAACCAGCAGTGGGTCCGAATCCGCTCGTTGTTAATATTAGTGCGCGCCACTGTCATCTTTCGCAAGAATCCGTCGAAATCCTTTTTGGTAAAGGGCATCAGCTCACGCCTAAGAAGGATTTATACATGGATGGGCAGTATGCGGCACAAGAATCTGTCACCATGATAGGTCCTCGCAGTCGTGTCATTTCGAACTTACGCATTCTTGGCCCGTGTCGCGATTTCGACCAGGTTGAATTGGCATTTACTGATGCAATATCGCTCGGTTTTGATATTCCTGTTCGCAATTCCGGAGACATTGAAGGCACACCAGGCTGCATGTTGATGGGGCCTGCAGGTTTTCTTAAAATGGATAAAGGTGTGATACGTGCGGCACCGCACGTGCACATGGCACCTGAAGACGCCGCTTACTATGGCGTCGAAAACAAGTCTTTTATGAAGTTGCGCGTCGGTGGTGAGCTCGGCGTGACCTTCGATCGTATTTTCGTGCGCGTAGATCCCTCTTTCAAATTAGAGGTTCACATCGATACCGATGAAGGCAATGCCTGCGGTTTCGGGCCGAATGTTCCTTGTGAGCTCATTAAATAGTTCACCCAAATCTCAACCAATAATTCCACACAACCCATAAAATATCATGAGTGAATCCATCGGATTAGTAGAAACAAAAGGTCTCACTGGCTCAATCGAAGCCAGTGACGCTATGGCAAAGGCAGCTTCGGTTAGCCTTGTAAAACAAATCTCCATTGGCGGCGGTTTTTTGACCGTTCTCGTTAAAGGTGATGTCGGCAGCGTTAAAGCTGCGGTCGAAGCTGGCGCAGAAGCAGCCAATCGCGTAGGCGAATTGGTAGCATCTCACGTTATCGCACGTCCGCACGACGAACTGCTTAAATACTTTCAAGCATAATTTTAAACAGGAAAAATATCATGGCTAAACAAGCAATAGGAATGATCGAATGTAAGGGATTTGTTTCCCTTATCGAAGCAAGCGACGCCGCTCTTAAATCTGCAGATGTCACAATGACAGGCTGGGAAAAGATCGGTAGTGGTTTGGTAACAGCGTTTTTTACAGGCGACGTCGCGGCGGTTAAAGCAGCGGTTGAAGCAGGTGCAGACGCAGCAGGTCAAGTCGGTGAAGTGGTTGCTGTTCAAGTAATCCCTCGTCCGCACGAGGACCTCTCTAAGCTAGGTAGCTGGATCGGATAACTTTATTTACATAAGCCTCGTGAAGATTCTAATTGCCAATCTAGGTTCCACTTCCTTCAAGTATCGTCTTTTTGAGATGAGCGATACCGATGCCGCACTGTTGGCAAAGGGAGGTTTCGAACGCGTTACTGAGTATACTCCATGTATTGAAGAAATGCTCGAGACACTGGTTGGCGAGGGGCATCTTCTATCCGGTGAAGATCTTGATGCCGTGGGCTTTAAAACAGTCCTCGGTAAAGACCTCAGCGGTTGTGTGAAAGCGGATGAGCGCGTCCTTGAAGCCTTAGATGGCTTCAAGGAGGTGGCTCCTGCTCACAATCCGGCTTACGTTGAAGGTATCCGGTGCTTTCAAAAAATGCTACCAGAGGTGACTCGTGTAGCCTTGTTTGAAACTGCCTTTTATCAATGGGTCAGCTTGGCTGCATCCACTTACGCAATTCCGAAAGCATGGCGCGATCTTGGTATCCGTCGCTATGGCTTTCATGGTGCAAGCCACAAGTTTATCGCTGAGCGCACCGCAGAGCTCTTAGGCAACGATGCGGTCGCCGATCGTGTGCGACGCCTATATGTCGACGGCCCAGGCGAATATACCGGCGACCCTGTTCGTGTGATCTCCTGCCACCTAGGTGGTAGCAGCTCGGTGACGGGGATTCAAAATGGTGTGTCGATTGGCACCAGTATGGGCTTCAGTCCGCAAAGTGGTTTACCGCAAAACAATCGTGTTGGTGATCTCGACTCAATGGCCATTCCTTACGTCTGCAAGATGCTTGGAATCACGGTCGAAGAGGCAGAGCGCCAACTAAACAAAGAAAGTGGCATGTTAGGTCTCTCAGGTGTGAGCAACGATGCTCGCGACATTGAAGATGCCGCAGCCGCTGGCAACGCAGATGCACAACATGCACTGGATGTGCAAATCGACAGTATTCGCCACTGGGCGGGTTCCTTCTTCTTTAAGATGGGCGGCGCCGAAGTGATTTCATTTACCGCTGGAATCGGTGAGAACGACTCAGCACTGCGCTCCGCAGTCTGTGCTGGTCTTGAAGGTTTTGGTGTTAAAATCGACGAAGTTGCCAACGCTCAAACCATTCGTGGTAAAGAGGGCGTTATCAGCACTCCAGACTCAACGATCAAAGTGGTCGTGATCCCGGCAAATGAAGAACTCGTGATCGCTCGCGAAGTTTACCGTAACGTGCAATCATAAAATACGACGTCCGTATTCAAAATTTCATTACATATATCAATTCAACCAAACCAATAAAATATTATGGCAACACAAGCAATCGGAATTCTCGAAACTAAGGGCCTTGTAGCTCTTGTCCAAGGCGTAGACGCTATGCTCAAAGCAGCAAACGTTGAACTCACTGCCCCTATGAAGGGTGTCGGTAGCGCACTTGTAAGTGCAGTAATCACTGGTGACGTAGCAGCCGTCAAGGCAGCGATCGAAACTGGCGCAGAAACAGCAGGTCGTTACGGCGAAGTCGTGAGTGCTCACGTTATCGCTCGCCCACACGAGGACGTCGAAGTGATCGTTCCTTCTCAAAAAGCACCAGCTAAACGCGCAGCTAAGTAAATCCGATGTATTTGGGTAAAATCATTGGTTCCGTCGTCTCGACGAAAAAGGACGAAAGCATGAGAGGTCGCAAGCTCCTCATGGTTCGCCCGATGTTGGTCGATCCGGAAGATCCAAGTAAGTTGAAGCCTGGCAATAATACGATTGTCGTGATTGATACACTTGGCGCTGGAGAAGGCGAATTAGTGATGTTTGCTCAAGGCAGTTCCGCTCGTCAGGCCGATGGTCTGAAGAAACTGCCTGTCGATGCCGCAGTGGTTGGCCTGGTTGATACGGTCAGTATCCTAGGCAAGAAGACCTACGAGGCAAAGAACGGTTAACCCCTGAAAGAACAAGGATTTTTACATGAGTCAATTAAGTGAATCAGCGATACGCGATGTAGTGAGCCAAGTGCTTGCGCAGATGCAGTCCTTAGGCACGATGCCTAATATACAAACTCGCCCAGGCAAGCACGGAGTCTTTGATGATCCCGAGCAAGCAGTGGCAGCCGCACGCAGCGGTTTTGAACAGCTTCAGAAAAAAGGCTGGGCGGCGCGTATTAAGATCGTAGAGCTTGTTAAACAGATGTGTGTCGACAACGCTGAGCGTTGGGGCCAGATCGAGTTCAACGAAACAAAGATCGGTCGTCTTGCGCACAAACCTGCGAAGCTTCAGGGCGTCAAAAATGTGCTCGGACCAGAATACCTCACACCGCAAGGTATGAGTGGTGACTTTGGTATCACGATGGACGAAGCGGCCCCCTGGGGAGTAATCGTTGCGATCACTCCATTGACTCACTCAGTCCCAACCATTGCTGGCAACATCGTCAACATGGTGGCTGCTGGTAACTCGATTGTATTTAATCCACACCCAGGTGGCGCGGCGGTTGCAGCACTCGCAATTGACGAGTTCAATGAAGCGATTAAGGCGGAAACAGGTATCTCGAATCTGCTTTGCACAATCGAAAAACCATCGCTTGATTCTTTCAACGCTCTTTGCACACACGAAGATGTAAACATGCTTTGCATCACAGGTGGTCCTGGTGTCGTCGACGCCGCAATGAAAACTGGTAAGCGTGCCATTTGCGCAGGCCCTGGTAATCCTCCAGTATTGGTTGACGATTGCAGCGCGCTTGATTTCGACCGTGTGGCTCGTGACATCATCACAGGTGGTGGTTTCGACAACAATCTGCTCTGCATCGGTGAAAAGCAAATCATCGCAGTGGGTGATTCCTATCAGAAGACACTTGCAGCTATGCAACGCCAAGGTGCCGTTCTTTTGAATGCACAACAACTTGAAGCCATCAAAAAGGAAGTCTTCGACTTTAAGAATGGCGTCGGATGTGGGACACCAGTCTTGAACCGCAAGTGGGTCGGAGCAAATCCTGACGCACTCGCAAAAATTGCTGGTTTGAATATCGATGCAAGTGTTGAAATGCTCATCGCCGAAACGGATGCCAACGATCCATTTGTTCAAGAAGAACAAATGATGCCATTGCTTCCAATCGTTCGTGCGAATGACTTCGGCCAAGGGCTCAGCATTGCAAAGCAGTCTGAGCACGGCGACAAGCACTCGGCGATGATCCACACCATGAATGTCGCCCGTATGACTGAAATGGGGCGAGCCATGGATACCACGATTTTCGTTAAGAACGGCCCATGTGTGGCCGGTCTCGGTATGGGGGGTGAAGGCTTTATCAGCTTCTCCATCGCAACCACTACCGGTGAGGGTATTACAACACCACGCACCTTTACTCGCTACCGTCGTTGCACGTTGGTGAATAACCTAAACATCGTTTAGTTCTTTCTTAATTTAAGCTTTTCAGCTTTTCCATAAAATGATTCTCGCACGTGTAGATGGCAATGTTGTTACCAGTATGGGCCATAACAGTCTCATCGGCCAGACGATAGTGCTATGCACTCCGGTCGACGAGGCTGGCGCGAACGCAGGGTCGCCTTTTGCAGCTGTCGATCCGCTCGGTGCTGGGATGCACGCACGTGTGTATGTCACAACCGACGGTTCATGGACGCAAGATACCGTTCACGACGATCATTCACCAATTCGTAACCAAGTTATGGGATTTGTGGATTAAGTTATGAAACCAGGAAAAGTCATCGGCACAGTTACCTTAGGGCACCGCGATCCATCCTTTCGTGGAGGTCGTTGGGTGATGATCTCTCCCATGGGCGGCGATGAATTGACAGGCAAAAACACTAGTGGAGTCTCACCGCAGTTTTCACTGGTTGCATATGATGACCTCGGTGCAGGAGTAGGGGACGAAGTCCTCTATGTTGAAGGTGCCGAAGCCATGCAACCTTTCGACCGCCCGATACCGCTCGATGCGATCACCGTCGCACTCATTGATACTTACAAATACGAACCACCAACGCAGTAATCACTACTGATTCTATTTCTAACCTCCAATAACCTTTTAAAAATTATGAGCAAACTATACACAGCAAAAGATCTCGAAAAGATGATCGCTCAAGGACAGTGCCTCGGCACCGTTCCAGCCAATGCAAAATTAACGCCAATGGCACGCGACATCTTGCGTAAACATAAAGTAACAGCTGGCTCTACAACTGCCGCTGCTGCACCAGTCGCGTCCAGCGATGGTGGCTCACTACGTATTCACACTCCGATCTTACCAGATGCTGAATACAACTGGAAGCCTGGAGGTGACCCGAAGACTGCTGCTGAGCTCGAAGCCTTTTTCTACTCACCAGAGATTCAAGCCCTCAAAGAACGCATCTGCGGCATTGGCGAGCGTATTTGGAATAAAGGTTATGTAGATGGTAACGGTGGTAACATCACAGTCCGTGTTGGCGACAACCTTGTGTTGTGCACACCGACACTTATTTCTAAAGGCTTCATGCGTCCGGACGACATTTGCATGGTGGATCTCGATGGCAATCAAGTTGCAGGCACACGCCCACGCACCTCTGAAGTAAATACTCACCTTGGTATCATGAAGAACGAGCCTAAGGCGAAGTCTTGCGTGCACGCTCACCCAGTCTATGCCACTGCATTCGCGGTAGCTGGTGTGACACCTCCTTCTTGCCTCATCCCTGAGCCAGAAGTGTTCCTCGGTGAAATTGGTTTTGCTTCCTACCAGACTCCAGGTTCTCCAGAGAATGCTCAAGAAGTCGGGCGCTTGGCTAAAAAGCACCAGTCCATTTTGATGCAAAATCACGGTGTCATCTGCTGGGGTAAGGACGTCGAAGACGCTTACTGGAAGATGGAAAACACAGATGCATTTTGCCAAACCGTTTCCATCACTATGCAAATCGGTGGCCCTAAGCAATACGGCCCGGATAAGCTTAAAGAGCTTATCGGCCTTCGTAAGAGCCTCGGTATGCCAGATCACCGCCTCGATGAACTTAAAGAGTGCGAACTTTGTGATGCAGGCGATACAACTGTGAACACCGCACCTCAGCCAGCCGCCGCTTGCAGTTGCCACGTTCCTGGCCCATCAGTCTCAGTCGGTAATACAGATGAAGCACTGGTTCAGCAGATCACTGATATGATCATCGACAAGATGAAGTAACTGTAATCTTAACGGAGATTTACATTTAATGAAAAAAGATCCTATTCGCGTCGCAGTCACTGGCGCAGCTGGCAACATTGGCTACGCCCTACTTTTCCGCATCGCATCGGGTGCAATGTTTGGTCCTGATCAGCCAGTTGCGCTGAACTTGATCGAAATCGAACCTGGTATGGCTGCCCTCAAGGGGGTCGCAATGGAGCTTGATGATTGCGCATTTCCGCTACTTACAGAGATCGTGCAAACCTCAGACTTAAGTGTAGGCTTTAAGGATGTCGATTGGGCTCTGCTCGTGGGTTCAGTGCCACGTAAGCAAGGTATGGAGCGTGCCGATCTACTCGGTATCAATGGCAAGGTATTTGTGGGGCAAGGCAAAGCAATCAACGACAACGCTAAGCCAAGCGTGCGTGTCGTCGTAGTCGGCAATCCTTGTAATACGAACTGCCTCATCGCAATGAAGAGCGCACCTAATATTCCGAATGAACAGTTTTTTGCGATGACTCGTCTCGATGAAAATCGTGCTAAGTCTCAACTCGCGGAGAAAGCTGGTGTTGCGGTGAAAGAGATCTCTGAACTCTGTGTCTGGGGCAATCACAGCCCGAGCATGTTCCCTGACTTTTATAATGCGAAGATCGGTCGCCAACTCGCGACTGACGTTATCGCAGACGAAGCATGGTTTAAAGATACTTTCGTGCCGACGGTTGGTCAGCGTGGTAAAGCAATCATTGATGCCCGTGGCGCGTCATCTGCAGCGTCTGCTGCAAATGCGGTGGTCGATACGGTGCGTGATCTTGTCACACCAACCCGTGGTGATTTTCACAGCGTGTGTGTGATCTCCAACGGTGAATATGGCACTCCGGCTGGCATCATAACATCACTTCCAATTCGAGTGGATGGTATTGGTAACTGGCGTGTGGTCGAAGGAGTTAAACTCACAGACTACGCTAAAGAAAAGATCCAAGCGTCAAACGATGAGCTGCTCGAAGAGCGCACACTTGCCTTCGGTCAACTTGGCTTGAGCATCTAATTCATAGCTATGTATTTCAATCATCAGGCGTCTTTAATGGGACGCCTGATTTTGTTTCTATAACTGCCTATCGTAGCGACTCATGGAATTGATGCTGCTTATGAGAATAGATTTAAGATGAATGTAAGCGAAGAAGAGATCAGCCGTATTGTCGGCGAAGTTATTGCCGCAACAACTGGGTCTGCTAAAGTAGAACCGGTTAACAAATCCAGTGGTAGTCGAACGGCACGTGCGGCTGTCTTGGTGGAGCCTAGGAAGTTGGAGATCCGCGAGTTTCCAATTCGAGAAATCGGTCCCGATGAGATACTTGTTAAAGTCGAGGCCTGTGGGGTTTGTGGCACCGATGTGCATTGCTACAAATCTGATCCGTTTGGTTTGACTCCGAATGTGCTAGGGCATGAAGGCACTGGCGAAGTGGTTGAAGTCGGGCACTTTGTCGATGGTGGTGAATGTGCGATCAATCCTCACCGTGATATTTGCGCGAAGGAGATCTCATTGGTAGGTAGTTGGGTGTATAACAGTTTTGAATATCCGAGTGCTTATCACTTCCTGCAACGTGCGGAACGTATAGGGCTGCCAGTTTCCTCATTGGTTACGCACAAATTCCCACTCGATCAAATCGACGAAGCTTTCCAGTTGAACCTTCGTCAAGAGGGTATTAAAGTTGTAGTTGAAGCTCAGTAAGCGTTCTCAATATTCCATCAGCAATGTGTTCAGCTAATAATCAATCGAATCGAGATGATTTCGACTCTGGTGAGTTGCTTGACTTCTTGTTGGAGCACATCCCAGATGTTATTTTTTTTAAGGATGTTGAAGGTCGCTTTATTCGTGTAAATCATGCCTTTTTACAGACTTTTGGGCTGCAGTCAGCGAGCGATGTGATTGGGAAATGCGATGGCGACTTTCTCGAATATGATGATGCGCAGCGAACAGCCCGTGATGAGCGTGCGCTTCTAGAGACGGGAAAAGGTATTGTTGGTGCTGTTAGCAAAAAACATCATTCAGATGGGTCCCAGTGGTGGGCCTTGACGACGAAGCTGCCACTTAAAAATGCTTTGGGTGAGATCATTGGCACCTGTGGAATTTCTAAAGATATAACGAAGCTGAAAGAAACTGAAGCGGACTTATCTGCGGCGAATCTTCAGTTAGAACGCGCTGTAGTCGAAATACGGCGTGCCCAAGAGCAATTGATCGATGCAGAAAAGGCGCGCTCAGTCAGCCGCTTAGCTGAAGGGCTCGCGCATGAGGTGCGTAATCCATTGGCGGTATTAAGTATGGGGCTTGATTTCATTGCACCGCAAGCAGCGCTGCAGGGAAACGAAGATTGTCGGGCCGTTTTGGAGGACATGCGTGAGGCGATGAAACGAGCAGATCGTGTCATCAATACCTTGCTACAAGCGTCCAGGCCTTCTGGCTTGGATCTGCAAAGGGTCGAGGTGAATGAGCTACTTGAGAATGCATTCTCCGAGACGACCAATGTAAGAGGCACTGCTGGCATCTCAGTCACTAAAGAGTATAGTGCTGACGACTTGTGGGTCATGGCTGATCGGGCTCAACTATCTCATGTCATTGAAGGTCTGTTGACAAATGCATATGATGCGATGCAAGGCGGTGGAGAACTGACACTGCGGACGCGTGTCGAATCTCGGAAGGAAATTAATATCTTACGCGATGCTGGGTCACGCTGCGGTCAAGTCTTTCACGGAGCCGATGAGGTTGTGTGTCTAGAAATTCAGGATTCTGGATGTGGAATTAAGGAAGACGTAAAACCACGAATTTTTGATGCTTTCTTTACGACTAAAGAGACCGGTCCAACTCAAGGTCTCGGTCTCGGTCTGACATCTTGTCGCGCAATTTTGGAGCTCCATGGTGGTTTGTTAGAAGTAAATAATCGTAAGGATGCTTCAGGTGCCATTGCCACGATCCGCTTGGCTCGAATCAAACCGAATACTCACTAAGATATTATTGTTACCTAATCGTGCTGTTATGCACGAGACCTACCAAACTACCAATATATGTATATGGAAGAACCGATCTATATTTTCGGGCACAAAAATCCGGATGCCGATTCGATTTGCTCCGCGCTTGCTTATGAGGCGTTTCAGCATGCGATCGGAAATATGCATTATGTGGCCGCGAGATGTGGCAATTCAAATGCTCGGATTGATACAATTCTGAAGCAGTTTAAACTTTCGCTACCATTGTTTATGGGCGATGTGACCCCACGCATCGTAGACATTATGCACGAGGACGTCTTTACGGTAACTAAAGAAAGCACCTATGCAGAAGCTTTAGAGCTTATAGATATGCATGATGTGCGAGCTCTACCAGTTGTCGGCGCTTCGAGGAAGGTAGAAGGATCTGTTTCGATTTTCCAATTGGGTGAAGCCTTTATTCCCAAACCTCAAGCAGGTCGCGAAATGCGCCGAGTTTATTCAAGTATATCTGCGATCATTCGATCGCTAAATGCTGAGGTGCTGCATGTGACAGACTCTGACGACCTTGAAGACCTTTATGTGCGGGTCGGTGCTATGGATGTGCGGTCCTTCGGTAAACACCACCACGAAGAGGGAACGCCTGCTGAGTCGAGTATCATTATTGTTGGTGATCGTTGGGACATTCAGGAGCGTTGTCTTCAACTAGGTGTTCGCCTACTGGTTATCACTGGAGGCGCTAAAGTGGATGAGGATGTTATCGAACGTGCAAAGCGGCGCGGTGTCTCGATAATTGTAAGCCCATACGATTCAGCTTCGACCGCATGGACCATTCGGACCGCAACTCATATCGATCGTTTAGTTGACCCTGATGTGAAGCGCTTTCTCCCCGAAGATAAGATTAGCTCAGTTAAAGGTCGAGTCGCCAACAGTAACGCACCGCTCTATATGGTCGTCAATGAACACGAAGAGTTGGTCGGAGTTTTTTCAAAAAGTGATCTCTTACGTCCGAGTCGAAAGCGTATCGCTCTTGTGGATCACAACGAATTGGGTCAGGCTGTGAATGGAGCTGGCCAAGTTCAGATTGTTGAAATTATTGATCACCACCGTCTCGGTAATATTCCAACTGAACAACCAATACTTTTTTTGAATCGTCCAGTGGGGTCTACCTGTTCGATCGTAGCGGATATGTATCGCAGTCGTCAGCTTACGCCCGAGCCTGCAATTGCTGGTGTGCTGATGTCTGGAATTATTTCAGACACCTTGCTTTTGAATAGCCCCACCACGACGCCACTAGAGGGGGAATTGTTGGACTGGTTGTCGCCGATTGCTGGAATAACTCCTGAGGCATTGGCGGATCTAATTTTCTCTTCAGGGTCGGTTATCTTGAGTAGCTCACCATCGGAAGTGATTTGTTCTGACTGTAAGGTTTATAACGAAGAAGACTTACGTTATTCAGTTTCTCAAATTGAGGAAATGGGCTTTAACAATTTCTGGAAGCATGTGGATGCGCTTGAAGAGGCTTTAAGTGATTATTGTGAACGAGAGAAGCTGCGCTTTAGCGTGCTCTTAGTGACGGATATTAATAAGCAAAATTCGCTTCTTGTAGTTGCTGGGAGCGAAGGCCTTTGTCAGTCCATCAATTACCCACACAAGAAGGGGCATGATAATATTTTCGACCTTCCGGGTATCGTCAGTCGCAAGAAACAATTGATTCCATATCTCTCCAACCTATTGAAGGGCATGGGGATGCTTTCTAATTAATATGCTTTGGGCGCCGAATGAGCGCTTCATGTATGCTGAGCATGCTATTGGCTTACTTTAAAAAATCTTCAGTAATTAAGACTATAGCGTCCGCCTTGCAGGTGTAGTTGAAGTTATATTTCGCTGGGAGGAGCACATTCTCGCTGCGTTGGATTGTGCTGCCATCGTCTTCTTCAAGACTGCCGCTGACGACGCTTAATATACGCGGGGAGCCGTGTTCGAAGGCCAATGTCTGATTGACCTTCAAGCTGACTTTGCGGAGGTTGAAGACATCGCTTGTCGCTAGCACTTGATCACCCTCAGTTGGTTTGATGGTGCTGGGCTTAAAATCGTTGAAGTCGCTGCTCATTAGCGATGCTTCGATGTGTAATTCTCTGGGCTTCCCATTGAGTCCAACGCGCCCCCAATCATATACTCTATAGGTAGTGTCGGAGTTTTGCTGGACTTCTAGGATTAAGTTGCCGCCCCCAATAGCGTGGATGCGACCGCTAGGAATGAAAATCGATTCACCGGTTTGGACAGGGATGCTGTGAACCAGAGACTCTAGGTCATTCTTTTTAAGGCCTTTCTCGAAGTCTTCACGAGTCACACCGCTTTTTAGTCCTGCAATTAATGTGGCATGGGGTTTTGCTTCGGCGACATACCAAACTTCTGTTTTTGGTCTGACATTGAGTGATGCTGCCAAGTCAGCTGGGGGATGCACTTGTAAGCTGAGTCTCTCTTGACAATCGAGCCATTTGACAAGAATGGGGAAGGGGCGCTCGGCACTCCAACCAGTGCCCATGATACCTTCGGGGTCTGCTGAAATAAGTTCTCGAAGGGTGGCGCCGTCACTACTTATGGACTGTGCTTCGGGGCGGTCGACGATTTCCCAGCTCTCACCAATGACTTTACCATCTGGGATGTCGCGACCTAGCTTTGTTTTGAGATCAGTGCCTCCCCAGACGCGCTCTTGGTAGATCGGTGTAAATTGAATATGTTTCATTGAGGAAATTAGTTTTTGTTTCGCTTACGTTGCTTAGGTAAAATCTGCATGACCTCGGCAGGCGAGCGTTTCGCACGATAAAGATCCACCATAATATTCATAGCGGGAGTGATATGTCTAAAAAAATGCTTATAGGCAGGGCATAAGTAATTGAGCCCCTATTCACCGTCAGGCGTCCAATTGAAGCGATGCTTTGGGCATTCACCATTGCATGCAAACCGATAGTGACAATTTAGGCAGTATTGTGGTAGTTTTTCGCGCTTATCATTGCCAAACTTCTCTGCAGTTGGGCTGTTGGCTAGTTCACTTAGTGATGTGTTCATTAAGTTGCCTAGCTTGTATTTAGGGTAAACGTAGTGGTCGCAGGTATAGATATTGCCGTCGTGTTCCATTGCAAGTGCCCGACCGCAGGTTTCGGCAAAGTAGCAAATTCCCCCGGGGTTATTAAGCCATTTACCAAAGGCGACATCGAAAAGTTGGACATAGGTCTTTCCGACGTCGCGTTTAATCCATTCGTTGAATATTTTTACTAAAAAATCGCCATAGGCCTCTGCTGGGACGGCAAATTTAGACATACGTGGATTTTCTTTATTTAATGGGGGCGTGTCTAGGTCGGGTGGAGCCGCGAAATCGAGGCCTAGTTTAGCTGCCGTAGTGTCGACTTCGCGTTCAACGATCGGTATGAATTGTAGATATTTCGAGCCTATGCTTTTTAAAAATCTGTAGATTTTTACTGGATGCTGGACAGTCACGGAACTCACACAACTAAGCGTGTTGAATTCGACTTTGTATTTGCGCAGTATATTGAGTCCACGCATGACGTTCTTGTAGGTATTGTTGCCCTTTTTGTCGACGCGGTTCACATTGTGCAGGTCTTCAGGACCATCAATCGAGATGCCTACTAGGAAGTTGTTTTCAGAGAGAAAATGGCCCCATTCATCATCGAGCAGCGTGCCGTTGGTCTGAAAGGCGGTGCTGATTTGTTTGCCTTGTGCATGTTTTTTTGAAAGGCGACCACCTTGCGAAAGTAATCGACACCGAGAAGTGTCGGCTCACCGCCTTGAAAGGCGAAACTGACTTCATTGCCCGGCTGCGCTGCGATATAATCGCGGATAAAGGTTTCTAGCCGCTCGTCCGACATCTTCCACTTTTCGTTGCTGGGGTAGAGCTGTTCCTTTTCTAGATAAAAACAATAAGTGCAGTCTAGGTTACAGATTGGGCCAATCGCTTTGGCCATTACGTGAAAGGGACGTGGCTGACTACTTTGCTGATGAGTCGACATGCAGTAATGAGTAGGAGAGTGCTGTGGTTGAGCGCAAGATATGTATTGTGCGGCTTTTAGAAGTATGAGTGTGAATCCTGTGTCGGAATGAATTGCGACATTTCTATACCGACTCTAGATGCTTCTTTAGCCATTGTTGGGGTGATTGGCTGAACTGTTTTTTAAACGCTCGCGAAAAATAGTAAACTGTCGAAAAACCAAGTGCATTAGCCGTTTCGCTCACACTGAGTCGTTCGCGTAGCAGAAGGTCACGTGCACGATTGAGCTTAATGATATTCTCAAATGCGCGTGGGGCGTAGCCTGTTTGTTTTTTGAAGGCGAAGCGAAAGCGTGAATAGCTGACGCCAAGCTGTTGAGCGAGTGCCTCAAGGTCTGTATTCGTTTCAAGATTTGCAAGCATGGTTGCTTTGGCCTGCAACACGAGTTCGTTGTCTTTACTTTGTGGGCTGTCTTTCGTGAGCGAGGCTGACTTGAGGAAGGCAAGTGCAAGCGGCACATGGCTTGCCAATATCTGCTCTTTGGCCAGCACTGATTGTTGCAGCCAGTGCAAAATTTGATCGAAGTGCTGTATGAGGGCATCACTTTGCCCCACTGTGCAAATAGGCGTTTCAGCGGAAAAAAAGGACTGCATTACACGATCTGCTTCACGACCGCGGAATCCCACCCAATATTCGGACCAGCCGCTTTCCGCTAAGGGTTGATATTGATGCCATTCGCCAGGAAAGAGTAGCATGGCTTCACCTGCTCGAACGGTTGTCTTTGTTTGCCTTTCAGACTCAAATGTGCCTGCGCCGCGTGAGATATAGACGATTTGATATTCGTCTAATGTCCGTCGGCCATCTTTGTCAAAAAGGTAGTCTAGTGGATGCCCTTTACTGGGGTATATTGAATTTGCAGGCACGTTTTGTCTGCCCGCGTGAACGAGTCTCCAGCCCCAAGCCTTTGCTTGCTGGTCTGTAGGCAAGTAGCGACTAAAACTATCAGTTGTTTGTGGCACGACTAAAGTGGTATGCGCAATGTCAAAAAGTGCAAACCTAATGTCATGCCGTGCATTCACATTATGCCGAAAAAGAGGTATTATATGCGTTTAATAACCCCACATGCTATTATGTTTGATCAAGTAAAAGAACTATACGCTTCTCTAGGCGTTGACGTAGAAGCAGCCCTTGCGGCTATGGCAAAAACTCCAATTTCATTGCACTGCTGGCAGGGCGACGATGTTGTCGGCTTTGAAGAAGGTGCTGGCGCACTGGGCAGTGGCCTAGCTGTGACAGGTAATTATCCAGGTAAAGCACGCTCAATAGCTGAACTGCGTCAAGACTTGGAAAAAGTCCTTTCCATACTCCCTGGTAAGCACCGCCTCAACCTACACGCAATCTATGGTGATTTCGGTGGCGAGGCTGTCGATCGCGACCAGATTGAAGTGAAGCACTTCCAAAGCTGGATAGATTGGGCCAAAGAACAGGGCATCGGCCTTGATTTCAACCCGTCATGTTTCTCACACCCGAAGGCTGATGACGGACTCACTCTCAGCCACCCAGATCCAGAGATACGCCAGTTTTGGATCGAGCATTGCAAGCGCTCACGTATCATCAGTGCTGCAATGGGTGAGCAGCTTGGCAGCGCCAGCGTTATGAATGTCTGGGTTCCAGACGGCATGAAAGATATGCCTGCGGACCGCCAAAGCTACCGCCAGCGTCTTTCTGATAGCTTGGACGAAATTTTTGCAGAGAAGCTCAACCCTGCGCATCACATCGATGCAGTTGAGTGCAAGCTCTTCGGTATTGGGTCTGAGAGCATGGTGGTTGGTTCGCACGAGTTCTATATGGGCTACGCGATTAAGAACCAGACTGCATTATGCTTAGATGCAGGGCACTTCCATCCTACAGAGGGCATCGCTGATAAGATTTCATCAGTCATGATGTATGTGCCTGAGTTGTTGCTTCACGTCTCTCGTGGTGTGCGTTGGGACAGCGATCACGTTGTCCTCTTCGATGATGCGACACAAAACATCATGCAAGAGCTCGTGCGTTGTGATGTGCTCCCACGCACACATATTGGACTCGATTTCTTCGATGCGTCTATCAATCGTATTGGCGCTTGGGCGATCGGCACACGTGCCGCGCAGAAGTCGCTTCTCCTTGCTCTACTCGAACCACGCGAACAATTGCGTGCTGCTGAGCTTGCTGGTGATTTTACCACTCGTCTCGCGCTCTTAGAGCAAGCCAAGGCATTGCCATGGTCCATCGTTTGGGAAGAGTTCTGTAAGCGCAACGATGTGCCTGGTGAACTGTCGCTTCTTGAGGATGTGAAAGCCTATGAAGCGAGCGTTCTCTCGGGCCGCAACTAATCTCAGTTGCCGAGAATGGTGATGACCATTTGAGAAATAAACCCTTACACAAAAGCCTCGCTTAACAGCGAGGCTTTTTTTGGCTCATCATTGTTTGTCGGTGGTAGTATAGTTAATCGTAAGCAAGCAGTCCTGTGCGTCTAATTTTTCTCCAAACGTAGTGGACGAAAGGAGTCTTTTTTAATCCAGCCTGAAATGTGTGCTTCGGTTTCGACCTTGTAGAAATCGTTGTATTGATCAAGAATGCGAGCTCGCTCACCTGGGCGTGCGACGCCGCTTGCGGGTGCGGCACTTGCAGGCGCGGCGTGGAGGTCTGCAACTGCATCACTCACGATGATACCATTTTGGTTTAAGCCCTGGTGTATCCATAAGGCGGGAAGTGCGAGCAATAGTGACAGTATCGAGATCGCGCGAGTCGCCTTTATGCCAAGGTTGACGGGGAGGCCGCCGATACTTGGTAGCACACATGCTGCGATGAGTAGCCAGAAGCTAATACAAGCAATGAAGATCCATGTGTTCGTCGGTAAGAATTGAGCGCCGATGGTGAACCATCCTGGCTGATCTTCGATGAGGCCGATTTGCTGTCGTAGCGCGCCAAGCTTGTAGTGGTATTCTTCTTTGAGTGGGTCGAGGCGCAGAGCGCGCTCGATTTGCCATGCGGCTTCGGCGGGTTTCCCTAATTGGAAATAACTTAAGGCCATATTGTGGCGTGCTGCTGCCGTTTCATTTTCAGCGATTGCAGCGTCAAAATAGTCTATCGCTTGTTCGTATTCGGCATTCTCATACGCTGTGATACCATCGTTGAAGCTGTCGGCTTTCAGCGCTTGCGCGAGTAGAATAAGTGAGACTAGGGCGTGTGTAAGGAAGCGTTTCATAGTGCTTTCAAAATGGTGTCTAAGTGCTGTCGAGCTGTGCGAAGGTCATTGCTTTCGCTTTTGCTACCTGAGAAACGAACGGCGTCGGCCTGACTGAATAGCTTTTGTGCTGCAGTAATGACGCTATCAGCGATTGGCTTGGATCGGAAAAGTGCTTCGAGCTGGCTGAACTCTGCGGCGCGTAGGTTTTGTTTGAAGTGTAAACCCGCTGCAAGGCGCACTGATACTTGTGCGGCGCGGTAGAAGGCGTCTGGATCTTCTGTTGACCTTGCTGTCGCTAAGGACGTTTTTAGTTCGGCACGTGCGGCATGCTGGTTGGCGTATTCGAGATCCGTTGCAAGTCGCTTCCGTTTGTAGAGTAGGAGACCTGCAGCGAAAAGGGCGATCCCTGTGACTGCATTGAAGGTGTAGAAGACTGGTTGCTTGAGTATGCCAAAGCCTGTTGGCGCACTTGTTTGTGGGCGATAGTCAAGGGTGAGCAAAACTTCTTCAGGGCTCAGTGTTTTGTTGGGCACTGGTTCATTTTTTGTCTGTGGCTGGTTGGGGGCTGTTGTAGCTGAGACAGGTGCTCGTGCTTGCAGTGAGGGCTTTACTTCGACTGAAATGGGCGGTGCGCTGAGTTCGATGTATTTTTTTTCTTCAGGATCAAAAAAGCTGAATTTCACCTCTGGCAAGGAATGCTTACCTGCTTGTTGGGGGATGAAGACATAATCGAAGCGCTTCACACCCGCGAGTGGGTTTGCCGGTGACGCTTCCATGGTTGATTCTGGCTCGTAGTTGCGCCATGTCGCGCTTTCAGGTAAGGTCGGTCCGTTTATACGGTCGAAGTTGCCGCTACCGCTGACTTTAAGTGAGAGCATAATCGGTTCACCCACGCGGCTGTCGTTTGCGTCGGTGGATACTTGTATGCTGAAATCTCCAATTGCACCGCTAAAGCTCTCTGGTTTTCCAGTTTGGGGTAGTGGGAGCACATTGATCTGTGTAGGCTCGTTGAAGAGGTTGAATCGCTCCGAGCGTGTAGAAAAGAAGTCGTTGAAGATGCTGCCACCGAAGGGGCTGTTGCCTCCAAACGGGGAACGACGATTCCTTTGGTTAGGTAAGTCGGCTACGATGGAAAACTCGAAATTTAGGTTTTGAGCTCCGCTTTGGATCGGTGTGATCGTTAGTGGCCATGTGATGACTTGATAGCGATAATTGCCGATACGTTCAAGCTGATCGGTGCCTTCTGGTAAATCGCTGATAGTGAATCCGTCGGCGTTGCGAGTGAAGTCGTCATAACCTCGGTAACGTGCTTGTTCATGAACGTAGAGTTTGAGCTCAATCCGCGCTGTTTGTCCGATGTAGAGTTCGTTCGGGGCTTCGACTTTCAGGTAGATGAGCTCGTTGACGGGGGGCGGTGCATCGGCAGGGCGTTCGGTGACCTGTAAGGTCGCCGCAGGTGCTGTGTAGGTCTCGCCTTTGTAGGAAAATGTGTAGCTAGGAATCGTGAAATTACCGACGCGTGGGGCGCTGGCCTCGATGATGAGATTTTGGGTGATCGAATGCTCCGCTTTACCGTTTATGAAAGCGGACTGTTGGCTATTAGAGACTCGGCCATTGCGCAAGCTGAGACCGCCAGATTGAGGGATTGGCAATGAGGTGATGCGCTCTGTTTCTGGTCTGCCACTTGAGCTGGTTTCTTTGATTGAAACGACATACTGTGCCTTGTCGCCAAGGGGTATGACCTTTGGTTGAAATTGTGCCGTCACTGTGACAGCGGCATGCGCCACTAAGCCGGCGAAGAGTAAGAATAGGATGTATGCTGACTGTTTGAACTTCATGACAAATGGGTATCTACCAGTCGCGGATTTTTCCGCGGTTACGTGGTGCGCCTTGTTCGACAAAAGGGAGGAGTTTTTCGTCATCGCGTAGGCTTTCTAAAAGAGCGGCGGCATCTTCTTGAGTCATGCCTTCGACTTGTATTGCAGAGCCAGTGGCTTGTGCGCCTTCAGAGTCTTCTTCGGAGGCTTCGCTTTCATTGACTTGGGGAGTGCTGCCTGGCTCGTTAGTCTCTTCGCTTTCAGCACTTTGCTCGTCTTCACCGGCTGGTTCATCTTCAGCCATGTCGTCAGCTGGATTACGGGTGGATTCTTGTTCTTCCGAGGACTCGTCACTAGGAGAGGACTGTTGAGATGCATCCTGATTTTCTTCACCTTCATCGCCTTCTGATGGATTCTCTTGCGACTGATCTGAGGCTTCGTTGCTTTCGGATAGTTGACTGTCTTCTCCCTCTTGTTGTTGGTCTTGCTGATCCGACTCTTGCTGATCCGACTCCTGTTGGTCCTGTTGGTCCTGTTGGTCCGAGTCCTGCTCTTCTTGTGACTGATCGTCCGAATTTTGATTTTGATCGGAGTTTTGTTGGTCTTGATTCTCTGAATCTTGGTTTTCAGATTCTTGTTCGTCTTGTTCCTGTTTGAGCTTTTCGATCGCTTCGCGAACGGCGGTGACTTTCTTTAAGTCTTCGGCAGCTGCACTGTCATTCGGATCGATTTCTAAAGCTGAATTGAACAACGCTTCGGCTGCTTTCATTTCCTCAATCGACGCTTCAAGGTCTCCAGTTGTGTAGGTTTGTCGGCCAGTCTGGTAGGTGCTATGTGCTAGGTTATATAAGGCGTCGCGTTGTAGCTGCAAATCGTCGGTCTGTGCGATGCTGCTTTGGTAAAGCGTTTTGGCGGCTTCTATATTGCCATTGGTGAGTGCCTCGAATGCTTGGTTGTAGCTAATGCGTGCATCCTCTGGAATGCTTAATGGATCAGTTTCGACTTCTGTGCTGTCTGTTTCAGAGTCAAGAGGGATGCTTTCTTGTGCTTCGGAGCTTTGTGGTAGTGCCGGAATCAGTGCTATGGCGAAGAGTGCTGCATGAATACGTGCATTGCTGCGACGACGTATCAATATTTCCAATACTAGAAAAAATAATGCAATACCTATGGCCCATTGATAGCGCTCGATGGCGCGCTCTTGCATCTCGGCTTCGCGCTCCTCGCGGGGGAGTGTGGCGATCACTGAATTGTAGAGCGCTTCGAGTGATTGTGAGCTGAGCCGACTATACGATCCGCCAGTGAGTTGAGCAATTTCTTGTAGATTCGATTCGTCTAGTTGGCTGCGCACGGGTTGACCCGAATCATCGCGAATGAAGCTTTCTTCGCCTCGCTCGTTGCGAATACGAAGGTAGTCGCCTTCTGGGGTGCCGATGCCGATTGCATAGACTTTAATACCGTTTTTAGCAGCGGCCTTCGCGGTTTCGATAGCGCTGCCTCCGAGGTCTTCGCCATCAGTTAGCAGAATGATAACTTTAAAGTTGTTGTCTTGTGGAAAGGCTTTCTCGGCTTCTTTGATGGCATTACCGAGATCACTGCCACCACTGGTCATGCTCTCTGGACTGATGGCATCTAGACTTTCGCGAAAGGCAGAGTAATCGAGTGTTGGGGGCGTTTGTAGAAACGCTCGTCCAGCGAAGGCGACGAGTCCAATTCGGTCACTCTCTAAGCGTTCGGTTAAGTCGATGACTGCGAGTTTTGCGCGATCGAGCCGAGTTGGGCGCATGTCAGTGGCAAGCATACTCTTAGAGCTGTCGAGCACGAATACGATGTCGAGGCCACGTGCTTTACGCTCGGACCATTCGACTCCGTATTGTGGGCGCGCGAGTGCGACTCCGATCGCAGCCAGGCCGATGAGTATACAGACTGCTTTAATGAGTGTGCGCGTCTGACTGGCTTTTTCGGTGAGTTGATCCAGCAAGCGATTCGCAGCGAACTTACTGAGTAAGGTTTCACGGCGTTGGAGTCCGAAGGCGATCATCGTTGCGGCAATACAGACGATTGCAGCAGTGATATAGAGCCAGACTGTGTGTTCGAAGTTCATGGCAGTCTACGGTAGCGTGTGTTGCGAAGTAGTTGTTCGATTAGGAGTAAAGCTAGTCCAGTGAGCGCGGGCCAGATGAAGAGCTCTGTAAAAGTGGCGTAGGAGCGAAGCTCAATAGTGGTCTTTTCTAGCTCATCGATTTCGTCGTATATACGTTCGAGGTCGCCACTTTCGGTTGCCCGGAAAAACTGACCACCCGTCATGCTTGCAATTTCGGTGAGTTCAACCTCGTCATAGTCGGATGGCATTGAACGTCCGCGATAGACCGGTCTGCCGTCTCGATCACGTAGAACTTGGCCAGTGCGCTGGTCTGTCTCTGGTGCGGCAACGCGGCCTTTTTTTCCTGTTGCGATGGTGTAGACTTTAACGCCGTAAGTTTTAGCGGCTTCCGCGGCACCAATGGGTGAAATGACCCCAGAGTTGTTTTCGCCGTCTGTGAGCAGGATGACGATACGACTGCGTGATTCATGATCGCGTAAACGATTCACACTGGCGCCTAGAGCGGTGCCGATCGCCGTGCCACCACCGTCGATTTCTCCTAGCTCAAGACGGTCGAGGTTTTTTTTCAACCAATCGTGATTGAGCGTGAGCGGACTGACGACATAAGCTTCAGAAGCGAAGGCGACAATCCCGATACGATCGTAAGGGCGCTTGCCGATAAATTCATGAACAACTCGCTTGGCGGCGTCGAGTCGAGTGACCACATCCTCGCGTGTTGAGAGGTCTAATGCGCGCATCGATAGGGATAAGTCGAGTGTGACGACGATGTCGATTCCTTCGGCGTCGGTGGTGTCGTTCATTTTACCAAGCTGTGGGCGAGCGAGGGCTGTGATGAGTGCCACAAGCGCTAACAAGCGTAATCCGAAAAGCATACGGCCTGGACGACTGCGCCGATTGTGGCTAACCGCTTTAACGAGCGCAGTGCTTGAGAAGCGAACAGCTGCTTCTGGTCCCATGCGACCCGCCCACCATGCCAGCACTGGGAGCAATAGTAGGAGTAAAAAAAAGAGTGGATCTTGAAATTGAAAGAAGTTCACTTCGGGGCGTTCTCCTTTGTTTTGTCAGCGATATCAATGAGTTGTTTGGCGGCCGAAATGAGTGCGGACCGTTCTTCAGTGCTGCTTGATTTGCGTGCAAATTTCATAGCGTCGCATTGTGCAAAAAAGCGTTCGAGTGATTCGTTGAATGAAGCGTTGAGTAGTGTATTGCCTTTTAAACTACGTAGGAACTCTTCACTCGTGCGGCCATAGCTTGGAATGTGTAGCCCGTCTTCAAAATAACGGCGCAGTGCAGCAGATGCTTGCACTGCGAAACGATCGTCATCGTTGGCTAATTTTGCGGCGGCATTGAGCTCATCAATGGCGACTTTTGATGGGGAGATTTGTGGCTTTTGGCTGCTTTCTTTGCGCAGATATCGAATGCAAAGCCAGAGTAACAAAATGCTGACAACGAGCACGATTGTCCCAGCCGTGAGGACTTGCCAAGTTTCCAGCAGAGGAATCTCTACCGGTCCACGGACACGATCTAGCGACGGCCCTTCGGGGAGCGGTGGCATTTGTGGTGTTGGCGTTTGGGCAAGAAGCATGGGTGGAGATACGGGAGGCGGGATGAGTTTCAGTTTTTCAAAATGTTAGCTTTCAGCGTTTCATTTAGTGTCGGCTAGCACGACGGGCAAAGAGCTGGCGCAGCGCAGGTAAATAGGGTTGATCGGTGCTCGCTTCAATCCAGTCGAGGCCCTTCTTACGCATATTGCTTTCGAAATGTGCCCTGCGATCTCGAGCAAGGGCGGCGTAGTGCTCACGAACTTTTTTACTGTTCGTATTGATTTCGACCATTTCACCCGTTTCGGCGTCTTCGAGGGTGATCAATCCCACATTGGGTAGCTCTGATTCGCGCGGGTCGCTCAGTGCAATGCTGACGAGGTCATGGCGTTGATTCGTCAATGCGAGAATGTTGAAGAGTGGGGAGTGAGAGCTGGGAAGTGTAGAGTGCTTGTCTAAGAAGTCTGAGATGAGGAAAACGACAGTCTTACGAGCTTGCACACGATTTAGGTAATCGAGGGCGGCTTTGTGGTTCGTGCCTTTACCGTTTGGTTCGAAGACTAGAATGTCGCGAATGGTGCGCAGCACATGCCGGCGACCTTTTTTGGGTGGGATATAGTGTTCCACATGATCTGTGTAGAGGAGGAGTCCAACTTTGTCGTTGTTTAGTGTCGCAGAAAAGGCGAGCACGCTAGCTATCTCGGCAGCACGCTCGCGTTTACTTTGTTCCACTGATCCAAAAATGCCCGAAGCGCTGAGGTCTACAAGTAGCATGAGCGTCAGTTCTCGCTCTTCGCGAAAGACTTTCACGAAGGGACGATCCATCTTGGCACTGACATTCCAGTCAATGGTGCGCACATCATCGCCAATGGCATATTCACGCACTTCTTCAAAGTCCATGCCGCGTCCCTTGAAAGAACTGTGGTAGGCACCGGTAACCGAGTCCGTCACCAACTGTCGGGTGCGGATTTCGAGGCGTCGAACTTTCTTGATGATGTCTGAAGGAGACATTGTTGACATTTTGAAAGGCTGAAAAGGGATGTGTAAGGGGGCGCTATTCCTTACGGCACTGGAACGGTTTCGAAGATCGAAGTGACGAGGCTTTCACTAGTGATCTCTTCAGCTTCGGCTTCGTAGCTTGGAATCACGCGGTGGCGTAGCACATCCATACCGATTTCCTTGACGTCTTGTGGGATGACGTAGCTGCGACCTTGCATGAGTGCCCAAGCCTTGGCGGCGAGGGTTAAGCTGATCGTCGCGCGTGGGCTGGCGCCGAATTGAATATATTGAGCCAGCTCTAGCTTGTAGGCTTTGGGATCACGGGTCGCAAGGATCAGGTCTACAATATAGTCGCGGATCTTCGGATCCACGTAGACATCGTTGACGACTTTGCGTGCCTCAGAAATCGCTTCTAAGGTAGTCACAGAATTTACGTCAAGCTTCGGTGCGGTAGAGGACATGCGGTCGAGGATTTCACGTTCGTCAGCTTTGGTGGGGTAGCCAACCTTGAGCTTGAGCATGAAACGATCCACTTGTGCTTCGGGTAGTGGGTAGGTGCCTTCTTGGTCTATTGGATTTTCCGTCGCTAGCACTAGGAAAGGCTCTGGTAGCTTATAAGTCGTATCGCCGATAGTTACTTGGCGCTCTTGCATGGCTTCGAGTAGGGCGCTTTGCACCTTTGCAGGAGCGCGATTGATTTCATCGGCGAGCACGAGATTAGCAAAGATGGGGCCTTTACGAGTGTGGAAAGTGCTGTCTTTAGGGCTATAGATGAGTGTGCCAATGATGTCGGCTGGCAGGAGGTCGGGCGTGAATTGAATACGTTTGAAGTCTGCGGCTGTTGCTGTCGCGAGTGTGCGAATACTCAAGGTCTTTGCCAGCCCAGGCACACCTTCAAGTAATACGTGACCATTGGCCAGTAGACCGACTAGCAAGCGGTCGACGAGGTAGTGCTGGCCGACGATGACACTGCCAATTTCTTCACGTAATTGCGGGATCCATTGAGTCGCAGCGCTGATTCTAGCGTCCGTTTCAGGAGTCGTTATTGGTTCACTCATTATTCGTGTATTTATGGTATTATTAGCGGTTGGTAAGCGTTCACTGACAACTGATTCAGAGAACAGTTTCATAGCAATGTGAATATTGCTTTTCAAGTCAAGTTGTGCCTTAATGTCTCATATGCCAGCAACCATTTTAATCGTTGATGATGAAAAGAACACCCGTGAAGGGCTGAGTCTCGCACTCGAAGAAGAGTATGAGGTCTACATGGCCTCTGGTGCTGATGAAGCCTTTAATTTGATGGAAGCGGAGACGTTTGATGTCATTTTGACGGACCTACGCATGGCAGGTAAATCTGGGCTGAAGGTGATTGATAAAGCGATCACTTTGCCAAATCGTCCCATTTGTATTATGATGACTGCCTATGGTAACGTAGAAACCGCAGTCGAGGCGATGCGCCGTGGGGCATTCGATTTCCTCACGAAACCTGTTAGTTTAGAAAAGCTCGAAATTCTGATCAAGCGAGCCTTGCAATCGCGCTCGATCGAGGCTGAGAACATCGTGCTCCATGAGCGTCTCGACAGGAAATACAGTTTTGAGGGTATCGTTGGAAACTCATCGAGTTTGGTAGACGTGCTTGATAAGGTGAAACTCGTCGCGCCCTCTAAGGCGACTGTTTTGCTTGAGGGCGAAACAGGCACAGGTAAGGAACTGATTGCGCAAGCAATTCACCAGAACAGTAACCGCGCACGACAAGCTTTCGTGCCCGTGCATTGTGCGGCTTTAGCGGCTAATCTACTGGAAAGTGAGCTATTTGGGCATGAAAAAGGAGCTTTTACAGGTGCGAGCGAGCGACGGATTGGCCGATTTGAGGCCGCGGACGGCGGCACACTGTTCCTGGATGAAATCGGTGAGATTGATGCGTCCACTCAAGTGAAACTGTTGCGCTTTTTGGAAACGCGCAGCTTTGAGCGCTTAGGTAGTTCAAAGCCAGTCAAAGTGGATGTCCGCTTGGTATGTGCGACCAATCGTAATCTAGCTGAAATGGCAAAAAGCGGCGAGTTTCGCGAAGATTTACTCTACCGCTTAAATGTGGTGACGATTTACCTGCCAGCATTACGAGCACGCGAGGAAGACCTGCTGGTTTTGCTCAATCACTACATTCATTACTTTGCAGAAGAAAACGAAGTCGATCCGGTGCAACTCACTGAAGGTGCTTTGAAGGTATTGCGTGCCTATAGTTGGCCGGGCAATATTCGCGAACTTCGCAATTTCTGTGAGAATATTGTCGTTTTAAAGCGGGGGAGTGAGGTCAATGAATATGATCTCGACCCGAAGTATCATGCTGTGGTTGAAATGTTGAATACTCCAACAATGGTCAGCAGTAGCCCCTCCCTTAGTAAAGAGGAGAACGAAAAGCGCTTGCTACGCAATGCCTTGATCAAAGCAAACGGCAACCGAACCAAAGCGGCTGATTTGATGGGGATCAGTCGCCGCACGCTCCACCGTAAGCTCACTCAATGGCCTGAGTTGGATGTTGAGAAGTAACTCGTATAAATCGATTTACTGAAATCGTTTCATTGATTGATGTTTGACTCTAGAAGTCTCACGCACAGAAATACTGTAACTCCATACATCATTGGAACTTACCCCTCACAATTTTGCATATCATGAAAATTCGTTCGCTCAGTCTAATGCTAGTCACTTTGGCTACTTGTTCGTTACATTCAGAAGAAATACGGATTTCAGCTTCGGATTTACTTGCTGAGTTCATTAAAGCCCCGCTCGCCGCCTATGGTGATGAGAATAATATCACCTTCGACGTTGAAAGTATTGGGAGTCTTCCCGCTTTAGATAACCTCCGATCCGACGACATTGATTTGGCGATTCTTGCAGTTCCAGAAGTCGATTCACGGCTCCGTCAGGACTTCACGCTGTATCCCTTTGCTTATGACGTCGCTGTCGTCGTGGTCAATTCGAGTAATCCAATCGATGAAATCACTGTTGGGCGTTTGGCCGGCATCTATGGAGCCAATGAAGAGTTTAACTTCAACACATGGGGAGACCTTGGCTTGTCGGGCTGGGGTAGTCGTAACATTAAGGCTGTCGCCGCTCCAGCCAAAGGCAGTATTTCACTAGAGCTCTTTAAACATGCGGTCTTCAAGGGAACTGCGATGAAGCAAAATGTGACTATGATCAAGGATACTGAGGTCGAGGAGCAAATCATCACCAACCCTGCCTCTATTGCTATCACATCAGGTCTGCCTAAGAGTAATAAAGTTAAAGCCATAATGATCTCTGAGCAAAACGGTAGCCCTGCTTTTGGACCTTCCGAAGACAATGTTCACTATGGCGATTATCCCATTCGTTTGGCATTTTATGTTGTTTTCAATAAGCGTGACGAAGCAAAGTTGAAGCCTATTTTACGGGTGCTCCTAGGCGATGACGTGGCGACCAGTCTACGTGAAAACAACTTGTTCGCGTTACCTGATACCATTCGCCGTAAACTGATAATCGATCTAGATCTGGAAAATTAAAATTTTTTAAAAAACGCGTTGACAGAAGAAGAAGCTTATAGATTCTCTCGGCTTCTTCAACGAAAGTGAGTGTAGCTCAGTTGGTAGAGCACCACCTTGCCAAGGTGGATGTCGAGAGTTCGAACCTCTTCACTCACTCCATTTTCTTAAAGGCCCTTAGATTTCTCTGAGGGCCTTTTTTGTGTCTATGTTCATCGGCCTACACATTCATTATGTCTTCAGCGCGGACGTTCAACTGGTCCATTAATCGCCGCCAATGCACTCGCAGATAATGCGGCGACGCGGCGGCTGATAGGCAATGCTGAGGGTGTCTCAATCGTATAGTTCAGCGCTTGGTATCGTTTCTGGAGGTAGATGGCTTCAGGATTACCCTCAGGCACCTGCGGTAGTGAGCGTGGTCGTATCACACCATTTCGTGCTCGGTGACCATCGATTCGTGTGGCGGTCTCAATCGGGAGATACTTTGTTGCTGCAGCCAATATGGCGTCTGCACGACTGCGATGCCCGTTAAAATTTAACTCATAGAAATAGGCCCCAGTCGCCTCCCAGTCTTCGTGTAGATGGATCGCTAGATCGAGCGAGCTGCAGTGAGCATCCAGCCAATTACGGTGCGCGCGTATCTCGTCAGACTGGAAATCACTGAAATCTCGGTTCAAGTCGATACCGTGTGGGTTTTCGCGAGTGCCCGCAGCCAGTCCGCTAGGGTTCATACAGGGAAAAAGCATGTAGTCATGAGCGTGTGGTAGGGCGTCGCGGTTCAGTAAGTCGATAAGCGCCAAGGGTGGGGCAGGCTCATCGCCATGAATACCGCTGGATAGATAAACTTTCTTTGGCGCCTTCGCTCTGTCGCCGGCACGACGAGTCGCGACTAATAGCGGGTAAGCGAAGACTGTTGCATAGGACTTCACGGTAAAACCAGCAGTTTGGGCAGCCGCATGGAAATCGGTAAGGAGTTGATCAACGTTGACTCGGTTCGACATGCTTATTGAGTGCCTGCTTTGCTTATTCGCGTAGAACGTCTACGCACTCTATTTCTAAACCATTTCTTATTATGTCACAAGTTCGCGTTCGTTTTGCTCCGAGTCCTACTGGTTTCTTCCATATTGGTAGCGCTCGCACCGCTTTATTCAATTGGCTCTATGCACGCCACACTGGCGGCACTTTTGTGCTTCGCATCGAAGATACCGACAAAGAGCGCAATACCGACGAAGCGCTCAAAGTGCTTCTCGAAGGTATGCGCTGGCTGGGGCTCGATTGGGATGAAGGCCCTGAAGCGGGAGGTGAGTATGGCCCGTATTTTCAAAGCCAACGCCAAGCCATCTACGACGAGTATTTACAAAAACTCGTCGATGCTGGTCGCACTTACGAGAAAGACGGCGCGATTTGGTTCAAACTCGAGGGGGAACGTTACACCGCCTACGATGAATACCTCAAAGCAGAGATCGAAAAGGTAAAGACCCAGCCAGTCGTCATTGAAGATGCCGTGCGCGGTCGCGTCGAACGGGCCGAAGAGAAAGATTTTGTCCTCGTGCGTAAAGACGGTAGCCCCGTGTTTCACTTTGTAAACGTCGTCGACGATATCGCCATGGGGATCACCCACGTGATCCGAGGAGAAGACCATTTATCCAATACCAGTAAGCACGTAGAGTTGTTCAATGCTTTCGGCGTTGAACCACCCAAGTTTGCACACATTCCGCTTATCTTGAAAGAAGAAGGCTCTGGTAAAATGAGTAAGCGCGATAAGGGTGCACTCATCGAAGAATACGAAGAACGCGGTTTTCTCGCCGCTGCGGTTCGCAACTATATTTCCTTGCTCGGTTGGAATCCAAAAGACGAACGCGAAAAAATGGAAATCGGAGAGATTATCGACCTGTTCGACTTCCCCGGAATCAACAAAGGTAACTCACGCTTCGACGAGAAAAAACTCTCTGCACTCAATGCCGAATATCTTCGCGAGCTCAACCTAGAGAGCTTTACTTTCCTCGCGCGTCCCTTGCTCAATCAGGCAGGCGTCGTCGCTGAAGACGAAGATGAAGATTACCTGCAAGCAGTATTAGGCCTCTGCCAACCCAAAGCCCGCTCACTCGACACCATGAGCGAACTCTGTGCTTATTTCTTCCAAGATGAATACACGATGGACGAGAAAACGGGCAATAAGATCGCCAAGAAAGCCGATCCTAAAGACTTGCTCGCCGAAGTGTTACCCATACTCGAAAGCCTCGACAATTTTACCGCCGATGCATTGAAGACATCCCTAGAAGCCCATGCCGAATCCAAAGGGCAAAAGGTTTTTGCTTACTTCCCGTCCTTACGTTACTCGGTGAGCGGTCAAGGCGGTGGGCCTGACCTATTACCAATGCTCGAAGTCATGGGCAAGGAACGTGTCGTAAGCCGTATCAAGCGGTTTATTGGATAGGGCAGGGCGCCGTGGGTGCCACGCCATAGGTAGCGGCGCAGGTCCCGAGCGCCACCGTATGAGCAGCAAAGGTAACGGCGCAGGTCACGAGCGCCACCGCATCAGCAAACTACGTTAAAATCTACCATGCTATCGCCTATTCATCCCAATTCCTTAAACGCCCCTTAAGGGCATCTCTCAAACCTATTGAACTGGCGGGTTTCAGCGCCATGGGGGTATTGAACTGGCGGGTTTCAGAGCGATCCATACACAGGCGGCATAGAACACCACAATAATAGGGTTAAATACCCATCATAATACAAGTAAACTGATGTGTCCTGAGAAAGCTGGACAGGGGATTTTCTAGGAAAGAGGATGACCTGCGGAAATCTTAGTGCATGCGCTGCTTACTTCTCGATCGTGAATAAGGTGCCGCCTAAGCTTCTGGGCTTCATTTCTTGATCGACCGCGTCTTCTTCGTCGATGATTTGACCCGCTTCGAAATAGGCGGGCTCTTTGAGCCAATGCTTTCTGATTTCGTCGTATAGCTCAAGGAGTTCAGCGCGGCTAGAGACTCGGTATTCAACCGTATGCGCATGGGTGGCATGTGGGTAGTCTTTGATGACTGTAGAATTGGTCAGTGCTTCCTCCACGCCGCTGGCACGATCGGCCATTTGTTGAACTTTCGGTGGTAGTGGGCGCTGGATGATACTACTCGGGGCGCCGATTCCTGCACTGACTCCGTCACTTAATGCTGCTTGAAATTCGCCAGGCTTGATGGCGCGACTGTGATAAATCCTCACCAGAGCTGAACCGTTGGTGACGATGTTGAGCTCTAATACGTTGAAACTGGTGGTAATGTAATGCTGCATCGAGATCGATGAGACTGCCTTTTCTTGTGCAATGTAGTCGCGATTTTCACCAGGAAAGGCGATGCCGAAAATGGCTTTGTTTTGGATGCCTTTTGAATCTACGGTGACGGCCATTAGGGATGGCAGGGTCATGCTAAAGAGGGCGAATGTGAGTGTTTTGGATAATAGAGACATAGTGATTAAAATGCTAGCCATTGTATCGCATGCAAAGTTAATTTGTTTCGAATGTTATCCTGCAAAGACCTATCTGTCGAAGTCGGCGCTCAGAAAACGCGCATTTTAGATCGTGCAAGTGCTCGGTTTAAGGGAAATGCGTTGAATGCGGTGATTGGGCCTTCTGGCTGTGGTAAAACGACATTGATGAAGGCGATGCTTGGCATCTTGCCGAGCGAGGGTGCGGTGGCGTATGGTGATAGCCCGATTCGCGATAGTGCTGATCTACAGGGAAAGCTTTCGTTTGCGCCTCAGTTTAGTATCGCGCATGAATTATTACGTGTTGAAGAAGCCTTACGTTATGCACTGGATCTGTGCGTTGTCGATTCCGCGGTAAAGCAGGAGCGCTTGGAAGAGATTTTGGGTCGTATCGGTCTGGCGGAACATCGCGATAAGCGGGTCAATAGTCTTAGTGGCGGTCAGTTGCGTCGGCTGGGTTTAGGTCTGGAGCTCGTGGGTGACCCCGAGACGATGGTATGCGATGAAGTGACGAGTGGTCTGGACCCACGTTCAGAGGATCAGATTCTGACGGTGCTACAGCGATTGCGTGATGAACGTCAGAAGAGCTTTATTTGTATCATCCATAATTTAGCGAAGTTGGAGTTCTTTGATTGGATCACAGTCGTTTATTCGGGGGTGGTGGTCTTTCAAGGCACATTGGATGAGTTGAATGCGTATTTCTCGATACCCGATGCCTTGCATTTATATGATAAGCTCAATGAGCATCCGATCGCTGAATGGCGCGAACGTTGGGCCTCCTCTGAGGCGGGCGAGACTGCAGCAGAGTCGACCGAAAGCCCAGCAGAAGTGGTGCCGCTTTCAATGCCTAACCCAGTCAGCCAGACACTGACTTTACTGCGACGTAAAGCGGTGCTGTTTAAGCGTGATCGTGGTTATTGGTTGCTGACGCTTGGCATCACGCTTGGTTTTCCCTTGTTGGTGGCTATTTTCGCGCTCGATGGCTTGCCGCAACTGCGTGGTAATGGAATGAGCTCGAGTGTGGGCTTTTTGGAGCAGATGCAGGATAACTTACGTTTTCGGATCGATGCCCTCGAAACAGCATCTTTAGTGACCGGTTTGATTCTGTTTCAAGTGATCTTGCTGACCTTGATGGGGAGTAATAACGGTGCGCGTGAAATTGCGGGTGAGCGTCATTTGTATGAGAAGGAGCGCTTTGCGGGTTTGAGCCCGAAGGCCTATGCAGTGAGTAAGCTTTTGTTTACGTCGGCAATTGCAGTGGGGCAGGGCTTGTGGATGACTTTCTTCGTGAAGATCGTTTGCGAGTTTCCCGGGCCGTGGCTACCGCAAGCGGGCGTCTTAGTGTTGAGTTGTGTATCGATGACCGCGATCTGTCTTGGGTTTTCAGCTATTTTCAACTCTGCGGAAAAGGCATCTTTATTGTCCGTATATTTAGTGGGCTTTCAATTGCCGCTATCCGGTATCGTTCTGGCATTACCCGATGCATTGGTCTGGGTGTGCCGTCCATTTATCAACGCCTATTGGGGTTGGGCGGGCTATTTCGGTTCTATGATTGAGACTCGTTTTTACGATGCGTATCGCTTAGAAAATGTAGATGCAATACCTTCTCCCACTTTGGCGGCAGTTGTGTTGCTGGTGCACTTTGTGATTGGTGCGGGAATGGTTTTTTGGGGTTGCCAGAAGAAACGATGGGTATGACATTTGAAACTCTCCTTCCTTCTTCCCGATACCGTCTCATGTCCCTATTTCAAAGCCTCAAAAATAGTCATACGCGACTGCAAGTATTTGCTGGAACGTTGCTTTGCGTCGCTGCGCTTACGTTTAGTAGTTGTAGTGGTGGTGAATTTTCGAATTTAGAGACACTGCCTGCGCAGCAGTTTCTAGAGAAGCCGATCGACTTTCTGGGAAATACATACTCAGTCCGAGCGCAGATCGATTCTCAGATTAAATGGGAAAAAGGAGTCGGGCGTATACTCGCTGTGTTACCTGAGGGGAGCTCGAAGCGTTTACCAGTCTTTGTCTCTGAAGTAGTCGGTGACAATATTCACATAGGACAGCGTTTTGAAATGCGTGTTCGTATTCAAGAAGGAGGGCTCGTTTATGTTGAAGCACTACGCAAGTATTAGTCTTAGTCTACTCGGAGTCTCGAGCCTTCTCGTTGGTCAAGGTGTCGGTTCGTCTCCAGCTTTTCAACCCGCACCTGCGCCAGTTGCGCAAGCGGGTGGTTCTGCACCAACCAGTGGTATCTTCGAAAGTAATACCTTCCTGGAATCAGCGAATCGGGCATTTGATCCCACCAGTGATTCGATGAATTTTGAAGAGGGTAGCTTCGTCTGGAAGGGACGTAGTTTTAATCTTACCGAGCAACGCGCGTTTCGAGCCCGTTTTGAGCGTTTCTTACTGGCGTCACCGAGCTCTGAGGAGCAAGAATATGCTTTGTTGATGGCAGACATCATGGAGCGTCTCTCGGTGGAAAACACCAATAGCGACGAAGCCATGTTTGAGACTTGGGAGCTACTGTTCCGCGCATCTCGTTTTGATTCAGATGGCGGTAACAGCACGATTGTTGCGAATCAAGTGTTTAACGCGTGGCGTATCCGTAAAGAGAGTCGCGGTATTTCAATGTCGCAACGTGAGCTCGAGCAGTTGCGAGTCACGCAACAAGAGATTGTGGCGAATCGTGAATTTACATTACGCCGTATTCGTGAGCGGCGCTTATTGCAAACCAGTGCCAGTAATCGCGATGAGTCTGAAACCAAGAGCGACAAAGAGGCGATGCCATCAGAAGATGCGTTTCGCGTATTAGACCTCGCCGAAACGGAGGCTAAGATTATTGCTCTCGAATCGCAAACTGCGTTGAATGGTCTGCAAGCGAAAATACAGTTCCAAAGTCAGATCGTGAGCTTTTTTATGCAGCGACGCTTTCAGCACGCGCTCGTGCTTTCTAGCTTTTACCAATTGATATTTAAGGGCTCTCAACAGCAACTGGAAGTCGGTAAGGATGAGTTGTCATCGTTCTTTCCGAATACCGATTTGACCTTCACGGTCGATACCATGGCATTCGTTTCTCGCGAAGCGATCAATGATATCAATAAAGGTGTCGATGCTGTGAACACTGCTTACGCTGAAGATCGTTCGCTGATTGCGCTTGAGCGCTTACAGGAGACCTTCTTTCTTGGCGAATATTCTCCTGAGTTGAATCTGATACCAACACAACAACGTCGCCATCTGTTAGACTTGTATCGTGGCATGATTGAAGCGGGTGATCTCGCCGAAGCAAAAGACTACAATGGTGTGGCAGAGCTGGTTGAAGAAATTTCAAAATTAGCGAGTGATTTTCCTAAAAATCGAATTCTTTCGAGTTTAGAGACCGCGAAAAGTATCAGCGATATGGCAGTGTTTGCCGCCTCACAATACCGCAACCTCGGTGATATTGATAAAGCACGTGAAGAGCTTCAAAATGCGATTGAGGTATGGCCATCAAATCCAGCGATTCGTGAGTTTCAGCAAGAGACGACGAAGATGGCCACTGTTGGCACGCAGGGTGTGCAAGCATTTGACGACCTCATCAGTCGACAAGATAAGCGCGCGATTTTTGAACGTCGGCTAGAGCTTGGCTTCGCACTGTCGAGTGATGAAGCCCGTCTGCCAATCTTCACGGAAGTTGTTGAGCAGGTGGCACGTATCGATTTACTTGTAAAACAAGCCGAAGAGATGATTAAGCAAGGCAATGACTACGCAGCCTGGGAGCTCTTAGTCGAAGCTGCGAAAGTCGATCAAGATGATGCGCCGATGAACCGTGCGCGGGCCGAATTGGCACCTCAAGTTGCCGACTTTGTGCTCTATTTGAATCGTGCAGAACGTCAAACAGAGTCTGGTCATTACGCAGGTGCATTGGCGGCATATTTAGCCGCTCAAGATGTCTATCCAGCGAGTCGATTGTGTCGCGAAGGTATCGAGGCGACTTCGAACGCATTGATGGGAGTGCTCAAAAACGAAGCTCCAGTAGCTGAGTAGAGAGCGACGTTTAGATAGGACGCCATCATCGTCTGAGCGGTTGTAGATTACAGCGCTAAGCTCATTGATCGCTCGCAGTGCCATATACCATGCCGCTCAGTCGTGGTAAATTTTGGTCGTTAGCCGATTTGTCCGTCGCATAAAGTAGCTTTAAGTCTTTGAAGAAATTTGGGTTCATGGTGGCGTTTTCGTTACCTCGATTGAAGAGCACGATGATTTGCTCATCGTCGAGCCTGCGCTCGAAGGCGAGTAGCTGTGTGTCGTCTTTAGCGATAAGGAGCTTGAAACTACCACGTCGCAATGGGGCATGTGCGTAGCGCAATTTGAATACGGACTGATAGTAAGTGAAGATATCTTGATCCAACCGATGCCACCATGTTGGCATACGATCTTCAGGGTCGTCGGCTCCCCACATACCGACTTCAGTGCCGTAGTAGATCATTGGCGCACCAATGTAGGTCGCTTGGAAAAGGGCGAGCATTTTCCAAATACGTCGACCATCGTCGTCAGGTGGGCCGTTGTTATAGCCTGGTGTGCGGGCGTTGACCCGTTCGCCGTCGTCGTAGTCAAACCAATCTACGTTTTTGTATTCGGTAAACGTATTTCGATTCGCAATCGCAGAAGCCACGCGTTGTGTGTCGTGCGAGTCGACTAGGTTTTGCAAGACGTAGGTGGTCTCATTTCCGTGACTAGTGCGCTCATGCTCAAGGCGCTGTGCAAATTCGCTAGCCGCTATGCGCCCATCGATTAGGATTTATAAGAAAGTATGATTTGGAAAGCTTTTTGAATTCAACAGTTCAACGGTCCGTTTAGGGTTAAAGCGGCTTTATTTTGAGTTATCAACTACTGTATGCGTCTGAGTTCTAGAGCAGGAGATAATTTACCAAACTTTCTGGTCACCTATCACCACCTAAGCGGCGTTCCCACTCGTTCCAGCTGACTTCGCTGAAGGTTGGCTTTCCGAAGGGTGAGGTGTGCGGGGTGTCGCAGGCGAGTAGGTCTTTTGCGAGTTGTTGAATACTGGAATCAGCGATAAAGTCGTTGCGCTGATAGCTGCCTTCGACGGCAAGTTTAGCGATGGCTTGCCAGGCCATTTCGGAGCTCTTTCGTGCATCACCGCGTTGTCGGATCTTATCGACGAGATCGCGCACAAAGTCTTCGGCTTGGTTTTCATTGAGCCAGTTGGGGACTGCGCCGATGCGGTAGAAATGACGTCCGAATGCCTCGATTTCAAAGCCTTGCTGATTGAGCCGCTTTAATTGTCCCTGCAGCGCTTCTGAGGCAAGTGGTTCGAATTCTATGGACTGTGGGATCAGTAGGCGCTGGCTCACGATGCCGTCTTTATCAAAATCGTTGCAGATCCGTTCGAAGCGCACGCGTTGGTCGGCGTGCCGTAGATCTAGCATGATTAGACCACGCGGTGCTTCAAATAGGGCGTAGCGTTGTTTGAGCCGGGTGATCAGTCGCCATTCAGGTTTTGAGATTGCGGATGCAGAATGCTCAGTGCGGGATGTGGGAGAGTGCACTGGGGCGCTCGTCACCGGCGATACTGCTGCTTTCGGCTGAGCGCTTGGCTTTGGAATGGATGCGACGGTGTCGGTGCTCCCAACGGACGGTGTTACTCTGACTGTTGGGGACGGTGTTGGACTTGTGCGTTCGGGTGCGGCGGGTGCGGCGCGGGACGCGCCTGCGCTAGCTCTTTCTGATTTCCGTTCTCCGTCCTCCGATTTAGCTGGCATCACGGTTTCTCGTTCAGCGGCGAGTGTGTCGGAAATGGCTCCGAGCACGAAGCGGCGAATTTCGCCGTCGTTGCGAAAGCGAACTTCTCGTTTGGCGGGGTGGACGTTGACATCGACTTCCTGCGGTTGGATTTCGAGAAAGAGAAAGGCGGGCGGGTAGCGGCCTTTTTGAATACGTCCGTGATAAGCGTCGAGCACTGCGAAGCCGAGCGTGCGGCTGTCGACGGGGCGACGATTGACTAAGGTGACGAGTTCGCGGCGGGTGGAGCGTCCGACACCTGGTTTGGCGGTGAGCCCGGTGAGACGGAGGCCACGCTTTTCATCGGTGACATCGACCGGAATCAATTCGTTGGCGAGGGCACGACCCCAAATTTCCGCGATGCGGTCTCGTAGGTTTTCGCAGGCGGGTGATTGGAAGACGCTGCGACCATTTTCAAGCACGCGGAAAGCGACGTTCGGATGTGCTACTGCGAAAAGGCGACAGTTGTAGGTAATGTGCGCGGTTTCGGTGGGATCGGTCTTGAGGAACTTACGTCGTGCTGGAACTGAGTTAAAGAGGTTCGCGACTTCGATCACAGTGCCAATAGGCATGCCGCATTCTTTTTTTTCTATCAACTTGCCGCCATTGATCAAAATTTCGGTGCCATGATCCCAGCCTTCGCAGCGTGTGCGCAGGGTAAATTTGGATACCGATGCGATGGAGGGCAGGGCTTCGCCTCGAAATCCGAAACTGGAGACTAGGTTGAGGTCGGCGGCTTCGCGAATTTTACTGGTGGCGTGGCGCTCTAGTGAAAGAGAGGCCTCGTCTGGGCTCATACCCTTGCCGTTGTCTTCGATCCGAATGTAGGACTTTCCGCCATTGCGAAATTCGACTTCGATCCGTGTGGCTCCGGCATCAATGCTGTTTTCCACGAGTTCTTTGACCACCGCAACGGGGCGCTCAATCACTTCGCCAGCGGCGATTTGATTGGCGACTCGATCGGGAAGTATACGGATGGAGGACATTTTGAGGAAGGAGACGAGAGTCAGAACTCAGGAGACAGGAGTCAGATGTTGAGAAGTGGAATTCAAGTATGGAATTGAGAGGTTTGATTTGATGGGCGGCAAAACAAATTGTCGGAATTTATCTGTGAGCATCGGCTTCAATCGGAAGCGTATTTACTCTCAGGAAAGCTGGTCGGTTTTTATTGCGCTTGTGCGTGCTTTTGTAAACATCGGTCGCACTAACCTTTTTTTACCTACCATGATTGAATCATTCTTTAGCTCTGAAGGCCGTATTGGCCGTTTCGCATTCATCCTACGACTCGTTATTCTCGCAGCGATTGTTTTCGGTGTGTGGGAAGTGGCATCGCACTTTTTCGCGCACTGGCACCACGGCACATTTGGCACACTTGCAGTGTTTTTCACGATTGTATCTGCTTTGCTGGCCAGTTTTATCGGTTTGATGCAATTGTTGAAGCGTCTGCGCGACATGGGGAAGCCAGCCTATCTGACACTTTGGATGTTTGTGCCAGTGGTGAATGTGCTATTTTTGCTGTATTCGGCAGCCTTGCCTTCGAAAGCCGAGTAAGGGCAGTGGACTTGTAGATTCTCGCTTGGCGAGATGTTTAACTGCGCACCCAGTGTTCGATGGTGAACTCGTGGTTCTTCAGAACGATTTCCTTGAGTGTGAATTGATCTTCAAACTGTGGGAAGTGGGCATCGCCTGGCACTGTGCGGTGCACGCGTGTCAGATAGAGCGACTCACAACGGTGAAGCATTTGACGATAAATTTCGCCGCCGCCCGCGATCCAGATAGTTTTGTCGGTGTCGAGATGGTCGAGCATCTCTAGGTTAGTGAAACTATGCACGCCTTTGATTTCGCGTGGTTGACGACTGAGCACATAAGTGTCGCGGCCGGGCAGTGGGCGGCCGATGGATTCGTAGGTCTTGCGCCCCATGATCAAAATATCGCCCATGGTGGTCTTTTTAAACCATTTAAAGTCATTAGGCAGATGCCAAGGGATGTCTCCTGCATTACCGATGACTCGGTTCTCCGCCATGGCGGCAATTGCTTTGTAGGTTTTCATTTGGTGCGGGATACGAGCTGCGGGATACGAGCTGCGGGATACGAGCTGCGGGATACGAGATGCGGGATACGAGATGCGGGATACGAGTTGCGGGATTAAATCGCGGAGCCGGGCGCTCCCTTTACTTTCACTCTCACCTTCACTCGGTCGCTAGACCGCGATGGGTGCTTTGATCGCTGGATGTGGGTCGTAGTTGACGAGCTCAAAGTCTTCATAGGTAAAGCCGTCAATAGTTTTGACATCAGGGTTGAGCTTCATCTGAGGGAGCGGTCGCGGTTCGCGGCTGAGTTGCTCTTTAGCTTGTTCCACGTGGTTGGCATAGAGGTGGAGGTCACCGAAGGTATGCACAAATTCTTTTGCTTTGAGACCGCAGACTTGTGCGATCATTTGTGTGAGCAAGGCGTAGGAAGCGATGTTGAATGGCACGCCGAGGAAAATGTCGGCGCTACGTTGGTAGAGTTGGCAACTGAGTTCGCCGTTGGCGACGTAAAACTGGAAGAGCGCATGGCAGGGGGGGAGCGCCATGTGTTTGACTTCGCCAGGGTTCCAGGCGCAAACGATGTGACGGCGGCTGTCTGGGTTGTTTTGAAGTGAATCGATGACTTCGGAGAGTTGATCGACACGCTCGCCATCTGGAGCTGCCCAGTCGCGCCATTGTGCCCCGTAGACGCGTCCGAGATCGCCGTTCTCATCCGCCCACTCGTCCCAGATGCGAACCTTGTTTTCTTTCAGGTATTGGATGTTTGTATTGCCTTGGATGAACCAAAGGAGTTCGTGGATGATTGATCGTAGGTGTAGCTTTTTACTGGTGAGTAGAGGGAAGTCGGGGTCTAGGGAGAATCGAGCTTGAGCGCCGAATAGGGAGTAGGTGCCGGTGCCCGTGCGGTCGTCGCGAAAAGTGCCCGTTTCGAGCACGGTGCGTAGAAGATCCAAATAGTTTTTCATAGAAAGTGTGTGTAAACGATCTACCTATTCATTGAGCCTGATTGCTTAGGCGTCAACCTTCAGTGCTGGCAAATCACTCGCAAGCACCTGTATGCAGTTTAGGTCGACTGGATCTTCGTTGAGTTCGGCTTCGATGAGCAACGCTATCAGTGCGCAGGCATGTCTCCATGCGGTCTGCGACGCTTCATCGAGGTCTGAGGTGATACGTGCAGGCAGTTCGTTCCAGAGTGTATGCCATGCTTGTGAAAAGTGATTTGTCAATGGGTTGGGTGCGGCTTTTCGCCAGCGCATAATTTGATGTGTGGCGCTTTTAGAACGTATATGTTGCACGATGCGCTCAAAGAGTTGGCGTAAGCATAAGGCGACATCCTTGTAGGTCGAGAGTATCGTATCGGCGAGTTCATCAATCGTGGGAAGCCAAACCTGTTGATCCGCGACGTTCATGAGCAGACCGTTGAGATCACCAAAATAGCGATAGATGAGCACTTTGTCCGCACCTGCTTTGTGTGCGACTGCATTAACGCCCAGAGCTTCACAACCTGACTCTGCAACTAATTCGAGGACGGCGTCCTTGAATTTAGTTTCCGTATTCGGTCGTGAGCGTTTTAGGGGCATGGCGAAAATCTACTGCAAGTTACATACCTGCTGCAAGACTTTCTACGAAATTAGCCAAAAATGTAACGCTTCCGTCGTATAGCGGTGCTCAATTACCGAGCGATGTCGTCTTGCCCGATGATTCTCAGTTTGTGCCTTTTGATTGTGTCAGCAGCGAGGTCGTTGTCTTCCAGACTAATCGCAAGCGCGTAGCGATTGTTTGGACGCACCAAGAACGGATAGATGTAGTGAATATTGATTTCCGCTTGCACCAGCGCTGAGGTGACAATGCGAACTTCGGATTCATCGTTCAGTTCCACGGCGATTAACTCGCTTTGCACATACGAAAACTGGTGTTCGATGAGCAGTTTTTGTGCTTCCCTAGGATAGTCCACGATGAGGCGAATGATTGAGCTGTCGGTCGTATCCAAAATGGAAAGCGCCATGATATGGACCTCATGGACCGCGAGAAGTCCGACAATTTCATTGAGTCGCCCAACCTTGTTATCGGCATGGATCGAAAACTGTATGACGGGTTCAAAGGCCCCAGGATTGCGCATCACTTCAGCTGTCATTGTTAAGCAGTATGTGGGAAATTTATCATCTTGCACGTATTTTTTTAAAGCCGTGTTTCTATGTGCGAGAGCTTGCGTCGTAAATCGTGTGTTCTCAGCATGTATATAAATGACCTACCAAGCTGCTGCTGATCGTTACTCAAAGTTAAGCTATAACCGCTGTGGACGCAGTGGTTTGCAGTTGCCGCCTATTTCATTAGGGCTATGGCATAATTTTGGAGAGGTCGATGCGATTGAAAACAGTCGTGCAATGCTGCGTTGTGCGTTTGATAATGGCATTACCCACTTTGATTTAGCGAACAATTATGGCCCGCCTCCTGGATCCGCTGAGCGCAGGTTCGGCGCGCTTTTCGCGCAAGATTTCCTGCCCTATCGTGACGAATGGATCATTTCGACAAAAGCGGGTTATCACATGTGGAATGGGCCCTATGGTGAATGGGGATCTCGCAAGCATATGCTCTCTAGCTTAGACCAAAGCCTTAAGCGTATGGGCTTAGACTATGTGGATATTTTTTACAGCCACCGACCAGATCCAGACACGCCACTTGAAGAAACGATGGGGGCGTTGAACACTGCAGTGCGTTCGGGGAAGGCGCTGTATGTCGGGCTTTCGAATTATCGTCCGACCGAATACCGTGAGGCCGTGCGTATTTTACAGGATCTCGGCACGCCATGTCTGATCCATCAAGCTCGCTATAGTCTGTTTGATCGCTGGATCGAAGATGGTTTATTGGATGCCATAGAAGAAACAGGCGTCGGTTCGATAGTGTTTTCGCCACTGGAGCAGGGGATGCTGACGAATAAATATCTCAAAACGATTCCGACGGATTCGCGTGCCGCGAATTCAAATAGCCCATTTTTACAAGAAGCCAGTGTCAGGGAACATTTACCAAAGATTCGTGCGCTCAATCTGATTGCTCTAGAACGCGGTCAAAGCCTCGCGCAGATGGCTATTTCTTGGGTGCTTCGTCGTAAGACGGTGACCTCTGCCCTGATCGGTGCGAGTCGCCGCGAGCAGATCCTCGACATCTTGGCATGCCTCGACGCGGCAGCATTTAGCGATGCAGAGCTTGAAGCGATTGATGCAGCTTGCGAGCTGTAAGGTTGTTTGCGATGGCTAGTGCTAACGTTCCAAAATATTACTATTTCGGCTAGTGCTTTTGTAGCCGAAACGGTAACAGCATTCAGCTTTTGTAGCCGAAACGGTAACGTTTTGGTCAGTTTGTGAGATAGTCTCCAAGTGAAGCCTTAGCGAACTCGGTTTTATTATGTCCATCTAGAATCGTCTCAAAATGGTATAGCCACCTGCTATGAAAAAAGCCCGCCTATTACTAGGCGGGCATTCGTTTGAGGGTCGCGAGCACTACACTTGCTGAAGTGACAGCTCGTTGATGCGTGCAACGATTGTCGCTGCAGGTTCGATGCCTGTGGCGCGGTGCGCTACATTTCCGTTTTGGAAATAGAGCACTGTTGGAATCGATGTGATTTGGTAGTGCTTGGCAATTTCCGGTAATGTGTCGACGTTCACCTTCACAATCTCAGCTGCGGGCCCTACGGTGCTAGCCGCTTCCTCGAGGATCGGGCCGAAGGCTTGGCAGGGGCCGCACCATGGTGCCCAGAAATCGACGGCGATGACCGTGTCCTGGTTTTGTTGAATTAGCGTTTCAAACGCTGTTCGGTTTTCTATGTTTTGCATACTTTTTTGTGTTATTGGGTTCTCTATTTAAGGCGCTTCCAGTTGGTATGGGCTTTTTTGATGTTACCCGCCTTGTCTTCGGACCATTTTTGTTGGATTTCACCATTCAAATTGAGGTAGAGCTTGCCATCGACTAACTCGTAAACGGTCGGGTCGGTGTTGAATTTTTGTCCAAGAGCGACTCCGTAGGCGCAGTAGCCGTTAAACTCCGGGAGGTATTTCGTGGGGTTAGCCTCGAAGGCGGCTTTGTTTGCTTCATTGGCAAACAGGTAGGTGATGCCTGCATGTTCCGCTTTTTGGAAGCCCGAGCCTCGTATCGGTCCGCCGTCCTGATGATAGCTGACTAGATCGTAGCCGCCAACTGCTGGCAGGTCATAGGCGCTGGCGTCGGCTGCAAAACTTGCGGCTACCGATGCGATGAGGAGTGTAGTGATACGGAGGATGTTTTTGAATGTTTTCATAAGTCGTTTCTTTTGTGTTTTATGTATTGTGTTGATCTACAAATTAGCAGTATACTGATTTGTATACATTATAAAGTAAACAGATCTGTTTATTTAAAATTGAATCAATAATTTTTAAGCAGTGTGATGTTTTTGATGTAATTAACTGTTATTGAGAGGTTTATGAATATGAAGAAAAATGAAAAACATGACGCGATTCTAGTGACCGCGAATCTTTTATTCGAAAAACAGGGCTTTCATGCGACCGGCGTGGATCAAATCGCGGCAGAGTCGGGTGTGACAAAGCGGACACTCTATAAGTATTTTGTCTCGAAGGAGGGCTTAATCGAGGCAGTGTTAAAACGGCACCAAGAGGGCATGATGGCACGCTCTCGCGCCAAGATATTGGCGATACATCCGGTTGGAGATGCGCGTTTGATGGCCTGTGTAGAGCTTTACCGGGAGTGGTTTGCGCGCTCGAATTTCTCAGGCTGTATTTTTGTAAAGACTTTGAATGAGTTTGGTGCCTGTTCGCCTAACTTGGTCACGCTTGCGGTCCATGCGAAGCAAGCGATGCGAGGTTTTTTTGTAGAGCTCGCAGTTGAGCGAGGTGCGCGCGATCCGGAAGTGTTGGCAGATCAACTGCAATTGTTACTAGAGGGTAGTATCGTCGTTGCCCAACTTGGGCGAGGCCCTGAAGTTATAGATCTTGTGAAATCGATGGTAAAGTCGACCATAGCTGCGGCTTGTGCATGATTGTTACCGTGAAGGGATGCGGTAAAGTCTCGGTGTTTGACTCGTCCTCGTGGTCGTTCGATTGCTGTTGGTTTCGATCTTGTTTTCTTTTGTGATTGTGTCGAAGGCTCACTAAGATTGTTTCTTTTTTGGAACTTACCTCGTCCGAAGTGGACGAGCTTATGTATTCTATATAGTTCCTGCCCTAAAATTCCTGATTATCTGCTTCCACGGAAGAACTTTCCTAACCTATTCGTCTATGTTGTATACCTTTTCATTTCTACGATTTTGCAAATATTTAAGGTCACTATTCAGGCGTCTCCTCGTCTTGTTGAGCGTGTTCGCTGGGCTATCGTTAGCTGTTACAGTCGACGCGCAGGAGGTGGTTTCCGTTGAAGATAACGAAGAGTTGATACTCGGATCTTTAGACGAGGCGCTACAGGATGATCATGGTCAGCGCTTAGACCGATTTAAAGAGCACGTTGCTGGAACCGGTGAGGCCGACGTGAAGGAAGTATATATCTACGACTGCCAATATATACAGGCGTCAAACTTACGCCGTGTTCTCGAAGAATTTATCAGTTCGGACGGTATGGTTGCTGAAAGTGCCGAATCCGATCAATTAGTGATGTCCGATACGCCTGAAAACCTTGCAGCATTGAAAGGCATTATCACGCGCTTAGACAAACCAGTGCCGCAGATATTGGTCGAAGCTCGTATCGTAGAGCTCAATGTTGATTCTGATTTAGAGAAAGAGGTCGACTTGTTTTATGAGAATATCGGTACGGATTTATTAACTGGAGAGCTCGCTCTAGTGGATGAAGTGGGCACTAAACTTGGGGTGGCAGGTGCCGCACCCAATACTGGACAAGGTGGTATCGTGAATTCGCAGATTTGGGATCAGGGTTCCGAGTCGTTAAATTTATTTATCCGCTATTTGGAAACCAATGGTAAGGCTAAGATTCTCTCCGCGCCGAATTTAATCATCCAGCGCGGTAAAGAAGGAAGCATTGTCACTGGTCGTGAAGTGCCGATTCTCTCGCAAACGACTTCAAGTGGGGGTGTGACGACATCGACAGAATTTAAGAGTGTGGGTATTAAGCTCAATGTGAAGCCGACGATGATTGCTGGTGATCGGATACGTCTCGAGGTGAACCCCGAAGTGTCGACAGTTATTGGCTTCAGTGTCGCAGGTGAGGTCAGTAATCCTATTATTGCGGTGCGTCAGGCACGCACTGAATTGGAAGTGCGTGATGGCCAGTTAATCTCTATGGCTGGACTCTTGCAAAGCACCGATCGTGATACTAAGCGCCGCACGCCAGTTTTCTCGAAAGTGCCGTTGTTGGGCACGCTCTTTAAATCCGATCGTCGACAAAGTGAGCAGACGCAGTTAATCATATTCCTGAATATCAAAATTCTTAAATTTGGAGACGAAACGATCATACAACCCGATCAAATCGATCCGAAGATCGATGCTGTTATTGAAGATATTGAAGCGCAGCATTCTGCAGCGGCCGAAGAGTCAACCTTGGTTGAGGATGTGAAGATCTTCTTTGATGCGAGCGATGATTAAGCGCCTAGCAACATGGTTTAGTGGTTTATCTTCGAGGCAGCGTATACTGTTTTTAGGAGGCGCAGTGCTTGGCATCTTGTTCGTGTTGGGTCTGTCTCAGTGTTCAAACGGAACAGGCGGCGAAGAGTCTGCAGAGTTGGACCGCTACCATAAGGTCGAGCGCGGGGATTTTAATATCACTGTGCTCGCTCGTGGTGAATTGGATGCGATCGAAAATTATGAATTAAGCTTCGAGGGCGCTGCAAGAAAAGGGCTGCGAATTGAGCAAATTGTCGAAGACAAGTCGCATGTTGAGGCGGGGGATCCTGTGGTATCATTTGCGAAAGAAGCCTACTTAGAAGAGATTACTAGACTAGAGGAAGAGATCTATGACACGCAGACAGATCACGAGGAGAACTTGATTTTTACCCAAGATGTTTTTGAGAATAAGATGCGTGACTTGGAAGAGGCATTAGACGACCGGGAGTTGAATATCTCTCTATTTCTCGGCACCCAGTCGGTGGACCGTGATAAATCGATGAGCACAATTGCTCAGGCGAGTAATTCTTTTGAAACGGCAAAAGAGGCATTGAATAAATATCAGAATCTAGAGTATCGAACTAAAAGTAAGCAAATGCAGACTCAGATTGATGATAAAGAACAGGAGTATTATGATGCCGTTGACGATTTGGATAAAGCAACGCAGGAGCTATCGGAGGCTCGGTTGAAGGATGATTCGACGCGCGAAAAAGCTGAGCGGGCAGTGACTCTCGCGCAGAAGAAGGTGAATAATTCATTTGGCGCGTGGGAGACCGCTCGCAAGGCAGATCGTCAGTTTCGCCGCTATGATCATCCTCAAACCTTGCGGCGCTTGACGATCGCTTTGGAAATGTCAGAGCTCAATTTAAAGCGCTACTTACTCAAAGCAGAGAGTGACCATGTGCAGGCAGAACGTCGCTACCGCAAATTACTCCGAGACAAGAGTAATACACAACAGAACATTGTAGAGCATAAGGAGAAATACGTCGAAGACCTTGAACGTATTAAAGAAGAGTATGCGACGAAAATGGAGCGACTAGATGAACGTTTAGCGGAAGTTAAAGAAGATTTAGAAGGATTGGTTCTCAGGGCACCTATTAGTGGCATTGTCACCTTAGGTGCGAAGCCTCGCAGAGGTCGTGAGCCGAAGCTCTTAGCGATCGGTGTGGATGTGAAGCCAAAGGAAGTCGTTGCACGTATCCCGGACCTTTCGCAGTTTCTTGTGCGTTGTGATATTCCTGAGATCTATCGCTCGCGAGTCAGTGCGAATCAGACAGCTCTGCTGAAGAATGCCGCATTGCCCAATTTGGAGATGAAGGGGAAGGTGCAGAGTATTGCTACAATGTCTCAGCGTTTGATTTCTTGGGATGCACGAAGCCCACGAGTGTATGTCACGAGTATCAGCACGGATAGTTCAGACCCTAGACTCGTGCCTGGGATGACGGTCGAAGTAGAAATTTTGGTCGATAGTGTGGAGGATGTGCTCTATGTCCCGATCGAAGCAGTCTATGATAATGAGGGTGAATCGTATTGTCGGGTGAAGAGTGGCTTCGCTGTTGAAGAACGCTTAGTTCAGACGGGGCGTGCGTCCAACAGTCATGTTGAAATCCTATCAGGTTTGGAAGAGGGTGACACTGTGTTACTGTTTTCTCAAAGCGGTTCCTTAGGAAATTAATCGGCTCGGGCGTGTAATCTATGGAAACCGTCTCGACCCCACCGATGATTGATTTGAAAGCGATTGCGAAGCGCTATCAAATGGGTGCGCATGTTGTGCATGCCTTACACCCGCTGAAGCTGCAGTTTTTTTCAGGTCAGTTTGTGGCGATCGTGGGTCCGTCAGGCTCGGGTAAATCCACCTTGTTGAATTTGTTAGGGCTTTTAGATCAGCCTAGCTCTGGTGAATATTGGTTGGACGGCCAAAATGTGGCGGATCTTCCAGATTTTGATATATCACAGATTCGTTGCCGTAAGATTGGGTTTATTTTTCAATCATTTAATCTATTTCCGACCATGTCTGTCATGGAAAATGTCTGTGTGCCGATGCACTATGCGGAACAGCCCAAGGAATATATGAAGGAGCGGGCGCTCGAAGTATTGACGCGCCTTGGGCTAAAAGACCGCACGGATCATAAGCCAACGGAGCTATCGGGTGGGCAGCGCCAACGTGTCGCGATTGCGCGTGCATTGGCAAATGATCCACCCGTTCTTTTGGCGGATGAGCCGACCGGGAATCTCGATGAATCTACTGGTGAAGAAGTGATGGATATCTTTCGGGAGCTCCGCTCTGAGGGGCGCTCTGTAATTATGGTGACACATAATCCAGATTATGAAGAAGAAGTGGATCGCGTGGTGGAGATTCATGACGGCAACATCACACGCTCTTAAGGTATGCGCTTTTCAAATACACTACGACTTTCGGTGGCGAGCCTTACCAACCATCCATTCCGTGCATTTCTTGCGGGTTTGGGGGTTGTCTTTGGTGTGGGCGCTGTGGTGGGTATGTTGGCGATTGGAGAGGGCGCCCGATTAGAGTCGATTCGCCAGATTCAAGAGATGGGGGTGGATAAAATTATCATCCGATCGCTAACGACGGACGATGGCGAAAATACTCAGAGTGGTGTTGTTGGTATTACTGATAAGGATATCGCGCACATCGGTAGTGAATTCGACAACGTGAGTGCTGTGCTGCCGATCACTAGCTGGAGTGGTATGGTGATCAGCCATTGGATCGAATTACCGAATGTTAATATTCTGGGTGTGCCGATCGAGTTTCTAGAGATCACGAACAGTCAATTAGTCGGCTCGAAAAGTCGTTTTTTAACTGCAAAAGATCGCGAGGAAGGGGCACCTGTTTGTGTGATCGGCAGTCGTCTTGCAGAATCATTGTTTCAATTTAGAAATCCAGTCGGTGAGCGGCTGTTGGTGAACGGCATTTATCTAAATATTGTCGGTGTTTTGAACAATACGAGTGACCGCACTCTTGAAGGTATGGGTAGTGTGAATTCGATGCTTTATTTACCCAGCACGACAGGATTTAACCAATGGTCGGCACCGCGGGTCAGTCGAATTGCGATGCCCTATAAGTTGCTTTATGTGGTCGTGAATGATGTCGAACAGATTGAAAACACCAGTCGCCGCTTAGAGGCCTATTTGCAGACAACGCATCGAGAGCCTGATTATGAAATCATATTGCCCTTTGAGTTGATGCGTCAGCAGGAAGCGACTCAACGTATCTTTACCATCGTCATGGCCTCCATTGCTTCGATCTCTCTGTTGGTAGGGGGCATTGGTATTATGAATATTATGTTGGCGAATATTTATGAGCGTATGAAAGAAATTGGAACACGTCGTGCGCTGGGCGCCACACGCCAAGATATTCTCATACAGTTTTTGGTCGAATCGGTGGTGTTGACCACGATTGGAGGTGTACTGGGGGCCTTGCTCGGAGTTTTACTCGCTGGTTTTGTGGCTCAATATGCCAGTATGCCCACTGCGGTCACCCTGTTCTCAGTGGTGGTGTCGCTCACTGTGTCCATTTTGACGGGTGTCGTTTTTGGTTCTTTTCCTGCCTGGAAAGCTGCCAACCTTTCACCAATGGAAGCGCTGCGACACGAATGATGTGCCTGTGCACGAATCAACACAAATGCCAGCTGGCGACATTGACTGACAAATCGAGACCCCGAAACAGAATTCCGAGGCAACTTGGCGACGGCGCTCTGAACTAGGGCCAAATGTTCGAACTACTGGCTTAAGTCAAAACTTAGCGTAAATGCCCAGATTTGATCTTTTTTTGACTGGCGGAGTCGTATTGCCTGCGTTTTGCTCATGCGCTTATGTCAGACGCTAAAGATACGCCGACCGATTTCATCCGCCAAATGGTGGCAGCCGATGTGGCTGCTGGTAAACATGATGGACGCGTGCAGACGCGTTTCCCTCCCGAACCAAATGGCTATCTCCAGATCGGTCATGCGAAGGCAATTTGCCTGAATTTCGAAATCGCTAAAGAATTTGGCGGTCAGTGCAACTTGCGTTTCGATGATACGAATCCTGAAAAGGAGAGCGACGAATTCGTGCAAGCAATTCAGGAAGACATCAAATGGCTCGGCTACGAGTGGGCGAAAATCTGCTTTGCCAGTGATTATTTTGAGCAACTCTATCTTTGGGCGATCCAGCTGATCGAGTCGGGAGATGCGTATGTCGATGAATTAAGTTTCGATGAAATGCGCGAATATCGCGGTTCCATCAGTGAACCCGGTAAACCAAGCCCATATCGTGAGCGGCCAGTTGAAGAGAGCGTGGACTTGTTTAAGCGCATGCGCGCCGGTGAGTTTGAGGATGGCGCAAAGGTGCTACGAGCGAAGATCGATATGGCGCATCCGAATATGAACATGCGCGATCCAGTGATGTATCGCATCAAGCGTATGCATCACCACCGGGTGGGTGATGCCTGGTGTATCTACCCGAGCTACGATTTCACCCATGGGCAGAGTGATTCGCTCGAAGAGGTTACGCATTCGCTCTGTTCCTTAGAGTTTGAAGACCACCGTCCGCTCTACGATTGGTTTATCGAAAAGCTCGGAATCTTTCCATCGAAGCAGACGGAGTTTGCGCGTTTAAATATGACTTATACCGTTGTCAGTAAGCGTAAGTTACGTGCATTGGTGGAGGCGAATCATGTTACGGGGTGGGATGATCCTCGTATGCCGACTCTATCGGGGATGCGTCGTCGTGGATATCCGGCGGCTGCAATTCGAAATTTCTGCGCGACGGTTGGAATCACTAAAGTGCCTTCGATCAGTGATATTGCATTGTTGGAACATGCGGTGCGCCAAGAGTTAAACAAAGTCGCGGTGCGTCGAATGGCAGTTTTGAATCCTTTGGAAATTGAATTGACCAATTGGCCTGAAGATAAAGTGCTCGAAGTCGAAGGTATCAACAATCCAGAGGATGAAGCGGCGGGCACACGCATGATTCCGTTTAGTAAGCATATTTTGATCGAGCAGGAAGACTTTAGAGAAGTCGCTAATAAAAAGTTCTTCCGCCTCAAGCTAGGTCATGAAGTGCGCTTGCGTAACGGTTATATCATTAAGTGCGATGAAGTGATTAAAGACGCAGATGGCACGATTCAGAAGCTTCTATGTTCTGTCGATTTAGATACGTTGAATAAAAATCCCGAGGACCGTAAGGTAAAGGGAGTGATTCATTGGGTCAGCCGTGATCATGCAATTCAAGCCACTGTTCGAATGTTTGATCGTTTGTTTTCAGAGGAAAAACCGGAGGCTGACAAGGAGCGCGAGTTTCTTGAATTTGTGAATCCGGACTCTGTTTCTGAAGCGACTGCTTACTGCGAGTCCAGCCTTGCGGAGCTCCCCCGAGGGGAGACGTGTCAATTTGAACGGATCGGGTATTTTTGCCCGGATACTGAGCTTTCGAAGGACGATGCGCTTGTGTTTAATCGCACGGTCGCACTGCGTGATTCGTGGGCAAAGAAAGTATGACAGCCAAATAACTGACGATGTCGAACCACACTCAAGCACTCTTCAAAAGTGCCTATCAGCAGGATGCTGAGCACGCTGCCTTTGCGCCTGGGCGCATTGAATTCATTGGCAATCACACCGATTATAATGGTGGTCTAGTGATGGGCGCTGCAGTCATCGAAGGCATTACGGTTGGTATTTCTCGTCGAGATGATCGTGAGATCCATATCATCAGTGATGGTGGCCAAGTGGTCGCTCTGAATCTGGACGCTTTGAATCCAACTCAAGGCCCATCAGCCTGGACGAACTATCCGATCGGTGTGACGAAGGTGATGCGCGATCTGGGTGTTTCGATGCCGGTCGGCTACAATCTGGCTGTCACCTCTACGCTGCCTGCGGGTGCCGGCATGAGTAGTAGCGCGGCTTTTGAGTTGGCAACAGCTCTGGCGCTGGGTGCGTTGTATAGCTACGAAACGGATAAGGTGGGACTTGCACATATCGGTAAGAAAGCCGAAAACGAATTTGTCGGTATGCCGTGTGGAATCCTCGATCAAGGTGTTTCCGCTTTCGGTGAAGTGGACTCATTGGTGAGCATTGATTGCGCAACGGTTGTGTTTGGCACCACACGTATGCCCGAGGATACACACTTCTGGATCTTTAATTCGAACAAGAAGCACGCGCTGGTGGATTCGGCCTATGCAGATCGTCATAAGGAGTGTCACGATGCGCTCGCAATTTTACAAAAGACGTATCCTGAGGCGAAGACTTTGTCTGAAATCAGCCAGGAGCAACTCGATAGCTCAAAGGAGGCTTTGGGTGATTTGCTCTACCGTCGTGCCGCTCATATTGTTGGTGAAAACGACCGCGTGCGTGCCGTGAAAGCTGCGTTGGCCGCAGGCGACCTGCAAGCCGTCGGCGATGCCTTGAATGCATCGCACGAGAGTTCACGCGTGAACTTTGAAAACAGTGTCGAGCAGCTGAATGTCTTGACTAATTTGCTGATGCAGCAGCCGCACATGTATGGCGCACGTTTGACCGGCGGTGGATTCGGTGGGGCGGTGATGGCATTTACCAATTCCGAATTTGGTGATGAGCAAGCACAAGCAGTGGCCGCTGCCTACGAAGCAAAGTGTGGCATAGCTGCGACGGTGATACACACCCGCGCCGGTCATGGTGCACGGGTGTTGTAACAGCCGTCTTCTCTACTGTAGCAACGGCGCTCTGCCGCCGTTTTGAGCATTTCCTATGTTCTACAAGCATTCTGCGATTAAGTTGACGTATCGTAGGTGATAGGGAGCGTTATCCTTAACGCTCCGTTGGCATACTGTGGCGGTTCGATAAGGATATCGAACCCTACCTTTTTCCTCTGATTAAACGCAGAATACTCTAATCCTAAGCTTACTCATAATCTTATCCCAGTTCTAGTATTGTTTGATCCAGTAGCGCAGGCGTGTCTCACGCCGCACGAACGTTGGTAAGGCCCGTAAGCTTCTATGCGCACCGAGACGGTGCCGCGCTACCCTTAGCTTTAGTCGATCAAACTTTTTTCGAAGTGGTATTCATCCTCCAAGTAGAAATGGTGAAGCCGGACGGCGATCCATCAGAAACCACTGTATACCGACAGAATTAGGCGCCTTAACATTACGGCACCAATTGCCCCAGCACTTTGATCAGGGCCGGGCGTATGTGCTCGGACAATTCCTTGTTGGCGTAAGCGACCCAATTGACCGCACTCGTCGTGTCGAGTGGGCAGTTTAGCGGGCTTCCGTCGGCGTGCTCGACGATACAGCCGGCTTCTTTTAAGATCAATGTACAGCACACATCGTAGGGGTGGGCACTGAGGTTTTCCTCGATGTCTAGCACCCGGAAAGCGATCGGGCGGATGTCCGCGACGAAGCGATCATGCCCGCTTAAGATTTCGTAGAACTGTCCGCCGGTAGAAATGTATTGATCGTTGAATACTAAGGGCATGCCTTCGCCGGTTTCCCCATAGAGTTGCTCCCAGAGGAGTTCTTCAATTTGCGATAAGAGGGTGCTGCCCGCCGGGAAGAAGCGACAGATTGTGCCGAAGGCGTGCCGCACATCATTGGCTTCACTCGGCTGTAGTTCGATAGAGGATTGTTTGAATGCATCGCGAATGTCGAAAGCGGTCGCTTGGATGCCCGCTCCGCGGATGGCGTTGATTTGGTCGGCTCTCCATTGACGGGTGGTCGGGATTTCGGTCATTACACTCACTTCGATATCGGCGAGCATGTTTTCGGAGCCACGCTGCGGCGCGATGCCCGTTAAGATCCATGCTGAACGTTTGTCATACATAATGCCGCGCGTGCCATCGATCGGGTCGATGATGCACTTGAGCCGGGTATCGTTGACCTTAGTTCCCAGTGGAAAGCAAAGCGTGTGTGCATCGTCCAAGCCCTCCATGATAATTTGCACGGGCCATTCAGCAGGCCAATTTTGCTCAAACCATTTGAAAATCGCTTCGTCGGCAATGGTGTCGATTGCATAGATGGTGTCGGCGGCGGTGACTCCGGAGATGGAGCTGAGTTCGTTCGGTTGGCGCTTCGAGCGCGCGTCTAGGATCGCCTTCAAGACCGTGAGCTGCAGTTGGCAAAGGTGCTCGCGAAGGGCTTGTTTATCTGTGCTGCTTAGTTTCATGGTTCAAATGGCAGCGAGTTTTGTCAGAGGTTCGCACGGGCGCGACTGCAATTTTCATCTTTAGTAGAGGTGACTTGGGCAGAATGATTATAGGCAGAATGATCTTTTTTATGAATACAGTGAGACATTATGCTTTCAGCTGTTGCCTCAGTCACTGCTTTTTCGATTTCACAGTTCCCATTTCTGCCTGGTGAAATGATTCTGCCCAAAATATGTTAGCAGAGCCTTTGGATTCGCCTTCTGCCTTGCTTCATACAACAAAAGTCTAAGTCTGTGCGATATGACGAAACGCTATGTAGTAATTATGGCCGGTGGCCGGGGAGAACGCTTTTGGCCGGAGAGCCGCTTGGCTCGACCGAAGCAATTGTTACCCATTGTCGGTGAAAAAGCCATGCTCACGCAAACGGTCGACCGCCTCAAAGGCTTGGTCGACGCGTCAGATGTGTTTGTGATCACCAATGCGGAACAGCGCGATGCCGTGCTGGAGGTCTGTCCCGCCCTCGACCCTGCCAAAGTGATTGGTGAACCTATGGGGCGCGATACCGCTGCCGCAGTTGCTTTGGCCACTGTGCTCGTGCGTCGTGAAGACCCCAATGCCACCTTTGCCATGTTGCCCGCGGATGCGGTGATTCACGATGCGGAAGGCTTGCGCTCAACTTTAGCCACTGCATTTGAAGCCGCCGAGGCAAACAGCGTGCTCGCGACAGTTGGTATTACTGCCAGCTTTCCCGCAACGGGCTACGGCTATATTCAGCAGGGCGATGTGCTCGGCGAATACGCCAGCCGCACAGTCTTTAATGTAAAACGCTTCGTCGAGAAGCCCGACCTTGAAACCGCGCAAAGCTATCTCGATTCAGGAGACTATTTTTGGAATGCCGGAATGTTTGTATGGTCGGTGAGTTCGATTGTGGCCGAGCTTGAGAAGAGCACGCCTTCGCTTTGGTCCGCACTGCAATCGATCGATCAGGGACTCGCAGCGGGCGAGGGAATCGATCCGTTGCTTGCCGAACATTATCCGAATTTGGAAAAGATCTCGGTCGACTATGCAATCATCGAAAAGGCGACCAATGTCGTGATGGTCGAGTCTGGATTTGACTGGGACGACGTCGGTGACTGGCCTGCGGTTGAGCGACATTACCCATCCGACGACAGCGGCAACGTCGCACGCGGACTTACTGAGATTCAGAGCTCCAGCAACAATATCGTATTCTCCCGTGATGAAGATCACTTGATCGCCTTGCTCGGCGTGAAAGACCTCATCGTCGTCAAGACCAAAGACGCCACACTCGTCTGCCACAAAGACAAGGCACAAGAAATTAAGAAAATCGTCCAAACCCTCGGCGCAAAAGAGGCGCTTAAAAAACTCACGTGAGTTTTTTAGGCGCTAGAAGTTAGGAGGTAGAATTTAGAATTCAGTAAGGTCAATCGCTTCGTTTTTTGCTTCTCCCTTCCAGCTCCAACCTTCTAACTTCTTTCCATATGAACACTCTCGGTATCGATTGGGGCGAAAAACGCATTGGACTCGCGTATGCGGACGAGGTGGGCATTGCCGTGCCTTTGCCTGCTGCAGTGGCCGCATCGAAGAAGGAACGTCTTAGACAAATTGAACAAACGATCGCCGATCGCCGCATCCAGCGGATTGTCTGTGGCTATCCATTGAATATGGATGGAAGCGTTGGTTTTAAGGCCAAAGAGGTGGATGTTTTTATTGGCGAGATTGAGAAACGATTCAATTTGCCCGTGCATCGCATTGATGAGCGCCTATCCAGTCACTCAGTAGAGCAGGGTTTAAAAGGCCAAAAGAAAAAGCCCGACCGTCGTAGCGGAGAGATCGATTCCCGAGCAGCCGCGTTGATCCTGCAGGATTTTATTGAAGAGCAGAACCTCAATACCCCTCAAGACTTCCCAGAGACGTTTTAGAAATCAGATTTCGATAAGAATGTTTTGTGGTAGCGGCGGACATCTCGGAAGGGCACTACCATAAGTGAGTATTTAGAGATTTATTGGTAATTTTAATTGGAGGGCGATGCTCTGTCATCGCCGCAGAAATGCCCAAATCCATCGAATGATCGCGGTTGCGACTGAGCACAAGCCGCCTAGTTCCTATCGAACTCGCAATACATATATCGATTAAACTGAATGAGCTTATGATGATCTAAACCACGAAGACTTTGGGAAGGACTCTGCGGATTAGAGGACCGCCAGTCGCTTGTCATTGAGCCACGTTCAAATGGCCGCCAGAACCACGATAATCCGTCCCTGCCGCAGAGCCCTGACCACACTGCCATTAAAGTAAGACTGCGACTGAACCACAGATCGCCAGAAGAAGACCATCGCAGGTGTGCAGGCCCCTTTACAAAGTCATTACCCATATCTCGAATCCCGAGGCAATCTCCGTGACGGGCAGAGCCCATCACTACGACCTCGGCTACATAAATAACAATTTTTAATCAATAACTACTTGATCTTTACCTAAGGAAGACCGGCTGGTTCGGTGTTTCGATTTTGTGTTTTAGGTTCAGCAGGATTGATTGTGCTTTCGAATACTTATCTAGCTTCTCTGGTTGGAATTCTAGTCTTCGCTTAATATTGTCGAGTTCATGATCTAGGAACTTAGAGACCTCTTGGAGTTTCATTTTCGCTTGGTGTATTTCTTTCTGTTGCCTCTGCCATTCAGCTCTGAATCTTTCCAGTGCTTCTGAATACTCCTGCAGGTCATACTCCTCATTTTTTTCTGTGAATCCAGATGCTTCAATCTGCAAAGGAATTCTCGAGGAATCCCAAGTGAACCATAGGTCTATTCCATCTTCTCTGATTTCGTATTCATCGATTTCACTTCCTTTGAGCTTATCTAGCTCTTCAGGGATAGATAAGCATTTTTCTGCTGTGATCACTCTGACAGGCTTCTCAAAAGCTTCATCAAACACGTAGCCTTCCGATAGGCGAATTTCTATTCCTTCTCCGAGTTGTGAGATGCGACTTATGGTTCCGTAGAAATTCATTTTATTTACCGAACGCCGCGCGAAGCGAGCCGATGCAACGATAAGATTATTCATCGATGCCGACCTGATGGCTTCGACCTTTTCTGTTTGGTTGATTCGGCATCTATTGAATACATCGCCTTGATCAAGGCGGACGTCTAGGGGGTATCGCTGTGTGGTTGGGGTTGTGTGGTGCGGGAGTGTTTTGTTTTTTTTCTTACAGGAGTGAGCGTTTCGTAGTGCCAATGTGCTGGTCAAACTGTTTTTAAGGCCGTAATTATGCAAGTTCTTTTGATTGGGTCGTATGTGATTGTCCTGGGAGGGTGATCTCTCAGGCATGCGTCGTGTTCTGTTTTTGTCATTATGAACTGTCATTAAAGCTTGGGTCTGGGGGGAGCGCATGGGGCTTTGACATGTGCTCGACGGGGCAGCCGCAGTTCTCACACTTTTTTCCATACTGTTGGTGGCGCTCGTCTTCGCGTTGCAGTGCGATGGCCAGTGCCTTCCAGGCTGCAAGCGTTGCCAGTGCGGCTTGTTTACATGCGGTTTTGGCTTTTTCAACGTCGTGGTGTCGCCAGCCGTAGCAGCGTATACGGCGAAATCCGAGTGGCAGGATGTGCTCGACGAATCGGTGAATGAACTCCTCGGGGGTGAGCGTGAGAACGCCGCTTTGCTCGGTGCGGTAGTCTTTGTAGGTAAAGCTGACTTACGCTGAGGGCAGTGGGAGTCAGACAGGAGTGCCTGACTTACTGGGAATGATTTTGCCTAGTCTGTGACTGCGAGGCTCTAGGTGAGAGATCTGTGCTAATTTGCGCAATAGCGGATAAACTTTCCGATGAAAAAGGGCGCATTTGTATGCGCCCTTGGGAGTAAGATTGGGATTAAGAGTCAGACTTCATCTATAGCTTCGTCCAGGCTGCGTTGTTGCTGGAGCTTTTGACGACGGCTTCGATGAAGGCCATACCGCGAACGCCGTCTTGAATCGTCGGATAATCTGTGGCGGTAGCGGGTGCTGTTTCGCCTGCCAGGTCGGCGGCGATATCGGCTGCGAAGTTGCGATAGATATTGGCGAAGGCTTCGAGGTAGCCTTCGGGGTGACCGGCTGGGATGCGGGTGTGCGCGGTCGCGGCTTCACCTAAATAGCCGTTGCCGGTGCGATAGATCTGTGTCGGCTGATCGATGCGATGCACGAGCAGGGTGTTGGGCTCCATTTGATGCCATTCGAATCCGCCTGTTTCGCCGTAGATGCGGATGTTGAGTGAGTTTTCTTCGCCGACTGAAATTTGTGAGGCGTGGAGCACACCCTTGGCACCGCCTTCGAAGCGGAGTAGGATGTTGCCATCATCGTCGAGGAGACGACCGTCGACAAAGGTGGTGAGGTCAGCCGCGAGTTCATCGATCTGCAAACCTGTCATATATTCGGCCAGGTTTTCGGCGTGAGTGCCGATATCACCCATGCAACCGGCTGCACCGGAGCGTTTCGGATCGGTGCGCCATGCGGCTTGCTTTTGTCCGGTTTGTTCGAGCGGTGTGGCGAGCCAACCTTGTGGATACTCAACGACGATCTTGCGGACTTTACCGATCTCTCCCTTGGCGATCATTTCCTTGGCTTGTTTCACCATTGGATAGCCGGTGTAGTTGTGAGTCAGGCCGTATTTGAGGCCAGTGCTTTCGACGATTGTGGCGAGCTCGACGGCTTCGGCTTTGTCGAGTGTGGCTGGCTTGTCGGAGAGCACATGGAAGCCTGCTTCGAGGGCTGCTTTGGCAGCAGGGAAGTGCACGTGGTTGGGTGTGACGATGGCTACAAAGTCCATGCGCTCACCTTCGGGGAGCTTGGCTTCTTCGGTCATCATGGTGTCGAAGTCGGGGTAGCAACGTGCTTCTGGAAGGTAGAGTTCCTTGCCAGAGGCAATGGCGCGCTCGGCGTCGGAGCTGAAGGCGCCACAAACAAGTTCAATTTGGCTGTCGATTTGAGCGGCGATACGGTGAACGGCGCCGATGAAGGCACCTTGTCCGCCGCCGACCATACCCATGCGAATTTTACGATTGAGAGGCATATTTAAAGAGGGGTTAGAAGGAAGGAGCTAGAAGCTAGGAGTCGGAGTGAAAAGGTGCTACTGATGTCTGTGGCCTGGATCGCACTCTGACTCCGAATCTTAATCTAATAGCTAATTCTAAGGGTTAGGAATTTGAAGTGGATTGGATCTCTGAAGTGTGTAGCCGAAAGCGTGAGCTTTGGGTTTCGGTTCGGAGACCAAATCGTTACCGATTCGGCTACAGGATTGATAATTATTAAAGTGGGTAGTTTTGCACTACTGGTTGTCCTTATCGAAGGCGGCGTCGAAGGCCATCGCATTGGGCTTGAAGTCGACTTGCTTGACGAAGGCGGCCGCTTCGGTGCCACCGTGCACGCGGTCCATGCGACCGTCTTCCCATTCGACTGAAAGGGGACCTGCGTAAGCGATATCGTTGAGTGCAACGATGATGTCTTCGAATTTGATATCGCCGTGCCCAAGGGAGCGGAAGTCCCAGTGGCGACGTGGATCGGTGAAATCGGTGTGCCCGCCAAAGACGCCTACGGAACCGTCTCCATGCCCCCACCAAACGTCTTTCATGTGCACGTGGTAAATGCGGTCGGCAAATTGACGGATGAACTTCACGTAGTCCACGCCCTGATAGCCGAGGTGGCTTGGGTCGTAATTGAAGCCGAAGCGTTTATGCCCCTTAACCGCATCCAGCGCACGTTCTGCCGAAGCGATATCGAAGGCGATTTCCGTTGGGTGCACTTCGAGTGCGAAGTTGACGTCGACTTCCTCGAATACGTCGAGGATGGGTGTCCAACGTGTCGCAAAGTCCGCGTATCCTTTGTCTAGATACGCTTGTGAGGTCGGTGGAAAGGCATACAGCGCATGCCAAATAGAGGAACCTGTGAAGCCATTCACTACCGGTGCGATGACGGACTCATCTGGACGAGCATCAAAGAATTCACGAGCGGCGCGTGCGGTGTTTTTCATTTCCTCGGCGGCGCGTTGGCGCACACCTTCGGGCTCACCGTCGCCCCAGATCTCAGGGGAGAGGATCGCTTGGTGGCGTTCGTCGATATTATCGCAAATCGCTTGGCCGACGAGGTGGCTGGAAATTGCATAGCAACTTAGGCCATTGGCCTGGAGCTTTTGCCATATGTCAGCAACATAGCTATCTTCGTTCAGTGCGCGATTCACCTCAAAGTGGTCGCCCCAGCAGGCGAGTTCAACGCCTTCGTAGCCCATCTTTTTAACCAGTGGGAGCAGTTCATCGAGCGGGAGATCGGCCCATTGGCCGGTGAAGAGGGTAACTTTTCGACTCATAAGCTTTCAGTGAGGCAAATTTTAGAAATCTTGGCAACGATGAATCGCTAATAATTATGCAAATTCCGTCATTCGAGTGCTTGTATTTATGGTGTAAGATTTAAGCTATCTTAGGATGTGTAGTGTGATTATGTAATTCTATGAGAGTATACAGCCTGTTGTAAATTACCTTGAATCGTCAGATAAGTGAGGTGGTGACTTAGAAGCTGTCTCAACAATTTCAGACTTCCACTTGTTTCGAAATGTTGGTCTTGCCCCAATAATCTGGACACCTTTTTTGTGTAATTTAGTTTAGATGTTTGTTTTGTTGCTTTGTGTATAGCTGCAAAAATTGCAGCGGTGAGATTTGCCCGAGCGTTTGCGGCCTTAGCTGTGATCTAGGCAAACGAATCCGTCTTTCAAACGTATACCCAGCGCTTACTTGAGTCGTTGCTGAATGCTGGGCAGATTGCCTTGCCCAAGGACCCGCTTAATGTGCCGCATCCAGAATGTGCTGAGCAGGCGATGGACGCTTATTTCAATTTATTGAAGAATCCGACAATGACAGGTGATGCCGATATGGATGATCGTTTGCGCACGGCACTAGCAATACGACGAAACTTTGCACTACGTGGATTGATTCCAGGTGCGATCAATGACGATGCCGCATTCACTGCTCGCACACAGGAAGTCTTCCGCAGCATCGGCTACGGAACCACAGCCGACGTGAACATGATTATTGATGGTATAGATAATACGATCAGCCAAGATTATCAAGCCACTGATATCTTCGAGACTCCTGGTTTCATGACGCTTACTTTACCGACTTTTAATGAGCAGCTTAGTCCCCTCGGCGGAGGATTTGACGGCCCTAGAGATTCAGTAGAAGAAGCACCCTCAGTCTTAAGTTTTAGTCAAGGGAGTCTGAGCGATGAAGCATTTTTGCTGCATGCCTTAGGTATTCTCAAGGATATTGCCTTCAACCTACCGCCTGATGCTGTCGGGCGAGAGCGTAAGGCAGGGCTCGTCGAGACCTGGCGACAGCAACAACTCAAAGCCTTTGAAGAGTGGCCTGAGAAGCAGATTCGTATGTCTGATGAACCGCTTCCTCAGTTGCCGGAGAAATATCGTTATTTGCAGCGCCTATTGCAAGAAAACTGGGAACCTGCGGATGCAGTAGTGGAAGGCTAAGCGTTTTCATTTTCAGGCGTGCATTTCCTCCGTTTACGCATTCACTCATCAATATGGACGAAATCTTACGCACTATCCCACACCGCCCGCCGTTTCTTTTTATCGACGAGATTGTTGAAATTCGAGAAGACGGTGCGACCTGCAAACGCACAATCCGTATGGAGGAGCCTCAATTTGAAGGGCACTATCCAGGCAATCCGATCATGCCAGGTGTCTTGCTCTGTGAAGCTTGTTTTCAGGCTGGAGCGATTTATCTCGCGAAGCAGATCGAGAAGGAGGGCAAGTCGCTCAAGGATGTGACTCCAGTGCTGTCTCGTATTACGGATGCACGTTTCAAGCAAATGGTGAAACCTGGTGATGAGATCACTATTGAGGTGACCATGACTGAAACGGTGAGTCGCTTCTTCTTTATGAAGGGCAAAGTGCTCAAAGGTGGTAAGCCTGCGATGACGATTGGTTTCGCACTTGCCATGGTTGACGAAGGGGCAGGCAAGTAAATTTATAATTTGGTAGCGGCGTGCGTCCCTGCGCGCCATTGGTCGATGCTACTGGGTGGCGTGCAGGGACGCGCGCCGCTACCTTAAACAATTAGAACTATGAGTTTTTTAAATTTAGCAGGTAAGCGCTTCCTTATCATGGGAGTGGCGAATCGTAAGAGCGTCGCGTGGGCGATCACGAAGCAGTTGGAAGCGGAAGGCGCTGAGGTCATTCACAGCGTCCGTTCAGAGGCACGCTTGGAGAGTTTGCAAAAGCTTCTCGACGGCCGCAAAGCCTACATTTGCGACGTGGAGTTCTCCGAGCAGATCACCGCACTAGCGGAACAGGTTTCAGCTGACTACGGTCAACTAGATGGCATCGTGCACTCGATTGCTTTTGCCAATTACTCGGAGGGTTTCAAACCCTTCCATGATACAGTGCGCAAAGACTTTCTACAGGCGACGGCGATTTCAGCTTTTTCCTTAGTCGAAGTCGCGAGCGCGTTTAAGCCGCATTTGAAAAACGATGCGTCGGTCGTTTCGATCGGTATCTCCTCCACAGATGTGACTGCCGAGAACTACGGTTACATGGCACCGATTAAAGCGGCGCTGGAAACTTCGTCCTACAATCTTGCCAAATCTTTTGGCGCGGATACGCGTGTGCGCTTCAATACCGTGAATGCCGGCCCACTCAAGACCAGTGCTTCGGCTGGCATTCCGGGCTATCTGGAGAGCTATCTCTACGCAGAGAAACTCACTTTCCGTAAGCAAAATCTGACGACTCAAGAAGTAGCGAACACCGCTATTTTTCTGCTAAGCCCTGCGTCCAGCGGGATCAACGGTCAAGGTATCGTCGTCAATGCGGGTATGGACCGTAACTACTTCGACAAGGAAGTCGTCAGCTTGGCGATGCGCCCAGAGAAGCGCTAAGTTTTTCTTATGTGCCTAGCATGCGGCGGATTATTTGAGTGGTGACCTTCGACATGCCCGCACTCAAGCGTAGTTTTCAGGTATTCAAATTTCGTCGGGCAGTCTACGCGCGTAAACTATCGGACGCGGCACGTTTTGCATTTGAAGTGCAGGCGCAGCCAGACTTCCTACAATTGCAGATCAGTCGCTCCAAGGAAGGGCGCGTGCTGCGCCTTGATGCGCGCTGTTTCGAGGCGGGAATTCAAGAGTATGCACATTATCTAAGGCCAGTCATCGCGACCTTTTCTAGGATCGAACAAGCAGAGTTTACCGTGAATGTATCGATACAAGATGGTCGACCTGCAGGTCATAACTCTAATAGTTGTTTCTATTTCTCAGATATGCGTGAGGGGGTTCCACTGCTGGTTGACCCATACTTTTTTCAAAGACGTGGCTATCAAAAGCTACTCGACCGTGAGCCTTTGCCTTGGAATCAACGTAAGCCTTAATTGCTTTGGCGCGGTGCGACGACCGCCTCTGGCGGCGCGATTACTGCAGAGGATATGTGTGCCGAAAATCGCGAGCTTTGCCAACGTATACGATTAGTCTTGTTGGCGAAGCGCATTGAGCATTGCGATCTCAAGCTCTGGAAAATTGTGCAGAGTTCTGATGAGGCGCTCGATCATTCTCGAATACAGCAACATGATTTGCTTGGAGCGTATCAGGATGAGCAGGTGTGGCGAATCTATCAATTCGCACTCGATGTAGATGGCAATGCAAGTTCGTGGTCGCAATTTCTTAAAATGGCAAAGCTGGGCTGCTGTATTCTTAAAGTGGAATCACCTAAAGGCTTTCGCCAGTGGTATTCACACGAGTTTACAGCGATGCAGCACTATCTGCCAGTTCGTGCCGATTTGTCAGATTTTGAAGAACGAGTCGACTGGGCCTTGTCGCACCCTGAGGCGTGCGAGGCTATTGCGATGGAGGCTTATGAAAAAGCTAGGAAGATGACCTTAGACAGTGAACTCGCAAAGACCGCGGCACTCGTTGCCAACAGACTGAGTTGAGAGGCCTCTGTTCTGGTCGACTACTTCAGTAAATCAACCATGGCTTCACCCATACCAAGGCCGACATTCATATAGGTCTTAGCGTTGCCGCCATAGTGACTGTTCGAAGCGCCGCCGAGACTGAGCGGGTGGCTATAGACCGTCGCTGTATCGCCTTTAAGCTCTGGATAGTTCTCAAGGGCAAACATCGCATCCAGTATACGTCCGTCGGGGCTTTGGGACCCTTTTTTTGTTTGGCCTAGTGTGGCGCAGACAAATTTGGCTTCAGGTGCATTGAAATCCTTACGTAGTGCGTTCACTAAATTGACTAAGTTCGTTTCGTAGCGACTGGTGTGTCCAGGATCATAGCGGTCCTTATCTCCCTGCCACCAAAAGAAGCCGACAACTTCGTAGCTCTCGGCGCCTGGATAGTAATCGTTAAGGTTTTCGAGGACCTGCTTTGCGCGAGCGATATCACCGTCATATTGCATGCCTGCATACCAGCCGATCTTCTTCGGGGTGGTGCCTTTTTCCCAACGGTTCGGCGATTGTTTATAGCCCGCATAGGTCCAGGTCTTCATTTCCTTTGTTTGTTTATCCTTCGCATCAAATTCGAATGACTTGCTGCCTGGAGGCAGTAGATCCCAACCCAAGCTACGATTTCCAATACAAGATTTTAGGATCAAAACAGGTTGCTCATAGAGGTTGCCCAAGTGATGCCCGATGCCAATTTCAGGGCCTATTTTTCCGCCTTTAATGGTCATGAATTCATTCTTCCTGACCCTCGGTTTACTGTCTGGGCCACCGCTGCCCATCACGAAAACGTTTCGCACATCTTTGCGCTCGGTCCAATTGCCAGAGTCGTCGATTAAGAATGGGTATAGATTTTCTTTATGAACCGCATATTCCAGGGTGCCATCCTTCTCGCCGTTTACTTTACCTGCGCCAAGCATGTTCGACTGGCCCATCAAAATGAACACTTTGACTGGCTTGCTGAGATCCGCTGGCTTGCCATCTGGATCTGGTAAATCACTCGCTTGGAGCGGTGTAACGAGAAGGAGTAATAGGCTAAATATTCCAGCCAGAAATTTAGTGAAACCATTCATATGTGTGTAGTCTGTAGATCGATGCGTGAAAGGTCAAATGGGGATGCGTCTTTACGCAAGGCTACGCCGAGACACAGACTGGCCCTCCAGTGATTTTCTGTAATTCCTTACTGAAACAACTTACGAATGCAGAGAGCACGTGCTATTGGCACCTGCTGGTGGGGCTGATATGCACTTAGATTCCTAAGGCGTCTTGTGCTTGTTGACTTAATTGTTCAGCCTTTTCGCATTGTGGTGCTGCACCACGTGCCATTTCTGGTTTGCCGCCACCTTTGCCGCCAGCGATCGGAGCGAGGGTTTGGATGAGCTTACCGGCATTTTGATCGCTGCCCGATCCGACAAGCGCGCCTAAGTGGAGTTTACTGCCGTCGTTGACGATACAGAAAGCTGCCTGAGTATACTGTCGGGATTTTAGGCCGTTGAGTAGTTCTTGCAGAAGTGCCGGTGGACCGTCTTGTGCGATGACCAAATTATTCGATAGATCGAGTGCTTCTAAGAGCGCACTGGCAAGCTTGGCGGCTCCTGCGGACTGTGCTTTCTTTAGTGCCTTGTCGGCGTCGATAACGGCCGCCTTCAGCCCTTCGGTGTGCTTGAGCAGGTCTTTGTAAACAGCATTACGTTGTTCGAAGGTGCCTTCGGCTAACATGCCGACCATGATGTGAGGGAATTGTGGAAACTGGATCGTCTCCGCATCGAGTGCCTCTAGCTTATCGTTAATCGCATCCAACTTAGTTCTAAGTTCTTTCACTTCTTCGCCTGCTTTTTCCATAGATGCACGCATCCAGTCGTGGGCTGCGGTGCCGCAGAGTGCTTCAATACGACGGATGCCAGAAGCGATGGCGCCTTCGGACTTGATCTTAAACATGCCGATGTCACTTGTGTTGCGCACATGTGTGCCGCCGCAGAGTTCCATCGAGTAGCCGTTGAGTGCGTTGGCTTCGCCACCGATTTGAACGACGCGGACTTTTTCGCCGTATTTATCGCCGAAGAATTGTTGTATGTCCTTGCGGTCTTTGATGTCAGCATGCGCGACCTCTTGCCAGCTGACGGGCTCGCCAGCTTCAATGCAGGCATTGACTTTTGCTTCGAGGGTATCGATTTGATCTTGAGTGAGTGCACCGGAGTTGAAGTCGAAACGCAGACGGGTGCGGCTGACCATGGAGCCTTGTTGCGTGGCGTCGGTTGAAATTGCTTCGTGTAGTGCCCAGTGAAGCAAGTGCGTGGCGGTGTGATGCGCTTCGATCGGGCGGCGGCGGTCTGGATCAATGGCAAGCGTGACTTCGTCCCCGACAGCGATCTGTGCATCGGCAGGCACACTATGCGCACGAGCCGAGCTGAGTTGTTGCACGGCGCTTACTGGATAGCTGGTGCCGCCGATAGTGAGCGTGCCTTGGTCGCCGAGTTGTCCGCCCATTTCCGCGTAGAAAGGTGTGCGGTCGGTGATGACGAGTTGGGCGTCGTCTTGCTTGTGGAGTTCGAGAACGGTTGCAGTGCTTTGGTCTGCTTCGAATCCGGTAAATTCACTAGTTGCTTCGGTAGCGATATCTGCGGCACGAACGAGTTGCTGGGTGCGCGCTGCACGCGCGCGGTCGCGCTGCGCTTCCATATGCTTTGTGAAGGTTGCCATGTCGACTTTAAGTCCTCGTTCGGCGCAGAGCAATTGAGTCAGGTCGATTGGGAAACCGAAGGTGTCGTAAAGCTTGAACGCAAACTCGCCGCAGAGCTGTTTTTTACCGTCTGCGATTTCCTGCTCAAACATCGCAAGTCCACGGTCGAGCGTTTCATTGAAACTAGCTTCTTCGCGCTGGAGATTTTCTTTGATGGCATCTGCGCGTGTTTTGAGCTCAGGGAAGACACCACTGAATTCTTCGACCAATGTATCGACGAGTTCGGGCAAGAAAGTCTGTTGGCTGGAGAAGCCTAAGGTGCGACCGTAGCGGACTGCGCGACGCAAGATACGGCGAAGCACATAGTTGCGTCCTGTGTTGCCGAGTAGGATGCCGTCAGCGAGCGAGAAGGCGAGCGTGCGGATATGGTCAGCAATCACGCGAAAGGCGATGGCTTCTTTCATTTCCGCAGAGAGCGCTGATTTGTCGCTGTCCACTGATTCAGGGTAGATATCCTTGTAGGTCTTACCGCTGAGCTTTTCCAGTGTGCGGAAAATCGGCTGGAAGACGTCGGTCGCGTAGTTGGTCGGCTTCTCTGAGAAGTCAGTAAAGCCCTTGGTGTTTTGAATCAACGAGCAAGCGCGTTCAAAGCCCATTCCGGTGTCGACGTGCTTGGCAGGCAGATCGCGGAAGCTGCCGTCCGCCTCGGCATTGTATTGAATGAACACCAGGTTCCAAATCTCAATGCAGAGATCGGAGTCCATGTTGACGAGTTTACCTTCGCTGTCGCCGTTCGGTGTGAGGTCGACGTGAAGCTCAGAGCATGGGCCACAGGGTCCGGTTTCGCCCATCATCCAGAAGTTGTCCTTTACGTTGCCGTTGATGATGTGCTTCTTTGGATCGAGACCCTTTGCAGTAAAGAGCGCTGCCCAGAAATCGTAGGCCTCTTGGTCGAACTCGGATGGATCGCCTTCGGAGGGGGAGTAGACCGTTGCGTAAAGTCGCCCTGCAGGCACGCCCCACACATCGACAATCAGTTCCCAGCCCCATTCGATGGCTTCTTTCTTGAAGTAATCACCAAAAGACCAGTTACCCAACATTTCGAAGAAGGTGTGGTGGTAGGTGTCGTAACCGACATCTTCGAGGTCGTTGTGCTTACCGCCCGCACGAATGCACTTTTGAGTGTCCGCAGCGCGAGGCGGTGAGTAGGGTGCCTTCTCCGTGCCGAGGAAATAAGGCACGAACTGATTCATACCCGCATTAGTAAACAACAAGCCCGGCGACTGCGGCATCAAAGATGCGGAAGGCACGGCGGTGTGTTGCTTGGTCTTAAAGAAGTCGAGAAAAGACTGACGAATTTCGGCGGAGGTCATGAGAAGTGAGGACTGCAGTTGGGAACTTCGAACGTCCAACGTTGAACGTCCAATTTTTGAATTACAGATTATTTGTCGGTGGATTTTAATTTGGCCGTTTTAATACTGGCGACAAATATTCGAATGAGTTGGTCGGTTTCGTCCATGAGCTCGTCGAGTAGCTCAGGTTTTATAACCAGTGGAACACGTTTAACTAGTTTGAGCCAGCGGAGTGTTTCTCTGAGTTCTTTTACGGAGATGCCCAATTTGTGAATGAAGTCTTTTGCAGATTCGGCGCCTTGCGCCTCACCGTGATTTGCGAGAGGTGATGTCGAAGAGCGAAGTAGCTGTTTGGAGACGTGGTTTCCGGCTGGGCTGTTTTCAATGTTTCGGCAGAGCCTAATTGTTCGAACCGAGAACTCAAGTAGACGTTCTTCAAGGTCGTAATTAGAACTTCCTTCTTCAATGAATAACTCATCCCATTCAGAACTGGTCTGTCCGTAATTCATTCAATATTCGACGTTGGATGTTCGACGTTGGACGTTCCCGTGCTACAAATTTTGTAGCACGGCCTCGGCCATTTCCTTGGTGCCGACTGCGTCTAGGCCGAAGGCGATATCGCCGGTGCGTGTGCCGCCAGTGACGGCTTTCTCAACGGCGGCTTCGATGGCGGCTGCGGCTTCGTTTTCGCCGAAGCTGTAGCGGAGCATCATCGCTGCGGAAAGGATCTGCGCGCATGGGTTGGCGATGCCTTGACCTGCAATATCCGGAGCGGTGCCACCGGATGGCTCATAGAGACCGAATGGGAAACCGAGACTGTTCTTTTCAGCACCAAGGGATGCGGAGGCGAGCATACCGAGGGAACCACAGATCACACCCATTTCATCGGAAAGAATATCGCCGAACATGTTTTCGGTGAAAAGCACGTCGAATTGGTTTGGGTCACGAGCGAGTTGCATGGCGGCGTTGTCCACATACATGTGGCTGAGTTTGATCTCAGGTGCGTTCTTCGCGAAGTATTCAGTCACGACCTTACGCCATAGAACCGAAGTTTCGAGAACGTTCGCCTTGTCGACGGAGCAGACACTGCCGCCGCGTGCTTTGGCTGTGTCGATCGCGACTTGAGCGATGCGCTCGATTTCACTGGTCTTGTAAACCATGGTGTCGATGGCGAGTTCTTCGCCGTTATCGAGTGTGGTGGTGGATTTCGGCTGACCGAAGTAGATACCACCTGTGAGCTCACGAATACAAACGATGTCGATACCATTGGGAATGCGCTCTTGCTTGAGCGGAGAGGCATCAGTCAATTGTGGGTAAAGAAGCCCTGGGCGGACATTGGCGTAAAGGGAGAATGCCTTACGAATCGGAAGCAGCGCGGCACGTTCCGGTTGTTCTTTAGGTGGAAGGGATTCCCACTTTGGGCCACCGACAGAACCGAAGAGAATCGCTTCGGAGTTTTCGCATACTTTTTGTGTGCTATCAGGGAAAGCGACACCGTGATTGTCGATGGCGATACCACCGATATCAGCGTGTTCATATTCGAGTGCGAAGCCGAATTTGTCGCCAGCGGCTTTTAGGACGTCGAGTGCGACGTCCATGACTTCAGGACCGATACCATCACCGGGAAGAACTGCGAATTTAAGCGTTTTCATGTAAATTGTAGAATTAAGGAAAAGCGGAGTAATTTGGGGCGCGCGGCCCATGCTTCAAGCCTTTTCCTCAGTGGATATGAGGAACCTATGGCAGACGTGGTTTTTAACCGCAGATAATCGGGTATGCCGAATGCGGGGTTACTGATCTTCTAGTAGCGTTTTCAAATATGGGTTCGGGTAGCGCCGTGTTGCTGTGATTGCATAGAATGCCTCCTTGATATCGGGGATCTGGCATAGCTCAAAAAGTCGCTTATTATGTAGCTCGTCTAACACGACCACTGGCGGCACGAGTGCGATCGCATCTGTCTTGCGGGCAATTAGGCGCATCATCGCCATATCATTGGCTTCTGCTGCGATAAGAGGAGCAATGCCTGCACGTTCCATCACGAGGTCGAAACCAGCACGGATATTACTTTCCAAACTGGGTAGGACGATAGGGGTGTTGTGCAGATCTTCTGGGAACTTAAATCGAGTGCGCTTTTTAAAGCGCTTCGGCCCGACGATACTCACAGACTGCTCATCAACGAGCTGGCTGTGTAGCTTGCGCTCGGCATCACGAAGGATGGGTGTATTCGAAAGCACGAGGTCGAGGGTATGTGCGCGTAGTTGATCCAATAGTTCCCGCATACTGCCCGATTGTATGACGACCTCAAGTTCCTCATCGTCGAAAGCTTCCTTTAAAAAGGACATCTGAAAATTCTTTGAGAGCGTCGACACCGCGCCGACCCGTAATACATTTCGATAACGCTTGGTTGTGTTTTGCAGTGTCGCCAGTAATTCATCGCCTGTGCGAAAAATGGTTTCTGCGTAATCCAAAACAATGTGACCTTCTTCAGTGAGTTGCAGTGATTTGTGCTGCCGGTCGAATAGGGTGCAACCGAGGCTCTCTTCCAGTTTCTTCAATTGTATGCTGAGAGCTGATTGTGAAACGTGCAGGGTTTCTGCCGCGCGAGTCAGTGTGCCTTCGCGCACGATGGCATGAAAGTAGCGGAGGTGATGATAGTTTAATTGTGACATATATAAAATAGAACGATTGTATTAAATACTTATATTAGACAAAATCAAGCGCAACTGCTACTATGTGTGGCATGGAAGCATTGATTAGCAGTCTCATCATCTGGATCGCACCTGCGCTTTTGCTTTGGGTCGTCCTTTCATCCAAATGGCTTAATGCGCGATCAACTGCGGCAGGTAAGATTGCTGAAGGCATTGCGTGGCTGGGCTTCGGATCCGCGACGGTGGCAACAGGGTTGTGGGCATTTTTAGAACGTGCACCGGTGGTTGCGACGCTGACCGACGCCGGTTGGATTGGTATTCGTTACGATGCCTTATCTGCGACGATCTTCCTGCTCGTCAGTTTTCTCGGAGCTGTGCTACTACGTTTCTCGCAGAACTACCTCGCGGGTGATCAGACGCAGGGCTACTTCTTTAAGTGGATGTGTATTACTTTGGGTTCCGTGATGGCTTTGATCATCGCCCCCGGTCTTGTGCAGTTCTTCGCGGCGTGGATCGCGACCAGTCTTGGACTCCACAAGCTGCTTGTTTATTACCCTGATCGAAAGGGCACATTGCTCTCTGCGCGTAAGAAGTTTGTCGTGAGTCGGCTCGGTGACGTCTGCTTATTGGCCGCGTTCATCGGGGTGTATGTCGTGTATGGGGTTCAGGATTTCGGTCAACTGTTTGCCGCAACACAAGAGGAGGGTGCATCACTTGCGAATTACGCTTGGATTGGATGGTTAATCATTCTCGGTGCGATGCTCAAGTCCGCTCAGTTCCCATTTCATACCTGGCTGCCCGATACCATGGGTGCGCCGACTCCGGTGTCGGCTTTGATGCACGCAGGAATTATCAATGGCGGCGGCTACCTGGTCGTGCGCATGAGTCAGGTGCTGGTAAACACACCGAACGCGCTGCATCTTCTCGCCATCTGTGGTGCCATTACCGCTATTTACGGATCGTTTGTGATGCTCTCTCAAACTAGTGTGAAACGTGCGCTTGCATACTCCACCATCGCGCAGATGGGCTTCATGCTACTACAGTGCGGACTCGGTGCATTCCATCTGGCGATTCTCCATATTGTCGCGCACTCTTTGTATAAAGGACATTCCTTCCTTTCATCAGGGTCAGCCGTAGCGACTGCGAAAAAGCTCAATGCAGATCCGAAGTATGTGAAGTTGCCTCAAATGAAAATCTGGTTAGCAGTGGGTATCGCTGTCAGTATCGTGATTGGTTTGAGCTACGTCTTTGGCGTTAGCCCATCGGAAAAGCCCGGCATGCTCGTGCTCGGCATGGTGGTTGCTATGGCGATCACGCAGCTACTTTGGATGCAGATGCGTCGCGGACGCAGAGGTAGTGAAATCTCCAAGACTGCAATCTTCGGCTTTGGTATTGGTGCCATTTACTTTGTCCTCGCAGGATTAGCTGACCAGATTCTCACTGGTTCGCTACCGCAGAACGTGCCGACATGGCCGGTTATGGAGATACTGCTTACCGTGTTCGTATTCGCCTTCCTGTTAACATCGATTCGTTTTCAGGACGGACACCCCGGCTTCCTTTCGGTTGCATATAAACGCCGCCTCTATGTTCACGCACTCAACGGTTTCTACATGAATACTATTGTGAATAAAGCCGCCCGTAAAGTGGGACTCGTTCCTCAAAATCGATAGAGCCAACGGAAAGACACATTATGAGCCAACAAACAGAACAAGTTATGGACCTACACCTTCCAATTTCCAAAGCGTGCGAGAAAATTGCCCCCTTGTGGCCACTCTCTCACTTCGTCGCGGTGAATCCGTTCCTCGGCTATGCCGATCAGAGTTTTTCGAAGTCTGCCGCTGCCTTTAAGCGTATTCAAGATGCGGATACCGTGTTGCCACGTGAGTGGTTTAAGGAGCAATATGAAGCTGGCAAAATCGACTTGGAGGACCTGCGTGCGGGCATCGCTCTGGCATCGCCTGAAGTAGTCAACAGCTTTAAGTATTTTGAAGAGTCATTGACTGCGGATCATTTGGTTGACCGCTTGAATACGCCACATCTGGAAGAGCCCAAGCTCTATCAGACCTGCTCGTTCAGTGTCTTTCATGATACGCGCAGAGACACACACTGGCAGTATATGATTCGCGAAGAAGCAGCAAAATGGTGTGCGGCCTATGACGACGAGGGACAGTCTTCATGGAAGTTCCCATGGAAAGATCTAAGCCTCTACGCAGCATGGAAGGAAGCTGCTGCCATTGATAAGAATCCCGAGTTGAATGGACTCAAAGGGTTTCGTTCTAAGGTATCCTTCTTTGCCGATGACCCCGAACTTGCGATTGAGGAAGCCGTGGCAAAACTTGAAATGCCCGAAGATAAGGTCGAAGAGTTTCTCTATCGGATCTTGCTCACCTTGCCGGGTTGGTCAGGGCACTTGCGCTACAAAGACCGTGAGCATGAGATTCGCAACGGCGAAGGTGATTTACTGGTTCAGTTGCTCGCGATTTTGCTGAACTACGAAGTCGCGCTTTACGAGATGCATCTGGAAGATAAGGAGCTAATTGAAGCTTGGCAGCGAAACTTGGCAGATCACCCTGAAGATGTTTCGGGAGAAGCGATTCCGCTGGAACTGGCAGAGCGCTTGGTTTGGCAGTCGGCCTTGGAGAACGCCTTTGAGCAAAAGTTGCGCGCGCAAATCAAGTCGGAAGCTAAATCCGAAGAGCGTCCCGACGCGCAGGCAGTGTTTTGTATTGATGTGCGTTCGGAGGTGTTTCGCAGAGCATTGGAGTCTACGCGAATGAATATTCAGACAATTGGTTTTGCAGGTTTCTTCGGCATAGCGATTGATCATAAGATTCCCGGTGTTGGCGGTTCACAAGCCCGTTGCCCAGTGCTTTTGGCACCGTCCGTCCGGACAGCAGAAGGTCGTTCGGGTCTGGAGTCGGTTCAGTATGACGAATTGAGATTTGTGCGGGTGACCGAGCGCGAGAATGAACGTTCTTGGAAGCGCTTTAAAGAAGCCGCCGCCTCCTGTTTTACATTCGTTGAGACCATGGGGCTCAGTTATGCCTATAAGATCGTATGCGATGCCTTCGGGATCAAAAAGGGGGTGGACGATTCGCCTGCAGTTCCGGCATTTCTAGAAAACATGCCAACCGAAGCGCGTGCCGATATGGCAATGGGTATTTTGAACGGACTGGGCTTGAAGGAGAACTTTGCCAAGGTGGTGCTTTTCTGTGGTCACGGCAGCGCGACCAAAAACAACCCTTACGCCTCCGGTCTGGATTGCGGTGCATGTGGAGGCCATGCGGGAGATGCCAATGCGCGACTCGCAGCAAGCTTGCTGAATCAAGCCGACGTGCGTGCCGAACTGAAATCACGCGGAATTGAGATTCCCAGTGACACGGTATTCATCGGCGGACTACACAATACCACGACTGACGAAGTGACCCTTTTTGAGACCGACACCGTTGAGGAGACTTTACTCGGAGAATTGAAAGCGTCCCTTGAAATGGCAGGAGGCATCACCGCGATTGAGCGTTCCGCTCTACTTGGCTCCGCCAAAGATAAGTCTGAAATCATCTCGGCGGTCCGTTCCAGAAGTATGGATTGGTCTCAAGTCCGCCCCGAGTGGGGACTTGCGGGTAATGCCGCCTTCATTGTGGCTCCACGTGAATGGACGCGTTCTGCGAATCTCGGTAGTCGTGCCTTCTTGCATGAGTATAATGCGTCTTCCGACCCCGAAGCCGCAGTGCTTGAAGCGGTGATCGGCGGCCCACTGGTCGTGGGCAGTTGGATCAATCTACAATATTACGGTTCTGCTACGGATAACCAACATTTCGGTAGTGGTCATAAGGCGATTCACAATGTAGTTGGCGGTGTTGGGGTCGCACTGGGTAATGAAAATGACTTACGCCCCGGATTGCCGTTCCAATCGGTTCACGATGGCGAACAGCTCATCCATGAGCCGCTCCGGTTACACGCCTGCATCGCAACGGACACCGATGTGCTGGACGCTATTCTCTCACGCCAAGATCACGTCCGCCATCTCGTTGAAAACGGCTGGGTGCACCTCATCGCACTAGGCAAGGACGGCAAGCAATGGCTCCGCCGTATGCCGAACGGCGAGTGGCACGGCGCGGGGCAACAGACTGCCGCAGCCTAAGTTTTACAATCCAATTACAAAAGGTCCGACAATCGATGTCGGGCCTTTTTTGTGACTATTCTGTATGCGAATAGGTGCTTTAATCCGTTTTGCCGAGCTTGAAGCGGCCTGCGCCCATGAAGAAAAGGGCGATAAACTGGTAGGGTGCTCTTGCCAAGAGCATCGTTCGGCAATGGGGATCGAATACCGTAACTAATAGATGGGTGTGGGAGGTCGCTCGGCGAACGGTCGTCTTGGCAAGATGACCCACCTTTTACTTTTCTTAGCTTTTTGCTTTGCAGGCGGCTTGATGGGGCTAGCGTCAGCGCATGAAATTTACGCTCGAATCACCACTTGATATGCATTTGCACCTGCGCGAAGGCGCGATGCTGGAACGTGTGACGCCGCTGACGGCGGATCATTTTGCAGGTGCGATCATTATGCCGAATCTGGTGCCTCCGGTGGATAACCTAGAGCGTTTGCTGTGGTATCGTGATCAGATCAATGCAGCGAAGGGCGATGCAACGTTTGATCCGTTGATGATGCTGTTTTTTCGTAATTATTCACGCGAAGAGCTGGTAGCGGCGAAAGAGTATATCTTTGGCATTAAGCTCTATCCGGCCGGCGCGACGACCAACAGTGAGGCCGGAGTAAAAGAATTGAGTGCGGCGGAAGAAACTTTTGCCCTCATGGAGGAGCTTGGAATTCCGCTGATGATTCACGGTGAGACACACGGTTTCGTGATGGATCGCGAGAAGGAATTTTTGACGAGCTATGCGTATCTTGCCGAGAAATATCCAAAGCTGAAAATAACCATGGAGCATATCACCACTAAGGATGCGGTGGATCTACTCGATCAGTTTGAAAACCTGCATGCGACGGTGACACTGCATCACTTGATCATTACCTTGAATGATGTGGCTGGCGGTTTGTTAAATCCGCACTTGTTTTGTAAGCCGATTGCGAAGCGCCCTGAAGATCAAGAAGCTTTGTTGGCGACTGCGTTAAAGGCGCATCCGAAACTTATGTTTGGCAGTGATTCAGCTCCACACCCCGTGTCCAAGAAGGAATGCTGTGGTTGTGCGGCGGGACTATTTACCGCTCCCGTTTGTTTGCCGACACTGGTCGAGCTGTTTGAGGCGCACGGCGCCTTAGGTAATTTGCAGGCATTCGTCAGTGGCAATGCGCAGCAAATCCATGGCTTCACTCCGGCTAAGACTACCGTGACACTTGAGAAAACGGGCATGACTGTTCCCGAACGCTATGGAGATTTGGTGCCGTATCGTGCGGGTGAAACGATACCGTGGGCGGTGGTGAACGTCGAACATTGAACGTCGAACTTCCAATGGTGAATTATACCGATTTGAAAAAGGTATAAACCTAATAGAGCTGCAAACCGTGACCTTGGTTCTAGAGCATTCTGCGTTTAATTAGAGGAAAAAGGTAGGGTTCGATATCCTTATTGAACCGCCACAGCATGCCAACGGAGCGTTAAGGATAACGCTCCCTACCATCTACGATACGTCAACTTAATCACAGAATGCTCTAGGAGACAGGGCGAGCGACGTCGACCCCGAAACTGAGTTTCGAGGCCGAGAATCGGCATATAATAAGCTCAAACCTTTTTGAAGATGGTATTAGTGGGCGAAATTTGAATTTAAATCTTGGCTCAGCCGATAAATCGCCACCCATAATCATTCAATATTCAACGTTGGGCGTTCAACGTTCTATTTTCTCCCTATAGGGGATTAAGATTAAGAGTAGGATTAAGATTAAGACCTTCTACTTGTATTCTTTTTTCAAATACGCGACGAGCGATGGAATGGCTTCGATCATGGAGTCGCGGCAGGCAACATATTCGTCGTAATTGCCGCCGAATGGATCGGGTATTTGATCATCGCCGCCTTCGATGAATTCGCGGTAGAGGTGCACGCGCTCTGGTAATTGAGGGTAGTAGTGTTTTAACGTATCTAAGTGTGAATCAGTCATTCCAAAAATAGCAAAGGCGCGATCTATCAGATCGGTAGTGACTGGTTGGCTTTTATGGCGGGATAGGTCAATTTTGACTTTATCGAGGACCGCGACTGAGTTTCTTGATGCGGGCGCGCTGTAACCGGCTGCGACACCTGCTGAGGCGACGACTAAGTTGTTCAGTGGCGCTTCCTCAGCGTTCAAAGCATGCTGTAAAAGCTTCTCAGCCATAGGACTTCGACAGGTGTTGCCTGTGCAAATTGTAAGGATGAGGTTGCGTTCGTTAGCCATTGTCGTAAAGCAAGTTACTGGTTTTCTGGCAGTTGTTGTAAGACTTGTAAAGCGGCAACGATGTCGACCCCGCGTTGTAAAACAACGTCTGGTTCGAAAGTCTCAGCGGATTTATCTAGCTTATTTTTGTCGGTTGCGGAGTGTTCGAGTTGCTTCGTGTCGTCGCGGAGTAAGCGAGTGAGCGAAGTGCCAGCCTCATATAGGTGGTAACTGATATAGTTTGAATGCGGTGTAGCGTCGATTTCGATGCGGGGCACAAATCCTGTTGCTAGGATTGATGTTTCAGTGGTGGGGCGCACTTCTCCGCTGATCACCCAAGTGCCGTGTTCACTTGCGCGATAGTATCCTGTGCGTCCAGCGGTCGCTTCTCCGACGGCAATTATGCAATGGTTGCTTTGTAAGCTGTGCAAGATGGCTTCGAAAGGGCCAGCGGTTTCTCTATTGCACAGAACAATTGCTGGGTAACTGCGTGGTGCAGATGGCTTGTTCGCATCGCTTGCTGCACCTTTGACTTCGATTGTGACTTCACCAACTGCAGTGACGGATGCCACATTGCCTTCGCTGCTAAGTAAGTTAGCGAGCGCGATCCCTGAACTATCGGTTTGTAGATAGCGCATGTCTAAAATGAGGGCAGGGTGGTTGATCACTTTCTTGAGTGCCGTAATGGCTTCATCAAGCCGATAGATTCGGACGTAAGTGATCTCCCTAGGAAGTTCTTCGATACGTGCGGCTTCTTGCCGTTGGCTGCGTGTTGCGAGTTTGGGCTCTTCGAACAGAATCGTGCCTGGATACAATTCAGCGAGCCCTTTGAGGCGAATGAGTTCGTCTGAATGGCTTTCCAGTTCTGGAAAAAACTCTGGATTCAACGCCGGAAGCTGTGCGTGCAGAGCCGCTAGAGAACTGCTAAACAGTCCGCCAAAGAGAAGGCACTTCTGGATCGAATTGAACACGTGTTTACTGTCGGTTGAGTTCACGGTGGCCGATGTCACGGCGGAGATATTTACTTTGAAAATCTACTTGATCGCAAACGCTGTAAGCGAGGTTGGCCGCTTCTTGAAGCGATGGTGCCTGCCCACTGACACCGAGCACGCGGCCGCCGTTGGTGGTGATCGTTCCCGCATCATCGCGCTTGGTTCCGGCATGGACGATCGCGGAGCGCTCGGGGAGTTCACTTGGGAATGAAATGGTTTCGCCCTTCGGGTAGCTGCCCGGATAACCGGCCGATGCGAGCACGATGACAATCGCAGCACCGTCGTGGAAATTGAGTTTCTCTGGAAGCGGTTCGCCTTTAGCGGATGCCAGCAGCACTGGAACGAGGTCGTCGGCGACCATTGGTAAGAGCACCTGTGTTTCAGGATCGCCGAAGCGCACGTTGTATTCGAGGACTTTCACGCCCTTGTCGGTGAGCATAAGACCCGCATAAAGTGTGCCGTTAAATTCGATTCCATCTGCCTTGAAGCCGGCGATAGTTGGTTTGAGGACTTCCTCTTCAATAGCTGCCTGCATCTCAGGAGTCACGCGGCTGGTCGGAGTGTAAGCACCCATGCCTCCTGTGTTGAGTCCGGTATCGCCTTCGCCGGCGCGCTTGTGGTCCTGGCTTGGTGGTAGGCAGACAAAGGAGTCGCCAGAAACAATTGCGTGGATGGATGCCTCTTCGCCATAGAGTGTTTCTTCGATCACTATCTCGGCACCGCTGTCACCGAAGGCGCCACCTTCGAGCATGTCTTTTACCGCAGCGATGGCCTCCTCTTGTGTTTCCGCCATGATCACGCCTTTACCCGCAGCGAGGCCACTGGCTTTGATCACGATCGGAGCGGGGTGGGTTTCCAAATATTCCAGCGCGGGTGCGACTTCGGTGAAGTTGGCATATTCCGCAGTCGGGATTTGGTGACGGGCGAAAAAATCCTTACAGAATGCTTTACTGGATTCGAGTTGAGCGCCTTCCTTCTTTGGGCCGTATGCAGGAATACCGACTGCTTGAAGCGCATCGACCAGACCGAGATTGAGTGGCACTTCCGGGCCTACGATGACGAGGCCTACGCCTTGTGCCTGTGCCAATGCAATGATGCCTTCGGTGTTTTCAACTGCCAAATCGAAGCATTCCACTTCAGAGGCCATGCCACCATTGCCCGGTGCGGCGATCACACGTTCCGCCATTGGGCTGGCGAGGCACTTTTGAACCAGCGCGTGCTCACGACCGCCGGATCCGATAACAAGAATATTTAGTTTCGATGCGTCTGACATAGTGTGGGCTAGAATCTATATTTGCCCATCGAGGTAAAGAAAGAATCCCGTAGTCTTAATCTTAATCCTACTCTTAATCGTAATCTAAGTAGAGAGCGCAGACCGCAGTTCGACGTAAACTCATAATATGAAGGGTGTGAACGATTACTGCTGCCCATTGACCTGAGGGTTTAGATTAGGATTAGGAGTATAATGAAGACTTTTTCGATGCAGTCTTGAGTTTTTTGGCGAGTCGGCGAAAAACAGGTGCATGCGGATCTACTTTATGGGAATTTGTGGCACGGCCATGGGAAATGCGGCGCTTTTGCTCAAGGAGCAGGGACATGACGTGTTTGGTGCGGATGCGGGCATCTATCCGCCGATGTCGGATGTGTTGGCGGATGCCGAGATTGAGATATATGACGGCTTTAGCGCGGAGCGTTTAGCGGCACTACGGCCAGACCGAGTCGTGGTCGGCAACGCAATGAGCCGTGGCAATAAAGAGGTGGAATGGTTGCTGAATCAATCGAGTGTGCCGTTTATTTCACTGCCTCAGTTGTTTCACGATACCGTTTTGACTGAGCGCTTGCCTGTGGTGATTACTGGAACGCATGGCAAAACCACCACGTCGACGATTACCGCTTTTCTATTGGAGTCGGCCGGTCAGCAGCCAGGTTGGTTGATCGGCGGGGTGCCGCATGATCTGCCCGGCGGTGCTCGCCTTGGAAAGGGTGCTCCGTTTGTGATGGAAGGTGATGAGTATGACTCGGCCTTCTTTGATAAGCGCAGTAAGTTCATTCATTATCGTCCGCAGGTCGCGGTGCTAAATAACTTGGAATTTGACCATGCCGATATCTTTCGCGATTTGCAGGATGTGCAACGCACCTTTAGCCACTTTCTGCGAATCATTCCGAGCAATGGCTATGCCTTAGTAAATGGCGATGATACGAATATTGCGGCTTTATTGCCAGTCTCATGGACCCAAGTCGTGACTGTGGGAGAGGGCGGCGGCAATGATCTACAAATTGTAGGATTTAAAGACAGTGCGGACGGTGCGCGATTTGATTTAATCTGGAAGGGGCAGCTTTGGACTACGGTGAGCTGGCAGATGCATGGCTTGTTCAATGCTCGCAATGCGGCAATGGCCGCTCTAGCATCTGCGTTTGCCAGTGGCTATGAGGACCCGATACAATTTGACCTATCCGCTTTGGAAACCTTTAAAGGAGTGAAGCGTCGCCAAGATGTGCTACATGATTCTGATAACTGGACGGTTATCGAAGATTTTGCCCATCACCCGACGGCAGTGGCTGGTGCATTGGAGGCCTTGCGTTCGGCGTATCCGGATCGTCCGATTCATGCGTGTTTTGAACCGCGCAGCAATACGGCGGCTACGTCCTTGTTTCAAGAGGACTTCACCGCAGCACTTGCAGGTGCCGACTCGGTTTATCTTGGTGCGGTGCATCGCGCAGATCGAATGCAGGTCGAAGAGCGCTTGGATACAGCCAGAATGGTCAGCTATCTGATTACTTCGGAGCGTAATGCATACGCCTTTGATAGTAATGAAGCCTTACTTCATAAACTACAGTCCAACATTCAGAAAAGTGATCGAGGGCTCGTTGTCTTTTTTAGCAACGGTTCATTTGATGGTATACAAGCGAAGTGTGCAGGCGGGTTTTCAAGCTGATTTCAATTAATTGAAAAAAGATGAAAAACTCAGTTGACGAGTAGTAAGGAGGTTCACTTAATTCCGCCTTTCTTAAGTGAGGCCGGATAGCTCAGTTGGTAGAGCAGAGGACTGAAAATCCTTGTGTCCCCAGTTCAATTCTGGGTCCGGCCACCACTTAGAAGGCCCACCTCGCGGTGGGCTTTTTTTATGCTCACATACAATTTCCTTGGATATGTGTGTTTGAGCGACATTTCATTGCGCATGGAATGAATATTGCTCTCTGCGTAAACATGCTTGGACTCAATGATATATATTTATGGCTACATCGGTTAAAAACATAGCACATGCCTTTTGGGAGTCGGAAGACTGCGGAGTTGTCATTCTTTCGAAAAATTGGAACAGCACCACAACTTTGCCACCACTATCGCTGGGCCCCGTAAATCATTCGTTCTGTAAGCTCGAACACATATCAGCAGAGGAGTCGGGGCGCTTTTATCGCTACTACAGAAGTAAGCAAAGCTGGATTTTTGTGATCCGTTCTGAGCGCTATCCACAACTCTTAGATCAAAAAGTGAACGTCTATTTGGGGGGCGATTTCAATGGCTGGCAAGATGCCATCGGTAAAACCGAGTGGCAGTTGAAGCCAGTAAAGGATACGAAAGGTTCTGTTTATGAACTCCGTGTTCCGGCTAAATTGTTGCCAAGCAAAGGGACTGTAGCCTTCAAGTTTGTTACCGAAGACGGAGATTGGCTTGATGTGCCCGACACTGCTCCTAATTATGTGCGCGATCCATCTGGTGCGTCGAATTTTGTCTTTGATCCCACTTCAACGGGCAAGCATATGTATCGTTTCTATTTACCGACAGGTTATGAACCGGTCGGTAATGAACGTATCGTGTGGACAGATGCGCAGGGAGAGCAAGTTGCTGAACTGCCACACACCCAGTATTTAACGAGTGCGTCTACCGATTTAGAGTTGGGCTCGATGGTTGTGGGTAATCGCACAACCTTTCGCCTGTTTGCTCCACGTGCTGATAGCGTTCAAGTGGCTTTTGGTCAGAAGGCGGATGGTTCGGATACCAAATTTGTCGCGATGAAATGCGTTGACGGTGTTACTTGGGAGGCAGTCATCGCAGATAATTTGGATGGCTGGTATTATACCTACCGGGTCGGTGGCAGTAGCGTCGAAGGGACCGCTCATTTCGATGAGAACTTTCCGATTCTCGATCCGTATGCGAAAGCGTGCCTTGGGCATCGAGGCCCGGGAATTGTTGTTGCCCCAGAGCGTTTGAAGAAAGTGGAGGCACCTTTTCAGCCGCCAGCTTGGCAAGATTTGGTGATTATGGAGGGGCATGTGCGCGATCTCGCAGCACATGCACCGATTGACCTGACAGCTCAAGAGAGGCGTGGTTATGCTGGCTTAAGTAAATGGCTCAAGGCCGAAGGGTCTTACCTGAAGGAAATGGGCGTCAATGCAATCGAACTGCAGCCGATTCAGGAATTTGATAATCGCGAGATGGAAGACTATCACTGGGGGTATATGACGGTGAATTATTTCTCGCCTGAGAGTAGCTATGCGAGTGAGCCGGAAAAGGCGTCGCAAATCGAAGAGTTTCGTAGCCTAGTGCAAGACTTTCACGATGAAGGCATGGCAGTGATCGTGGATGTGGTTTATAATCACGTCGGAGAGCCCAATCACTTGCTGTTCATCGATAAATACTACTACTTCAACCTCGATCAAACCAATGGACTCGTCAACTGGAGTGGTTGCGGTAATGATTTACGGTGTGAAACACCTATGGGGCGCCATCTCATTATTGAAAGTTTAAAACACTTGGTGGAAACGTATGATGTGGATGGTTTCCGTTTCGATTTGGCTGAGCTGATTGGTATCGAAGTGCTTCAAGAGATTGAGGTAGAATTGAAGCGAGTGAAGCCTTCTTTGATTTTGATTGCTGAGCCGTGGAGCTTCCGTGGGCATATACAAGATGAGCTTAAAGAGACTGGCTATGCTTCTTGGAATGATGGTTTCCGTGAGTGCATTGCTGAGTATGTATGTGGCAAAGGCAACCAGGAGGCGATCAAGTATTTCCTCTCGGGTTCACCGAGCAGCACACGATTTGTTGCGCAAACGATCAACTATACCGAGTCGCACGATGACCATTGTTGGCTGGATCGAATCACCGAGCGTAAGGGGCACGATGCTTCGGACCCAACATCATTGGATCGCCGCCGCACGCATCTAATGGCGGCGATACTGTTTACCGCTTTAGGTGTGCCGATGCTGGCGGAAGGGCAGGACTTCCTGCGTTCGAAACGCGGAATTTCGAATACCTATCTGATGGGCGATGTGAATGCGCTTGATTATAACCGACGCTACGTTTTTTCCGGCACCCATGGCTACTTTAGAGATTGGATTCAATTCAGGTTGTCCGAAGCTGGACGCCCATTGCGATTCGATGGTGGTCTGACTGATGGTTATCTCGAGTTCTTTTTTACCGAAGGGTCCAGCGCTGTTATTATGCTTATTAACGCAGATAATTCGCGTGCCGGCGGGCAATTGGTCTTCGGTATGAATCCACACTTAGAATATGCAGATATCGTGTGCCCAGAGGTGACTGATAAATCGCTGTTGCAAATCGCTGACCAAGAACGCTTTGACCTGGCAGGACTTAAATCTGCTATCATACGAAGCACTGAAGAGGGTATACACATGCCGCCATTGAGTTGCGGCCTTTGGCAAGTGGTTTAATGGCAGCTTTTATCGCTTAAATTAGCTCCATTTTTGAGCTGCGCACTCGCATGTTCCTTCATTTCTGAACTGTCATTGTGTGCACAGTAGTGTGTTTAATGGGTATTTTTTAGTAGGGTTTACTCGCTTGGAACATATGCTATATTCATAGTCTAATAATATAATACATGTATTTAAGGCTAAACTTGACAGGAAAGGTTTCTTAAAGCAGCTTGTGAGGATTCACTCTTATATTTACTCAACCCCAATTAGTTTACAAATTCATGCTTAGGAATCGATCTTCAAAATCAGGCTTTGCGCTGGTCATTGCGCTATCTTTGATGGCTTTTGTTCTCGTTTTGTTGTTATCTATTACGACGCTGGTTCGAGTTGAAACTGGGGTTTCGCAGACTCATTTAGAAAAACTGAAGTCTCAGCAAAATGCCTTACTGGGTGTTTATGTTGCGGTCGGGGAGTTACAGAAATCAATGGGCTCTGATCAGCGTGTGACGGCTCGTGCGGATATTTTCGATTCGAATCCAAATACGCTAGCAATTGAAACGGTTCAGAACCCATACTGGCTCGCTGCTTTTAAGACTGTTGAGCCAGGGCAGGAGACTCAAACTCTTGAGAATTTGCGTGATTGGTCGACGGATTTAACAGCAGCCGATCGTATCGATTGGTTGGTTTCTGCTCGCACTGAATTAAGTGCGGCGGGTGCAAATCCCGCAACGACTACTGCCGAGGCGATTAATGGAGGTGCCAACAACGTTGTGACACTTGCTCGCTTTGAAGATAATACGGACACTTCTGTAGATGTGAAGGCAGGGAAGTTAGACATATTCGCCAAGAACAACGTAGTCGGCGGTCAATTTGCTTGGTGGGTCGCAGATGAAAACGCTAAGTTTCGCATCAATGTTACCAAAGACGAAACCGTTCTCAGTGGGCAAACTTTTGAGCCGCGATGGTCGTTGATGGCTCCGCACCAGTCGAATCCATCAGTCATTGATGAATTGTCGACTTACGATGTTACAGACTCTTCGCAGACAGACAAGATGTCGCGTGTTTCCAGTAATGAAAGCTTACAGTTGATCGATAGTGCATGGACGCCTTGGACGAGCGTGAATGATGACGATTTCACGACCGTATCACAAACGATTCCGGTAGATGTCACGCAAGGTCGCCTTAAAGAGGACTTGACCGTCTACTTGGAAACGAATGCGAGTGGATTGAACGATTCCGATTTCATTGTGCGCAATAATTCAGATCCAGACTATACAGGGCGACTTGGTGTAGGTAGTTTCAATGTAGATTATGATCAATACAAGCTCCCGAAGTTTGGCATGATTAAGTCATGGTATGAAACAGGTATGGACATTAGCGGGTTTATCGGTGGCACGGCGTCTAATCCTCGAATTCATGAACAAGATCAACATGGCTTAGGACCTGTCATACTTAAATCTGCGGTTTATTTTGGTTTATCGTTTCAAGTTCTTGGAACGGGTGCTGAAGTAAATCCAGTGTTCCTGATTTACCCTAAGTTTACCTTGTGGAATCCACACAATGTGCCCATCGCTCCTGCGAAGTATGTGATTCAGGTGCGAGCGAATACGGCGCTCAATACCAGAAAGGTTGGAGCGCCTTCGTTTGCTGCGCGTAATGAGACGAAGGGTTTTGATTATAAGGGATATAGTAGTGGCGGCGCGTTAGGGCCGGGCGGTGGCCGAACTCATTTCAACTGGGCCAATGCCGCGAATCCACAAGCACTGTTTGTTGAAGATGACAATTATCCATACCTTACCTTTGTTATTGATAATACCGAAGGATTCGCGCCAGGAGAAACATTGCTCTACACGGCCAATATAACGGACCCCAACGACCCTGATAAGAGTGAATACGTGAGTGGCCAAGGCCTCGACTACCTTGCCAGTAACAACGCATCGAGTGATTTTGAAAATCATAATGAATTGATTAATGAAGATACGGGTGAATATGGATTCTTCTATATCGTTTCGAATAACACGATGCGTGCAGATCCGTCTGTTACCTATACGCCCGCCATGAATGGACTGACGAGTCCGGGTGATAGATTAAGAGCTCAGTTTTTTGTATCAGATACCTCTGCTGGCGGTGGTTCAGTGGAGCCAAGTTTATCGACTAAACTTTATGTAGTTGGGCAGTCGCCAGATGCTGAGCTTTTACAGTTTATTGATTTGAAAGGTTCTAATAGCACTTCAGGGACACTCATGGACTGGGCGGCGCATGGCGGCGGAACCAAAAGTTTCTTATCTAGGCCGATTGAGTATGATGGGCTTGATAGCATCATGTCGGATAGCGGACTGCCGGGATATGAACATGGCTATGGCTACTTTGCTCAGCCTATGGGTAACGGTGGCAATTCGGCAAAAATCCGTAATTTCAACCGGTTCAATTACCTTGCTCAAGAAAAGCATCTGGATGACACTTCGATCACAAGCGTTAGCCAAGGTCGATTATATGGCGATTCATTTCATACGCCGAATTGGTATGACGGTGCCTATCCCGCATCGATTCCAGATGGTGTATATGATGCTGCTTTAGGATACGATAGTGTAGGCTCGTTTGGTTTGTATCATCACCATTCTGCGTTGGCTCACCAAACAGTTTACCCGATTTACGATTATGTGCGTTCGGAGACGGGACTTCTATCACTAGGCTATCTCTCGAACCTATCGTTCGCGGTGGATCTTTATCAAACATCTTTTCCCTTTGGTAATTCAGAAGCGCATACGCACATCGAGCGAAATCGTGTCTATCAGTCACAAAATGGCTTCAGGGGCCCGCAGTATTATTCTGACTTGTCGTATTTGTTGAATGAATCGATGTTCGACCGCTTTTTTGTTTCCACGATTCCGCAAAGCACAGCAGTCGACCTAGAGCCTGACACTGTGTTGACGAATACTCGTCACCGTCTGGTTGCTAACAGTGATGGCGTATTTCCAGATGATGCGGACTTGAGAGCATCTGTAACCGCGTTTGAAGAAGCGGCGGCAAGTGTCGCCGTTGAAGGTGGTTTCAATGTGAATTCAACCTCTGTAAGTGCTTGGGAGATGCTCTTGGCTTCTATGCTCGGAGAATCTGCTCTCGCGGGTGATGGTCAGCCTAGTAACGATATAGATCGCAGCCCGCTATCTAAGAAGGCGTATCCGCTGCTTGCTGAACGATTGAACGCTAATGATGCAATAAGTCCAAACGGGCCGCATGCATGGTCCAGCACGCGGACACTGAGCCAACCAGAAATTGAGCAATTGGCGATATCGATTGTAGCGGAGATCAAGCGCCGTGGTCCATTTTTATCAATCGCCGATTTCGTGAACCGTCGTTTAGTGCCAAACGCTGCAGATCAAGACGGAGATTATCTCGGGCTCAAAGGAACCTTGCAGGCCGCTATTGATCGCGTATCTACCGATCCGACGAATCCGCTGATCAACAATGAGTTTTATCAAGCAGGTAGGAATATCATCAATTCTGCTACGTTAAATACTTCGCTCGACAAGGAGCATGTGCGTGGAATGCCAGGGACTGAGACTGGCTCTAGAATGTTTGGCGCTCCTGCATTTTTGACTCAGGCGGATGTCCTGTCATCATTAGCGCCTCTGTTGACCGTTCGAGGGGACACTTTTACGATTAGAACTTACGGGCAATCTCAGTCTGGTTTGATCGGTAACGATACCTCAGAGGCATGGTGCGAGGCGGTTGTTCAGAGAATCGCAGATCCAGTCGACGCTGGAGATTCAGGAGGCGTTGTGGAGCCAGTAGGTTCTTTCGGGCGTATGTTCAAAATCGTAGCAATACGATGGATTGAGGATCCATCAGTTCTTTAAGATGTATACTAATCAAAAAAAAATCTATCAGCTGATAGCCCTATTACTTTTTTCATTCTCACTTGGAGCATTGTCACTTGGAGCGCAAGGTGACGATGGAAACCAAGTGGATGATTACGTCGATGGCCAAGAAGAAATTGATTTCGGGGATGACGACGAAGGAATCGATTATAGTGATTTCCCAAATTACGAATCGCCAGATGATATTGCGGTCAAATTCTTTACTACCTCCGGAATCAGTGAAAAGCTCTTCATACGAAGAGGGAAAGAGTTTAAACGCATAGAGCCGTCTTTTCAGTCTGTGGGACAATCTCACTATTATGATAATAGTAATCAATTTGTGTTTTATCGTGAAACTGTGAATGAAGAAGGAGAAATGATCTATTTGCCGGCAGGTAGATGCGACATTCCGTCCGGGACTAAGGATATCATCATTGCGATCAACAAAAAGGGTAAAGAGTATCGCCTTTTTTGTATTGATATGAGCCTGCGTGCGCATGAAATTGGCACGGCCCGATTTGTTAATTTATCTACTGGTAACTTATTCGTTTTATTGGACAAAAAACGAGCAGGTATCGCACCAGGTGAAAGTATAGAAGCTTCTTTCGATACCAATAAAACTAAGTTCTTTAACTTTAAAATCGCTGTTAAATATAAGGAAGAAGCCAAAATGATCTTTACTAAGCGTTATCCTTTTCGCGGGAAAACTCGGCGATTGTTTATCGGCTATCTTACCAATTCTCAGGAGGGAGATGAAGGCCCATTTCGTGTCTGCTCACATCTCGATGCGGGACCAAGTTCTAGGCCTTCGTTGAATAATGAGTAGTGTATTTTTTGAATTTAGTATCTATACAGTCCTTATATGACTCAGTTTTCTGACGGAGCTGTTTGGCTCTCATCTACTGCTTCTACGGTCACTGCTTTGCAGGCCGCCTATTATTTCCGAACTCAGTTTGAGGTGAAGTCGACTGTAGTCTCGGCTCGGCTCCGGTTCTCTGGGCTAGGTGTTGTGGAACCTTGGTTAAATGGCGAGCGTGTCAGCGCTGATTATTTTACACCGGGGTGGAGTGACTATCGTAAACGTGCGTATGTATGTCATTATGATGTGCAGAAACATCTAAAGGCAGGAAAAAACTGCTTAGGGCTTATTTTAGCAGATGGCTGGGCAGGGGCTCCATTTGGGCCTAAGGGGCACGCTGTCACGTTTGCTCCGAGGACAATGTTCATTGCGGAACTTGTGCTGACTTATGAAGATGGTCGGGTTGAATATATCGTCTCAGATGACGATTGGTCCTGTCGTATGGGTGCCGTGCGTAAGCAATCAATTTATAACGGTGAAACCTATGATGCTCGTAAGGAGTTGGATGCTTGGTCTACCGTGAATTCTAGTAGGGCTGGCTGGCGCACTGCTCAAACAGTAGAGGCTCCAGATATAAAACTTCGGCTTAAAAAATGTGCACCTGTGCGTATCACAGAAGAGCGAACACCTGAGTCGCTGACCTTACGTAAATCAAAAGTAATTGTAGATTTCGGTCAGAATCTAGTCGGCAACTTGCGTATCCGGTTGCGCAATACGACTCGTGGTCAAAAAATCGTTATGCGTTTTGCGGAGATGCTGAAAGCGGACGGCGCGCTGTATGTCGAGAACTTGCGCGATGCGAAGGCGACGGATGTTTACGTCTGCAAAGGAGCTGGCGAAGAGGTCTATATGCCTCGTTTTACCTTTCATGGCTTTCGTTTTGCAGAGATCGCAGGGGCGGGCGATGAACTCACTGCGGAAGATTTGACTGCTTGCGTGATGCATAACGATTTGAAGAAACGAGGTGAGTTCAGCTGCTCAGACCCATTGATCAATCAATTACATCGTTCGATAACATGGGGGCAACGCGGTAATTTCTTCGAAGCACCAACTGATTGCCCACAGCGTGATGAGCGTCTCGGGTGGTCGGGGGATGTGCAGGTATTTGTGAATACCGCTTGTTTTAATTATAAATGTGAAGGCTTTTACCGACAGTGGATGGATGCCATGCGTGATGGGCAGCGCTTAGATGGTGCCTTCCCAGACACGGCACCTGATATTTTAGGCTGGCATGGTAACGCAGGTTGGGGGGATGCGGGAATTATTGTTCCGCATGCCGTTTGGCAGCACACTGGACGCCTGCGTATTGTGCGTGAGAATTGGAAAGCGATGGAAGCGTATATCGCATTTTTAAAGAACCAGTCGATGGGCCTCATTCAGCCTGATACGCGCTACGGAGACTGGTTGGCTGTGGATGCCACACGGCCAGAGTGGTCGCCGACTCCTAAGGATTTGATTGGCACGGCTTATTTTGCGCGCGATGCTCAGCTAATGGCGAGCATGGCAGCGGCATTGGGGAAGGCGAAGCTGGCGGAGAATTATACCAAGCTTGCAGAAACGATCAAGCAGGCTTTCCAAGAGCGTTTTATTACCAAGACAGGCCATGTTTTGGGAAACACGCAGACGAGCTATTTATTAGCCCTAGGTTTTGATTTGGTTCCTGAAGAACTGTTTAAAGCGGCAGCGGGGAATTTAGTCCACTGTATTGAATCGCGAAATTGGCATCTTTCTACAGGTTTTTTAGGCACTCCGCTGTTGAACCCAGTGCTGACAAAGATTGGTCGTTGTGATGTGGCCTATCGATTGTTGAAACAAGAGACATATCCTAGTTGGCTGTATCCGATAAAGAACGGAGCTTCGACGATGTGGGAGCGTTGGAACAGTTGGACAAAGGAGAGTGGATTCGGACCAGTTGAGATGAATTCATTTAACCATTATGCGTATGGTGCAATTGGTGAATGGTTGTATCAACGTGTCTGCGGCATTGCACCACATCCGGACTATAACGGTTATAAAAGAGCTATCTTGGCGCCACTTCCAGGTGGCGGGATGAGCTATGGTGGCGGATCACTTGAAACCAATGCCGGGCGATATGTTTCTAAATGGCGACAAAAAGGGAAGGTCTTCACCTTCGACTTCACTATTCCAGAAGGTGCGGATGCAGTCATACGTTTACCCGCACTTAAATGGTCACAGATGCGATTGGGCGGTAAGGCTGTTCCAGCACGATATAAGCAAAAGTCGACGTCACTTTTTGGGAAATGTGAACTACTGCTTCCTTCGGGGGAATACAATCTGGAGGTTGAAAACTATTTAGCCAATTAAGCTGTCTATTTGCTTTCAATCGAATACCCATTCTTCCTCGGTTCATTTTAGATGGCACACGGTGTCATAGATACTGTCAAAGCACCATAGACGAATTGAACGCGGAACCATTTGCCAGTTATGCGATTTTTCTCACTATTATTTTATTATTATTTATAACCCTAATCAAAAAATGCGTCACCTCATATTCCTCTTTTTAATTATACCCTTTGTATTATCGGCTGAGAAATCGCGACCGAATATCGTTATGATCATCGTTGATGACTTAGGTTGGCGTGATGTCGGTGCTTATGGCAGTGAATTGTATGATACACCGCACGTAGATGCCCTTGCTGCAGAGGGCTTGAGCTTCTCGAATGCGTATGCATCGAGTCCGCTATGCACACCGACTCGTGCCAGTATTTTAACTGGTCAAACAGTCGGTCGATTACGTATCACGACCCCAGAAGGCCATTTACAACAGGTGAACTTGAACCCTCAGGAAAATGCTACAGGCGCTCCCGGGTATCCGATGACTAATCCTCAAACGGGCAATCGTTTGCCCTTGGATTCGATCACAATTTCTAAACTATTGAAAGAGGGTGGCTATGCGACCGCATTTATGGGAAAATGGCATTTAGGGTATGCCCCATATATTCCTGAGAGTTATGGCTTTGATCATGTCGTCGGAGGTCGAGCTTTTCCTGGCCCTCCACCTCCAGGCTTTTTCGGTCCTTGGGATCCAGAGACCACAAACATGCCTGTTGTCGAAGGGAATCCAAATGCTGATGATGTGATTGGCGATGCGGCGGTTGACTTTATCGAATCAAAAAAAGATGAGCCTTTTTTTCTGGCTCTGTGGTTTTTTAACGTGCACGCACCATTTCAAGGCAAGCCTGAGCTCGTTGAAAAATACGCACCGCTTGTCGCAGATGCAGAGTATCAGAAATCTGCAATCATGGGAGCAATGGTTGAAACGATGGACCAAAATGTTGGTAAGGTGAATGAAGCGCTCAAACGACTTGGATTGGATGATAATACCATCGTGATCTTTTCCTCGGATAACGGCGGCAATATGTATGATCGCCCCGAAGGTGTGAACCCGACGAACAACTATCCGCTCAAGGCAGGTAAAGGAAATAATTACGAGGGCGGCTCACGTGTGCCTTTAATTGTTAAATGGCCTGGTAAGGTCGCTGCTGGTGCATGGACAGATACCATAGCGATTAGTTATGATTATTTCCCGACACTGGTCGAAGTGGCTGATTTGAAGGCACCTCCTGAGGCTGTGCTCGACGGAGTCAGTCTGGTTCCTGCGTTTGGAGGAGAGACGATGGAGCGTCCCCCAATAACCAGTATGTTTGGGCATACGGTTCTCGCGACCGGTAATATTTCGAATGTCTGGGTTCGTGATGGGCGTTGGAAGCTGTTCCGTTTTTTCAACAGAGGGCCGAATCAAGAAGATCTTTTCGAATTATATGACCTAGAAAGTGATGTCGGTGAGGCATACAACTTAGTAAACAAATATCCAGAAGTTGCTGAACGATTGAAAGCTTGGCTGGCCAAGAACTTAGAGGAGACCGAAACATTGTTGCCACGCAAGAATCCAGATTATGATCCAGAATTGATACAGGCAGGGTTCATGATGAAGTCTGGTGGCTACTTAAGTGGTGGAAGCTCGGAGGATAATTTGGCGATGACTTCTTATGCGGAGCATGTAACCTTATTATATACTCCTAAAGAGGACAGTGCTGGGACGCATTTGGAATTTAGCATTTTGTCCAATTGTGCAGTTGGTGCGACAGCTGGAGTGGGCGCAGAACCGATATACGGTCGCCCAGTCAAAGTTGTGCCAGATCTAAGTCCTAGAACGATTCGTGTGCCTCTAGGTCGAGTTGTATCTGGTGAAGCGATTACTTTGAACTTGGATATGGAACAACCGGGTCGGACACATCTGTCAGATGTGCGCATTGTCTCGCGCTAGTAGCTTAATAAGATGTTGCGACTGTTTTGCATTGTTAATTGACATCTTACAAGAATGGTTTCCTGTATGGTCAACATTGCTTATGAGCTCTGGTAAAACAACGCATATACCTCAGAAATGAACTATTTAATCCTATTATTTTTAGCCCTTGTCGGCGCGTTTGTCGGATCACTATCTGCTAAACCGCCAAATATTATCCTCATCGTCGCTGATGATCTTGGCTGGAAAGATAGTGCGGCCTATGGGAGTGAATTTTATAAGACTCCTGGTATTGATCGTTTGGCGAGCGAGGGTGTGCGTTTTACGGATGCATATAGTGCGAACCCCCTGTGCTGTCCGACACGTGCGAGTATTTTGACTGGGCAGTATCCAGGCCGCTTGAAATTTACTTCTGCATCCGGGCATATTGCTCAGGAAATTTTAAATCCTAAGCAGGGAACGACTGCGACACCCGATAAGCCCGCGATAATACCGCAGTCTCGGTCGCGATTGCCAAACGAGTATGTCACCTATGCAGAGCTTTTAAAGGATGTAGGCTATCATACGGCATTTGTAGGCAAGTGGCATTTAGGGCGTGGTGATTACATTCCAGAGAATCAAGGATTTGATGTGGTCGTAGGTGGTCGCCATCATCCAGGCCCTCCAGGTGGTTTTTTCGCACCATGGCCGATAAATACTATCAAAAAAGTGAAGCCAGGCACTCATATTTCGGATGCCATAACGGACGAAGCTTTAGAGTTTATTGATCAGAATCGAGAAGGCCCTTTTCTGCTGAATCTCTGGTTTTACGACGTGCATGCACCGTTTCAAGCAAAGCCTGAACTTATCGACAAATACGAGCAGCTGGTTGATCCGAATTATGATCAAAAGTCACCCACAATGGGGGCTATGATCGAGACAATGGACACCAATATTGAGCGCCTACTAGATACCCTTGATCGTCTTGGTATACGCGATGATACCGTCATTATATTCACATCTGACAATGGTGGTAATATGTATAATCAAGTCGATGGCACAACACCGACTAGCAATGCGCCGTTTAGAAGTGGTAAAGGTAACAACTACGAAGGTGGGGTTCGTGTGCCGTTAATCGTTTCTTGGCCAGAAGTATCCAAGCCAGGAGGTGTCTCGGATGCGATCATTTCTTCAGTCGATCTGTATCCTACGATTCTAAGGATGGCTGGATTAGCTCAGCGCCCTGAACTTCACATTGATGGCGTTGATTTCACCGCAGCAATCAAAGGGGAGGCACATGATCGCGGACCGATCATCTCTGACTTCCCGCACTATGTTCCTGCGACCGATAACCTACCAAATACGAGTGTGCGAGTGGGGGATTATAAACTCTATCGTTTCTACTACGACGGCGAAAATCAAGCACACCGCTATGAGTTGTATAATTTGAAGGAAGATATTGGCGAATCGAAAAACCTAGCTGCTTCGATGCCCGAAAAGGTTCAAGCCTTAGACTCGATAATTGAAGCACATTTAAAAGAGGCTGGTGTGCTCGTCCCCATTAAAAATCCACGTTTTGGATCGAAGCCAGTGATGGGTTGGAGTGCTATGGGTGAGCTCGATCTCTCACGTGAGGGTGATGTATTGAAAGTGGTCGCAACAGGTAGTGATCCCAGGATGGTCACTAAGCCGAAAGGTAAAAACGCGGGGCCATTAAGATTACAATTTACTATGCGATCGAATAGCTCTGGCGGTGGCCAAGTTTTTTGGACGACCGACAAAGTGAAGGCCTTCAAGGGTGAGCATTCCACGGAATTTGATGTGAAGCATGATGGGCAGTGGCATACGTATAGCGTAGAGCTACCGTTTAATGGCTTATTAAAGAATGTGCGTATGGACCCCTCACGCGGGCCCGGGGCGGTTGAACTAGAAAACATACGCTTAGTCAATTCGGCAGGGCAAACAATACACATTTGGAACTAATTTTTCATATTCAATATATATATTCTATGCGACTACATCACCGACTCCTTACTCTCTCACTTGCAGCGGCTTTACAGTTTAATGTATCTGCAAAGCAGAATGTCGTTTTCATTCTTGCGGATGATATGAGCCCCGATCTCTCATTGCTCGGCACGCCCGGGATTGAAACACCCCACATTGATGGCCTCGCTAAAGAAGGAGTGTATTTTCATAATGCTTTTTCGGCATCCGCATCCTGCTCTCCGTCGAGAACGGCAATTTTGACGGGCATGTGGCCACATAGTAATGGCAACTGGCGTAATGTGCATACGCCGCCATTAAATTTACCAGATAAGGCATTCTCCCGTCAGACGCACATTGTCGATAAAGTGGGCATTGGTAAACATGTGGCGACCCTTCCAGAGCTTTTTAAGGCAAACGGTTATTATACAGCGATTACTCAGAAGCTACATTTAAGCCCGGCATGGCGCTATCCGTATGATGGGCGTAATCCAGTGCAATCGACACCGAAGCGGTTTAAACAAGCGATCAGCCATTTCATTAAAGAAGCCGGTGATAAGCCCTTTTTTATACATGCCAATGTGGCAGCTCCGCACCGTCCGTATCGAACTCATTTGAGAAACAATCCAGACCAAAAATTGCCAGCAGCAGAGAGTATTGAGGTGCCCGGTTTTTTGCCAGACACACCTGGCGTGCGTCGTGATATGCAGGAGTATTTTGCCTGCGTTGAGATTGCGGATGATTGTGTGGGTGCGATTCTTGAAGCTTTAGAGGAAGCTGGCTTACGCGATGATACGCTCATTTTCTTTACCGCAGACCAAGGTATGCCGATTCACTATGCAAAAGCATCCGCATACCCGACTGGTATGCGCATACCACTTGCTGTTGTTGGCCCAGGAGTGGTGAAAGGGCAGACCAATCGAACACCTGTTTCGCAAATTGATTATGCACCGACAATTTTGGACTATTGTGGGATCGAGATTCCAGAGGTCATGCAAGGTGATTCTTTACGCCCGATTCTCAGTGGAGAAGAGACGATTGAGGGACGCCAGTATGTATTTGCAGAGCATAATTCGCATGGTCCAGATCCGCGTGAATTTTACCCACAACGTGTGATTACGGATGGAAACTGGTATTATATATTAAACGTAGACCCAAAGAAGAAGCAGCGCTTGCCAGATGATCTTCGCGGCGTCGAAGTCTGGGGGAACTATGCTTACGATGCGATTATCGCTGCGAAAGATAGCCATCCAGAGGCGTATAATTATTTGACCCTCTTTGATAAGCCGAGAGCGCCTGAGCATCTTTTCAAACTAGATGAAGATAAGTGGGGGTTAAATGATTTAGCGGGCCACCCCGAGCGCCAGGAAATGCTCAAACATATGCGTTCTCAAATGGCAGATTGGCGCGAAGTGACAAAGGACATTAAGAAAAGCCCATTGGAGATACCGCACCATCAAGAGACAACTGGCTCACCCGATTAACTATGATCAGAATTCTTTTAGCATGGCGTTTGAGTGGCCGCATGCAGAGTTTTGTGCGTAACTCAATCTATACATTTCTGGCATGTGTATCGTTATGCTCGCCTGCCTTTGCAGAAGAGCGTCCGAATGTGCTTCTAATCATGGTGGATGATTTGGGCTATTCGGATGTCGGTAGTTATGGCGGCGAAATCGAGACCCCAAGCATAGATCGTTTAGCGACTAAAGGCGTTCGCTTTTCTCAGTTTCGTGTGACTCCGATGTGTTCGACCACACGTGTTGCTTTGCTTGCAGGCATGTCGTATCCAGCAGCCGGAAGCGGGAGTTATGAGGGGGCACTCCCTTTACCCAACCTTTTGCAACTTGGTGGCTATCGCACAATGATGTCCGGTAAGTGGCACGCTGGCGATGTGGACCCACGATCCTCGAAGGTTTTTGATCGGTTTTTTGGTTTTCTAGGTGGGATGTCTGATTGCTTTGTTGGTGGTCCAGATTGGTTTGACGGGCAGGCGCCTTTTAAGGCCTTTACGCCTGGTTTTGATGCGACGACGGAATTTACAGATCGAAGCATCGATTATATGAAGGAGGCGCTGGAAGAGGAGGAGCCGTTCTTCATGTTTGTCTCTTACAATGCACCACACCACCCATTGCAGGCGCAAAAGGAGACCGTTGATAAATACCGTGGCCGCTATATGGAAGGCTATGCTGCGATTCGTGAAAAACGTTACACACGGCAGCTTGAGCTGGGCTTGCTTGATCCGGATTGGTTGCCCGCGCAACATGGTGTTGAAGTGCGTCGGTGGGAGGAGCTTCCAGAGCATCGTAAAGTCGTTGAAGATGCCCGCATGGCAGCTTATGCCGCGATGGTTGATGAGATGGATCAGGGCGTCGGCCGCTTGATTGATTTCCTGGAATCAGTTGATGAGCTCGAAAATACCGTTATAATGTTTATGTCCGACAATGGGGGAGATTATAATAACGGATCGATTAAATATGACGCTGATCAAATGCCATGGAAAGCGCGTCACAACCCAACGTCGAGTAACGGCTGGGCATGGGTGAAAAACACTCCCTTTAACTACTATAAGCACGCCTGCCATGAAGGTGCGCTATCTGTTCCTTTCATCGTCCATTGGCCGAAAGGGTTGAGTGCACGCTCTGGCTCCATTGATCATTCATCGATAAGTATTACAGATATTTATCCCACATTATTAGAGCTCGCAGGTATTTCCTATCCACTCGAAAGCAAGCAGTTAAAGCCACTGACAGGTCGATCCTTTCTTGCTTCAGTCAAGGGCGATGAAGTGTTTGATGAGCCGAGTCGTTTTCTTTGGTTTAACCAGTCACGTGCTTGGATTGAAGATGACATGAAAGCGGTCTCTTTATACGGTGGTCCGTGGCAATTGTTTGATCTCAAAAAGGATCGCACTGAGCAAACAGATCTAGCGCATACGAAGCAGGAACTTGTAGGACAGCTGATAAAGAAATGGCATGACTATGCTGAATCGATTGAAATGCCTGCGGAACTTCGACGTCCTGTAATGGAATCTCAATACGGCTGGGGCTGGCATCGTATGCAAATGTTTGCGCCGCAACTGCTGTCTACATTTCCCGAGAATTCCAAACTCACTGCGCCTGGTTCTACCCACTTAGAAATGCGCTTTGATGCCCCAGTGGATTTGAGTGATATGGATGGGGGACGGATTCGTTTATTTAAAGTTAGCGATGAAGAGAATCCGGTATGGGAGATCGACCCAGACGAATCGCATCCCAATCAAGGACAGCGCACTCTATCTTTTAAGAATTTACCGCCGCTTGAACCAGATACGCAATATTACGTGTGGATCGATCCAGGAGCTTTCAAAGTCGGCGGTAAACGAGTAGGGGTAATTAATGACGGTGCCTATTGGTGGCGCTTTAGAACGGAGACTAAATGAAACGAACTCAATTATATACAACCTTTGCCATTGCTAGTGCGATTGGCGCAACACTATCTGGTGCGACTACCTATGTAGATATTGAATCTAGGAATTCATCGTTCTTGGAGAATTTCAGTAGTGGAGATCCGTCTTCCCAGTCATTGAATGGTATTTCGTTTAAGTCGAGTTCGAGAGGTGTCGGTAGTTACGAAATCTCGGATTCTATTGATCCGCAGTTGTATTTTGATGGATATGCTGGTGGGCTCGATTTTGCAGATTTTCCCAATGTGCGTATTCGCCATAGATTTGCCGGCAAGTTGAGAAATGGTAGTGTCTATCCATTGCCGATGAGCACTGTGGGGCCTTTCAAGTATGCGATCAATGGTTCGATGGTGACGCGTCAAGTCACACTTACAGGTATACATAAATCTGGGACAGGCTTACGCCTCGATCCCGTTGATGGAGAGATCGATGAGGGCAATTATTTTGTCGATTATATTATGTTGGATCGTGGGCGCACAATAGGGTTTGAGTTTGATCAAAGCAACTCCACTCGGGGTGGTGTGAATAATTACTTCGTTGGTTCTAATTTAGATGTGAAAGAGGGAAAGGAGATCGTAAGTGGTGTCTCCGACGGGCTCTTTTATGGGAATCCAACTAGTAGCGACCCTAAGATGATTTTATATTTGGCTAAAAATACTGGACTCTCGTCAATTGATACCGGCATCTACAAGTATATAGAAATCAGAATGCGAGTGCCGAGTGCTGTGGGCGGAACGGCGTCTGTTTTTTATCGGACAGGAGCTAACTCAAGCGGTGATGCGCATAAAGTCGATATCATCTTGAAGGACGACTCTTATTTCCACACCTATCTTTTAGATATGAGTAACGTTTCTGACTGGACCGTGAGTCCAGTCAATTACTTCCGTTTGGACCCCATAAATAGTCAAGCGCCGTTCGAAATTGATTATATTCGTTTCTACGAGACAGTGAAAATTAACTAGTTCTGTAGCGACTTGAGCCGCTTCTGACACATCTAGGTGCTTGCATTATCTCGCTTGAAAATTGTCTGGCATTGCCGTTGGCACATACATGGCACCACCACTACGGTCGTCACGTAAGTGTAGTGGTGGGGTCGGGTTTTTGAATTCAGCGTATGGACTGCCTTTGGCTTCGAGCCACCATTTTTCCCAGCTGTTTGATAGTTTTTGAACGATCTCGGGGTGTGAATTGCTGAGGTCGGTTGTTTCGCTGCGATCGTTGGCTAGGTTGTAAAGTTCCCAATCTTTGCCGTCGACGGCCGTGAGCTTCCAGTCGTTCGAGCGGATTGCACGATGGTCGAAGAGTTGGAAGTAGAGGTTTGCGTGTGGTTCGCGTGGCTTACCTTCGAAAATGGGTAGCAGGCTTTTACCTGGAAGTGGAGGGAGTGCCTTGCCTTTGCCTGCTGCAGCATAGGTGCTGCCAGCAAGATCCAAGAATGTAGGCATGAGGTCGATGATGTGTGCGGGTTGCTCGATGATGCTGTTCGGCTGAGCAATCTTGTTAGGCCACCATGCGATAAACGGAGTGCTAATACCGCCTTCGTGTTGATTGCGTTTGTAGAGGCGGAAGGGTGTGTTACTGACATTGGCCCAACCCATACCAATCTCCCAGTTGGAGCCAGGGTCGCCAGGAAGTTTACCATTCTTAAGCATGGTTTCGTCAGTTCTTGCATATGGAGAGCCTCCGTTATCACTCATGAAAATAACGAGCAAATTTTTGTCGAGCCCCGCTTGGTTTAGCTTGTGTAGAAGCCGGCCAATATTTCGGTCGAGGTTATCTACCATGCCTGCATAGACGGCCATGCGCAGGTCTTCAAGGTCTTGTTGCTGTTTGCTGAGTGATGACCATTCGGGCAGATTGTTTGGATGGGCAGAGAGCTTTGCTTCTTTGCCGATGATACCGAGTTCTTGCATTCGGGCATGGCGTTGCTTGCGAATTGCCTCCCAGCCGACTTTGTAACTACCACGATAGCGTTCAATGTCTTTGCGTGGAGCTTGTAAGGGATTGTGCGGCGAGTTGTAGGCCAAATACATAAAGTAGGGCTTTTCAGGTTTCGCTTTTTTGGAATCTTTGATGAACTTGACCGCGTAGTTGGTGATGGCATCGGTGAGATAGAAATTAGGATCTTTTGGCTGATAGGGGTGGCGCCCCAGCATGACTGATTTATCCAACGGTGGGAAGAAGGCGCTGGCGCCGCTAAGGTGACCAAAGAAACGATCAAAGCCTCTGTCTTTAGGGTGACCGTTTAAATGCCATTTCCCCAGTGCGAAAGTCGCATAATCTGCCGCGCGCATGACTTCGCCAAGGGTTGCTCCACGCTGCATTCCGAGCCCGGTGACGGGCCAGTAGTGCCCCGACATGATGTTCGCACGAGTGGGCTCACATTTGGATGCATTGTAAAATTGGTTAAAGCGAAGGCCTTCCTTGGCAAGGCGGTCGAGATTTGGTGTGTTGATTTCACTACCGTAGCATCCGAGGTCAGAATACCCGAGATCGTCGGCTAGTATGTAGATGATATCTGGGCGTTCTTGCGCGGAGCATAATAGTGTGGAGAGCGCTAGAACTGAAGCGATTAATCTAGCGGGGATGTTTAAATATTTTGAATGTTTCATCGGAAAAAAGCTGTAATCATAGGAATAGTTTCTTAATATTGCTCGGATTGGTTGCATGGCAAATAGAATGCATACAAATTCTGTAGTTTATGGTGCTTCGTCATTAGCTCTCTTCGACATGAAGGAGCGCCACTAATGGGTATTCGTTGTGGCAGACGCTGATCTAGTTCAACAGGGGTGATGTCGTGTTTTTTTGCGACAGACTGAGGCTTGAAACGAGATGATTCTTGCCAGCGTCGTTGAAATCTCGGTTGCAGGTAGAGGATAGGCTTGTGTTTTATATGCTTTCTACTCAAACAATGACAGTTAGATGAAAAAAGCTTACCTCACTCTTGGATTCCTTGTCGGCCTCGTGGTCGCATCTATATTATTCGCGGCATTTAAGCCAAGTAGCTCTGACGGTGGAGCTGCTGTGAAGCGCATGAAGATTGCCCATGGCTTGCCGACCAATCATCCAGTGCACGCCGGAATTGAGCATTTTGCTGAGCGTGTGTCTGTGTATTCTGGAGGCCAACTTAAGTTTGATGTTTTTCCGAATGGGCAGTTGGGCAGTGAGACCCAAACATTGGAGCAGATGCAATCGGGCACTCTCGACGCTGCCAAAGTGGGTGGTGCAACGCTTGGTAGTTTCGTTCCTGTAGCAAAGGTTTTCAGTCTGCCATATCTTTTTCGCGATACAGAGCATTATTGGTCGGTCTTGAATGGCGAGGTCGGTCAAGAATTGCTAGACATACTTGCGACTAACGGCGCAGGGAATCCAAGTGGCTTTCGTGGCTTGAGTTACTTTGATGCGGGTAGCCGTAATTTCTATGCCAAGAAGCCTATTACCAAGCCGAGTGATTTGGTCGGGCTCAAGATCCGCGTCATGAATGATCCCGTGGCGATCGATACGATGAAAGCCATGGGCGCTTCACCGACACCGATTTCTTGGGGAGAACTCTATACTGCCTTACAGCAAGGCGTGGTAGATGGTGCGGAAAATAATCCACCAAGCTACGTTTCATCACGACATTTCGAGATCTGTAAGGAGTTTAGTTTTGATCACCATTCTCGTATACCAGACGTCCTAATCATCTCTGAGAAGACATGGGCCTCGTTATCAGCTGAAGAACAAGAATGGTTGCGTCAGGCCGCGGCGGATGCATCGGTCTTTCAGCGTGATGCGTGGGCAGCTGGAGTCGCCGAAGCGCTTGAGCAAATGGAAGCTCAAGGTGTTACGGTGCATGAAGTCGACCCTCAACCTTTCATGGATGCCACAGAGTCCGTTCGAGCGAAGTATGCTGAAGGAGCGGTTAAGGAGCTCATGGAGCAAATCCAAGCGGTATCTAAGTAATGAACGCATTGCATACATTTCGAAAACTGAACAACGCGCTAGTTGCTTTTTTACAAGTTATACTAGTCGTGGTATTTGCGATCTTAGTCGTCGACGTCATATGGGGCGTCGCAAGTCGCTATATTTTAGGTAATCAAGCATCTTGGTCTGAAGAATTGGCACGTTTGATGATGGTTTGGTTGGCTTTGCTTGGAGCGGCGCTTGTGTGCCGTGAAGATAAGCACCTCGGTCTGGATGTGATTGTGCGTTCTTGGCCTGCAGATGTGCAACGATTGGGGCGCCTAGTTGTGAATCTTGGAATTTTGGCCTTCGCTGCTGGTATTATGGCATGGGGAGGTTTTCAACTGGTGAGTGATCGTTTTGCTTCAGGCCAAACGCTCCCTGCACTTGGCATCGCAAAGGCTTGGTTTTATCTCGCATTGCCGGTGAGCGGTGTGCTGACAACTTTATTTATGGTCGAGTCCTTATGGGCGACTCTGACTGAAGACACCGCAGAAGTAGAGGAGGACGCACAATGAGCCAGGAACTATGTATTATGCTCGTCTGTTTTCTCGCGCTTTTATGCTTACGCGTGCCGATCGCTTTTGTGCTCGGTCTCGTCACGGTGGTGACAGCTTTTGCGCTCGATTATGAGAGTATTCCTTTGACCATTGCGAGTGATTTGGCGAATGGTATCGACAGTTTTGCACTGCTAGCCATCCCGTTTTTTATACTAGCTGGCGAGTTAATGGGCAGCGGAGGTCTCGCCCGTCGATTGATAGAGATGGCGACCGTGATCGTTGGGCGCTTACCGGGCGGACTTGCTTTGGTGAACACATTGACCTGTATGCTCTTTGGCGCAATTAGCGGCTCGGCTGTGGCTGCGGTTTCAAGTGTCGGTGGGACGTTGATTCCCGAAATGAACCGCAAAGGCTATGATCGAGATTTCAATATTGCTGTGACCGCCTCGGCGGCGACGACTGGGCTACTCATTCCGCCAAGTAATATCATGATTGTTTACGCATTGGTGGCGGGAAATGTATCAGTGGCTGCACTCTTCCTCGGTGGAATTCTGCCTGGGGTCGTGATTGGTCTGGGCATCATGACTGTTGCGTTTATTATTTGTAAAGCACGCGGCTATGGAAAGATAGACACATCAAGCATTACGGAGAATGTGGATCTCGGTAAGGCAGTTTTTGGAGCCTTTCCGAGCTTACTCTTAATCATTATCGTTCTCGGTGGTATTTTAGGGGGTATCTTTACCGCCACGGAAGCATCCGCGATTGCTGTGCTTTGGTCCTTTCTCCTTGGCGTCGTTTTCTACCGAGAAATTAAGCCTTCTGAATTGCTCGGCATCACGCTGCGGGCCGCGCGCACGACCGCGATTGTATTGTTTCTTGTTGCGAGTAGTTATGCGATGAGCCGTCTTTTGACTCAGGAGCAAGTCCCACAGCAGGTGAGCGCTGGGCTACTTGAACTCTCTCAGAATCCGATTGTTATATTATTGATCATCAACCTGACTTTACTCGCAGTTGGCGTGTTTATGGACATGACGCCTGCGGTGTTGATCTTCACCCCGATCTTTTTGCCTATTGCCATTTCGCTAGGTATTGAGCCAGTTCACTTTGGTATCATTATGATCGCTAACTTGAGTATTGGCCTGCTCACACCGCCTGTAGGCACCTGTCTCTTTGTTGGGGCTGGGGTGGGCGGTAGTGATATCGTCCGTGTCTCGCGTGCGATGCTGCCGTTTTATATCGTTATGCTAGGTGCGCTCTTACTGATTACTTATTGGTCTCCTCTAAGTATGACTTTGCCGAGCCTCTTGAAATAACGGATTTCTTTCGCGCTCAAGCGTTTGAAACGAAGCGAATATCTACTGCTTAAATTGTAGGCGGTGCTTTCCGCTTAGAAGTATATTGTCGTTGTCGTTACTTGTTGGCGTTTTGATTAATCGAGTAGCGAGATCTTTTGGTAGCTGCAGGCGCCCTGATGTGTTTGGCGGTAATTGGATATCCCAAATCACAAGGTCTGCTTTTCGCTCCCACCGACTGTGAATGTTTCCATAAGTTGAGCGATAGCTCACATCGACCCAATCGAGTCCTTTGGGAAAGGATGGGTTCAGCACGATACGCTTGAACCCAGGGTGTTGACTGTCAGGCCGGATACCGCCAAGTCCCATGTAGAACCAAGCGTCATAGCCGCCTTGGAACGGATGGCTAAGCGAGCGTAGTGGCTGCTCCATTGCCTTAGGATTAAAGGCACCTTTTCGTTCCCAAAGTGACGTTCCGTTGAGTTCGTCGAACAAATAGTGGTAGCCTGGATGTCCCTTTGCGTGGAAAATTTCGTAGGCAGTATCTACGTAGCCGTTATCAGCAAGTGCAGGATAGAGCCAGCGATGCCCAAGTGCACCTACGGATGCATGGCCATTCCATTCTTCTCTCACATTGCGATTGAGTGCGGCAGCGACGCTAGCGCGTTTAGGGCCAGGAACTATCTCGAAACAAAGCGCCATAGAATCAGCCGTTTGGCTGCCGTAGCTAGCTTCCTGGTCCTTATAAAATGTCTGATTGAAAGCTTTAATCGCCTCATGTTCCCATTGGCTGTATTGATTGGCTTTGTCTGATTCCCCGAGTGCATTTGCAAGCAACTGCATGTCCTGACAAGCTTTGATGAATAGCGCACTTGTAGTGATCGCAGGCGTGGTTTGTTGAGGTTTGCCTGCGCCGCCCACACGCTCATCACCTGGTTTACGCACGGGGTCGCACCAATCTCCATAACCTTTTGCTATAATGCCATTTTTGTTCTGCAGCCCTTTGAAGTAATCCATGAATTCGCAAAGTCGTGGATAATAGTCCCTGATGATAGATAGGTCGTTATGAAAGAGGTAGTGCTCCGTGGCGATCAAGACTTGCGCTACGGGCCAATCAGGATTTTTCCCTCCAGCTCGTTTGCCAGGCACAATGCTCGGTGAGATACTCGAATTGGTGCGGAAGTCGCCCAAGTATTTCTCCCAAAATAATGCCATGTCGTAATTATAATTTGAAAGGGTCAATGCCGCATGTGCGTCTCCTGTCCAACCACAGCGTTCACGGATCGGGCAGTCAGATGGTATGCCGATCAAATTCGACTCATACGTCCAAAGCGCGGTTTCGTGTATTCTGTTCAAGTGCTCGTCCGAAGATTTAAAAGTGCCCACGCGCTCAACTGCACTGCGCACGAGGCAACCCACAAGTAGGTCGAGTTCTGGCTTTTTCTTGAGTCCAGTCACTTCTACATATCGAAAGCCATGCCAGCTAAAGGCGGGATTCCAGATGCCTTGAAACCCGTCGCCTCGTATATAGGTATCCACTTGATTGACTCTCGTTGCGAAACCGCCGCCGCTAGCCATGCCGATTCGTCCATCACTATTTGCCCATTCAGCATAGCGTAACCAGACGGCATCACCTGGACCGGACTCTAGCAGATCTGTATTGAGCTCAACGAAACCAGTGAAGTTTTGTCCAAAATCAAACACCCACACTCCAGGGGCTGGATTCAGAATCTCGACGGCGTCGATGCGTCGATCAATTTGAATTGGTGCCTGTGTTTGCATGACCAAAAGTTTGGTCGGACTTGGATCCACGATTTCTGCATTTCCTTTTTTTCTGGCTGCTGAGTTGTCTGTAGGGCGATTCCAGTCACTCTGGTATTTACGTGCATCGAAGACTTCACCCGCGTAGATGTTATTCTTGATGACGGCACTGGGATGTGTGTGCCATGACGCATCGGTAACGATCGTCTCAGAAGAACCATCGGCGTAAGTTAGCTCTAGTTGAGCGATGATTGTAGGGCGTCCATAGAAGAAGCGGTCCGTAACAAAACCTGCGTTTTGCCCGTAAAAGCCTTGGCCTAAGTGTGCGGCTAGGGTGTGGTCGCCAGGCTGGAGTGCATCGTCGAGCACATCGATGTCGTAGAGGATGCGTTTTTCGAAATCGGTTTGTGCCGGATTAAAAATGCGTTTTCCGAGTTTATTTCCATTTAAGTAGAAATCTCCATAGCCTGCTGCCGTGCTATACAGTCGAGCTTTTACCACCTTCTTTTGAATAGTGAAATCTTTACGTAGCCAAGTGGCTGTTTCCATTGCTTGAAGGCGTTCCGCCTCTTTCGGAAGGATCGTTTCCGGTTTCCAGTCACTGGGTCTATTTTGGAAAGTGACATCATCGACGTGGGCTGCTGCATACATCCAAGCATTGAGTGCGTCATTTGCTTTTACTGGCGGCACTGCTTTGCCTCGAATCCAATGAGCTGTCCAATCAGTCGGCTTCAGGAGCGCCATTTCCCAATGGGCGATCGAACTCCAAGCACCAAAATCCGTATCGCCTTGGCATTTGACTCGAACTCTCCAGTAGCAAACTTGCCTAGAAAGTAATGGTTCGCCCTGGTATGAAACATTCTGGGCATTGGCGGACTCGACTCGTTGGCTATCCCAGAGGTCAGGGCTGTCATTTTCGAGGGCTACACGGCTGGTTGCTACCTGGATTTGATAGGCTTTCTGGAGCTTACCAATCGCGGCTTTGTCTAATTTCCATGATAGGCTAGGTGCCAGCTTGTCGACGCCTATCGGGGTGTTGCGATAGTCGCACTGTAGCTCGATCGGCTTGGTCGCTTTTACAGGCAACAGAGAGCATGAGCTCAATAAAATGCAGCTAAATGTTGTTTTAAAAAGGGGTATGAGACGTATTAGCTTCATCGTATGACGTGTATTTTTGAGTCATTAAAATGTGCGGACTACAATGATGAGAGTCAATTGTAGCTTTACTGGCATGAATGAGCGCTTATCTGCGTCAAAGGAGGCGTTTCAATCGATTGTCGGGACGAGATATGGGAGGTTTTCAACAATGTTAGATTAGATAACGTTAATTATTGGTCTGTCTTGCTTGTTTCTTATCGTTTCATTTATAGTGTTCAGCTTCTTTAGCTATATTTTTGGTTAGGAACCCCTCTTAAAATAATGTGTCTGCAAAGTATTAGATATGAAGATTAAATCCATTCCCCTGTTTAGCTTGCTGCTTGCCCAGCTAGTTCAGTCTGTTTGCGCTGCCTCTACGGCGCCTAATGTAATTTTCCTACTAGCGGATGATCAGCGGGAAGATGTCCTAGGTTGCTACGGTAATCCGTTAATTCAAACGCCGACGATTGATAAATTAGCAGCAGAAGGGGTGCGTTTTGACAATGTGTTCTGTGAAGTTCCAATTTGTGCCGCAAGTCGTTCCACCTTATTCACTGGGTTGTCGCAACGCACACACGGGTATAATTTTGGCGAGCCCAAAGTGTCCGCAGAGCACATGGCGACCAGCTATCCATTGGTGCTGAAGAATGCAGGCTATCGTGTTGGATTTGCAGGTAAATACGGTATGACTTATGTCGCACCAGGCATGAAACGCGAATTTGATTTCTTTAAGCCAATCGATCGCAACCCTTACCTGAAGGAAATGCCCGATGGTAGCTTGCGTCATGAAACAGACCTCTGCGTGGATGCGGGGATTGAATTTCTTCAGACCAATCCAGAAGGCACACCTTTTTGTCTTTCGATCAGTTTTAATGCTTCGCACGCAGAAGACGGCGATCACCGTCCAGGCTATCATTTTCAATGGCCCGAGTCGACTAACGGCTTGTATGAAGACATCGAGATCCCAGCACCTAAGTTAGCAGATGAGGATTACTTCAAGGCGATGCCTTCATTTCTACAAGATGAGGAAGGGTTGAGTCGTAAGCGCTATTTCTGGCGTTGGGATACTCCCGAAAAATATCAAATTAATATGCGTGCCTACTACCGAATGGTGACAGGTATCGATAATGCGATTGCCCGTTTGCTAGAAGCTCTCGAAGCTGAAGGACTCGCGGACAATACAATTATTGTTTATTCTGCCGACAATGGGTTTTTAAAAGGCGATCGTGGAACAGCTGGTAAGTGGAATCATTATGAGCAGTCACTTCGTGTCCCATTAGTTATCTACGATCCTCGCCTGCCTGAAGCAAAACGTGGCAGAGTCGTGCCAGAGTTAGTCAACAATATGGATATGGCACCAACCTTTGTGGATTTGGCAGGCGTGGAGATCCCTGAAATTTACCAAGGCCGCTCATTAGTTCCTTTGATTAATGGGGAGTGCGCAAAGGATTGGCGTAAAGATACTTTCGTTGAGCACATGTTTAATCGCTACAACGATTGGCATGGTGTGCGGGGTGAGCGCTTTAAATACGTGGTCTATTACGACGATAATTATGAGTGCCTTTATGATTTGGAAAATGACCCGACTGAACTCGTTAATCTCGCGGATAATCCTGAATATGCTTCAATACGATCCGAAATGGCGAAGCGATTGGATACCTATCTAACTGCCTTCCCTAAGTCACAAAGAAAAGTGGATGCTAAAAAGAAGTAAGCTACGAGATACATGTCCAGAAAAACATTCATAACCTTACTCGCGATGGCATCAGCTAGTTTTCTAAACGGGGAATCACCCATTTTAACTATCGGGGAGCGCTTTGAGAATCCGATCGGGTTTCACGATGCCACGCCCACGTTCTCATGGAAGTTGCCCCCGAGGGTGAAAAAACAGACTGCTTATCGGATCGAAGTTCGTGACGATGCAGTTGTTTGGGACAGTGGATGGGTCGAATCGGATCAATCCGTAATGGTGCCTTACGGTGGCGAGCCGCTAAATTCCCGTCAACGGCTGACCTGGCGTGTTGATTACAAGGATGAAGCGGGGCAAGCCTCTGGTTGGAGCCCAGCAGCGAAGTTTGAATTAGGATTGTTGTCTGCAGCCGATTGGCAAGCCAAGTGGATTCGACCAGCGTCCGAGCTGCCCGAGATCGAAAGCACTTCGATGCTACGGCGTGATTTTGAGCTGAAGGGCGATGTGAAGCATGCAAGGCTATATGTAACGGCTCGCGGATTGTTCGAAATTCATCTGAATGGAGAAAAAGTCGGGCGCGATGCCTTCGCGCCAGGGTGGACGTCCTATGCGAACCAGATCGATACGTTGACCTATGATATCGGCGCTTCATTGCAGGAGGGGCAGAATGCTATCGGAGCGCTACTAGGAACTGGTTGGTATGCAGGAAAGATCGGTTTTAGAGGTGAGTATAATCGCTATGGTGTCACGCCTGAGTTGCTCTTGCAGCTTGAGGTAGAATATGCAGATGGCAGCTCATTCACACTCACTTCAGATGAAAATTGGAAGGCGAGTTTTAAGGGCCCAATAGTCACTTCCAGTATCTATAATGGTGAAGTGTATGATGCTGCCAAAGAGCTTTCAGGTTGGACGCTCCCAGGTTTTGACGAGAGTTCTTGGACTGATGTGATCGCAGAAGCAGATCTTGGGAGTGCGGCTCTGACGCCAAAGCCCTTCGCACCAGTTCGAGTGATTAAAGAGATGCCAACTCAGGCAATCAGTGAGCCGGAAGCGGGGCGCTATGTCTTCGACATGGGGCAAAATATGGTTGGCTATCCTGAAGTGAGGATTCCAGTAGAGAAAGGGCAGACCATTACGATGCGCTTCGCCGAGATGCTCAATACCGACGGTTCAATGTATACCGACAACTATCGTAAGGCAAAGTCGACGAATACCTACACAGCGGCTGAAACTGGCACGATTACTTGGAAGCCGACGTTCACCTTTCATGGCTTCCGCTATGTTGAGCTGTCCGGCTTTTCAGAGGGCGTGAAACCAGAAAAGCATTGGGTCACTGGCTTGGTGTTGCACAGCGATTTAGATCAAATCGGGACATTCGAATCTTCTCATGAAAAACTGAACCAGTTGCAGTCCAACATCGTTTGGGGTCAGCGCGGCAATTTCCTAGATATTCCGACCGATTGCCCGCAACGCGATGAACGCATGGGGTGGACTGGTGATGCGCAGGCATTTTGCTCAACGGCGATGTTCAACCTTGATTCCCTCGCTTTTTGGAAAAGCTGGCTGCGCTCGATGCGCCACGACCAACTAGACACCGGTAAGATCCCTTGTGTGATACCTGATGTCTTTACTGGTCCCGACAGCCCCGGTTGGATGGACGCTGCTACCATTGTGCCTTGGGAAGTTTATCTCCGCACAGGCGATGTGGAAGTGCTTTCAAATAACTTTGAAATGATGGAAGGGCTGGTTGGCTTTTATCGAAGTAAATCTAAGAAAAACCTTATTCCAAAAATCAGTGCTTTCGGTGACTGGCTACAGCCATATGCTGAAAATAACAAGGGAGACACGCCGTTCGAATATTTAGGAACTGCCTTTTATGCGAAGAGCGCTCAGATATTGGCAGACTCTGCGCAGATTTTAGGCAAATCGAAGGCTGCGGTGAACTATCAAGCCGAAGCGGATGCAGTGAAAGCTGCTTTCCAGAAGCATTATTTCAATCGCGCTGGAAAGCTCAAAAATGCTCCTGAGACGCAAACAGCCTATGTCTTAGCACTAGAGTTTGATCTGATTTCCGATGAACAAAAGGTGGGTGCAGGAAAGCATCTTCTTCGTTTGATCGATGAAGCCGATGGGCACCTACGCACGGGCTTTTTAGGCACACCCTACCTTGCGCAAGTTCTGGATGAGACAGGGAGCGCCCATGTTGCGTCGTCACTCCTGTTTAAGGAAAGCTATCCCTCTTGGTTCTATTCGATCAACCAAGGTGCGACGACCATGTGGGAGCGTTGGGACAGTTATACAAAGAAGGATGCTTTCCATCCTCAGGGAATGAATTCATTTAATCACTACGCCTATGGTGCTATTGGTGAATGGATGTATGAGCGCCTTGCGGGATTGACACCGGACCCTGAGCAACCTGGCTACAAGCACTATTACGTTCGTCCTCTTGTCATCAGAGAGTTGCAATGGGTTCGCGCAGAATTGGATAGTGCCTATGGAGTCATTTCATGTGGGTGGAAGAAGTCGGCTGATAGGACTGTAATCTTGGAAGGTGTTGTGCCGCCTAACACGACGGCGACGATTATATTTCCCAATGGTCGCGAAAGCGAAACCGTCGCAGCTGGTAACTTTCGCTATGAATTAGAGTTTTAGACTTAATCATTGTTACAGGTTGCGTATTCTACTAAAAATGAGATGCGCAATCACTACACTTAAGTAACCTTAGCCCCAAATCAAAATGAAGACGACTCGACTACTTAAAGCGACAGTGGTAATCGCTACTTTTTTGTTAACAGTTAATATGCAAGCGAAAGTCATCGCCGACTTTGTGGCAGACTATTCCCCAATTGCGAAGTCAGGTTGGTCCTATCAGTGGAATCCCACAGGTGTGTCTTTGGGAAATTCGGCAGCCTATGAGGATCTCTTTAGTGCTCAAGATGTATATTACTACTCAGTGGAGCCTAAAGGTGATGCTCCTGTTGATTGGAATGAAGAATGGATCAAGTTGTCCAAAAAATCAATCCTTCCAGGAAGGCCAGCGGAAAAATCTACAGATCAGATTTCTCATTATGTCATCATTGCTTATACAGTTCAACAAGGTGAATCAGGTGAAGCTCGAATTGTTAATAGCCAGATCAAGCGTGTATTGCGAGGAGTCGAAAGGCCGCCATCACCAATCAGTATTTATGTCAATGAACGCCTCATTGGCTCGGATGCAGTTAAAGGCTACGAAGTTTTGCATTTAATGTTCCGCTTGGTCGCTTGAAGGTGGGGGATACTGTTTATTTTGCATACGGTTGTCCGCCAGATTCAAACCCATCAACAGCTGAGTTGGAGTTCCAAATTGAAGCGACTAACTAGAAGTGTTTATAAAGTAACAAAAGTAGATTTAGACGCACAGTGTCGACTTCGGCTGCGAGTTGTTCGGGTAGTATGATGCTATGTATCCGTCAAACAGATACGAAAACAAGCAAGCATTTATCGTTCATACCAGGTTTTTTATGGCCATCCTTTAGTTCGATACCTCCAATCAACAGGCTCAGTGCCTACGGCGTCCCATCTCCGCTTCGCTACGTCGAACTTCGTGGTCCGGTTCACTGTGTGCCCGGTCTTGTCGTCGTTTTACGACTCGGAACTCATCCCTTTTTCCGGCTTTGCCGGATCGTTTGTTGGGCTGCGCCCAATGGCGGAGAAGGAGGGATTCGAACCCCCGGTCGCGTTTCCACGACAACTGATTTCGAGTCAGTCACATTCGGCCACTCTGCCACTTCTCCATACCAAAAGTTGAGGAAAAAAGTGCGATCTGATGTAATTGGCAAGCATGGACTCAAAACTTTGAAATAATGATTTGGTCGAGCCCTAAAATTGTGGGCATTGTTGAGGGGGCATACTGATGACTACTCTGAGCCGAGCTTTAATGCACCCAGTGGCAGATTTCTACAAAAAAGGTCGCTCTAGCTCTCAGATTACGTATAAAACTCTTAATATCTATGCCTCAACCTTTACCACAACTCTTTATTGCGCCCGATTTAACCGAACAGACCGCCGAAGCGACTGTTGATGCGGGCGTGGACTACAAAACTGCGGATTGGCGCAAGATCGTGAAACAATATACGAAACCCAATCGCGCGAAAGCGATTGGGCAGCTGTGTAACACACTTATTCCTTATGTGGTGCTCTGGGTGGTGATGTTTTTTACCATGACGATTTCGTGGCCTTTGACTATTGCTTTGGCGATGTTCGCTTCGTTGTTCTTAGTTCGTATTTTTATTATCTTTCATGACTGTGGGCATGGGTCGTTTTTTGCCTCTAAAAAGGCAAATGACATACTCGGATTCATCACAGGGCTGTGCACACTTACACCGTATCGTCACTGGCGCTGGCAGCATGCGGTGCATCATGGTTGTTCGGGGAATCTCGATGAACGCGGAATTGGCGATGTGTGGACGATGACCGTTGCTGAGTATCTCGCCGCTCCGTGGTATATCCGATTGCAATATCGTTTTATGCGAAATCCGCTTGTGCTGTTTGGTTTGATTCCTCTTGGGCTTTTTTGGGTGTATCAGCGCTTTACGTATAAAAAAGCAAGTAAGGCTGATAAACGTTCAGTATATCAGATGAACTTAGCTATCGCGATCTATGTGGTGGTGATGAGCTTGATTTTTGGCTTTTGGAATTTCTTTTGGATACAACTCGCGGTGAGTGCGACTTGTGGTGGTCTTGGCGTATGGCTTTTCTATGTGCAGCATCAATTTGAAGACACCTACTGGAGTGAAGGTGGCACTTGGGATTATACCTTATCGGCGATGCAGGGGAGCTCCTTTTATAAATTGCCTGCGGCGCTGAATTGGTTTTCTGGAAATATCGGTTACCACCATATTCACCATCTGAGTTCGCGAATCGCCAACTATAATTTGAAGGCCTGTCACGAGGCCGAAAGCTATTTTCAACAAGTGCCAGAACTCACTCTGCGTGAGAGTTTGAAATCGCTCCATTTGCGACTTTGGGATGAAGAGAATAAGAAGCTGATTCGTTTTCGTGACTTGAAGGGGCGCTAATCGCGCGAATCAATTTATTCACAATAGCGATTTTCGTTTGCGATTGTTGATTGCATCGGACTACTTGATAGCCATGCGATTGTTTACATTTCTATTTATAGCTGTAGCCTCACTTTCGATGTTCTCCAGCGCTGTGCTAGCACAGATAATTGATGGAGGTCCTGTGTATGGAACAATAGGTGAGGGGCAACTTGCCATCGCAGTAGAAAGTTCGGATCCCGCAGTCGCAAAATTGGTGAGTCGTGCGTTTAGTATACATGGAGGTTATTCTGTAACAACACCGGCGAACGCAGGCTTTGTTTTCAAGGTAGAGCCTGCTGGCAGTGATTCTGCTGAGATCGTGATTAGTTCAGGAAAGCCATTGCAAGAGCAACTCAGGCGCACGGTTCGTGGTCGTGACCAGCAAAATGCAGTGCTGCGTGCCTGTGATCTTGCAGTTGAGGCGACCTTACGCACCAAGGGGTTCTTTGCGGGTAAACTCGCATTTGTCGGTAAACAGCGTGGCGTGTCCGAATTGTATATTAGCGACCTGTTGTTCAATCAGGTGCGTCCGCTCACACGTGATCGCTCTCTATTGACTGGACCCAAATGGTCAAAGGACGGTCGACGTATTCTGTATACCACATATCACAAAACAGGCTTTCCGGACATTTATATGGTCAACCTTGCGACGGGCAGTAAGCAGCCCATTGCGACCTTTAAAGGAGCGAACACGGGCGGCACCTTTAGTCCAGACGGTAGTCGCATCGCGATGGCTCTTTCCGGCACTGGTAATTCCGAGATCTACGTTGCAAACTCGCAAGGCAAGAGACCTAAGCGCTTAACGAATAATAAGAATTTAGATACGAGTCCTAGTTGGTCGCCGGACGGTCGTCGGTTGGTGTTTAGCTCGGATGCTCCTGGTAAACCTCAATTGTATGAGATTTCTGCAAATGGTGGGCCGATGCGTCGTATACCGACTAATGTGAGCAGTTACTGTTCAGAGCCTGTGTGGAATCCTGTGCATGAAAACCTGATTGCGTTTACTGCGGCAGTCAGTGGCGGCTTTCAAATCGCTTTGTATGATTCGAATAAGCGCAGTAGCAAGATTTTGACATCTGTAACTAACTCTGCGGTTGAACCTTCATGGACGAATGATGGTCGCCATTTGGTCTTCACCCAACGCACCAGCGGGAAGACTCGTCTTATGTTACTTGATTCGGAGACTGGCAAAGTTAGCCCACTGCACAATCCGAACTTTGGTGATGCCTCGTCAGCTAGCTTTGTTTATTGATCCATCGTGTGGCCTTGATTACTCGAAATAGATTAGTGCTAAAGCACCTTGCTCGAGTGGCGGCAGCTGTTTGCCTGTTAGCGACAGCAGCGATTCAAGCGGAAAATGCGGATTTACTTTTGATGCGGAACGAGCGTGTGACGCTCGGAATTGATCGGTCCAAGGGTGGGGCGATCACATGGTTGTCGTGGACCGAATATCCGCGGAATATGGTCAACCTTTATGATCCTGGGCGTCTGATACAGCAGTCTTACTACGCAGGCAATCGCCGGGATCGTTTAGCTGAAGGGCAGGGTGAGCACTGGTCTCCATGGTCGTGGAATCCAATACAAGGAGGTGGGCTGACTACTTGGTCGCGAGTCACTGTGTTTGAACGACTTGAAGATGGCACTTTGCATGCGGAAACGGTGCCGAAATTATGGGATATGCCCAACGAAGAGGCCAATGCCGTAATGCGTCAATGGACTGACTTCGAAGCAGGCATGCCCGATGCGATCAGAGTGACATGTGAGTTGGTTTGCCAGCGTGAGGACCATGATGCTTGGGGTGTGACAGGACTCAGCCCCCAAGAGGTGCCAGCGTGTTATTTTACCCGTAATTTCGAATCTGTAAAAACTTACTTGGGTCAGGGGCAATGGCGTGTAGAGGACCAGCCTCCTGGTCCTCCATGGGGGCGAGCGAAAACGCCGTATCGAGCCATGGCCTTTTTTGAGAAGTCTGGACAGGGCGTTGCCGTATATAGTCCATCGTCTTCGGAGCTGTGGAATTTTGGCCCGCATGTGGATGCGACGAGCGATGACCCATATGGTGGCCCTTGCATGCATGTCGCACCCGTTGTGCGAATTGATCTGCGCCCTAAGTCGACTTTTCGATACCGCTATTGGCTACTCGTTGGTAATCAATCTGAAATCGTGCAGGGCTTGGATCGCCTGATCCAGCTATATGCAGACGATTCATACGACCTCATTAATCCATAGGGGTATCTTTGCTTGATAATACGGTTGTTACATTTGGGAACCCTATCAGGATCAAGCGCACAAATGTATATGACGATGAGCTTAAATTTTTCAAAATCGATCAGATCATTACGGTCTGCCTTTATTCAATTAGTATGCGTAGCGGTCGCTTTAGGAGTTCCTTCGCTTTCAAATGCCGAAGACGCCAAGAAGATGAATGTCGTCTTTATTCTAGCGGACGATCTTGGCTGGGCTGATACGACACTTTATGGGCATACAGAACTGTATGAAACACCAAATCTCGAACGCTTGAGTCAGCGCGGTATGCTGTTTAGTCGAGCATATTCGAACAGTCCGTTATGCTCGCCCACGCGCGCCAGTATTCTGACGGGGCAAACAGTGGCGAGACATGGCTCAACCGCCCCTCAGCATCACCTCAAGCCGGTGCGCTTGACGGCATCTACGATGCCAAAGGCCGCGGCGAATAAAAAAGCCACGGGGGTCAAGACGGCTACACGTTTGGATACTGCACTGCCGACTTTGGGTAAATTGTTTAAAGGCGCTGGCTATGCGACCGCTCACTTTGGCAAGTGGCACCTCGGCCCAGAGCCTTACAGTCCGCTTGAACACGGCTTTGATATAGATATCCCACATCATCCGGGCCCTGCACCTGCTGGGTATTTCGTTGCGCCATGGAGATATAAAAACTTCAAGGAAAACTACCCCAAAGAGCATATCGAAGACCGTATGGCCCAAGAGGCGGTCACATGGCTTAAAGCATTACCGAGTGATCAGCCATTTTTCTTAAACTTTTGGCAGTTCTCAGTGCATGCTCCATTCGATGCGAAAGAGGAGTTGGTAGAATACTACCGTGGCAAGGTCGACCCAGATAGCCCACAACGCTGCGCGATTTATGCGGCGATGGTGCATTCGTTGGATGACGCGGTTGGCACCTTGTTGGATGCCTTAGATGCGACTGGTCGAGCGGATAATACAGTTATCGTTTTTGTCTCCGACAATGGTGGTAATATGTATAATCAAGTCGAAGGAACTACTGCGACGAGCAATGCGCCTTTGCGTGGCGGTAAAGCCAATATCTATGAAGGTGGTATTCGCGTGCCATGTGTCGTTGTTTGGCCAGGTGTTGCTGAAGCCAACACTCGCAGCGATGCCATGATTCAAACTTCGGACTTTTATACGACTTTACTCAATGGAATGGGGATTGAAATTCCTGCCGATCATCACGTCGATGGCGTTGATATCGCTCCCGCTCTAAAAGGGGGCGATCTGGATCGTCAATCAATCATCACGTATTTTCCGCACTCACCACCCATTCCAGATTGGTTGCCAGAGTCGATCGCGGTGCATAGTGGCGACTGGAAACTGATTCGCTTGTTTTACGGTGGTGAAAACGACGCGCATGACTACCTCCTATACAATCTCAAGGACGATGTCGGGGAGACGACCAATCTCGCTAGTATGTATCCTGAGCGCGTGCAAGATATGGATCGTATGATCGAGGCGCACCTTCAAGATGCGAAGACTGTTGTGCCGTTACCAAATCCAAATTTTGATCCTGCAAAGTATAAGGCAGAATTGATCGGCAAGGCGAAACTTAAACCGACCAAGCTTCGGCAGTAAGGAGTCCGACTCATGCTAATTATTCGCCTCTTTTTAATCGTCTGCACGTGTCTCGTTTCGGCTAATGCTGCAGTGACAAATCTGCTTTGCGAATACCGCACCGATCCGATAGGTATCGAAGCTGAGGCACCGCGCTTAAGTTGGCAAAGTGTTAGCGACGAGCGCGGCTATCAACAAGCAGCTTACCGCATACGTGTGGCCAGTTCAGAGACTCTCTTGATGGAGGGGAAGGCTGATTTGTGGGATTCTGGTAAAATTCAATCATCCCAAAGTTTACATGTGCCGTATGCGGGGGCAGTGCTGCAGTCACGTCAGATTTGCTTCTGGATAGTTGAGGTATGGGGACCGCAAGGCAGACGATCAATTAGCGAACCCGCAAGTTGGGAAATGGGACTTCTTTCGAGTGACGATTGGGGCGGTGCGAACTGGATTCAACTGGCTAAAGATACACGCGAGTCAGTTCTCAAGGCACGCTCGGTGCACACATTCCAAATGGACAAGCCGAGAATGGCACTCGCGCATCCGTCGCCGCTCTTGCGTCGCGAATTTACCGTAGGTCCTGATGTTTTACGTGCCCGCGCATACGTATGCGGGCTAGGCTATAATGAGTTGTATATTAATGGGGAAAAATGCGGTGATGCTGTGCTGGAGCCCGGCCAAACTTCCTACGATGTACGTGCTTTCTACGTGGTGCATGACATTACACAGAAACTTGAAACAGGAGCAAATGCCGCAGGAGTCACGCTAGGTAATGGCTTTTATGGGCAAAATCAGGCGTTCAATGCACCAGGGCTGGGCTATGGTGAACCGCTAGTCATGGCCATGTTGGTTATCGATTACGTCGATGGTAGCACTGAGACGCTGGTGACTGATGATTTATGGAAAGCGAATACGGGGCCAATCGTGTATGACAATGTGTATGCGGGCGAAACCTATGATGCTCGTTTAGAGCGTATAGGTTGGAATCGTGTCGGGTATGACGATAGCGGCTGGCAAGTCGCCAAGCAGGTGCAGGGACCGACAGTTCGGATCGAAGCGCAGCAAATACCACCGATCCGAGCTGTAAAGACATTGCCCGTAGCGGAAATCATTCAGGGGGCAGACGGTCAATGGATCTTTGATTTCGGGCAAAATATTTCAGGCTGGCCACGTATTAAAATCAAAGCACCACGCGGCACACAATTGTCGATGAACAGTTCTGAAATTTTGAATAAAGATGGAACAGGTATCGATATGTCGACGACTGGGACTCATGCAACTGGTTTAAAGCAAACAAATATTTACATTTGTAAGGGAGAGGGGGTTGAAGTGTGGGAGCCTCGCTTTACGTATCACGGTTTTCGATACATCGAGGTAACAGGCTTACTCGAACCGCCCTCGAAAGATTTTATCCAGGCGGTTTTTGTGCGCACTGATGTCCCATCGCGTGGCAATTTTGAGTGTTCGAATGAATTATTAAATCAGATTTACCGAACCTCTATTTGGACGATTGAGGATAACATGCACAGCATCTTAGAGGATTGCCCGCATCGCGAGAAATGTGCTTGGCTGGGGGATGCGCATGCTGTTGGCGAAACAGTGATTTTAAATTATGGAACGGCTCAATTTTGGACGAAATTTGTCGACGATATTGAAACGACACTTGGGCGGGGAGGCATTACCTATTGGAAACGTCCAGCCACGCCCGGGATACCCTGTAACATTGCTGTGGGTAAGCGGCTATGCCAAGAAGCACGACCAGACTGGGGTTCCGCCTATGTTTTGCTACCTTGGTATTTGTATCAATACTACGGTGATACGGATTTGTTTACGCGTCACTACGATCATTTGAAAGATTGGATGGCGTATGTGGCTGATTTAAGTGAGGATGGGATCGTTCATCAAGGCTACGGCGACTGGTGTCCACCCAATGGAAATAAGTATATGGAAAGCCCAGTTCCTCTGACATCGACAGCCTTCTACTTTGCCACTTTGGAGATTATGGCGACTTTTGCTGATGAGTTGGAATTGCCAGAAGACGCCGCGCAATATCGTCAACTGGCGGATCAAACGAAAGCCGCCTTCAATCGTAAATTTTATGATGCGGATGAAGGTTGTTACGGTTCGCAAACAGCAAATGCTGTGGCACTTCGTTTCGGCTTGGCACCGAAAGGGGCCGCCGAGCGTGTTGGCGATGCCTTACGCAGTCAAGTTGTGGAGCGTCACGATGGGCATGCCAGAGTCGGCATTCATGGTGCGCGTCCGCTTTACACGAAGTTGAGCCAATATGGCTACACGGATGTCGCGATTTCGGCAATGACACGATCGGAGTTTCCGAGTTATTCGCATGCTTTGGATTTAGGTCTCACGACATGGCCAGAACTGTTTCGCGATACATTGCACGTAGAGACACTCTCTGGTCGATCACTCAATCACCCGATGCAAAGTGGCTTTGCTGCGTGGTTCCATGAATCGATCGGGGGTATGACGCCGTCCTCACCGGCCTTTAAGATGATGCATTTGAAACCCCATGGGTATGCCGAATTAGCGTGGGCGAAGGTCGACCACACTTCACCTTATGGTTTGATTAAAAGTCACTGGCGCAGTGAATCTGGAGTATTCTATTGGGAGCTATCGATACCGCCTAATACCACTGCGACTGTGCATGTGCCGACGGCACAAGGTCAACCAGTGCTTGAGGGAGGTGAAATGGCCGAGACAGCGCAAGGTGTTGAGTTTCTTGATTGTGAAAAGGATCGAGCTATTTACAAATTACAGTCTGGCCATTACAACTTTAAGTCTCACTGGAAAGAATAGTTATAATTATGATACAAGTCTTTACCCCTTTACGCCGCGGTCTTGTGCTCGGGTTGCTACTTCTTTTGCAGCTCAACGTGCAAGCTGCGAAGCAGCCCAATATCGTTTTCCTACTTGCCGACGACCAGCGGAGCGACGTCCTCGGATGCTATGGAAACGAGGACATTCAAACGCCGACAATTGATCGATTGGCCGAAAAAGGGTTACTCTTTAACAATTCATTTTGCGAAGTGCCGATCTGTGCTGCGACGCGCGCGAGCTTAGTGACGGGGCTCTCGCAGCGCACACATGGTTATAATTTTGGCGAGAAACCTGTGGTTGAGCAACAGATGTCTAATAGTTATCCTGCTTTGCTGAAACAGGCCGGCTATCGTGTTGGATTTGCGGGTAAGTATGGCTTCAAGCACGCTGGGCCGAAACCGCAGAAGCTATTCGATTTCTTTAAGACGATCGGTCGTGATCCGTATTTGAAGAAAATGCCAGACGGGAGCTTACGTCATGAGACGGACTTGTGCGCTGATGCTGCGATTGAGTTCATTAAAAGTAACAAGGCGGGGCAACCATTCTGCATGTCGGTTAGTTTTAACGCATCGCACGCTGAAGATAAAGATCATCGTCCAGGCTTTCACTTTCAGTGGCCAGAGTCTACAGATGGCATGTATGAAGACCTCGACCTGACGTCCGGTCCGCGCCTCGGTGATAGGAAGCATTTCAAAGCGATGCCAGAATTTCTCCAAGAGGAAGTTGGGTTGAGTCGAACTCGTTATTTTTGGCGTTGGGACACACCTGAAAAGTATCAGACCAATATGCGTGCGTATTATCGTATGATTACCGGCATTGATTTTGCGATCGCCCGTATTGTCGAAGCTCTTGAAGCTGAAGGATTGACCGACAATACGATCATTGTTTACACAGCCGACAATGGACTGTTACTAGGAGATCGAGGCACGGCTGGAAAGTGGAATCATTATGAGCAATCATTGCGTGTGCCTCTGGTTATTTATGATCCGCGTCTTCCAGAGTCAGTGCGTGGCACTAAAGTCGATGGCTTAGTGACGAATCTCGATATTGCACCCACCTTTTTAGAGTTAGCTGGTGCGAGAATCCCAAGATCCTATCAAGGGCAGTCGCTCTTACCATGGTTCAATGGGCAAGCGGTGACGAATTGGCGCGACAGTATCTTCACTGAGCATGCGTTCTACGCCTACGACAATTGGTATGGTGTGCGCAGTGAGCGCTATAAACTTGCGAGTTATTACACGGTAGAAGATGCACCTTACTATTGTTTGTATGACCTCCAAAAGGACCCCGATGAGTTGACCAATCTCGCTAAAAATCCAGAATATGCATCTCTATTATCTCAGATGAAAAAGCGCTTAGCAAAGTATCTGGATGACTATCCAGAAGATCAGCGTCCGAAAAAGTTCAATGATCCATCACAGTCTAAGTTTTAATTAGTTGCGGGGTTAGATTGTTTAAAAGCTTTGGGTTTCCATATCGGCACGGCGATGATGGAGCATTGCCACGAAACAACTAAATGCTACAAACTATCGGTGGTTGTGACGGAGCGCAACCCTCCAGCTTTTTACCGAATACAGCCTTAAATTAGCTTCATTTAGTTCAATACTCTGTTACCTTTTTAACTGCACCAATTTATACATTTCGCTGCCTGCGCTGATGAAACCACCCATGCCAAATATAGCTGTTGTATCTGGATCAAAAGCTACAGGGTAGCCGCCTACAGGTTGTGTGTTGATCAGGCGACCGCTTGGTTTTTGTCGTTCGCAGAGCGCTTGCCATCCCTTACGGGTCGCTGTTTCATAAGTGGCTGCATCTAGTAGGCCGTTATTGATGCCCCACGCGAAGCCATAGACGTAAAATGCGGTGCCGCTGGTGTCGTCCTGCGGTGGGTGTAGTGGATCAAGTAGACTGGGTGCCCAGGTGCCGTTTTCTTTTTGAATCGTGAGTAGCTTCGCGGACATACGCTTGAAGATCGACTCAAAATAGGGGCGATCGGGATGATCTTGTGGTAGGTATTGTAGCACTTCAACAAGACCAGCGATGACCCAGCCATCGCCACGCGCCCAGAAGACTTTTTTGCCGCCTGGAGAGACTTTGACGATGTCACGCTTGTCGTGGAAATAGAGATCTTCTTCTTCATCGAAATACCATTCGTGGGCTTTTTTCCACTCTTGCACCATGTAGTCGTTGTATTTTTCATCGCCAGTTATCGCGGACAGCCCTGCCCACACTGGAGGAGCCATGTAAAGTGCATCGCACCAATTCCATCGTTCTCGATTATAGCGTTCGCGGACGACTCCATTTTTGCCAACGATGGTTTTTTCAGGTGGGTTGGCTAAGATCCAATCAAATTCTTTCTTAACCGACGCGATCATTTCTGGATCTTTGTGGATCTCGTAAAGTTTGAGGTAAGAGAGTCCGACAGCGTGGTCATCAGCATGATAGGGGCGATCTCGAATTTTCCAATCATGTGCATCGCCCATTGCCTTTACAGTATCGAAATAGCTTGGATCTCCTGTGACTTCGGATAAGTCAGAAAGCCCCATGTAGAAGGGTGCACCATGCCACTCAAGTGGATGATAGGGGGCTGGATTGGCTATTTGCCAATCAGCCGCTTTCTTCATACGATTGATGATCTCGTTTTGTGAAAATACGTCTGCTTGTGCCGTGGTGGCTGATACGAATAGCGACGCGCTGAACGCTAGGATTGCTTTGAGGTCTTTCATTGATTGCTTAGGGGATTGGTGATTTCGTAAAGTTCAGTATGCTGGAGTTCTTGTTGCTTTCTGCATGCATTTAATCACTGGGCGGCCTTGCTAGGGCATGTGAGACGATCTGTGTAAAAGTAAGACTTATCATTATAAATTATTTAGTTGAAATGCTATGTATAGGTAACGATTCATGTATATGGCAAGTCCTAGAAAATCATTTTATCAAAATACATTTATAGCTATGTTTTTTTCTCACCAATTCTTTATAAAGAAGGCGTTACTGGTCACTGTCTGTTTACTTCTAAGTATCGCTGTATATGGCTTGGATCGACCGATAGCCGGCTCAGTTACGACTGTGATGGCACGTGTCGCGGATTGGCAGATTGCGCATATTGACGACGTGTTTGATACAAAACATCGCAAACGTCCCTACGTGAGTGATGAATGGCCTACAGCGGCTCTTTTTGTTGGGATGTTGAAGTGGGCAGCGATTGCCGACGATGATACGTATTATGAATGGCTCAAGGAGGTCGGCGCGGAGCGTCGGTGGAAGTTACGAGAGGAGCGCTTTTATCACGCGGATGATCATTGTATTGGTCAATTGTATCTGGGTTTATATGAGAAATACGCAAATGTTGAGATGATCGCACCTACACGTGCGCAATTTGATCAAATCATGGCGGAGCCATCTTCCTTGCCATTGATATATGGTGGTAGAGGATCTGAGGAGCGTTGGAATTGGTGTGATGCGCTCTTCATGGCGCCACCGGTCTGGGCGAAATTGTCTGCACTCACAGAAGATCCTAAGTATTTGGATTGGATGGCAGCTGAATACCGCGCCTCGACGGAGTTTTTGTTTGATGAAGAAGAACAGTTGTTTTTTCGAGATTCACGTTTTTTTATTCAGAGGAGTCACGGTAGTAAAATCTTTTGGTCTCGCGGTAATGGTTGGGTATTTGGAGGCTTGGCATTGATTCTCAATGAGCTACCAGAGACCTCGCCTCATTACGATTTCTTCAAAGCTTTGTATCTGCAAATGGCAGAGCGCTTAATTCAGTTACAGACGGATGAGGGTTTTTGGGCAATGAGTTTGCTCGAAGCCGACAGGTATCCGACGCCAGAAACCAGTGGCACTGGCTTCTACTGTTTCGGGCTCGCATGGGGATTGAACAATCAACTGTTGGATGCTGAAACTTATGAGCCATCAGTGCTGAAAGCGTGGGATGCACTGGTAAGCTGCATCAACGAAGAGGGCATGCTTGGCTACGTGCAGCCGATTGGGGCAGAGCCCGGTGCTGCTTGGTCAGATCGAACTGAGGTTTATGGCACTGGGGCCTTTCTGGCTGCTGGCTCTGAAGTCTATAAATGGCTAATGGCATCCGAGCATTAATGATTCGAGATATTCCATTCTGAGTCGCTGGTCCGTAGCATGGTTGGCCAGTGTGTCTTTTTTATTAGCAGTGCTTCCGATGCCAGCGAAGGCTCAGGTGGGCAGTGGGCAGGAGTATTGGCATGACCAGTCAGAAATGAAATATACGGTGTCAATCGTTGATGATAAAGGGGTGCCTTGAAATGCCCTTGAACTGGGTGCTGAGTGAAACTTTGGCAGTGATGCGCTGCAGATGTATCAAGACTGGCAATACGTATTATTTTTGAATACGTATCGGGACCGTGGTAGACCAACCCCGAGATCGACAGTCAGTTGATTGATAAAAATTGGTCTGGAAGTATGCATGCGTTAAACGCTTATTCTCACGAAGCTTTTTCTGCAAAATGGAGTCGGCACCTTACGTGTAGCTGGAGTGATAGGCCAAGTCGCATGAGGTTACACGATGTCTGTTATGCATATCGCAATGATCATGCTGAAACGTGGTTTAATGGAGCCGGTCAGTAGTGGGTATTCGAGGTGAGCAGTTCATCACTGCAGATCGTCCGGAAATGGTTGCTTGGCTGTTTGTGTTGATTGCTCAAGGTGAGGAGCTCTTTGAGCTTTTGAGGAAACATCAGTCATGTGAGTCTTCGCTTGACTTGCGCATCGCTAGCCCTTTTCTACGCTCATTCGGTATGCCAGAGTAGCTCAGTGGTAGAGCAGAGGACTCATAAGCCTTTGGTCGGCAGTTCAAATCTGCCCTTTGGCACCATCCTTTTAATTAAGCCTTCCGTGCTTTCGGGAGGCTTTTTTATTTTCTCTAATAGCCGTTTTGCAGCTTTGAAGGGATATGGTTGAATGGGCGATGGATATGCTGTATTCCTATACTTCAATGACTCAAATTATTATTGGTTATTTTGTATTAGTTTGCATGCTGCGCCGATGAATTGTTGGCGGGCTTATATATATATTTTCGTTTATATGATCTGTTGCATACTTCCAGCGACAGAGGAGGTTGTTGTGCTGCCTTCGTATACGGTGAATACGGCGCGAATACAGCAGTCTGACTTGGAAGTTCCGTATGCGGTGAGCCAAATTGATCAGGATCGTTTGCAAACCGCTTCGACACAGCTATCGCTCGACGAGTCGTTGCAAACAGTGCCAGGTGTTTATGTCTTAAATCCATACAATTTTGCTCAGGACTCAAGGATTGCGATTCGTGGTTTTGGCGCGAGGGCTAACTTTGGCATTAGAGGTGTGCGTTTAGTCGTTGATGGCATACCAGCAACGACCCCAGATGGTCAGGGTAGTGTTGATGCGATCGACCTTGCTTCGGCGCAAACGATGCAAATTTTACGCGGTCCCGCATCGGCACTTTACGGTGCCGCCTCTGGTGGCGTGATTCTTTTAGAGACCGAGGTCGGACCATCGGCGCCTTTTATGGAGACGCGCTGGACTTTTGGCGAAGATGGGCTGCGTCAGTCTCAGTTTAAGGCAGGTGGGAGAAGTGGTCACTTTAACTATCTTGTGAGTGCTACGGATCTAGAGTTTGATGGTTACCGTGATCGAAGTGAAACGGAGAGCCGTCGAGTTAATGCAAAGTTTGGGTATGATTTTAATCCCGATTCAAGCTTGAGCGTAGTGGTCAATGTCGTTGATTCTCCGCTGCAGAACGATTCAGGAGGATTGACCTTAGCTGAGGTTCGTGCAGATCGAAAACAGGCCCGTCAGCGTAATATCGATTTTGATGGTGGAGAGTCTATTCAACAGGAGCAGTTGGGCTTGAACTATCGTCATGCTTTTAATGATGTCCATGCGATTGAACTGAAGACTTATTACACGCAGCGCGATTTTGGCAATAAATTGCCCTTTATTGGGGGTGGGCAAGTAGTGTTTCAACGTGATTTTTTCGGAGGCGGCGGGCTTTATCGCTTCAGTGGAGATAGTTTAAAGTTCGTAGTGGGGGTGGATTATGATTTTCAAGATGATGCTAGGGAAAACTATGATAATTTGAGCGGTATTCGTGGCCCACTGAGTCTTCAGCAGAACGAACAGGTTGAGAGTTTTGGTGTCTATGCGAGTGCGCGATGGGCATTAAACCGTTGGCTGGTTGCTTCAGCTGCCTTACGCCAAGACTGGATTGAGTTTACTGTAGATGATTACTTTTTGAGTGATGGTGATGATACTGGGAGCCGACGTTTCGACGAGCTCAGCCCTATGATTGGTTTGTCTTGGGAAGTTTCGAACGGCTTGGCTGTATTTATCAATGCGACCACTTCCTTTGAAACACCAACAAGCACCGAGCTAGCGAATCCTACGGGAGGTGGTTTTAATCGTGGCTTAGAGCCGCAAGCGTCAACTGGCTTTGAGCTTGGAATCAAGGGAGCTCAATTCTTTAATGAGCGTCGTATTCGCTATGAACTAACTGCGTTCCATCTACAAATTGAAGATGCCTTGGTTCCTTTTGAATTGGCTGACTCACCAGGGCGTGATTTTTATATGAATGCAGGTGAAAGCGATCGCACGGGCATCGAAGCAGCTATTCAATTTGAACCAATCGAGAATTTGCTAGTCGATTTCAGCTATACATGGTCGGATTTTCGATATACAGAATTCAGCAGTTCAGATGGCGATTTTGGCGATAACCGCCTTCCTGGCATTCCGCAGCATTATGCAAATATACAGGTAAATTATCGGCATGAAAATGGCTTTTTTATACGTTGGAATACACGCTTAAACGGCAAGGTATATTTAAACGATGCGAATAGTGATAGGGCGAATGCCTATACGGTGAGTGATCTTCGTCTAGGTTATCAACATGAAGTCGGTGCTTGGACGGTAGAGCCATTTGTAGGCATCAATAATGTCTTTGATCAGACCTATTATGCAAATCTGCGGATCAATGCATTTGGAGGTCGGTATCATGAGCCCGCTCCAGGCCGAAACATCTATTCTGGCATACGCATACGCTATACATTTAACTAGTATTTGAGTCGTATAGATTGGCTACTAGGGTGGTTTACATGCTGTCATACAATTTATAAGAATAGTTTCTTTCAATTGCCTTGACTCTATTGTGGGCAATAAAAAACTTCATTTAGATGGAATTATTCAGTAATACTAGCGAAGATAGCGACGCCGTGGGCACTATAGGAGGCACTGCGGGGGACTTTATGGAGTCGTTTTTGAATCCGCCTGCTGAATTACGTGGTAAGCCATTCTGGTCTTGGAATGGAGATTTGAAGGAAGACGAGCTGCTCCGCCAGATAGACGTCATGAAAACGATGGGTATGGGCGGTGCATTTATGCATTCGCGCACGGGCCTAAAGAATGAATATTTGGGTGAAGAGTGGTTTGATCTTATTAATTCTTGTGCAGAAGAATGCTCCAAGCAGGGACTCGAAGGGTGGTTATACGATGAAGACCGTTGGCCGAGTGGCACTGCCGGGGGCATGGTAACTACCGGGCAGGAATATCGAATGCGTTCAATTGTGCTCCAGCAGTATTCTTCGGAAGAAGCTATCGATTGGCCTACGAGAGATGATTTTATAGAAGCGCATCTAGTGGACTTGGAGGACCTACATTTGGCGGCTTATGAATCTGTTGAGAGTCATTCGTTTGAATGCTGTCCAAAGGGGAAGCAGTTGCTCGTTTTCTATCGAGAAATTCACCCCTCCCATAGTTTCTACAATGGTGGTTCTTACTTAGATACATTGAACCGCGACGCGACTGATGCGTTTATCGAATCCACGCACGAGAAGTATCGCCAGCATTGCGGTGAATATTTCGGTAAATCCATCAAGGGAATATTTACAGACGAACCGCACCGTGGCTTTATCTTATGCGATGCTGTAGAGCAGCCTGGCGCTAGTCGACCTTCACATTCTATTCCTTACACTGAAAAGTTATTCGATACGTTCGAATCGCATTTTGGTGAGTCCTTGCGAGGGCGTTTGCCTGAGCTGTTTTTTCAATACAAAGGGCAGAAACTTTCTAAGTTGAAATGGCAGTATGCGGAGCTGTTACAACGCTTGTTTATAGCAAATTGGGCACAGCCATGTGCCAACTGGTGTGAGAGTAATAATTTGCAGCTTACTGGCCATGTCTTGCACGAAGATTCTTTGGCTGCACAAGCAGTTCCAGTTGGTTCGTTATTTCGTTATTACGAAACGATGAGTTATCCTGGCATTGATGTCTTGTCTAAGCGTTGTGAATCTTTTTGGGTGGCGAAACAAGTTGTTTCATCAACCCGCCAACTGGGCAAAGCCTACGCGCTTTCAGAGCTGTATGGCTGCACCGGTTGGGATATGGGCTTCGATGGTCATAAACGTATAGGCGATTGGCAGGCGTTTCAGGGGATTAATCTTCGCTGTCATCATTTATCTTGGTATTCGATGGCTGGTGAATCCAAGCGTGATTACCCATCGAGTATTTCACATCAGTCAGCTTGGTATCCTGAATACAAATACGTTGAAGATTACTTTTCGAGAATCAACCTGTTGCTCCAACAAGGGGAGCCTGACTGTGATGTTCTAGTCGTTCATCCAGGCGAATCATTGTGGGCGCAGTTCTACTTAGGCTGGTCTAAATGGTTGGGCTCTGATTCGGCTCAAATCGATTCGATTGAGGAGAAATTTGCATCAATGTATCATTGGCTGGTCGATGCTCAAATCGATTTTGATTATGGCGATGAAGAGCAAATGGATCGTCTTGGTAGTGTTGAGCTAGTCGATGATGAAGTCTTTTTCCGACTAGGTCATATGCGTTACCGTTCAATTGTCTTAGGAGGAATGGACACTTTGCGCGGCACGACTTTGAAGATTTTGAAAGCCTTCAGTGCTGCAGGAGGATCTGTTGTCTTCGCGGGGCCTTGTCCAGAATATCTTGATGCTGAACTCAGTAATGAGCCAAGAGCTTTTGTGGATGAAATTGGCAGCTCGGGCTGGAATCAAACATCGATCATTGCTGCCCTTCGTAGCTCCAGTGAGCAACTCTTGCAGTTGAATCGAGGAGTTGGGGTCGCAGGTATACTTAGCCATGTGCGTCGTCTAGAAAATGGCGATGTGATCGTCGCCTTAGTCAATACGACGGAGAGTGAAATCAAGAACGTGTATGTAAATCTCGCAGCAGCAGGTTCTGTCGAACGGTTGAATTGCCGTGTTGGTATCGTTGATCCTTTAGATGCACGCTCAAGTAGTGAAGGCTTACAATGGTCACTAAACTTTGAACCACTTCAAGAGCATGTTTTCCGTGTTCGCGTGAATGCCTTGTCTGCTGTGTCAAGCAAGCGAACTAAGGAGCGGACTTTCGATACGTCTCAAGAGCTTCAGGGACCATTTGATTATGAACTAGACGAGTCAAATGCGCTCGTGATGGATCGTGCTCGTTATAAGTTAGATGGTGGTCCATGGCACGACCAAGAGGATGTATTGCGAATTGACGATGCAATACGAGAGTCGCTTGGTTGGCCGCTGCGCACCGGAACTATGGTGCAGCCTTGGTGTGATCAAGGTAAACCCGATATAGGGCCAGATTTGGAATTAGAGTTTGAATTTGATGTAAACGTTTTGCCTCCAGAACTCGAGCTTGTGATGGAGCAACCTGATCGCTGGGACATTTCCCTTAATGGGCAATCGGTGGTGATTCCTTGCGACCCGAAGTGGAGGATTGATGTGGCACTGAAGTGTCTACCACTGCCTATCGACGCTTTGCGTCATGGCAAAAATGTTTTAAACATTAAGTCGCGAATTCGTTCTGATTCGGATATCGAAGCGATCTATTTATTTGGCGCTTTCGGAGTTACCAAAAAAGCGGGACGCTTTACCTTGGATGAGCTTCCAGAATATATTTATGTCGGCGACCTTGTCGATCAAGGTTTACCATTTTATTCAGGTCGCGTCTGCTATTTAAAGCAGCTTCAGGAGATCGATGAAGGGGCCAGTTTTATGTGCGAATTACCTAAGTTTGCTGGAGCATGCGCGTCAGTGAGGCATGGCGAATTCGAGGAGATGCTCGCGTTTCCGCCTTATCAAACACAATCGAAAGCAACTACGGATCGTCCTTTACTGCGCATCGAACTGACACTGACTCGCCAAAACTTATTTGGACCATTTCACCGTGTGCCCAAAGAGAGTATTATTACTGCGCCCGTGAGTTTTCGAACCACGGGGTCGAATTATACTGAAGGATATGAGTTTTTCCCTGCAGGTCTGCTAGAAGCCCCAATTATTCGCTATTAGGGCCTCGGTATTTGTATCTATAGTGGTTCTGCACTTTTGAGTTTAGTCGTCAGTTTTATCTGTTTTGATTCCATCCACAACATTTGGTTCTGCCGTATTCGTTATCTTTGCGTTGGCGCATGCAGTGCTTGGCAGTGTCTCTGCAGAGGATTCGGCTAATCCGCATGTTTTATTTGATGGCACTGGTCTAGATGGTTGGCAATCGAATGACGAGACCTTGGGGGTCTTTAAAATTCTTAAAGATGGGACACTGCAAGTGAAGGGCGGCCGTGCCCATTTGTTCTGGATTGGAAAAGAAGGTGTTCCCGCTGAATTTGGTAATTTTGTATTTCGTGCAGAGATCAAAACAATGCCTGGTGCCAATTCAGGGATATTCTTTCACACAAAGTTTCAACAAAATGGTTGGCCGCAATGGGGCTTGGAAGCGCAGATTAACTCTACACATAAAGATGCTCGAAAGACGGGAAGCATTTATGCGATTAAAGATGTGTTGAGTCCATCGCCCAATATCGATGGCGAATGGTTCGAGTATGTTATTCGAGTGGAAGCTAATACGGTGACTGTATTTGTGGACGGTGTCGTGGTAAATCGGTATGAAGAACCCCAGCTGCAGAAGCTATCTGATGAGTCGCCTCATATTCGCGTAGGGCGCGGCACATTTGCTCTTCAAGCACACGATCCGATGAGCAAAGTATTTTTTCGAGACATCAGTGTGCTTGTTTTAGACTGAGCCGCATTCAGATATCGGGAGTTTGCTCGGCGAACCTCTTGAGAGGCGCGCTAAGTAATTTAACTTATCCCTTATATTTTTCGAAGAGTTCAACGAACTCCTTGTAAATAAGCGGTTCCTCTTTCGAAAGTTCTACATCTTCACCTGGATCGGTTTCTAGATTGTAGAGTTCTACCTTTGCATCCATGCCATAGCGGACTGCCTTCCACTGTCCGCGTCGAGCAGCTTGAAATACTTCTCCAATGATGCCTGAGTTTGGATCGCCTGCTTGCTTGCCAAATTCCCAATAGAGGATGCGTTCGGGTATGGTCTGCGGTTCATCGCTTAGTCGAGGGACGATGGATGTGCCGTTTGTCTTGACGCGTGGGACATTGTTTAACGAAACGCCAGCAAGCTCTGCAAAGGTCGGTAATACATCGGCAAATGCCCATGGGGTATCATCAACGCGACCTGTTTGTATGGCTTTGGGCCATGAAAGGATCATCGGAACATGAATGCCGCCATCGTAGAGATCGCGTTTCATTCCTTTGTAGGGCGCGGAGGCATTGAAAAATTCAGGGCTCGCTCCGCCTTCGTCGTGTGGACCGTTGTCGGAGGTAAAGAAGATCAGTGTATTGTCAGCAATACCTTGGGCTTCGAGAGCGGCGACAATCTGCCCTACATAGTCGTCCAAGGCAGAAATCATGCCAGCTAATGTCGCGTGTGGGTGGGCGACGGCTTCTGGGTAATACCAAGCATATTTGTCACTAGGCTCGCCGGTAGACATGCCAGTGTAGGCTTTTTTCGGGAATACGTTTTCGTATGGTTGAATGTATTTATGCGGAGCGGCTAATTCCGCGTGTGGTGAGGAATATGCGAGCATGACGAAAAACGGGTTCTCACGTTCTTCACGTATATAATCGAGCGTTTCGTTGGTAAAGAGCTCTTGTGCATAGGCGCCTTTTTGTCCACCTTCGTTTTCAGGGATGCGAATTTTTTGACCATCGCGCCACATGATGTGCGGATACTGACGGTGACCTTCTAAAATGGAATACATACCATACCAAGTATCAAAGCCCATGGCTAGGGGATCGGTGACACCCATTTCAGAGCCAATTGAATATTTACCAAAGAGTGCCGTATCGTATCCACCATACTTGAGGACGTGGGCGATGGTTACGTCAATGTCACGTAATTGCACGGTATTTGAGTTGTTCTCCATCAAGCGACCATCGCGACCGGTGAAAAGCGATACACGAGATGGAGAGCAGACGGTGTTGCCCGAATACGCTTGGGTGAAGCGGATGCCCTGGCTTGCAAGTTTGTCGAGGTGCGGTGTCTGAATCGGAGTGTCCCCATAAGCGCCAATTTGGTTGAAGCCTAAGTCATCGGTGAGGATGAATATAATGTTTGGTCGTGTTTCGGCTGTGTCTGCATAGATCGGGGCGGCTGCGACCAAACTGAGGATGGCTGTAAGGGCTAGCTTGTAGATGGAGTGGATTGGACTATGTGATTTGTTCATTATGGTTGGGGGATTTTAACGATAGTGCCGATATCAAGAACAACTGGGCCGAGAAGACCTGCAGGTTCCATGGGCATATTGGGCTTCGGGCCAGCGAACGTCCATGTTTTACGTTTTGCCTTGGGTAGTGAAGCGTCATAGCTCAGTCGATTGTGCCAAGTATTGGTGACTCGAATCTCGATCTGATTCTCGCCGACCTGCAAATATTGCGTAATGTCCGCTCGGAAGGGTGGAGCCCAGAGTGTGGTGACTTTTTGATCGTTGATGCGTATGTCGGCAATGTCGCCTACACGACCTAGGTCGAGGACGATACGTTGGTTTTGCTGGATTGCTGTGAATTCAATAGAGCTGCGATAGCTTGCGGTGCCAGAAAATGCTTGGGCTGCGGGTTCCTTCAATTCAGACCAGGGTATTATGCTTGGGAGTTTGAGCATTTCAGGCGTATCCCACCCTTTAGGGAAGGAGAGGGTCCAATCCCGATTGATTGGCAGTTGTTTGCTTCCAGTGACTTCAATATGGGTGCTGGTGCCATTGCTGCGGGTGAGCCGGTAGTTGCCATTTTCGAATGCGAGCAAGTGTGTGCCATCGTCGAGTAGTTTAAACTGTGGGCGAGGATTATCGACCCATGGTTGCAATGGCTCGCCAGGTGTGAGGCCAGTGGTCGATCCGCGTGGGGTTTGTTCAACACGGCTGTAATCGTAGGCATCAATCAGCGTTGTATCGCCTTTATCGATACGGGTGAATTTCGGTGTGGCTTCACCAGGGCGGAACACTACGAAGGTGGATCCCCCCGCCGGTAGATTTATGGGGACTGTGGTGTGAGTCTCATCGGTTGTGTAGGTTGCGATGTTTGTCGCGGTGCCCGTCAGAGGGTCCCAAAGTTCTGGTATGCCTTTTGCACGGAAGCGAAGGTTCGCGCTTAATGGAACTTGGCGGTCGCCTGCGATGAAGTATATGTCGGTGTCACCGCTTCTTCGGTGGCACCAGGCAGATGCTTGTGTGCCGATTACATCCGGTAAGATGTTGAGCTTTTTAAGCGTGCTTGCGAGGTCTGCGCCCCAGAGTAGTCGACCTTTACCGATTTGACGATCGCCGTGGCTTTCAGGGTCGGTTCCCCAGAGTGCATCGACTAAGGAATGGAATTCACTGTCGGACTCTGCGAGGTTATGGAGACTTGGGTTTTGCTTAGGAGCGGAGCCGATCACAGTCGCGCCTGTTTGGATCAGTTGTTGTAAGCGTCTCAGGGTTGCCAGGGTGAGTCGTGCGCAATCTTCCTCTGGGAGCCAGAGAACTTTCCAGCGGACTCCTTCCGGAGTTTGCAACGCTCCATCAACGACTTCGATTCGGTTTATCAGCACATCATGATTTAAGTAGTCGAACGCATAGCCGTTAGGGAAGGGACGTGATTGGGGCGGTTTATGATTGAGGTCGTCGCCGAGATACCAGAGCACATCGGCTACGGGATGCCCTTCCTGCAACATGGTTTGGCATCGCGCGATGTAATCCGTGAAGAGTGGCATGTGTAGCCACCAAGTTTGCCCGCGGACGAATGGTGAGCCAATTCGGTTTCCAAATGAAGTGCCCGGGACGTGATCCAAGGGGTTGTGCGTGTAGGTGTGGAAGACGAGGTGATTGACACCGAGTGCGAAGTGAAAATCAGCTAGATGCTTAAAGGAGAAGGGGTGATCATTCCAGCGATGATCGATGTTGGTGAACGCCTCGGCAGCGACTTTGGGCTTACCGTAGATATGTGCAGCGGATGCGGTCGGGTGAATTGGCTTGGCTTCAAACCCACCCCAGTGGGGGTCGTTGGGTTGCCAAAATTCGCACATCGGGATATCGGCTTTGCCGAAGTATTGCAGGATGTCGCCAGGAGAAACGTCACCGATGGCAGTTTCGAAATAGAGCTGCATGCCACGTTCACGAGCCAGCTCGCCGAGTCGGCCAAAATAGTTGTGCACCAGCATGTCGCTAATTGTTTTACGCCAGTCGCGTAGGAAACGTTCACTGGTGTCATGGTCGTTGATAACATAGCCAGCCAGTGCTGGTAGCCAGTTGCGTAATGCGTAGCCACGCCGTTCGGCGAACTCGCCTTCCATCGCAGGAGTCCACGTTTGCGTGTAGCACTCCCAGCTATCGATGAGCATGCCTTGAAGTCGCCCTTTGTCGGCAGGTCCGCCGTTTTCTGTGAGGCGACCAATATAGCCTGCGAAATGCTGTTCAGCCCCCGCGGGGGAAAGCTTATCGCACTCGAAGCCAGTCGCCTCGGGGGGGGCTGGCTTGTTTTTCACCCCGGTATTCACATGACCGAAACGTAATACAGTCCAGTTGCCCTCAGGAGCGTTCCAAGTGAGCTTGCCACTGGCATCGACTTTATTTGTAAGATCTAGAATGTGTTCTGCCTTTACCCAAGTTGCGGGATCTTGTGACGGTATGTTACCACGTTCTAAGCTGCGAAGTGCGTAGCCAGCTTGTCCCCGCCAGTCATGGACTCGTGCGGCCGAGGATAAGCGCAAATAGGTGAGCGCCATCTCATGTTTCGACTGAAAGGTTAATCGAAATTTTTGTGACACGGTGTCAGGGAAGGCGAGAACGAGAGGATACTCGGGTTGCCTGTCCTGCCATGTGCCGCGTGGTATCGTGCGTGTGCCAACCGCTATCCAATGGCCATCAACAAAGGCTTCTAGAAGGACCTTTGCATCCGGATCGAAATTTCGACGTTTCATCAATAGTTCGATTGGTTGCAGCTCTATCGAACGTAGGTGTGTCGCTTGGGCAAAGGTGAGTTCAAGCCAAGCGTACGGGCCAGCGGCGTTGATGTTGAGATTTGTTTTGGGCTTCTCGTCGAGTAAATCCTGCCAAGCCAAATCGGGGCGATTACTCTGGATCTGGATTGGTTTGAGGTGTTTGCCATTATCATCCGCAGGTGTGGGAAATGCGAGCACAGTGATATCGCGATAATCGCGCCAATCTTCCTTGCTTGGTTGTGGTTGGGCTAGGCTGATTGAGATCGGTGCGCCTCCATTGATATCTTGACGGCTCCAGATGAGATGTCGCATTGCTTTATCTGGCGTGATCCATGGACCCCCAGACATTGCCCACCCTGGGCAGTTTTGCATCGTAAATTGCAGGTCGAGGCGTTGGGTTTCGTCGGCTACATGTTCGATCATGTCGTCCCAGTTTTCGCTGAGCGTAGTGATCTGAGGGCTGACACCTGGCCAAGGGCGACCTCTACCATGAAAAAGCTGAATGCCCTGTATTCCAGCTCCCGAAATCGCTTCCAAGTCCTTGGTTAATGCAGGCTTGCTGACGTTACCACTGATTAAGTGAAACCACGTTTCAGGGGCAGCTTCTTGGGGGGGCGACTTGAATTGATCTTTTAATGTGGCCTGACTTGCTAAGGGAATTAAAGAAAAAGTCAGTAGAGATAAAAAAGTTTTATTTAGCAAAGTTCTAATTCTGATTTACGATTGTGCGAGGCTTTGGTC
>CAKZOI010000072.1 GCA_937136395.1 uncultured Opitutia bacterium | reverse complement strand
GACCTGAACCCTGTGCGTGCAGGAATCGTTAAAGATCCTAAGGATTACCGTTTCTGTGGCTATGCGGAAGCGGTGGCAGGTGCTGTGGATGCTAAGCAGGGCTTGGTTGCGATCTGGACGGATCGAGGCGCGAAGCAGGTTGATTCGGCACTGCAGATGCACCGTATGTTGATTTTTGGTAAGCATGCTTCGGAAGCTGGTGTATCAGAAATGTCGCGAGAGCGGGCGCTCAAGGTTCTGGATCAGCAAAACGGCAAATTACCTAAGGCCGCTATGTTGCGCTGCCGTGTGCGGTATTTCACTGATGGTGCGATTCTTGGTTCAGCTGAGTTTGTGCGCGGCTTTACGGGTGCCTGGCAATTGGAACGAGGGCGAAAGCACCCTCCGAAGGTGCATACGATGAAGGGTGGTGACTGGGGCGGCTTAGCGGCGATCCGCGGGCTCCGGTCTCAGATCTTTCAATAGATTTTGCCGTCGCAGGGGGCTAGTGACTTAGGGCAGTGCAAGTCGAGCAGGATTTCTCCTGTCAAATTTGCGATGCAGACTAGACAAAACCAAATCGGCGATCATCATCCTCAAACTTTATGAAGATTTACATGAATGATGGGTTGGTCGATCAGTCCGAAGCGAAAGTTTCGGTGTTCGATCATGGTTTGTTGTATGGCGACGGGATTTTCGAAGGAATCCGTCTTTACAATGGCTGTGTCTTTAAGCTGGAAGAGCATTTGGAGCGTTTGGAATATTCGGCGAAGGCAATCATGTTGGAGATGCCTTGGTCGCGTAAGGAGATTTCGAATGCAGTTCGTGAAACATGCTCTGCCAATGGCTTGAAGGATGGTTACATCCGTTTGGTCGTCACTCGTGGCGTGGGGAGCCTTGGTCTGTCGATCAAGAACTGCGATCGGCCGCAGCTGATTATCATTGCTGATAAGATTCAGCTTTACCCAGAGGAATTCTATGAGAATGGCCTTAAGATCATCACCGTGCCGACTCGTCGCTGCAACCCAGCCGCCTTGCCGCCGACAGTGAAGTCGCTCAATTACCTAAACAATATTTTGGCGAAAATCGAAGCGCAGCACCTTGGTTATCACGAAGCAATCATGCTGAACGACCAGGGCTACGTTGCAGAGTGCACGGGGGACAACGTATTCATTATCCATAAGGGTGAATTGATTACACCGTCGGCCAGCGCCGGAGCTTTGAAGGGGATTACTCGTGACACCGCTTTAGAAATCGCGGAGGAGCTCGGTATCCCATGGCGAGAATCCAATATGACTCGCTACGATGTGTGGGTTGCTGAAGAACTGTTTTTAACTGGAACTGCTGCGGAAATCATTCCGATTGTAGAGGTTGATGCGCGTCCGATTGGCGACGGCAAGCCTGGACCGATCACTGCTAAATTCCTTGAGAGTTTTCGCCGTCGCGTCGTCAGCGAAGGCACGATGCTCTAGCATACTTTATTTGCAGCCTGAGTATTCGTATTCTTCTGTGTGGGGTGTTGGCACATTTTGTGCAATATTGTCATAAATAACAATCGGTTCGTGGGTTCGTTTTGCGCTTAGGGGTAAAATATGCTTTCGCTTTGCGATCCCTTAGGACATTCTTACAATAAAACTATGGCTGATAATCTTAAGTGCAGTAACTGTAACAAAGAGGCGACCGTTCACTTGACGCAAATCGTGAATAATAAGATACACAAAGTTGATTTGTGTGAGTCGTGTGCGCAGAAAAAGGGAGTGACAGATCCGCAAGGATTTTCATTGGCGGATCTTCTTGCGAAGTCGAATTTGACGCAGGGACTGCCTGACTTGCAGTTGGTATGCTCAAATTGCGGGCTTGAAACGGCAGACTTTCGTCGCACAGGTCGACTCGGTTGTTCCGCTTGTTTTCAGGTGTTTGCGGATGTAGTTCGTCCCGTATTAGAGGATATGCACGTGGGCACCGAGCATAAAGGGAAGGTTCCTGAAGTCGCATTGACACGCCAAAATAGCCAAGCGAAATTACAAACCCTAAGGGACTCACTCGCGCGTGCGATTGCTGAAGAGGCCTATGAGGATGCAGCCACCTTTCGTGACCAGATCAAGGCTTTTGAAACTGCTGTGGCTGAGTTGGAGGCGACTGAAGCATGATCGAGTCGCTCATTAAAAATGATCGTGCAGAGTTAACACAAAGCGCGAAGAAAGCGTCACCAGTTGTCCTCAGCACACGAGTGCGTTTAGCTCGTAATTTGGCCGATGCGCCTTTTCCTGAGCGTGCCACTTCGGCACAGCGAAGTGACATTTTGTCTAAGTGTGCGGGGCACATAGGCGATCTTAAGGCCATGAAGGAAGGAGTATTTTTTGACGTTTCACAGCTTTCTGACCTAGAGAAGCAAGTGTTAGTCGAACGCCATCTCATAAGCCGGGAGCTTTGTGAAACCGAGCAAGGTTCTGGAGTGATGATTAATAAGGATCAGACTTGTTCGGTGATGATCAACGAAGAGGATCATCTGCGCATTCAATTTTTGAAGACAGGTTTCAATTTGAACTCGATTTGGAAGCAGGTGGACAGCTTTGATAGTGACTTGGAAAAGTCTCTGGATGTCGCGTTTTCGGAGGAATTCGGCTTTTTAACCGCTTGTCCGACGAATCTCGGCACAGGTTTACGGGCTTCCGTGATGATGCACCTTCCTGGCTTAGTGATCTCGGACCAGATGGAGCGTGTGATCCGTGCGGTGAATCAACTGGGGATTACTGTTCGCGGCCTCTTTGGAGAGGGTTCTGATGCGACCGGACATGTTTTTCAAATTTCGAATCAGCAAACCCTAGGTGAGAGCGAGAGCGAGATCATCAGTCGTTTATGGAACGTTTTGAAGACCATTATCGATCACGAGCTCAATGCGCGTTTTAAGTATCTCGAAGAAAATAGAGCAAAGTTGCTCGATAAGATTGGTCGGGCTTTTGGCGTTTTGCAGAACGTCCATTTCCTTACCTCAAACGAGGCGATGAATTTACTCTCTTTAATGCGCTTAGCAGTGGATTTTCATATGCTACCTGAGGCGAATCGATCGGATGTGGATCGTCTCTTTATTGAGTGTCAACCGGGGCATATACAATATGCAGCGCAAGAGGGGATTGAGCCTGAATTGCGTGACATCGCCAGAGCCGACAAATTGAGGGAAGAGTTTAGCCATCTTCCGCCTCTAATTTTTGACAAGATCGGCGAATCGAATTAAACCAATAGTGAATACATACATTTTATGGAACCGATGAATAATTTTACCCCACGTGCGCAACAAGTATTAGCTTTAGCCAGAAAAGAGGCGGATCGTTTTCACCACAACTACGTAGGCACCGAGCATTTACTGCTTGGGCTCATTAATTTGGGGCAGGGAGTCGCTGTCAACGTGTTGCAAAAAATGGGGCTGGATCTGCAGACGGTTCGCTCGGCTGTAGAGAAGCAGGTCGGCTCCGGCCCTGAGAGTAAGCCGTCGGGTAATATTCCGTATACACCTCGTGTAAAGAAGGTGCTGGCACTTGCTGGTAAAGAGGCAAAAGCCTTGAACCATTCCTATGTTGGCACCGAGCATATTTTACTCGGTCTGCTGCGTGAAGGTGAAGGCGTTGCAGCGCGTGTGCTTAAATCTTTGGATGTTGATATTGAGCGTTGCCGTAATGAGATTTTGTCCGAGTTGGACCCCAATTTCTCGGGTGAGCCTGAAGAGGCTGCAGGGCCACAGGGTGGTATGCCTGAGGACAAGAAGGACAGTAAGACACCTGCGCTCAAGGCCTTTGGTCGCGATCTGACTGAGCTGGCTAAGGCTGGTGAATTGGATCCCGTAATCGGGCGCAAAAAGGAGATTCGTCGTGTTGTTCAGATTCTCTGCCGTCGCTCAAAGAATAATCCAGTTTTAATTGGTGAAGCAGGTGTTGGTAAGACCGCGATCGTTGAAGGTCTTGCCCAAGAAATTGCATCGGGTCTAGTGCCCGAAATATTAGAAGACAAACGCGTGATCACGCTCGACCTAGCACTAATGGTTGCGGGCACGAAGTATCGTGGTCAGTTTGAAGAGCGAATCAAGGCGGTGATGGACGAGATTCGCCGTGCCAAAAATGTGATCATCTTCATTGATGAGTTGCACACAATTGTCGGTGCGGGCGCTGCGGAAGGTGCGATGGATGCGTCGAATATCTTTAAGCCAGCACTCAGCCGTGGTGAATTGCAATGTATCGGAGCGACAACTTTAGCCGAGTATCGAAAGTTTATTGAGAAGGATGGCGCTTTGGATCGACGTTTCCAATCGGTGAAGGTGGATGCGCCGTCAATTGAGGATACCGTGCTGATTTTAAAAGGCATTCGTGGCAAGTATGAAGACCACCACAAGGTTCGCTTTACGGATGCGGCGCTTGAGGCCGCGGCAAAACTTTCTGAGCGTTACATTACGGCACGTTTCCTTCCTGATAAAGCAATCGATATTCTTGATGAGGCGGGTGCGCGTTCACGCATTGAATCGTTGAAACGTCCTCCCGAAATTGAGGAGATGACGGCGACCATCGAAGAAGTTTGCGCAAAAAAAGAAGAGGCGATTGCGGGCCAGCATTTCGAAGAAGCCGCTAAATTTCGTGATGAAGAAAAGCAGCTTCGCAAGAAGCAGGAGGACGTTATTGCAGCATGGAAAAAGTCTCGTGAGGAGAATCGCTTGACCGTCGACGAGGAGGAAATGCTTCAAGTCGTCGCTGCTTGGACGGGTATACCATTGACTCGCATGGAGCAAAAGGAGAGCAAACGCCTGCTCAACCTAGAAGCGCAGCTTCAGACTGAAGTGATTGGTCAATCAATAGCGACTGAAGTTATATCCAAAGCTCTGCGTCGTTCGCGTGCGGATTTGAAAGATCCTAAGCGTCCTATTGGCTCATTCATGTTCCTTGGACCGACGGGTGTGGGTAAGACACTGCTTGCTAAGGTGCTCGCAGAAGAAATGTTTGGTGATAAAGATGCGATTATTCAGATCGATATGTCTGAATATATGGAGAAGTTTGCAGTTTCTCGTCTCGTTGGTTCGCCTCCTGGTTATGTCGGCTATGAAGAGGGCGGACAATTAACCGAAGCGGTTCGTCGCAAGCCTTATGCCGTCGTTCTCTTTGATGAAATCGAAAAAGCGCACCCCGATGTGGTGCAGCTATTATTGCAAGTGCTTGAAGAGGGACGTCTCACGGACAGTTTAGGGCGTAAGATAGATTTCCGTAACACCATCTTAATTATGACTTCGAATGTGGGCGCTGACATTTTACAGCGTAACACATCAATGGGGTTTGGTGTGGAGAGTAATGCTGAAAGTGAATATGAGAAAATTCGGGAAAAAATTCTCGATGAAACGAAGCGCGTCTTTAAGCCAGAGTTCTTAAATCGTTTAAATGACCTAGTCATCTTTAAGTCACTTGCACGCGAAGATATGAAGGCGATTGTCGAGCTTGAGTTGCGCAATGTATCGAAACGTTTACAAGGCCAAGACTTCACTTTTGATTTCTCAGATGAAGCGAAAGCATTCCTAATTGATAAAGGATATGATGAGAAATACGGAGCGCGTCCTTTACGCCGTGCAATCGAGCGACACCTGGAGGATAATCTTGCTGAGGCCATACTCGGCGGTGAAATCAAGGCGGGTGAGCTCATCCGCGTCGATTTCGATAAGGAATCTAAGGATCTTAAGTTTGAGCAAGACCAGCCGATATCTGGCGCGACAGGTTCGTAAACCTGAAGCCTATGATTTTCATCAAAAGACCGCAGTTCACGCTGCGGTCTTTTTATTTGGGTAGAAAGAACCCCTGTTGCTTTTGGCTGATTGGCAGTTCGACCTTCTCCATTACGGAGAGTAAATCTTCCCAGACCATGCGCTTTGTTTTGAGTGTATCATTGCGCAACAAGTAGGAAGGGTGAAAGGTTACGATTAGGGGAATGTCTTGGAATGCATGCCAAGTCCCTCGGATGCTTGCCATCCTTCGTTTTGGGTCAGGGCCCAGTAGACCATTTGCAGTTGCGTTGCCTAGGGCGACGATAACCTTGGGCTGAATAATATCTACTTCTGCGCGAAAGTATGGGAGGCAAAAATGCATCTCGTCCTGTGTTGGTGGGCGATTGCCATAAGGCTTATCATTTTCTGGGCGCCATTTTAGGATGTTCGTGCAGTAAACATCCTCACGGTTTAGACCCATAGCTTTGATTATTTTGTCAAGCAGGCGCCCTGCGCCGCCATTGAATGGAGTGCCCTCGATTGCATCATCCGTGCCTGGTGCTTCCCCGCAAAAGATGATGTCAGCATCTATCCGACCATTGCCCAGAACTATTTTCCCCTCTGTTCCTTTTTGTTCGATACAAGTGGTGCAGTTCAGGATCCGCTCGTTGAGCCATTGGATTTGAGAAGTGGCATCACCCTCAGGGAGTTCAATTTGCGGTGGAGTGGGTAGTCGCTTGACGCTCTTTTCGGCCACAGGCTCCGGTTTGATGGTTTCAGTGGCTGCGGTTTTCTTGACGAGTTCTGCTAAGTTTGCGTGTTCGACGGGTTTACCCCGTTCGCGCACGGTTGTTGGCTGTGGTGCCGGCTTAAGTAGGTCTTTCGTCGCGCCGTCTACATATACGTAGGCGACACCTTCCTTTTGGAGGCGGCGGAGCTCGTTATAAATCGCATCTAAACCATCAGACATTCGACCTAAGCTTGATTACGAGTGTGGCTTCGTCGAGCCACTTCTGATGAATTGTTCTGAAAATGTTAGCTGACTAGAGCGCTTTGCTCAGTGTTACGTAGTTGCCTGTATTCTGAGCACATTGGAAGTGTGCTGAAGAGTAGGATGCAGGCAGCGAACAGAATTAAATCGTTCGGTGACTGTATTCGGAATAGTAGCGCCGCTCCAATCCACCAGCCGAATGCGGAGATTATATTAGGAAGATACTTTAGTAATATGCCTTGCCCAGTGTAGCTTAAGCCAATGAGGACCGCATGTATCGGGAGGACGTTAATATCATTTGCCCAGTCTGTAAGTAATTCGATGCCACTAATTATAATGATAACAGCCGCTGTAAATGCCCAGATGCATCGATGCCATGGGACGCGGTTCAGGTTTTGCTCAGAGTCATTGATTCTGGGCTTCAATTTGATGATGGTTGCAACGCTAGCCATGAAGAGTGATAGACTCCAAACATAGAGCGTCGAGTCGATCGGCACTTCGTATTGGATTACCAAATATTCCAAGGTGAAGCATTTGATGAAGATTGCGCTCCACCAGAGCATGACGACTCGATTTTGTAGTTTTTGGCATCCGCGTGCTTTCATAGGCTTTATAAAGTAAATGTGTAGTCAGCCTCCGAATGATGTCAAACTGGTGCTATGTGAATACTTGGCTTGAGTCTACAGCGTGAAGCGACGAGGTCTAGGGGCGATTCCTTATTGCTGGATGGGGTCTTTGCTGCCTTTTGCATCTGTCGATTGCATGTATCATGCCTTCACAATCTGGTCAGTCAGAACTCAACCATGAACTGGAGGCAATTACGCTTCCTGAAAATAGCGAAATGCTAGATGATTTACGCTCGATGGTGAGTGAGGGCAAAGCCAGTTCTGACTAGGCTTCCTCTTGGCCTAAGACGTAAGGCTCGACTGTAGATAGCATACGCTCTGGGACTGAACTTATGAGGTATGTGCCATCGTCACGCGCTTCTTCTTTTCGCACGCCACCTTCACGATGTAAGTGAGCCACAAGATCATAGCGTTCGTGAGGAATCAGTAGGCGTAATTGGGCAAAGTCACTTTCGACGATGGCCTCGATTTTTTTGAGTAATTCGGGGACTCCTTCACCAGTGTGAGCACTGATGAAGTGAGCATCTGGGTAGCTAAGCTTTAGCTCTTGGCGTGTGCTCTCATCCCAGAGTTCGTCGACTTTATTGAAGACAGTGATCATCTTCTTACCTTTCGCGCCCAACTCATTCAAGACATCGAGTGTGGTTTTTGCATGAGATTCGATCTCTGGGCTGTTTACATCGAGCACATGAATGAGGAAGTTTGATATAATCGCTTCTTCGAGTGTCGCTTTGAAAGCATCTACTAGGCGGTGGGGCAGATTTCGAACGAAGCCTACTGTATCAGTAACAACCAAAGGCTGACCACTGGGGAGCGGGCAGCGTCGCGAGGTCGGGTCCAGCGTCGCGAAGAGCTTGTCTTCAGCTAATATATTGGAGTTCGTGAGTTTGTTCAGCAGTGAGGATTTTCCTGCATTGGTGTAACCGACGATCGCACACGTTGGCACGGGGACAGTCATTCGTTTCTTACGTTGCACCTCACGGTGTTGAATGACTGTGACCAGCTCACGTTTCACGCGAGAGATCTGCGTGCGCACCATACGTTGGTCGAGCTCGAGTTGTGTTTCACCTGCGTCTCGCTGCATGGAGCCGCCGCCTCGTTGACGGCTAAGGTGTGTCCAGGCACTTTTTAAGCGCGGTAAATTATACTCAAGGCGTGCGAGTTCTACTTGAAGCACGGCCTCCTTCGTTTGAGCGCGCTTGCCAAAGATATCGAGAATGACTTCTTGGCGATCAATTACCAAAATTTTGTCTTTAGCGGCTTTTTCCCAGTTTCTTTGCTGGGCAGGTGTTAGCTCGTTGTCGAAGACGATCACATCGCAGTTGTGATCCTGCGCTTCTTTGATCAATTCGTCGGCTTTTCCTGAGCCAACGAGAAATTTTGCTTGAGGCTTGCGTATGGACAACAGTCGCTCGTGTGTGAGTTCGATGCCCAGCGTGGTCACGAGCTCACGCAGTTCATCCAGTAGGCTGCGAGTCGTTGTGGCTGAATCTTTAGGCAATGTAATGCCTATGAGCATGGCCCTTTCGACCATTCTGGGTTTCTCTTTTACGTCGTGCACAAGTTCTTAAATTGAGTGGAACGGGCGAAAGTAGGGGGATTGTCGAACAAGTCCAATACGAATCATTGATTTGTTCTGTCATTTTTAGGTTCGCCGAATCGAGGGGGAATTGTTCAATTCAATTTATGTTGAAAGCCAGTGATTTGTTTACCTTTCCAGACTCTTTGCCGTTTGTTGCGTCTTTCCCCTCGGACGTCGCACCTTGGCAGTGGGTCGCTTCGATCAAAAAGGCCTTAGCGGGCATCGAATTTGTGCCCTATAACGGTGAGGTGCCTTCTGGTTTTGAGATCGAGGGTTCGGTATATATTCACCCGTCAGTTCGCCTGCCAGCTTTTGGCTCTATTAAGGGACCAGCGTATATTGCTGAAGGCTGTGAGCTGCGCCCAGGTGTCTATATACGTGGCAATGTTATTGCGGGAGCGAATTGTGTGCTGGGGAACTCTTGTGAGTTTAAGAACTGTCTATTACTGGAAGGCGTTCAAGTGCCTCATTTTAGTTATGTTGGTGATAGTGTGCTAGGGAATAAGGCGCACCTCGGAGCTGGTGTGATTTGTTCAAACTTACGTTTAGATCAAGCGGAGGTGCCCGTTCAAATGATGGATGGTCAGCGCGAGTCATCTGGCATGCGTAAGCTCGGTGCTTTACTTGGAGACGAGGCTGAGGTCGGCTGTAACTCGGTTTTAAATCCTGGTTCTATACTTGGTCGGCGCGCCTTGGTGATGCCTTCGATGGCGTATCGGGGGACACTGGCGACAAACACGATCGCGTATCATAAAGAGCCGATTTTGACGGCTCCTAGAATGGATTAAACTGATATGTCGAAACGCGCTTTAGTTTTTTATGGTGGCTGGGAGGGGCATTCCCCGGATCAGATTGCTAAGCGATTTGAAACATCTCTTATGGCATGTGGCATCGAGGTGATTTTATCTAGTTCACTCGATTGTTTGAATGATGAAGATACGCTCAAGCAATACGATTTGATCATTCCATGTTGGACGATGGGGGAGCTTAGTCAGCAACAGGAAGCGGCGCTGTGTGCGGCGGTGAGATCTGGAGTTGGGCTGGCTGGCGCGCACGGCGGTATGGGCGATGCCTTTCGGTCGGCAGCTGAGTATAACTATATGGTGGGTGGTCAGTTTGTGAGTCATCCTCAAGTGGGTGAGTATGTTGTGCGGGTTGTTCAAGCGGAGCACCCATTAACAGAGCTGTTGCCAGTGGAGTTCAAATACGATTCAGAGCAGTATTACTTACATGTGGACCCGAAAATCGACGTGTTGTTGGAAACCGATTACAATCAGGACGGAGAAGTCGTTGCTATGCCTGTAGCGTGGACGAAGACCTGGGGCGTCGGACGTGTGTTCTACTGTTCTTTGGGGCATGCTCCCGAGGAGTATGATACACATCCCTATGTTTGGGATTTTATCATCAAGGGGGCAGGGTGGGCCTGTCGATAGCACTCAAATTAATTAACAATGGGTATTTCACATAGACCGATGAAAGTTGGCTTAATTGGCTGTGGTATGATCGCTCGAAAAGCGTATCTGCCATTTAGCCGAGAGTGCCAAAATGCCTACCAGATTGTTGCTTGTTGAGATGTGCGTCAGGAGGTGGCTCAAGCTTTGGCAAACGATTTTGATATACCAACGGTGTATCCAAATGTAGACGCGCTCTTGGCGGATCCAGAAATCGAGCTCATCTTAAATTTAACACATCCAGCTGGGCATGCTCCACTCAATCTGAAAGCCCTTGAGGCAGGAAAGCATACGTATTGTGAGAAACCGTTTGCACTTTCCCTTGAGGAGGGGTAGGCGGTGTTAGATCTAGCGAAGAGAAAAGGTCTGCAAGTCGGTTGCGCGCCAGACACTGTATTGGGGCCTGGCACGCAAACCGTGCGTCAGCTTATTGAAGAGGGTGCGATCGGGCGACCGCTTTCAGCACGTATCCAGATGGCAAGCCCGGGTGTCGAGCACTGGCATACGAATCCTGAGTTTTACTATCAGGCCGGCGGTGGACCATTACTTGATATGGGGCCGTATTATTTGTCCTTTTTGATTCAAGTTTTTGGGCCAATCAAATCAGTTCAAGGGCGTGCCACACGAGGATTTGATGAGCGGGTGATTCGTTGTCAGCCATTGGAAGGACAAATTATTAAAGTGGAGACCGCAACTCATTATGTAGGGTCGTTAGAAACGCATAGTGGCGTGATTGTGCAGGTGATGTTTTCCTTCGACCATTGCTATGGTCAGCAGAGTGATAATATTCCAGAGGTATTCGGTTAAGCTAATCCCCAAGCGTATATTTGCAGATGTCTTTGGAACACTGGGTGCAACATCAGATGGGCTTCATTTATCACAAATTGGTCACGATTCTATGGCGGAAATATTTTCTGAAATTATTGAAGTGGAATAATCAGACTCGTTGACTTTCTTTTAGTCTTCGAGACCGTCAATTCATGGCAGAACATACAGTTGCAGTTTTAGGTTTGGGGTTAATCGGTTCGATTTGGGCAGGGCATTATCGTGAGGTCGGTAAGCTCGCAGCAACTTGGAGTCGGCGGCCTAAGCCGAATTTGGATTTTGACTTAACGAGTCTCGAGAATTGTGCAGGCAAGGCGGAGTATTTGCATCTGTGCTTATATGATCCGGATTCCGTTCGTGAAACCTTGAGGCAGCTCTGTCCGCTTTTGAATGCAGGACATACGGTGATTCAATCGACTACGATCGATCCGGAAAGTGCGGCAGAGTTTGCGACCTTGGTTGAAGCCACGGGTGCAAGGTATATCGAAGCACCGTTTACGGGGAGTAAGCTGGCAGCTGAAGCGCACCAGACGGTTTATTTTCTAGGGGCAAATCAATCCGTTCCTGAAGCCGTGTTGGAACTATTGTCAGTGCTTTCTGCCAATCGTTTTCGGATCGGCACGCCTGCGCAGGCGGCATCGATCAAGCTGGCGATGAACCTGCAAATAATCGGTATCACTCAGGCGCTGTGTGAGAGTATTCATATCGCGCGTAAGGCGGGCATTTCGGATGATTGCTTCTTCGAAGTGATGAAGAAGAACGTCTCTTGGTCGGGTCTATCCGAACTGAAGGAGCAAAAGATACGCGATGATGATTATGCTCCGCAATTTTCATTGAAGAATATGTATAAGGATATGCGCCTCGCGAAAGTGGCAGCGGGTGAAAGCCTGCCTTTATTGGAAACCGTCAATGAGTGTCTCGCGGCGGGTGAGAGAGCTGGCTATGAGGAAGATGACTTTCTTGCGGTGATGCGTTTGCTTTGAACCCGAACGATGCAAACGGATTTTTAGAGCAATGGGGTTCTATTGTATAACCCGGGTTGACGGTAAGGTTTAAGCGTGTTGCGAGTGCCTGTAAATCGGCTGCGAGTGGGGCGGTGTAAGTTTTGCTTGTGAGTAGTTGGTTTTCCGGGAAGTTGAACTGATAGGCGTGTAAGGCTTGGCGAGGATGTAAGGCACATGGCGGCGAGCGATACCATTCTTCGCCTATAAGGGGGTGCCCGAGCTGTTGCAAGTGAATGCGGATTTGATGTGTGCGACCGGTAAATAGGCGGGCGCGGAGTAGGCTGTAGTCGTGATTGGAATCAATGACTTCGAACTCGGTTTGAGCGGGTTTTCCTGTTTCGTGGACTCCCAATTGATTCAGGTGGTTTCTGCCGATAGGCACATCGATGACCTGCTGTGTCCAATCCGGGCAGCCATGCACGATCGCCAAGTAGTCCTTGTGGGTCTCTGCGTGCGACCAGAGTGTTTTGATTGGCTGAACGAGTTCTTTGCGGGTGGTGAAGAAGCATAGGCCGGAAGTGTCGGCGTCGAGTTGATGGAGTGCCCACACCATGCTGCCGTGATGGCGCATCAAGTGATATTGAATACAATCATCGTCTTCCAGGTGATGGCCGGTGGTTGGCCAAGCGTGTGGCTTGTTGAGCACGTAGAACGCATCGTTACTCCACAGAATGTGAGGCTCTATTTCGAGCGACGGCATTAGGGGCTCTCGGCGATTACTGAGTTTCGCAGGCAACCGATCCCGGTGATTTCGACGGTAAACTCGTCGCCGGGCTTAAGGAATCGCTGCGGTTCCGCTGCCATGCCCACGCCTGACGGTGTTCCAGTCAAGATGACTGTGCCCGGAAGCAAGGTGGTGCTGCCACTGAGAAAAGAGATGATTTCGGCAACACTGAAAATCATATCGCCCGTCCAGGATTCCTGCCTGGTATCACCGTTTAGAATGCCGCGGATGGGAAGAATCTGAGGGTTGGGGATACGGTCGGCGGTAACGAGGATAGGGCCAAGTGGGCAGAAGGTGTCGAAGCTCTTTCCTTTCACCCACTGTCCGCCGCCGTGGAATTTCTGCCAGTCGCGGGCGCTGACATCATTGGCGCAGGTGTAGCCCAGCACGTAGTCGAGCGCATTATCGACCGAGACATTCTTGCAGGGCTTCCCGATGACCACTGCGAGCTCTGCTTCATAGTCGACTTGATCGCTGTGTAGATGACGCGGCAGTTCGATCGGATCATACGGGTTGCAGACAGCTGACGGGTTTTTCATGAAAACGACTGGGTGCTCGGGGAGGGCGCTGCCGGTTTCTTCCGCATGCTCTTTGTAGTTGAGGCCGATACAGAAGATCGCAGTCGGTTGAATGGGAGCGAGGCGCTTGGTCGGTGTGAGGAGCTCATCGGTTTGGTGAAATTCACCGAAGAGATCACCCTCAATCCGGTAGACTTGGTTGCCGATTTCGCTGCCATAGTGAGTTGTGCCATCAGCGAGTTGTATGCGTGCGATTTCCATGTGGAGGACACTGTTATCAGCTTTGAGATATCTTCAAATTTATTCTTGCACTTGTTTCGGTGCCTACCTTTATTCCTGCCTTCCCAACACGGGGGCTTAGCTCAGTTGGTTAGAGCGCATCCTTGACATGGATGAGGTCGCAGATTCGAATTCTGTAGCTCCCACCATTTTTAGCCCGTCAGGCTTTTTGAGTCGGCGGGCTTTTTTGTGTCTGTTTTGGAAGCCGCCGAATTCTCATCTGCGATGGTTCGGTTCTTTTCGCAAGCTCAGGCCCGGTCATGTCGGTCGTTTCATGCCATTTCTAGAATTGTTTGATTCGGTAGCGCAGGCGTGTCTCACGCCGCACGAAAGTTTGTGGTGCCTCGCAAGCGTCGATGCGCACCGAGGACGGTGCTGCGCTACCCTGTAAGTGAGTCGATCCATCTTTTTTTGAAAAGGTTTCACTCTCTCGGAACGAATTCGGTAGCTCCACAAAGAAGCCCCGTCCTGAATTCGACGGGGCTTCGTGTAAACGTTTGGCCTTCTGCGGGGAAATTAGTTGGTTGTGACTTTTGAGCTGCTTGCGCTCTTAATTTCGTTCAAGCCGCGAATAATGCGGCTCTTGCCAGAGAAGAAACGGACGTATCTTTTGAGTCGAGATTCGTCATCTTTGCTGAAATTCTCATCTTTTGCGAGTAGTAGGACTACGTTCACGGAGGGCTCTTTCGCCTGTTTATTCGTATAAATCTCTTCGACGAGATCCTTGAAGTATTTTTCAACCTCTCGATCATCTAACCATTTGACTGGTTTGTGTCCAGGATGCTCAGTCTTCCATTTTAGTCCTAATTCTCTGACGTTACTGTAGACCCCATGGCGAGCGTCCAGAACGCGTGGTGGCTGGCCTTTGGCTGCGCGTTGTTTATTGATTTCGCTCAATGTGTTTCTAATGCGTTGCTCCATTTCAGGCTTTTCCGCCTCGTGAGCGGCGAGCTGTTTGACGTAGGCAGGTCGTGCGATGTTTTGCGCCCAATCAGCTTCCTCTTTTTCAGTTAAGCGCCGAGAAATTCGCTCAAAACCCTTGTGATAGCCGGCGACCATGAATATCGCATCCACACCATTTTCCAGTGCAAGTTGCGTTTGGAAAGCGGTTTCATTGCCACGTGTGCCGAATTGAGGCCCAGTAACGTCTTTGTGCAATGGGTGATTTGTCAGAGACCTTAATTGACTTTTTGGCCCAGACGCGATGCCGACATTATTGGCATCACGGTTTATCGGTGCGAGCCACTTGATCAATTCCTGATGCACATCACTGCCTGCAGGAACTAGTTGATCTTTGAAGCGCATAGACTTGCGGCGATCCATTAGCATGACATTAAAGAGAGTGCCTGCGGACAAGTTGCCGACCATATCAGTGATTTCATCCTTAACAATTTTGAAACTGTTGAGGCCACCTTTTCCATCAGTCAGCATTTGACGATTCACATCAATCACGAAGAGGATACGTTCCGCACGCGTCTTGAGTCCGAAGACGCTGACGTCGGACATTCCAATGCCTAGGGAGCCGCTGGTGCCGCCCAGGAGCCCGCTACCTCCGCCGCTGCCGAGACCACCGCTGACAGTAAAGGATTCTTCCATGTTTGGTAAATCAACATCGACATTGGCAATCGCGATGTTACCGACCTGTTTCATTTTAAGGTTTTTCAGCGGTTGCTGCTGTTCCTTCTGAGGCGGCTTGATCTCGATTTTGACTTCTTTGGGAGGTTCGACTTCCTCAATCGCTGGTGGTTCTTCGAAGTCCGCCTCGTCGGGAATCACATATTTGACTAGCGTCCAACTGCCAAAAATAACAAGTGCGGCGACATGAACAAGCAGACTGATGAGCAGCACGTTCAGCAGCATAGGGTTCATTTTACGCTTTTTAGGCTTACTTAACATGGTCTGGGTATAAACTGTGGTGTATGGTGACGTGACATAAGGGAATATTCACTAGAAAGCAACTTTGTGTCGTTATAAGGGGCTAACTCTAGTGCTTGGTCAAAGCGAAATTAGCTGATTTGTTCGTTGATCGCGAGGCGGTAAAGCTCGCGACTGATCCACGCGTCGGTAGCGGCATAGCGGATTTGCTTATCATCGAGCTCTTGGCGAGCCCAATTCGATACCTGAGCGGCTTTGCTTATGCGACCGTTGAGCAATAGACCCGCGAGTGTGCGGAGGCCTCGGTTTGAGTAGCCTAGCTTTTGCGTGATGTCAGCGATCTCGATGAATCCGGCTGCTTCAAAGGCTTCCATTGCGCGCAATTCTTTAACGTCGTCTTTTATCGCGACTCCAGTTTTTAGGATGTTGGGCGATTCCAGTATCGGTAGCAGCGGTTTGAGTGTCTTGGTTTTAGAGATCCGAAACAGATACGCGCAGTCTGCGGTGCATAATTGTATCAATGCTGGGGGGTGGTATTCGCCTTTCTTAAAGGAGGGACGCGTTTCTGTATCGAACCCTAGGTGCGTTTCACCTTTCAAGAGTTCGGCAGCTTGTTCCATTTCCTCGATGGTGTTGAGGATTTCAATTGGCCCCTCCCAGCTGATTAAAGGTAGTTCATTGATTTCAGCTTTTGTAATACTCTTAATCGGCGGGGTGGTATTTTCGGACATGTAAGAATGGTGGGTCAGGAGATAAAAAGAATTATGTTTTGAGGACTAAGCCATCGTATGCAAGCACGATGCTTTGAGGGTATACGTCGCCGCCATTATTGTAGCTCGCGCGGTAGGCGAGGGCATCATTCCTGAAGGATTCGATCTCTTGATCGCTGTATGCGGGTTCGTGGTGAGAGATGGCGAGTTGCTTGACCTGGGCTCTGGCAGCAAGCTCGACCGCTGTGATGTGATCGGAGTGGCCCCAGTGGCGCTTCCCGTGGTTCGCATCTTCATAGGTGTATTGACCATCAAAGATGAGCACATCTGCAGTGCGGAAAAAGTCGATGAAGGGGTAGTCATCCTCTTTGGCTTCTGGCCCGTGCTCAGAGTCGGATGAATAAATGATCGATTTCCCCGCTTGCTCGAAGCGGTAGCCCCAGGAATCGCCCGGGTGTTGTTGCTTGATCGTGCACACATGCACGTCACCCACGTCAAAACTGGCTCCATCTTCGCGTATATCGAATTCGATCGTTGCTTGCATGGCTTCAAATGGGACGGGGAACCAAGGCGCACGCATTTGCTCTCGAATCGTGGCTTCTATATTATGATGAAAACCGTGGAAAATAATTCGATTTCCTGGGGCGTAGGCCGGGCTGAAAAATGGAAAGCCTTGTATGTGATCCCAATGCAGATGAGAGACAAAGATATGGTAAGTGCGTGGTGCGCTTTCTTGAGGAATACTGAGGGCATAATCTCGAAGCCCAGTTCCCGCGTCGCAGAGAATGATTTCTTCATTACCAGTATCAATCTGCACGCAGGAGGTATTTGCTTTGTAGGTCCCGCTGGAGCTATGTGGTAAGTTATCTAAAAAAGCGTCGACTTCGGCTTTATTGGAAAAACGCTCCTGGCGGGCAGCCCAGAGTGCATCCTTTACCTTTTGCCGAATTGCAGAAGAGGATGCGGGAGAGGGTAGTGAGCCACAGGAGCCCCAAATAATCGCTTTCATGCATATGAGGTGAATACTTTATGATGCTTTTTTACCACTCAGAGTCAAAACAAAGGATGCCACAAACGACGGTTCCTAAATCGTTGTATTTTGGGCTAGCCCGCGAGCGCATCTATCGACAGCCTTCGCGGGGTGAATCTACCGAATATTCTCACACTTTCTCGCATTCCGATTCTTTTTGGAGTCGTTGCTTTCCTGTATGCACCGTTTAGTGGAGCCAGCACAGTTGCTTTCGTGCTCTTTGTGATTGGCGCTCTAACTGATTGGGCTGATGGCTATTATGCGCGCAAGCAGGGCTTGGTTTCAAATTTTGGGAAACTAATGGATGCACTCACCGACAAGGTGTTCATGGTTGGGCTGTTTATTTCGCTACTCGTGCTGGGAGTATTGCCGGGCATCTGGTCGCTCTTTATGCTGCTGTTGATTCTTAGCAGAGAATTTTTGATTACTGGCTTACGTCTGGTGGCTGCAAGCTCCGGTATTGTTCTCGGCGCAGAGAAATCCGGTAAGCACAAGACGGTTTCGCAAATGGTTTCAGCGATCTTGCTGTTACTCTCTTTAGTCGTGCACAATGATTTGCCAAATCTGTTCCCCGAAATCGTAGGCAAGGTGTTGTATTGGGGCGGTTTGGGTTTCTTTGTCCTTGCGACAGTTCTCACCGTATCTTCGGGGACCATGTATATGGTAAAGTATTGGTCTATTTTTACAGGAGAGAGCGATGGCAAATCTGAATAATATTCAGCGTTATTTTCCGTGGACGGGGCTGCTTTCAACATCAGTTGTCGTGGGGCTATCCACGCTTGGTCCGCTTGGCATGGTAAAAAAAGGTCCTGGCACGGTTGGCAGTGTGGCTGGGGTTGGTCTGTATGCGGTGCTTTTTCATTACGCATCACCGCTGGCATATCTTTTTTTAATGGCTATGTTGACCTACCTCGCAGTTGGTATCTGCGATGCTGCCGAGCGTCGTTTACAGATGCGAGATCCAGGAATGATCATACTTGATGAGTTTATCGCAGTGCCATTGGTTTTTATCGGGATGGGCGGTTCCCAAGGCTTGATTGCCGCGCATGGAGGTTGGCCTATTTTGCTCGCTGGTTTTGGGCTTTTTCGTGTGTTTGATATTTTTAAGCCATTTGGTATCTCGAAGCTACAGAATCTGCCAGGAGGCCTCGGTTGTGTGGTCGACGATCTCGCCGCAGGTATGGCATCTTGTGTGGTTTTGCACCTAATTTTATGGTTCGTTTTTTAATTAAGGAATAAAATCTAGAGTGCTTCGTCTTATTCGAAACTTATTCTATGCGATTTGATTCATTAACCGACGCTGTGCAAACGGCGCTTCAACAAGAGGTTTATATCTTGAATGCACTCAGTGCTGACATGTATCGCGCTGCATCCAACGGGCCTTTCGCGAGCAGTGTGGGGATGCCATATACGCCATAACCTAGATCATTTTGAGGCCTTTTTCCTTGGTTTACCGAAGGGACAAATTGATTACGAAAGCCGCGGGCGTAATACGATGATCGAAGAGTTGCCCGAAGTCGCAATTTCAGCATTACAGAAATATTTAAAGCAATTAGATGCCTTGCGATCGCATGAAACTGACGAGGTGCTGCAAATACGTGAAAAAAGTGAATCTGGAGTTGAGGAACGCCGTTGGTTGACGAGTTCGGTGGGGCGTGAATTACAGTTTTTGTTGGGGCATACGGTGCATCATAATGCATTGATTGCGATGATCGTGCATGGCCACGGAATCGACTTGCCCTCAAGTTTTGGAGTCGCGCCGTCGACGCAGCGCTACGAACAAGAACATCCAGCCTCTTCTTAGTATCGCAAAATGCACGCTAGTTGATGGATTGTGCATTTTTCTCTTTTCCTTCGCCTAGCAATGGACGAGAAGAGTGTATGCCTTGGTATATTTACCATGCTTTGAAGCAGTTGTTTCCTTCAGGGCGTTTCTTTTCTTTTTTCTCTCTGATGTCGATCATGGGGGTGATGCTTGGTGTCTGCGTGTTGGTCATTGTGCAGAGTGTCATGAATGGCTTCGGGGAAGGCATCCGTCAGCGTATTGTAGAGACGCAGGGGGATATTCGGATTCGTTCAAATGAAGTGGTTTACGATTGGGAAGCGCAACTCGAGCGCTTGCAGGCGGAGGAAATGATTGTAGCGGCAGCCCCATTTGCAGAGGGTGTCGTGATGTTGCAGCATCAAAATCGACCGCAATTTCCTATGATTCGCGGGGTGGATCCGATTGCTGAGTCGGATGTGATTGCTTTGGAAAACTTTATAACGCTCGGCGATTTGGATGACTTTGACGATGAGGGCATTTTCCTAGGTGAAGGCTTGGCGTATACTTTGAAGGCTGGGCCAGGTTCGATCGTAGAAGTGTTTACACCGCTGATGTTGGAACGTTTAAAGAAAGACGAAGTTTTGTTGCCGCGCGAGTTTACTGTGTTGGGCACTTTTCGGACAGGCTCACCGCAGGTGGATAGTAACATGGTTATTTCTACCCTACGTGTGATGCAGGAGCTCTATGGTTTAGAAGAGGGTGCACATGGCATCTCCGTAAAGCTGCGTCCTGGAGTGGATGCTTGGGCGTATTCAGGTGAATTAGAGGAACGAGTGTTACGTCCAGGGCTTGAGGCGGTGAGTTGGTTGGAGGCGAACCGTGATTTTCTGTTTGTGGTTCAACAAGAGAAGCGCGTGATTTCGTTTATAATTATATTCATTATATTGGTCGCCTCGTTCTCGATCACGATTGCTTTGATGATGGCGGTCATGCGTAAGACTCGTGAGATTGGTTTGTTGGTCGCGATGGGTGGCAGGCCGATTGAAGTCGCGTATAGTTTTTGTTTTCAAGGATTTGTTATCGGCACGATCGGCACTGGGTGTGGCATTGCGATGGCGATGCTATGTTTGCACTATCGTAGCCCGATATTATACTTCTATACAAAACTGACCAACACAGAGGTGGATTTCTTGGGGCAGTATAATGTATATGAAATCCCCGTGCATTATTTGATGTCTGACTTTATTACGGTCACTCTGTTCGCAGTGGTGATTTCTACGCTCGCTGGATTGCTGCCAGCCTTGCGAGCGGCTCGACTGAAACCTGCAGATGCTTTGCGTAGTGAATAAGACAAACGATATATTGTTAGAGGCGCGTGGGCTCGGAAAACATTTCCCAGGAAGTGAGGGTGAGATCTCTGTGTTGAGCGGTGTGGATTTTCAAATTGCGCAGGGTGAGAGTGTCAGTATTCGCGGTGAGTCTGGTAGTGGAAAGTCGACCTTGTTGAATGTGCTTTCGGGCCTAGAAACTGCAGACGAAGGTGAATTGATTTGGAATGGGCAATCCGTTTCGAAACGTTCGCTTTCGTGGTTAGCCTCACGGCGCATAAATTTCATAGGCTTTGTCTTTCAAGCGTATTATCTGGCGCCAGAGTTGAACTCGATGGAGAACGTATTGCTGGGCGCGCGTATCGCAGGCGGTTTGAATAGCTCCGTTGTGGACCGTGCTGAGGCCTTGTTAAAGAAGGTCGGCATGGGGCATCGTTTGAAGCATAGTTCGACTAAGTTATCAGGTGGCGAACGTCAGCGTGTCGCGGTTGCGCGTGCGCTGATTAACGATCCGCCCCTAGTGCTTGCCGATGAGCCGACCGGTAATTTGGACGAGGCCACGGGCCAAGCGGTCATGGATTTGTTGTTGAACCTAGCCACTGAAGAAGCGAAAAGTCTGGTGCTGGTGACGCATAATCCAGAGTTTGCTGCACGCACTCAGCGCCAACTAAATCTCCATCTTGGAGAACTGGCGTAGTTTGAGTCGTTCCGTGTTACTGTGGTCAAGGCACAGCCTGAAGCGGAGGAGGCTTTTATCTTGTCATGGCCTTGCTCTTTAGCCATCTCATGACCCTTCTATTTAAAGACTTATGGAACAAACACTTATTATCCTTAAACCCGACTGCATGGAAAAGCGTATTGCAGGCGAAGTTATCTCTCGTTTTGAAAAAGCGGGCTTTGAGATCGTCGCCTCTAAAGTGATGCGTCTCGATAGTGAAATTTTGCGTGAGCACTACGCACACGTCGCGGATCTTCCGTTTTTTCCAGATATTGAAGCTTTCATGAGTAGTCGCGCAGTGATGCCAATGATTTTGGCTGGCGATGACGTGATTGCAAAAGTGCGCGAGTTGCTCGGGCCTACGAATTCGAAGGAAGCACCAGCAGGCACGATTCGAGGTGATCTCGGAATAGACATGATGCGTAATGTTGTGCATGCTTCGGATAGTCCTGCAGCGGCCATTGCTGAAAAGAAACGCTTTTTTCCAGAGCTTTAAACCGTGAAGGTTAAAACAGGACTTGGGCTTGATAGTCATCGCTTCGTTGAAGAGGATACAGACAAGTCTTTTGTGCTTGGTGGCCTTGTGTTTAGCGACGCCCCAGCACTTCTAGGAAACAGTGATGCCGATGTGATATTGCATGCGTTGACGGATGCGATCAGTGGGATTACCGGTGTGACTGTCATCGGTGCGACTGCCGATAAAATGTGCAAAGCGGGCGTGACTGATAGTAAAGCCTATCTCGCTGTTGCGCTAGAGGCTTTAGGTGACTGGAAAATCAGTCATGTCTCGATTGCGCTCGAGTGTCTGCGCCCAAAGATTGATCCGAAAGTTCCAGCCCTGCGCGAATCGATTGCTAGCTTATTGGGAATCGAAATCGTTGATGTGTGCATCACCGCCACGACGGGCGAAAAATTAAATGATGTCGGGCGCGGCCTAGGTATTCATGCTACAGTGATAGTGACTGCCGTTGCAGGGTAGCGATTTTGAGTTGCTACAAGCCAAAAGCTCACGCTATCGGACGTTCGCCTAAAACACTGCGGGCTTCACCAGTGAAGCCCCTACGGATTCGGCTTAATGAGTTCTGCAAAGATAGTCAGATTGTGGTATCAGTGCTCTAAAATTTCGACTTCGTAACCATCGGGATCGGTGATGAAGGCCATTTTCTTACCGTCCACGAATTTTTCGCGCCATTTGCTGGGCCAGAGATCGATCTCTAGATTCAGACTTTCGAGCATTTCACAGTATTCGATGATGTCATCCACTCGGATACAAGTGTGCACCAAATCTTCGGGCACGTTCACTTCGTAGTCTGGTGAGTGGGTTAACTCCAATTTGTGTGGGCTTCCCGGTATTTGTAAGTGCGCCAGTTGATTCCCACTTGGGGATTTGTCTGTGCGACGAAGCACTTCAAAGCCACAGGTCTGGCAATACCAGTCGATGGACTTTTCAAGGTTGGAGACGCGAATACGAGTGTGATCAAAGGCTACGGGCATATGCTTAGAAGTCAGAAGTTAGAAGTGTGTATCATGGTGTAACTCACTTGCGGGTTTCTTCAACTCTCATCGAAGGTCTTTTGATGCGGGACGGATCAGTTGATTAGGCTTTCACATGGAGACGTGAAAAGAGTGCGGCTTCTACTGTTTACAAGCTCCGCACCACCGCCTTGGCGACGCCTTGCACGCTGAGCTCAGAAATTGGGTAGAGCTCGGGGTAAAACTTATTTTCTGCTTTCAGATAGGGTGGTTCGCCTGCTTTTTTGATATAGCGCTTGAGGGTGGTTTCGCCGTCGATCAGGGCGGCAACAATATCGCCGTCTTTGGCATCGCGTGGTTCGATGATGACCATATCTCCATCGTAAATTTCGGCGTCTACCATACTTTCGCCTCTGACTTGGAGGGCAAAGGTGCGGCGCCGACTGGAGAAACCTGCGTTTTGGATGTCGATTTGAAGGCGGCCGATTTCGCCGGCAGGTTCGACGCGGTCTGGATAGCCTGCGGCGATGTCGCCCATTACTGGAATGTCGACGACTTCAGTTGCATCTTCAGGCATCGATGGAATTTCTGGCGCGTCAGGGCGATTAATGCGAAAGGTGCGGGCTTGACCAGGAATCCGTTCAAGCACCTCTTTTTTTTCTAAAGCACGAAGGTGTCCCATGACTGCGTTTGTGCTCTTAAAACCGAATTTGTCCTGAATCTCACGGATACTCGGCCAGTAGCCATTGCGCCATTCGTGATGCTCAATGAAGGTAAGGATTTCTTGTTGGCGAGTGGTCAATTCTTTCATGGTGAACAAGTATATAGGTGAACAATTGTCCATTGTCAAGTGGGGAGTGGATAGTGGGGGCGTTGGTCGAAACGAGGAATTCGTATCGTTACAAATACGGAAGAGTCAGATTTGGAGTAGGATTAAGAGTAGGATGACGATTAAGACGGGGGATTTGGACTGTGGACTTGCGCCGTGTTGGGAAATTGCCCAACTTTCTCCGTTTTTATGAGCAAGAACTTCTACATCACTACTGCAATCGATTACGCTAATGGCTCGCCGCACCTTGGGCATGCCTATGAGAAGGTGCTGACGGATATCGTCGCCCGTTTTCGTCGATTGATGGGGGATGAGGTGAAATTTGTTACCGGGCTCGATGAGCATGGGCAGAAAGTGCAGATGTCTGCAGAGAAGAAGGGTGTGCCGCCAATTGAGGTTTGCGATTCGCTAGCTGTAGAGTTTCAGGGTCTGTGTCGCCGTTTATCGATATCTAACGACGACTATATCCGGACTACAGAGGCGCGCCACAAGAAGGTGGTGCAGGAGATTTTGCAAAAACTCTACGATCAGGGGCTCATTTATAAGGCTGATTATAACGGCTTCTATAGTGTGCGTCAGGAGCAATTTGTTACTGAGAAGGAGAAGGTTGAAGGTCAGTGGCCAGAGATTTACGGAGACGTGGTGGAAGTGACGGAGAGTAATTACTTCTTCAAGCTCGCTCAATATCAGGATTGGTTGATCGAAACGGTAGAGAAGGACGAGAGCTTGATCTATCCACGCTTTCGCAGTGCTGATGTTTTGCAGTTCTTAAAGAAGGAGCCTCTCAATGATTTATGTATTTCTCGTCCCAGAGAGCGCTTAGAGTGGGGGATTGAGCTGCCGTTCGATAAGGAGTTTGTAACATACGTTTGGTTCGACGCTTTAACCAACTACATCACTGCCGCTGGGTATGGCACCGATGAGTTTGAAAAGAACTGGCCTGCTGATTACCATGTGATTGGTAAGGACATTCTTGTGCCACCGCATGCGATTTACTGGCCGATTATGTTGAAGGCTCTTGAAATCGAGTTGCCGAAGAGTTTCCTAGTGCACGGGTGGTGGTTGAGTTCCGGAGCCAAGATGTCGAAGAGCACTGGCGAGGTGGTGGACCCGCTCGACTTGATCGAGCAGTTTGGCACCGATGCATTTCGTTATTTTGTGACTCGTGAAATGAATGTCGGGCAAGACAGTGAATTCTCTATCGAGCTGTTCATGAGCCGTTACAACAGCGACCTTGCAAATGATTTGGGTAACTTAGTGAGTCGTCTCTTGAATATGGGCGGACGCTACACAGAAGGTAAAGTGCCGGCTGCGAGTATTGAAGAGGCGCCCGAAAAAGCGTTGAAGCAGCTTTGGAGTGAAGTCGGCCCTGAGTTGATTGGTTTGTTTGAAAGTTTTCAGTTTCACAAAGCGCTCGACCGTATTTTTACATTCGTTTCTGGAATCAATAAATATGCCGAAACGCGCGCGCCGTGGCAACTTGCTAAGTCGGAGGCTCCTGAAGACCAAGCGCGTTTGCAAACTTCGCTCGCCTATATGGCGGAGGCCTTGCGTCTCGCTGTGGTTATGCTCACGCCTGTTATGCCAGAAATCTCCCAGAAGATTCGTAGCCTAGTAGGTGCGCAAAGCTTCGACCGTCTCGAAGGGCAATTAGAGTGGGGGAATACTCTCGAAGCTTGTATGTTAGGTGAAAAGACAATCCTCTTCCCACGTCCAGAGCGAAAGAGCTAGAGGTAGTTTCGCGCACTCTTTTTTGATGCGTTTGCCGCCACTGCTATCGCTAGGTTCTTCGCAAGTTGCCTCACTCTAGATCATGCAGTGATTGTTATTTTAGGGGAAATTGCGGATGTTTGTATCAGTTGTTGAGACCATCGACTGATGAATCTCGTAGCGTCGATCGATTCGGTGGTCTCATGACTTGACCTTGTGCCAGTATTTAAGGCATCTTATAGACTAATCATTCCCCATGCAGCAGCACAGAGCACTCATTCTACGCGGTAATCGTTTTTTAGGTTCATCACTTGTCGATAAAGGTCTTCTTTCGATGAATGACCTCGAGTCTGCTAACGAGAAGTTTATGGAGTCCATTCAGGGGGGCGAAATGAGGCACGCCTCGATTCTGACCCCATTGATCTATGACCTGAAAGTCCTAGAAGAGGACAAGATGATTGAGTATATGGCAGAAGAGTATGAGCTTGGTTTGGTAGATTTAAGTTTTATTAAATTGCAGAGTTTGCGCCCGATCGATGTGGACCTCGACTTATGCTGGGCGACTAGCACCCTGCCATTTGATTATGTTGACGGAGTTTATTTGGTGGCCACTTGTTATTATTTGAGTGCGCCCGTAGTGAAGCACTGGGAGGATTCCCTCGATGGTCGAGTCATTTGGTATGTGACATCCTGCACATCGATGGCGCGCGCACTCGATAGAATCGCAGAAATTCATCAAGCTGAAGATGACGCCGAAGATGAAGATTAAATTTTTAGATAACATATAATGGCTTACAGCGTTTTAATTTTGGATGATGATGCAGACTTTAATAGTCTCTTAACAGATATATTTGAGCAGGCGGATTATGAAGTGACCTCCTTGCTCGATCCGCTTGAAGCGGTAGACGTCTTCCGTGAGAAGCATTTTGATCTAGTTGTGGCCGATCACAAAATGCCGTGTATGAGTGGGGCGGAGTGTATGAAAGTGATAAAGGAGATGAAGCCAGAGGTTCCTGTGATCATGGTTTCAGGATATTTGGAAAACGATACGATCCGTGAATTGATCAGTGAAGGAGTTGGCGGCGTTTTCCTAAAGCCGCTGAATATCTTTTCATTGCTAGAACGCACTGCTGAGTTGATCGATGAGGCGAAGAAGTCGCACGGTAACAGTCGTGACGAATCGAGTGGTAGTTATTCAACGCTAGCAACGAAACGTTCGAACCTACGCTTTGAATTTCAGTCTTTCCCTTGCAAAGCATCTGCATCCATTCGTTTTGCGGAGCGTCTATATGGCCTGCGTAATTTTAAATCGACGCTTTCGTTAATGGGTGAGCCTGGGGCAAACTTTCGTGCAATTTGCGACGACATTCGTGGCTTTGACAGTTCAATTGCGGATAGTTTTATCTACCTGACTCCAGATACGTTTGATGAAGCAAATACGATTGCATTGATCCTCAAGGCGCAAAAGTCCGGCGCGGATATGGTGACATGTGTCATCCTAGACTTTGCAGCTATGTCGGATGCCCAGAAGTCGCTTGCAACTGACCTCGCCAAGGCTGAGGGTGTCTTTGATAATGGTGACTTGGCGTTGCGAACGATCTTTTGCGTGAATAGTGACCTTGATTCTTTGTTCGAAGTCGGTGTGATCAATGAACAATTATATATTCTAATGGGCACAACGGAAGTGCATGTGCCTTCATTGAATTCCTGTAGCCATGATATACCAATTATCGCACAACAATTACTGGTGGATGTGGCGGCGGCTAAATGGATCGAAGAGGTCCCACAGTTAGGAAAGTGTGCGGTCGAGTTTTTACTGCGCCATCCATTGGACGGAGATTATCAACAATTAGCAGATGCGATGAGCCATCTAATCCTTACGGGGGTGAAGGGGCCGTTAACTGCGCGTATCCTAAAGGCGGCACTCGAAGAGGTTTCAACGATCACTCCACGAGAACGTGCACTTGCTTACTTGGGCGATCAACGTGTGGACTACACACTAGCAGTGTTGACGCTCTTTAACGGTGATACCGCTAAAGTTGCAGACTTCTTTGGTGTCAATGTCGCAAAGGTAGAAAGTGTATTACAGTAGAGGTGCTAGTAAGACTTGAAGTAAACCAATTTAAATTATGGCTAGCAGAATATTAGTTTTAGATGATGAAGAAAATTATGCAGCGATGCTGCAAGAGCTGCTGCGGGAGTATAAGTATCGCGTCGATATGGCGACACGCCCAGAGCGTGCGATTAGTTTACTCGAAGAAATCCCCTATGATTTAGTGATTTCTGATTACAAAATGCCAGTGATGGATGGTGCCGATTTCTTGAAGCGTGCCCGTGAGCTGTATCCGAATTTACCCTTCATCTTGGTTTCGGGTTTGATGAACACACCTGAACTGGTGAAGGTCGCGAACATGAGCGTGACGCTTGTTATGGAGAAGCCCCTGGATACCGCTTCGTTTCTACAGCATGTATCCCGCTTCTCCGAGCCCATGACCGACGAGGAGCGTTCGGCCTATGTTCAGCAATCAGAGCGAAACGATGAGACTCAGTTAACGGCAGTGGGTCTTCCTGAAGAGCCTCGATTTATCAGTGCGGCATCGAATCCATCAGTGCGGTTTATGCAAGAGCTTTGGGTTTGGGCGCAGAGTAGTGAGCCTTGCTACCTTTTTGAGCCATTAGGCGGTGAAGCCGATTTAGCATTGAAGGACATTTCTGCATGGATGGGCAATCACGATAAGCCACTTCAATCGTTCACGATGGATGAGCTTGTTGGCGATGGCTCGATCTCGAAGCTAAATGCTGTGGCAGAAGATCCTGAGAGCAGTCAAGTCGTGTTGGTGCGTTTGGATAGTGTCGAGCAAATCGACGCGGCGAAGATCCTTGCGGTGCAAATGTTAGAAAAGCCAATGAGCTTAGCGGTGGCTTTTGTGGTCTCCTCAACAGGTGATGATGCGGAGTTCGTGGCTGCTACGGGATCGTCAGGATTAGTTCTGCCCGTGTTGTCTGAGCGCCCCGCTGATATCGCTAATTACATCTGCCGCTTTCTTCGTATTGCCTCAGAGCGTATGGATAAGCCTAAAGTTGCCAAACTTTCGGCTGATGTGGTGTATGCTCTTTTAGCCTATTCGTGGTCGAGTTATCGCGAAATACAAGAAGTCGTCACTCAACTAATAGGCGATAAGCAAGATGTGCATTTAGATGACGCCGCGGTATGTGGTCGATTGAATGTCGCGCAAATGCCTGCCCCCTCCGAGCGTTTGGCGGCATTATTGAGTCAATCCCAAACGCAGTATATTCAAGCACAAAGTCGCAAAAATGGAGTGACTGTTGAAGAGTTCACTGCGAGCCTTGATGGTAACTTTGCAGTAGATTCTGTTGAGAGCCTTTCTGACATGCCCTTGCTCGACGAGAATTTAGCCACATTATAGTATTTAGATAATAGCTCCTTAATAACTGCTTATGGCACTCGCTAGAATACAAACTTCGATCGTTGAGAACCTGCTCCAGATGGGGCATCTTTCCGAGGCGCAATTTCAGACGATTACGAATACGGAAGAGGAGCTTTCGGGGGAAGCTTTAGAGCTGCTACTCTCTACAGATTATAAAGTTACTCAATTCCAGATACTCGCTGCTAAGAGTAAGGCATTTGATATGTCGCCGGTAAATATCTCAAAATGCATAATCAATGAGATGACTTATTCGAAGTTGGATAAAGATTTTTGTCAGGAGAACAAAGTCTTGCCGCTTGGGTTTTGTGGGGAATTTATTATAATAGCCGTCAGTAATCCTTTTGATTTACGGGTGACGACCAAAGTGCAAGAAATCTCAGGCATGCGGGTGTCCGTATTGCTTGGCTTGGAGCATCAAATTGATAAGATTCTAGATAGCCAGTCAGACAAGCATGAATCCGTAGGCTTTGGTGACGTTGTGGAGGCGCTCGGTGAGGCTTACGAAGAGATCGAAGAGTTTGATGAGGATCAGAATGATGAGGATTCCGCCCCGATCATACAGTTAGCCAACCGAATTATTGAGGAAGCCTATTATGCTGGAGGTAGTGATATTCATATCGAGCCTTTTGAAAAAGAGACCCGCGTGCGCGTGCGTGTGGATGGTGTATTAATGAACCGGTTAGCCATTCCGCCGACGGCCTCGAATGCTTTATTGGCACGTTTGAAGGTGATGGCGCAACTCGACATCGCAGAAAAGCGCCTGCCGCAGGATGGGCGTATTATCTTTAAGCAATACAACAAGAAGGGGATTGATGTCGATTTACGTGTATCTTCAGCACCCTTGAATCATGGTGAGGGCATGGTGATGCGTATTCTTGATAAGCAAAAGAGCACCTTGCCTTTGCCAGCGCTCGGATTTTCTGATCGCAACCTCGGGATTTATCGTGACTTGATTCAGCGCCCCTATGGTATGATTCTACATTGCGGACCTACTGGTTCTGGTAAGTCGATGACCTTGTATTCGGCTTTAAATGAGATCAACACCCCGGACTTATGTATCCGCACAGCCGAAGATCCGATCGAGTATACGCTTCCAGGTTTATTGCAGATGCAGATGCAGCGTAAGATTGGGTTGACCTTTGCGACCGCCCTGCGTTCGTTCCTTCGTCAGGATCCAGATGTTATTCTAGTGGGGGAAATTCGGGATAAAGAGACGGCCGGCATTGCCGTTGAGGCCGCATTAACAGGGCACCTATTATTTAGCACTTTACACACCAATGATGCGCCGACCACGATCTCCCGTCTTACGGAGATGGGCATTGAGCCTTTTATGATTTCGGCTTCTTTGATCTGTGTTTGTGCACAGCGTTTGATGCGTCGGGTTTGTAAGTCTTGCGGTGTGTTGTATCGCCCTGAGGGCAATGAGGCAGAAATTATTAACCGTGCTTTAAACTGGAGTGGAAAGATTCATCGAGCACAAATGGATGGATGCCCGAGTTGTAGTGGTAATGGCTATAAGGGCCGTGTAGGTATCCACGAGCTCATGGCTACAAGTGAAGAGTTGATCAAAGCGATCAATGCGGGCGAAGAGGCTGCCGTCTTAAAGCGTATCGCCATGCGTAATGGTATGATGACGCTGCACCAAGATAGTATGCTTAAGGTTCGGGAAGGTATCACTACGATGTCAGAGTCGATTGCTACGGTTCCGCCCGATATGGAAGTATATGAGGTCGACCATAATGAGCCGAGAAAGGCCAAGAAATCTAAGGCCACTTCTGAAAGTTAATTTGCTTACTCGCCACCTCTGTTGTTTGAAGCGAAGTGCTTCTAGCAGGGATCAATCGCCTTGCGCCCAGAGTAAGTATTTGGGGTCGACGTGTTCAGGCTTGAAGACGATCCATTCAGGAATTTCGTAGGGATGATTCGCATGTATGTATGCTTCAATTGCAGCCATTTTTGATGCGGTGAATTTGATGCAGAGCCGAAGTTCCGAGTCGTGGTGAAGCGCACCATCGTGGCGATAAATTGAGCGGACAGGTTCGAGTTTTACGCAAGCCGCCAAACCTCTTTCAACAATATCCTGCGCTAAACGTTCGGCGACATCTTGATTATCGCAAGTGGTCCATCCAACGTATAAATCATTGCTCATGTTTGCATACTGAATCGATCCCCATTGAAGTCAATCACATGAATGATCGCGTGTATGGAAATCTTCGTTAGTTAGGGATTATCATTTTTACTAATGGATATAAACAGGCCCGCAGTTTCCTGCGGGCCTGTCTCTAAAGAGAACCTATACTCAAGCACTTAGAGCAAGTCTTTGACGGCTTCGTGCTCTTCCGCCAGTTCGTTGACTGAGGCGTCAATTTTCTCTCGGCTGAATTCGTTGATCTCGATGCCTTGGACGATTTCGAGTTGACCATTTTTGACGCGGCAAGGTAGGGAAGTAATCAAGCCTGGCTTGGTGCCGTAGCTGCCATCGGAGCAAATGCACATGCTGAAACTATCACCTTCTGGAGTGTCATTGATCAATTTTCGAACTGAATCGATCGCGCCGTTTGCAGCAGATGCTGCTGAGGAAGCACCGCGAGCTGCGATGATCGCTGCGCCGCGTTTTTGCACGTCTGGGATGAAGGTATCTTTAAGCCATGCTTCATCGCCAATAACTTCTGCCACTGATTTACCGCCAATCTTTGCGGAGTAAAAGTCAGGATACTGCGTGGCTGAGTGGTTACCCCAAATTGTCATATTTGTGACTTCGGTGACGTCGACTCCTGCCTTTTGAGCCAGCTGTGTTTTCGCACGATTTTCATCAAGCATTGTCATCGCGAAGAAGCGATCGTTGGGGATGCCTTCTGCATTGTTCATGGCGATGAGGCAGTTGGTATTACATGGGTTGCCGACTACGAGCACGCGAACATCCGCAGCCGCATTGGCCGCGATGGCTTTGCCCTGTCCAGTGAATACTTTACCGTTGATTCCGAGGAGGTCGCCACGTTCCATGCCAGCCTTACGCGGGACCGAGCCAACGAGGAGTGCCCAGTTTACGTCCTTAAAGCCTTCCTCGAGATCAGTTGTGGCAACGACGTCTTTTAGAAGCGGAAACGCGCAGTCATCGAGCTCCATGACAACACCTTTAAGCGCGTCGAGGGCTGGTGGGATTTCGATTAAATTGAGCGCGACCGGTTGGTCGGGTCCAAAGACAGCACCAGAAGCGATGCGAAAGAGAAGGGCGTAGCCAATGTTGCCAGCTGCACCTGTTACGGCGACACGAATAGGTTGTTTACTCATAATTTCGTTTTCAGATTTAATTTTAGTGAGGTAATTAGTTAGACAGTTTCAGAGGGTAGATGAAATAATCTAGTGAGTGTTTGAATATAAATTAGCCGACCTAATTAGTGATTATGCATCGAATAATGGGGCAAGGGCATCATATCCCTCACGAATCATTTTTTCTGTGGTTTCCCAGTCGATACATCCATCCGTAATCGAGACACCATATTTGAGGTCCTCGATTGGCTGAGGGAAGGATTGGTTACCATGTTGCAAATTACTTTCGACCATCGCGCCGATCACGCTTGGATCGATAAGGCTCTGGCGCACGATCTCAGAAAATACGGCTGGTTGCTTCGCCGGATCTTTGCTGCTGTTGGCGTGACTGCAATCCGTCATAATTGCTGGAGTGAGCCCTGCGCTTTCAAGTTGTTCACGTGCCATTGCAACATCATCTGCACCGTAATTTGGCCCCTTAGAGCCACCACGTAGCACGATATGGCAGTTTGGATTGCCTTTGGTGGTGAGCGCATTGGCTTTGCCCTCATTATCGATGCCGAGAAAAGTCTGTTCTTGGCTAGCAGCTTTGATCGCGTTAATCGCGACCGTGAGGCCGCCATCGGTGCCATTTTTGAAGCCTAAAGGCATGGACAGGCCAGATGCCATTTGACGGTGTGTTTGACTCTCCGTTGTTCGCGCGCCGATTGCAGACCAGCTGATAAGGTCAGCGATGTATTGCGGAGTGATCGGGTCAAGTAGTTCCGTTGCCGTTGGTAGGCCGAGGTCGATGATGTCGAGCAGGAAGCGACGCGCGATGCGTAGCCCTTCGGGGATGTCGCTCGTGCCATCGAGGTTGGGGTCCATGATCAAGCCTTTCCAGCCGACAGTCGTGCGTGGCTTCTCGAAGTATACCCGCATAACGATAAGCATGCGGTCGTCGACTTCCTTGGCGAGCTTTGCGAGTTTTTCAGCATATTCGCGGCCGGCTTTCAGGTCGTGGATTGAGCAAGGACCGATCACGACGAGTAAGCGTCGATCATCACCAAAGATGATTTTATTGATCGCATCGCGGCTCTCAGCTACAAATTTATCCGCAGCCTCCGTCTTTTCGATCTCTGCGCATAGTTCAAGCGGAGAGGGGAGGAGCGTCTTGGAGGTAATATTGATGTCGGTGACTTTTTTCACAGTGGGAGACTAGTAGGGAAGCCTCTGAAGAGTCACAAGTTCTTATTCGTTTTCTAAAGAATTTACTGCGAATTGTTGCAATTTGAGATCGAGACTTGCCAAGCTCAAGTTGGCTTGCTTTTTTCCGACGCTTGTCATCGCTGACAAACGTAAGCCTGAGTGGCGGAATGGTAGACGCTGGGGATTTAAAATCCCTTGCCAGTAATGGCGTGAGGGTTCGAGTCCCTCCTCAGGTATTTCGTTGGTGGCGGTAGAGTGGCAAATTTGTTTGCTGAAGCTGCACGCTTCCGGAGCAACAAAAAAGCCGACCCTTTGTGAGGATCGGCTTTTTGATAAAGAAAGAGCTTACATCTACAGTCGGAGCTAGAGCTCCTTGATTTTTAAATTTTTCCAATGGATAATGCCTTGCTTGCCTCCATGCACTTGTAGGCCGATGAAGCCTTTAGGAAAATCGTTCTTTTCGTCTACCCAGTTGGCGGCTGGCAGACCATTGATCCATGTTTTGAAGACCTTGCCTTCGACTTTTACCGTCACACGATTCCAGCCGCTCCGATCAATGATGTTTTTAAGCGGTTTGTGTGCGGGTGACTTGAGTGGATAGAGCCATCCACCGCAGGCCTGTCCGTAGATTCCACCAGACCAGCCACGGCCTTTTTTTGCGAGATCTTCTAATTCGACTTGTGGTCCAAACACGACATCCATGTTTTTCTGCTTTCGTATACGAGATCGGACTTGGATGCCAGAGTTTCCATCCACTTCCCACTTCACTTCACAGGTGAAAATAAAGTTGGTATATTCCTTGTCTGTGGAGAGGAAGGTGCTTGGGCTCTTACTGCAGGTGCCTACAATGGCGCCATCTTGCACATCAAAGATCATAGTCCCTTGTTTGGGCGTCCATCCATCCAAGGTTTTGCCGTCGAACAGAGAAATGAAGTTTGCATCATTTAGGTTTGGCTCTGGGTCGCTATTGATTGCTTGCGCGCTCGTATTTTGAGGTGCAGCAATGGCACCTGCTGAGCTTGCGATTAGGGCGATTAGAGGGAGTGCTATGAGTTTCATTTGTTTGAATAGAGTGTGTGCCTATGGTTGGGTTATTTAGGGTGATTTGATTGGATTAATTCCTTTCTACACTGAATGTGTAGAAACCAGAACCGATATCGAGTTCCAAGTAAGTTTGATTCACTGCGTTGATGACTCGCGTGCCTGTGTCATGTCTAGCTGGATGGGATTGGTTTGATACGTAGCTTTGAGTTCATGAAGACCGACGTTACTGGCGTGGACGAAGTTCGTTTACAAGAAGCAAGCCTAGTATCGTGAGGAGGTATAGACGAGAGATTTTCATTTAAAAAGATTAGAGAGAGCTAATGGTGAATGGCTTAGTCCTGCTTGCCTAAATAGAGAGGCTCGGCCATAGGGGAGCACACATTGCTCAACGGGAATTTAAGCGTCCACTTTAAGTTCATCCTAATTTGCTTTTCAAAAAAACGGCGTGTTCGTAGTGTTTGGCCATGCAGGTCGATTCAATGCCAGCCCAGTCAGTGCGTGTTACTGAGGTCGTGAGCTTCGGTGAAGTGCTCTACGATGTGTTTCCAAATGGGAAGCGTGTTTTAGGTGGGGCACCTTTTAATGTGGCTTGGGGGCTAAAAGGTTTTGGGCACGATCCCTTGTTGCTGAGCGCTGTGGGTGCGGATCTTCTTGGGCGACAAGTTCGTGATGGAATGTCTGATTGGCAGTTGAGTGTCGAAGGCCTGCAGGTCGACCCTTCGCTGGCAACTGGTGAGGTCTATGTGACGATCGAGAACGATGAGCCTAGCTATGAAATCGGCACACCGAGAGCTTGGGATTCTATTCAGGTCACGGGTGTAGTCGCTCGGCGAATCATCTATCATGGTTCTTTGGCGACGAGGAGTGCCGTATCTGAGGCAAGCTTGCGTGCCTTAATCGAGTGTAGTCCTGCGACTCGTTTCTTTGATGTAAATTTACGCGCACCCTATTATGAGATGAAATCATTGAGGCAATGGATGCGTGGTGCGAATTGGTTGAAACTCAACATCGATGAACTGGCGATTGTATTGGGAGACCGCTCGGTGACTTTTCAGAATGGTGATAAATATGTGGAACGATTGATCGACGACTTTGAAATTGAAAACGTGTTACTGACCGGGGGCGCTCAAGGAGCATTGATCCAAGGGGCTTGTGGCTATGCGCGTTGTAGCCCTGCGCCGACGCCTCAGCCATTTGTGGATGCAGTGGGCGCGGGAGATCTATTTACGGCATACACGATTCATGGTATTTTGTCCAATATGTCAGTCGAGCAGATCGTTACTTCTGCCAGCGCATTCGCGGCTAAAGTATGCGGTGTTCCCGGAGCGACGAGTGGTCGTAAATCGTTTTATATGAATTTAGATAGCTAATTGCTTTGAGAATCACTGCGTGAGCTTCGAGTTTAAGATACGAGTTACGCGCTCGGCGGTGCCTTCGTTGTTTGTCTGCCCATTATTGTAATACCACTTCACCTTATTGCGCTGTTTGTGTTGATGGGTCGTCGTGTTGCCATTGCCGTCGGTATAGATTGTGACCGTTGGTGGGCGGTAGTAGTAGCGACGGTCGATGACTGGATCCGTATAATAGCGTAAACCGTAGTAGCGGTTGTTCTTGTTTGCTTCGGCTTCGCTTTGTGCTTTTTGCGCCTCAAGTCGCGCAAGTGCCGCTTCTTTTTCGGCATGTGCAACACGTGCTTCCAGTTCGGCGATGCGTTGCTGTGCTTTCAGTTCCGTCAATTCGGTTTCATAGCCTTCGAGTGCACTGGCAATCTGCTCAGAAACATCAATTTCGGGGAAGCGAATTTGATAGCTGCGCCAGTAGTCGACTCGGTCTTTCGCTGGAAGTGCGGCAAAGGCGCTACTTTGTAATTTAAATGCCTTCAACTGTTTCCCTTCCTCGATGCGTTTTTCGGCCTCCATCTTTTTCTGGAGAACCCATTCTTCGCGCTCTTTTTTGAGGCGTTCTTGGTCGGCTTCGAATGCTTCTTGGCTCATTAGGTCGATCGCACTCACTCGGTCATTTTTCAGTGTAACTTCACCTTGTGGGTAGAGCAGTAGAGTCTTTTCACGGAGTTCGATCAAACCCATCGGCTTGCCGAGGAGTTCGAGTGTCTCTTCGAGTGTTTGGCCAATTTTAAGTTCATTGGCGGAGAATAGCAGCGTGGGGATCGCTAGGGTCATACAGAGAAGTAGGGTCTTCATGGTTGAAACGATACGAACGATGGAAAAAAAAAGCAATTCACACTTACTTTTTCTCGTGAGTGATAGCTGTTGGGCTAGAGCGTTGCCCCAAATTCTTGAAATTCAGGATCTTATTTTTACTTTCAACATTAATGAGAGATTAAGGGGAGTTTTACAATTTTTCACTCGCAACAGCAATAGTGAGGTATGAGGCTAGCAGGTTGTCATGCATTTCAAGAACGTAGCTATAGAATCGATCGCGTATGCGCTTCCAGATGAGGTATGGACCTCTGCGGACGTGGAGGCGAAACTTGCGGAGGTATATCAGCGCCTACGCTTGCCTGAGGGGCGTTTGGAGTTAATGACTGGTATTAAGGAGCGTCGCTTTTTTCCAGCTGGCACCCCTGCATCGGTGGCCTCTGCCAAGGCGGGCGAAGCGGTTTTGGCAAAGTCCTCTTTTGATCGTGCGCAAATGGATTTATTGATCCACTCGGCGGTGTGCAGGGATCGTTTAGAGCCGGCGACGGCTTCGTATGTGCATGGTTTGTTGGGGCTTTCTGGCGGCACGCAGATTTTTGATGTCTCCAACGCATGTCTTGGTTTTTTAAACGCAATGGTGATCGCGGGTAGTATGATTGAGAGCGGACAGATCGAAAGGGCGCTCATTTGCTCGGGCGAGAATGGTCGGCCGCTGGTTGAAAATACGTTGAAGCAATTACAGAACCCAGAGCTGACGCGTAAGACGATTAAGCCATATTTTGCGAATCTGACGATCGGTGCAGGCGCGGTGGCTACAGTGCTATGTCGCAAAGACCTTGCCCCTGCGTCGTCTCCATTGTTGACGGCGGCTGTGGTGGAGACCGACACCTCGCACAACGAGCTGTGCCAAGGGGATAGTGCTGGGGATGCCTTGGAGATGCTGACGGACTCAGAAGAGTTGTTGGTCGCGGGTATCGGAGTGGCGACTCGCGCGTGGGCACGCTTTGTTGAGGCGACTGGTTGGTCAGAGCAGACGCCTGATCGTGTGATAACGCACCAAGTCGGCAAGGCGCATACTCGAGAGTTGTTTGCCGCGCTTAATCTAGACTTGGAAAAGGATTTTGCGACTTTCGAGACTTTGGGCAATGTGGGTTCAGTATCTTGCCCGATCACTTTAGCGCATGCGATTGAGGCAGAGGCTTTTGGACCCGGTCAAAAAGCTGCATTGCTAGGTATTGGCAGTGGTTTGAGTAGTTTGATGATGGCAGTGGAGTGGCCGAGTGATGTATAATTCAAGAGCGACTGAATTACCTACAGATGTGCGTCTGGAGTATCCTTTTGCGAGTAATGAACTCGATCTTGGGAACGGAGTGAACATGCATTATCTTGACGAAGGAACTGGGCCAGTGGTGTTGATGCTGCACGGCAACCCGACTTGGTCGTTTTATTATCGGAATTTAATCAAAGCCCTGACCGCTCGGGGCTATCGTTGTATCGTGCCAGATCATGTCGGCTGTGGTCTTTCAGATAAGCCGCAAGACTATACCTATACACTAGAGCAGCGTATCAAAGATGTTGAAAGCCTAGTCGACCACTTGGGAATCGAGGCCTTTAGTCTGGTTGTGCATGACTGGGGTGGTGCGATCGGTTGTGGTCTAGCAGGCCGTCGTCCAGATTCGATTGAGAAGTTGGTGCTTTTAAATACAGCGGCGTTTGTATCGAAGCGTATACCTTTGCGCATTGCGTCGATTAAAGTGCCACTACTCGGTGAAGCGGTGATTCGTGGCTTGAATGGCTTTGCAGGTCCCGCGGCGGTTATGTCTGTGAAGTATCCATTGACCGATACGGTGAAACGAGGCATGTTATGGCCGTATCGAAATTGGGCAGATCGTGTGGCTGTCTGGAATTTCGTGAAAGACATTCCACTGCGTCAGACTCATCGCAGTTATGCAACTTTGGCCGAGGTGGAGGCCAATTTAACTAAACTTGCTGATATTCCGATTCAAATGGTCTGGGGCGGTAAGGACTTTTGTTTTAACATGCACTTTTATCGTCGTTGGCAGTCAATCTATCCGAATGCGGATATGCAGTTGTTCCCCAAATGCGGGCACTATATACTCGAAGACGGCGGTGAAGAAGTGTGGACGACGATTGTCAATTTCTTAAAAAGCTGATCTACTTAACCCCTTTGTCCCCTTCCATTTTGAGTGAATCCGATACAGAAATAGCTATTCAGTTCCCCGAGTCATGTCCTTGGGGAATGGTTGTGTATGACGAATCTGGCAAGCATATGCGGAGAGCAAATAAGCATATGCAGATGTTTTATTTCGATACGAATCCTGGTGCCCGGTCGATTGAAGAGCAGTTTCATTTTCGCGTAGAGGGTGGTTGGTCCCGTGTGCTTGAGAGCTTGCTGGCTGGAGTGAGTTGGACGGGGCGTGTGGTGCCGTTAGCGAACCAGCATGGCATCAGTTCGGTAGAGGTGATGGTTTACTCTGATGCTGAAGTGCCTGGGCGTATTTGGCTCTACACGCTGGAACATCCGTCCGTGAATGAGCAATTGCGTTTTAGCACGCGTAGTGAGTTCAAGATATTGCAATCGCTGCTGGATAATACTCTCGAATACGTCTTTTTACGAGATACCGATGGACGCTTTATCATTACGAATCGAGAATTTCGCAAAGCGGCGGCAGTGGATGTGAATTCTTCATTAGCAGGTGAGTTTCTTTCGGATCATATTACAGAGGAAAGCACGAAGTGGGTTGCGGCCAATGACCTTGACGTGATCGGGAAAGGTCTGCCGTCCGTAAATAAGGTGACACATTTCTCTTTTAAGAATGGGAAAACGCATTGGTTGCAGATGACGACGGTTCCGGTGCGAAGTAGTGATGATGTCATTATTGGGTCGGTTAGTGTGGCGCGTGACATCAGCGATTTGAAGCGAACTGAATCTGACTTGCGTTTTGCAATTGAAGAGGCCAAGGCTGCGAGTCGGGCGAAGGGTGAGTTCCTTGCGGCGATGAGCCATGAGATCCGCACGCCGATCAACGGAATTGTCGGCGCATCGGAGCTCTGCCAAGAGACAAATCTGGATGCGGAGCAGCGTGATTATCTGGATACTGTAGTGCAATGTAGTGGCACATTAATGGCGTTGATTAATGACGTGCTTGATTTCTCCAAGATTGAGGCGGGACAGTTGAACCTGGAGAAGTTGAATTTTTGTCCGGTCACATTACTGGAAGATGTCGCCGCAGAGTTCTCACCTGTTGCGCGCAAGAAGGGGTTGGAGTTACTTGTTACATACGATGATTCAATGCCTCGATATGTCATGGGCGATCCTACACGAATGAAGCAAGTGCTCTATAACTTAGTCAGTAATGCAATCAAGTTTACCGATACTGGTGAGGTCACTTTACGCGCCGATACCTTGGAGTTGAGTGAGCTAGATGCGCGTCTCCGTTTTTCGGTAATCGACACGGGGATCGGGATCGATGCCTCCCGTTGTGATGCGATTTTCAGTAGCTTTACACAGGCAGATATGTCGACGACTCGTAAGTATGGCGGCACAGGTTTGGGCTTATCGATCAGTAAAGAGCTTGCGGAGTTGATGGGTGGACAGATCGATGTGGAAAGTATCGAAGGGAAGGGGGCCGCCTTCTTTGTTGAAATTCCTTTTGAATGCACACCTAGTCATGGTGCTGATCCAGTGCCGTATAATCCAGAGTTGGCAGGTCTGCATGTTTTAGTCGTTGATGACAATCAAACGAATCGTGACATCTACGCACAGATGTGTGCCGGTTGGGGCTACCGAAGTGGCCTTGCGAAGGACGGGCCAGAGGCTTTGTCTATGTTGGAGGGGGCATTGAAAGATCGAGATCCGTATCAATTGATTTTGCTCGATCACCAGATGCCAGGTTTGAGCGGTTTAGACCTCGCAAGTGTGGTACGCAATCGTCCAGAGCTCGATGATTGCCGTATTATTTTACTCTCGTCTTCCTTGAATCGGCAAGATGCCGAGCGTGCGACAAAATTTGGTGTGTCACGTTCGCTGTCGAAACCTGTGCGCCGTTCGACTTTGCTTGAAGTGATCTTAGAGACCTTTGAAGTTAGCAATAAAATGGCGAGTGATGGTGCCGATGTAAGTTCTGAGTATGTCGCTGCTGAAGATGCGATTAAACTGTCCATACTTTTGGCTGAAGATAATCGAGTAAATCAAAACATCGCGCGCCGAAGGTTAGAGAAGCTAGGGCATTCAGTGATGATTGCTGAGGATGGAGTCAAGGTCTTGGAGCTTCTGGCGGAGCATAGCTTTGACTGTATTTTGATGGACATTCAAATACCTACTTTGGATGGCTACCAAACGACGCGCCGCATACGCACACAAGAAGCTCAGTCGGGTGCCAGTCCTATATTCATTATCGCGATGACGGCACATGTGATGAAAGGTGACCGTGAGCGCTGTCTCGAGTGTGGTATGAATGCATATATCTCAAAACCATTTCGAGTCAAAGAAATGAAAGCGGTGTTGGAGGGAGTGACTGTTGCACAGACGATATCTACATCAACTAAGGAGGTTGCTAGTCCTACTAATGATAAACATGTGTCATTTGAGGAGCGTCTGCTCACTTTAGACCCTGAAGATCGGCAAGATGTGCTTTCAGTGGCTGCTATCTTTGCTCAGACTATGCCTGATGAAATCAAGCGCTTAGAAATGGCATTGAAGACTCGTGAGTGTCAACAAGTTCGCTTTGTGGCGCACAGCCTAAAGGGGGGCAGCAGTATTTTCTTATGTCAGCCTTGTGTGAACCTCGCCCAGTCAATTGAAGATGCATGTAGGCGTAATTCGATTGATGAGGTTGATGTGTATGCCGCCCAATTGGTTTCTGAGTTACATATTCTCGCTCAGGAAATTGAAGCGGTGCTTTGATAGCTCGCCTATTTTGCGCGAAAACCGATGCGAAAACACAATTAAAGCATAATTGCTTTTTTCTGAATACCTGCATTTACTGCCGCGTTTATGAGTTCCGTTCTGAAACTACTTCTTGAAGGTGAGCGCCTCGACACTGCGCAAATGGCACAGATCCTAAATCTGTCCGAAGCAGCGGTCGCGGCTGAAATTAAGCGCCTAGAGTCTGAGAATATCCTTCTTGGCTGGCGTCCCGTGTTCAATCCTGAGCGCGCACTTGAGGATGTCGTCCGAGCGGTCATTGAGGTTCGGATCAGTCCCGAAGGCGATGGCGGCTTTGACCGTCTTGCTGCTCGCATCAGCCGCTTCGACGCAGTGGAGTCCTGCTACCTCATGTCAGGTAGCTACGATTTGTTGATCTTCGCCATTGGTAAGGACCTTCGCGAAGTTGCATCCTTTGTTTCGGAACGCCTTGCGAGCGTCGATGGAGTGCTTTCGACGGCAACTCACTTTATGCTGCGTGCTTACAAAGAGCAGGGGCATTTGCTTCTTTCACCTACAGAGAGCGGGGATAAACCCTCCGTTAGTCCCTAATGAGTGAGTCTAGTCAACGCTTTGTGGCGGATCATGTAAGTGGTCTGCCGCGTTCGGGTATTCGTGATTTCTTTGCGATTGTCGCAGCGATGCCGCAAGCGATTTCGCTCGGTATTGGTGAGCCTGACTTTTCCACGCCGTGGCACATCCGTGAGGCCGCTATGCTTGCGCTTGAAAAAGGCAAGACGAGCTACACGGACAATCTAGGCCTGATTCGATTGCGTCAGGAGATTAGCAAATATGTGGAGCAGAACTTTGATATCAGCTATCAGCCGGATACCGATGTCTTGGTCACTGTTGGCGTATCTGAAGCGCTCGATATAGCGCTACGTGCGGTGCTGAATCCGGGTGATAAGGTGATGTATCACGAGCCCTGCTATGTTTCCTACAGTCCAAGCATTAAGTTGACTCATGCGAAGCCGATTTGTGTGGCGACGTCTGCGGAAGATAAGTTTGCAATCGATCCAGCTAAGGTTGCTGAAGCATGGGAGCCAGGTTGTAAGGTGCTGATTTTAAATTTCCCGACCAATCCAACGGGTGGGGTGACTGAGCGTGCCAAGCTCGAAAAGATTGCCAAGTTTGCGGTGGAGAAAGATCTCCTCGTGATCAGTGATGAGATTTACTCTGAACTCACTTTTGAAGGCGAGCACACCAGTATCGCTTCTTTGCCGGGGATGAAGGATCGCACGATCTTCCTGCATGGCTTCTCCAAGGCATTTGCGATGACCGGTTTCCGTATCGGATATGCTTGCGGCCCGCAGCCGCTCATCGAAGCGATGATGAAGATCCACCAATACAGCATGCTCTGTGCGCCGATTCTCTCACAGGAAGCTGCTATTGAAGCGCTTAAAAATGGTGCCCCGGCTGTCGCTGAAATGAAGGAGGCGTATCACAAACGCCGAGATTTGATTGTCCGCCGATTCAATGAGATCGGGCTGGACTGTCACTTGCCCAAAGGATCCTTCTACGCATTCCCATCGATTCAAAAGTCGGGACTTTCATCCATTGATTTTTGTAAAGGTCTGCTCGAAGACCAAGAGGTCGCGATTGTTCCCGGCACTGCGTTTGGCGCGAGCGGTGCAGGCTTCGCTCGCGCAAGCTTCTCCACTAGCTACGAACGTATCCTCGAAGCCACCAACCGAATCGAGCGCTACGTCGAGAGAATCAGTAAGTCAGGCACTCTTGGCTAACTCTCATGCTAGCGACTGCTTAGTGGGGACAGACAAGAGTGTCTATCCTACCACATTCTGATACTGACTTCTAATTTCTAGCTTCTAACTTCTATTTCAAATGATCGATCCATCCAGAACCGTGGCCCTCGTAGGCCGTCCTAATGTCGGAAAAAGCCGTCTCTTCAACCGGCTTTGCGGTAAACGAATGTCTATCGTTCACGATATGCCCGGTGTCACCCGCGATTTGATTTCTACCGAGGTCAATGATAACTATGTGCTGCTCGATACCGGTGGTATCGGTATGGAGTTGGAAATGACTGCCAAGAAGATTTCAGTCGCGGCTGAAGATCAGGTGGAGTTCGCGATTCAAGCCGCTTCGGTGATTCTGTTTGTGGTCGATGCCAAGGAAGGCATTACATCGCTCGACGAGATTGTTGCGCAAAAGCTACGCCGCTATGGTAAGCAGGTGATCCTTGTGGCCAATAAGGTCGACTTCGAGGAGCACGAAGGCACAGCCGATGAATTTGTCCGTCTCGGGCTAGGTGATCCTTACATGACCTCTGCAGAGCATGGGCGTGGTATTACAGATCTCAATGTGGCCATCGAAGTTGCCCTTGGCCCTGTGCCAGAGGAGAGCGAAAGCGATAAGTCCAAGCGTATCCGTATTGCCTTGGTTGGGCGTCCGAATGTCGGAAAGTCCTCCATTGGCAACAAACTACTCAATTCGAATCGCCTCATCGTCAGTGATGTTGCCGGCACGACTCGCGACTCGGTTGAACTCGACCTCGACTACAAGCATAAGGACGGCGAGATCCTCAAGTTTCGCATGGCGGACACCGCAGGTTTGCGAGGTAAGCGCAAGGTCGACAGTCCGGTTGAATACTTTTCCACGGTTCGCACTCAAGCGGCGCTGGAGCGCTCCGATGTAGCTTTTCTGATTATCGACGCGGTAGATGGAGTCACTAAGCAGGACCAAGCGCTTGCGGGTGAAATCCTTGATGCGGGCAAAGCACTCGTCATTGTGGTCAACAAGTGGGACCTCATCATCGAACGCTGGGAACGCGATCCGATTGAAGGCTTCAAGAACTTAAAGCATTTCCTCACCAAGTATGAGGAGTCCTTACGCAAGGAGATGTTCTTCCTGCCAAATCCACCTGTATTGTTTGTGTCTGCCAAGAGTGGATTCAAGATTGAGTCGATGCTCGAAAGCGCAGCTTCCATTGAAGCGACGCTCGACATGAAGTTACCCACAGGGCGTTTGAATAATACTATCGAAAAACTTTTCGAAGCGCGCTCACCAAAGATTGTCGGCACCAAACGCTTCAAGGTCTTCTATGCCGTGCAAACAGGATCACGCCCAATGCGTATTCGATTTTTCTGTAATCGGATCGAACGTCTCGATCCGAGCTATCGCCGCTATCTTGAAAAAGCGATCATTCACGAGTTTCGCTTGAGCGGTTGCCCCGTGCGCTTTGATTTGGTTGGTAAAGAAAAGCGCTACGAAGACGGAGCTGAGAACGCACCGCGTCAAAGCGATACGATTCAGAATAAAGCCCGTGTCCGCAAGATGGGCGAGAATGCCGCTGAGCTAGACACCAAACACCCAGAACGCCGTAAAAAGATCGTTCAGAAGAAAGCAGCCCACAATAAGGGCGGTAAAAAACGACGCTAGGCGATTCATACGTGAGGGGTTCTCGCGGAGGCACGTAGACACCGACCTAGAGGTAGCGGCGCGCGTCCCTGCGCGCCATCAGTGATCAGCTATGGTGCGGTTTTAACGGTCAGCTTGATGTGGTTGAGCACGCGTTGGTGAATTGCGTGGATCATGTAATCGCTCATCCAACCCCAGTAGGGTTCGAGTTGCATGGTTACATGAAACCATGTTGTGGCCGAGAGTTCAATTCTACCATTACCTAAATCTGTTAAACGGAATTCGCCTTTCTCGGAGCGCAGTGCCCAATCGAGATGGGGTGGATGAATGTGGTCATGCAATGAAAGCTCAGTCATTGGGATGGGTTGCTCCAAAACATCGAATGCGAGCCGTTTGTTTTCCTCCCAGTGAGTGATGGGCTCGACGAAGGTTCTTGTTGTGAAGTTGCAGTGGCGGACCGCACCAACGCCTTCGCCTTCAATTTCGGCATCGGTTGGGTAGGCGATACCAACTTTGAAAAGCCTTCGGTAGGTTCTGGAATTTCTGAGAAGGCGATCACCTCCTGCCAGACATCGCCGACTTTACCTTCGATGATGACAGTTGTGTTCACCTCTCGAATCTCTGGGATGTATTCTTGCCTAGACTCAAAGCCCATGAACATCGGGACGAATGCGATGAGTAGAATGATGCTCAGGTCGCCATATAGTTTTCTACCGATCGCTCGTGAGAGTGGATAGGCGATCATGCCACCAACTATAAATAGAGGCAGCATGATGGGGACTACCATAACTAAGCAGATCAGCCCTTCAAATCCAACGATTAGAAAACCAAGCAAGGTGAACCATCCACTCAATATTGCGACACCTGCCGAGCCGCCCAGTGTTTTCTGCCCTTTTCGATTATAGATCAAAACGGAAAGCGCACCGCAGACTATTGGTGTGAGTAAAAACACACCTGATCCGTAGACTTCGAAAAACTCGGTAGAAAGGTAGGCTAATAGCAGGCCAATGATTGCTGTTAAAATGATCGCTGATAGTGCGGAGATGATGCTTTCTTTATTCATTTGAACTTAGGGTCATCATCTTGCCCAAGATTGTTGTGAATTGTCACCATTGGAATATCGTCGGATTGAGGGTTGTGCTCTGTCGCAACCGCGGTGTGTTCTGGGGATCCCGAAGTGTCTGCGGCTGTAACGGAGCACAGCCCTCCAGTAACAAGAAAGCCATTCGGTTTTCCGAATGGCTTTTGCTTAAAGAGTTGAACGCTACGTTTACTTCTTTGCGGCTTTGGCTGCTTTGCGACGCTTGTTTTCGTCGAGCTCGCGTTTGCGCATGCGGAGGAAGTTTGGTGTGGCTTCGACGAGTTCGTCGGGTGCGATGTATTCAATCGCGCGCTCGAGGGAGAACTTCATTGGTGGTGCGAGCTGAATGCCCTTATCGGAACCGGAAGCACGCATGTTATCGAGTTGCTTTGCTTTGGCTGGGTTGACGGGCATGTCCTCGGTGCGAGGGTTTTCGCCGACGATCATACCTGCGTAAACGTCTTCACCAGGGCCGACGAAGAGCTTGCCGCGGTTTTGGATCATATCCAATGCGTAGGGCATGGTCTTGCCTTGTTCCATACTCACGAGTGTGCCGGTGAGGCGAGTGACGATTTCGCCACAATGTGGACGATACTCGAGGAAGGAGTGGCTCATTACACCGTGACCGGAGGTCATGGTAACCAGGTCACTTTCAAAACCAATTAGGCCGCGTGTTGGGCATTCGGCTTCCACCGTCACACCTGCATTGTGGTGCTCCATGTTGGTGACTTTACCTTTACGTTTGGCAAGATTTTCCATGACGCCACCGAGTTGCTCTTCGGGAACTTCGACCCAGACTTGCTCGAAGGGCTCGTGTTGTTTGCCGTCGATTTCTTTGTAAAGCACTGTAGGGCGAGAAACGAGGAGCTCGAAGCCTTCGCGGCGCATGGTTTCGACGAGGACTGCAATTTGCATGGAGCCACGTGCGTTGACGAGGAAGCGTGTGCCGTCGTCAGTGTCTTCGATGCTGATGGAAATGTTGGACTGTGTCTCGCGGATGAGGCGCTCACGGATTTGGCGAGAAGTGACTTTCTTGCCGTCTTTACCGCCGAGAGGACCGTTGTTCACGGAGAACTCCATTTGCACAGTCGCTGGATCGATTTGCACGAATGGCATCGCTTCGGCGTCTTGCTGCGCAGCGAGTGTATCGCCGATGTCGACATCATCGAAACCTGCGAGGCCGACGATATCACCTGCGACTGCGTCGGTCACGTCGTCCGTGTTACCTGCACCAGAGAAGCTCTTCATCTTGGTGACTTTCACGCGCTCGCGTTTGCCGTCCTTGCGAAGGGCGAAAATGGTTTGTCCGACTTTGACTTCACCAGAAAGCACGCGGCCAATCGCCATACGGCCGACATAGTCATCCCAGTCGATGTTGGAAACCAGCATGCGGAAGTCACCTTCTTCAATGACTGGTGCTGGAATGCGCTCAACGATGGTTTCGAAAAGATCCATCATGTTCTCACGCGGGCCATCGACTTCGCGATCAGCAAAGCCCATTTTGGCGGATGCGTAAAGGAAGGGCGCGTTGAATTGATCTTCGTCGGCTTCGAGGTCGAGGAAGAGTTCGAGCACCTTGTCGTGCACCCAGTCTGGGCGAGACGAGTCACGGTCGACCTTGTTGATCACACAAATTGTCTTGAGGCCTTGGTCGAGGGCCTTGCGAAGCACCCAGCGTGTCTGCGCCTGTGGACCACCCACTGCGTCAGTCAGAAGGAGCACGCCGTCGACCATCTTCATCACGCGCTCCACTTCAGCGCCGAAGTCGGCGTGACCTGGTGTGTCGACAATGTTAATGGTGTATTCTTCGCCGTCCTTTTTGTTTGTCCATTTTACGGCGAGATTCTTCGCTTTAATGGTAATGCCTTTTTCGCGCTCCAAATCCATGGAGTCCATGGCGCGTTCTTGCACCTGCTGATTTTCGCGGTAAGTGCCACTTTGTGCAAGCAAGCAGTCGACGAGCGTTGTTTTGCCGTGGTCAACGTGTGCTATGATGGCGATGTTGCGGATGTTTTTGGCGTTCATGGATTTTTAAGAAGGTAGAAGCTAGAAGGTAGAAGTTAGCTCTGAAGAAATGAAAAACCCGCCGACTTGGATAGCGACGGGGATTAATGAAAGCGCGCATAACGCCCAGACGGGGGCGGGAAGTCAATCGAAATGATCCTATATAGCGAATCAGTAGGACCTTGAGGGGCATGGGAACGTCGAACGTCGAACGTTCAACTTCGAATTTAGAGTGAGTATTAGGTTCGAGGGTGTATTGTTATCTAACATTGGATCTTCAAAGTTGAGCGTTGGACGTTCCCTCGGTAGTTGCCTTAAAATACTTGCAGACTAAGCAAAACGTTACCGTTTCGGCTACAAATTAGAAAAAAGTAGCCTAAAGCGTAAGTTTTTGGTCCGTGGAGGGCTGAATATACTGGAGAATCCAATTTTTGAGACAGTTTCATCGCGCACTGATGCAAAAATCAGATTTGCGGTTGCCAGACCCTCCAAAGCTATCCTTATTGAGACGCTTTTGAGATTAACCCCTCTGGAGAGGTCACATTTATGAGCAAAAGCTTATTTGAAAAAGTATGGGATGCGCACGCAGTTCGCCAATTGGCAAACGGCCAGACGCAATTATTGATCGGCACGCACTTGATTCACGAAGTCACGAGCCCGCAGGCCTTTGGCATGCTTCGCGACCACGGTCTGAAGGTGCAATACCCGCATCGCACCTTCGCGACGGTGGACCACATCGTGCCGACGAATGAATCAGTTGAGCCTTACAGTGACCCGCTCGCTCAGGGTATGATCGAGGAACTTCGTAAGAATTGTGCGGAGAACGGCGTCACTTTCTTTGACACCAACACCGGTAAACAAGGTGTGGTGCACATCGTGGGACCAGAGCAGGGGATTACACAGCCCGGCACGACAATCGCTTGTGGTGACTCTCACACAGCGACTCACGGTGCGTTTGGTGCGATTGCTTTTGGTATCGGCACCAGCCAAGTGCGCGACGTGCTTGCCACACAGACCATTGCGTTGAACCAGCTCAAGGTGCGCCGGATCAATGTGAACGGCGATTTGCTTCCCGGTGTGTATGCGAAGGACGTGATTCTTCACATCATCCGTCTACTCGGCACACAAGGTGGCACCGGTTACGCATACGAGTATGCGGGCACCACATTTGATAATTTCACCATGGAAGAGCGTATGACCGTCTGCAACATGTCCATCGAGGGCGGTGCACGTGTCGGTTACGTCAATCCAGACGAGACGACTTTCGAATACTTGAAGGGCCGCCCATATTCACCAACCGGTGAAGCGTGGGATGCTGCGGTTGCCGAGTGGAAGTCGTTCGCGTCTGATGAAGGCTGCTCGTATGACGACGTGGTTAATATCGACGCATCCGAAATCCAGCCGACTGTGACATGGGGTATTACTCCTGCACAGGGTGTGGGTATCAATGAGAACATCCCAGCGATTGCTGAGGGTGAAACTCAGTCGGAGCGCGATTCCATTGCAGAAGCACTTGAATACATGAAGTTCGAAGGTGGCAGTGCGATGAAGGGGAAGAAGATCGATGTCGCATTCATCGGTTCCTGCACCAACGGCCGTCTTTCTGACTTTGAAGAAGTCGCCAAATTCGTTGAAGGCCGTAAGGTCGCTGAAGGCGTGCAAGCCATCATCGTTCCGGGTTCTCAAGTCGTGGCTAAGATTGCAGAAGCGAAAGGTCTCGATAAAATCTTTGTCGAAGCCGGTTTCGAATGGCGCGCCGCAGGTTGCTCCATGTGCTTGGCGATGAATCCTGACAAGTTGGTCGGTGATCAACTCTGCGCGAGTTCTTCTAACCGTAACTTCAAGGGCCGCCAAGGTAGCCCAACTGGCCGCACCATGCTCATGAGCCCACTCATGGTTGCCGCTGCAGCGGTGACTGGTGAAGTCTCTGACGCTCGTGAGGTCTTCGGAGTCGCTCCAGTCGGCGTCTAACTTCTACATTCTAATTTCTAAATTCTTTAATTATGCCATCTACACCAATTAAACAAGTTTCCGGTAAGGGCGTTTTCGTTCCTGGAGACGACATCGATACCGATCGCATCATCCCAGCCCGCTTCATGAAGTGCATCACCTTCGACGGCCTAGGCGAATATCTCTTCTACGATGTGCGCAAGACTGAGTCTGGCGAAGATAAAGCGCACAACTTAAATGATCCACGCTTCTCAGAAGCTTCGATCCTCGTGAGCGGAAACAACTTCGGTTGCGGTAGCTCTCGCGAGCACGCACCACAGTCGATTCTACGCGCGGGATACAATGCAGTGATCGCAGGTAGTTTTGCGGAGATCTTTTTCGGCAATTCCACCAACCTTGGTGTGGTCTGTGTGATTGCGACCGATGCAGATCGTGAAGCAATAGCAGCAGCGATCGAAGCGGATCCTACACTAGAGGTGACGATTGACGTTGAGAACTTGAAGGTAAACTTCGGTGATCAGTCGGTTCCGTGCGAAATCAAGCCCGGCGCCCGTGACAGCCTATTGAGCGGGAATTACGACCCATTGAGCGAATTGCTTGAAGGCCTCGATGATGTCGCGAAAACTGCAGGTGCGTTGTCTTATATGCAGGCGTGACATTTGTCATGAAAATTGCTAGTAACGACTCAGCTTAAGCTAATTAAGCTCACACTAACTAGCACAACTTAATATATCATGGATAACAAAATCGTTCTCATCTCGCGATCTTCTTGCCGCCGGTAGCGGTGTTTCTCAAGAAGGGCGCAGGTTTACCGCTCGTCATCAACATTGCGCTGCTATTGCTTACCTTTGGTTTGGGCGCGATCATTCATGCCTTCTTGGTTGTTTTTGACGTTCTTAAGTAGAACTACGAGCAGGACTTATTCTTATCGCAAAGGCGCAATTTCGGTTGCGCCTTTTTTATTCAATTGTTTGAAACTTTGTCTTGATCGTGCTGACCTAAGCGTGACCCTATTATGCATTTATGGACCTTTTAATTAACGCAGGCATCTTTGTCTACCCACTCGCGGTGTGCTCGTTCATCGCGGTTTTTATTACGATTGAGCGATTGATTGCGCTGCGCAATTCAAAGGTGATTCCTCGAAGCATGGTCGATGCTTTTGTGGCGGGCGATCTCGACAAGGTCGCGTCGAGTATGTCATCTGTCACAGGTCGTATTGTGACTTTTTATCGTGAGCGCAATCCAGACGCCGAAGCCTTAAATGCATTTGCGCGGCTGGAAGTGAGTCGGATGGAGCGGGGGATGTTTCTTTTGGAGGTGGTGATTGGTGCAGCGCCTTTACTTGGTTTGCTCGGCACTGTGACTGGTTTGACGCAGGTGTTTGGTGGGTTTTCTGCGGATACGGGCTTACCCGACCCAGCTGCTTTTATTAAGGGGATCGCTTTGGCTTTGAATACCACTATTCTGGGCCTTGCGATTGCGATTCCTGCACTTGCTGCGCATGCGTATCTGATGCGTAGAGTAGAGTCACTTGCCGCTCGCATTAGTGTGGGTGTCGAGTGTCTGACCGAACTCAAGCAAGGTTCTGAATAGTCTTCTGAATTATTACTATTGTTATGTCACTATTGCTCCGCAGACGTCGTCAACCGACGATCAATATCGTGCCGCTTGTGGATGTGCTGACAGTGCTATTATTCTTCTTTTTGGTGACGATGCAATTCAAGCAGGTGAGTAGCTTGAATATTACCGTTCCTAAAATTGAGACTGCTGGAAAGAACGAAATTAAAGAGCAAATTGTGATCGCGCTTAGCCCAGAAGGTGAACGCTATCTCAATGATAGGCGGTTAGGGCTGGATGCCTTTAAGTCAGCGATCGAACTTGCCGGTGAGTTGACTCCCGACTTACCGGTTTTATTGATTGCTGACGAAGATGTGCCTCTCAAGCACGTGACTGCGGTGATGGATATATGCCGTGCGAATCAGCTCAATAAAATACGGCTACAGTCTCGCTAGCAATTGGGACCGAGGATGCTTTTTATGCCTCTCATTAAACTTATAGAGTTGATGAGCAGTGCTAAATTGGGGCATCTTACTATAAGGAATGATTAATAGGTTGTTAATTGAATTTAGCTTTTCTTATAGTGAAGGCAGGAAAACAACTCTCTAATACCCTAATGACAGATGCGAATGATGCGGTGGCCTCGGTGGCCTATCGTGTCTCCGAAGTCATTGCAATTTACCCTATTACTCCATCGACCAGCATGGGTGAAGCATGTGACGAGTGGTCCGCCGCAGGTCGTGAAAATATATGGACTGATGTGCCACAGGTAGTGCAGTTACAATCGGAAACCGGTGTGGCAGGAGCCTTGCATGGTGCGCTGCAAACGGGTGCGCTAGCGACTTCCTTTACGGCGTCGCAAGGCCTTTTGTTGATGATCCCCAATATGTATAAAATTGCGGGTGAATTAACGCCGTTCGTATTACATGTGAGTGCCCGGGCGTTGGCGACGCATGCGTTGTCTATTTTTGGCGATCACTCTGATGTGATGGCCTGTCGCCAAACTGGTTTTGCGCTGTTGGCATCTAATTCAGTTCAAGAAGCGCAGGACATCGCTTGTATTGCACATGCTGCGACTTTGAAGTGCCGGATTCCATTTTTGCATTTCTTCGACGGTTTTCGCACCTCGCATGAGATTAATAAAATCGATCCGTTGGAGGACTCCGTATTGCAGGCGATGATTGATCCGGAAGCAATTGCACGCATACGTAACAATAGTTTATCTCCAGATCACCCAACGATTCGTGGCACGGCGCAGAATCCGGATGTCTTTTTTCAGGCACGTGAAGCAGTGTACCCTTTTTATGATGTGTGTGCAGATGTGGTTGAAGCTGAAATGAACAAGTTTGCTGAGCTGACAGGCCGACAGTATTCATTCTATGAATACCATGGTGCAGCGGATGCCGAGTCGGTCGTGGTCATTATATGTTCTGGTGCGGAAACTGTGGCAAGCACTGTAGACTATCTTAATGAGCAGGGGGAAAAGACTGGCGTCCTCATTTTTAGGTCGTCGCATAAATCCAGCGTTCTGTTTTATGAGGGAAACGTAAAATTCCCCATTAAACGCAGTCCAAGTTGTAGTTTCGCTTGGATTTTATAGGATTATAGTTGGTAATTTAAGTGCTTATAGTTCAAGAATACACTCTTGTATTCGCGCCTAAGATAATTTTTTACACAGCGCGGTCGCAGAACACTTCTATTTATGTCAAAGAAACACCTAGTGAAATATTCTCCTGAAGAGTGGGAATTTATTTGCCGTCGTTTTACAAACTCGATTCTCAACGAAACGGAGATCGCGAAGCTTGGGCAAAATGCTGGAATTTCATGGCCATTCAAGGGAAGCGATGAAACTCCCAATAAGTATATCGATTTCACGCTCGACGAGCTCAATGCGGTGCCCGGCTTAATCGGTAAAAAACCGTATTCATAAGTTGATCGACATTCTCCGTGAGACACTTGCGTTTGATGATCCCTTTGGCGATATGAATGACAAGGTCGAGGCCGAAAGCGAAGTGGACGAGACTTTTGACGTGATTCTAGCACGCTTGAACGTAGTGCCCAACTATCCCGCACAGTTTGTTCATTTCAGTGATGAGACGATTGAGCTGCTGTCGTCACAGAACCCAAAGACTTTGATTGATATCGTTCATTTCGGACAGACATTGGATCAGTCAACTGTTGTTGGGGCAGACCTCAGAGCTTTCATGAACAGTCTCGCTCACAAAGACGATATTGGTATACGTAAGCACATCCCATATCGCCGAGGCTTTAAAGGCCTACATTTGGCTGAAGCGATTGGACTGATTGCCGAAGATTTGAGTGAGCCTTTGCAAGTTGAGTTACTGTATCAATCAGGTGCGATTTTAACAGATAAAGAAATGGCCTTACGCACAAGTGCTGAGGGCAGTCATTCTGAAGCTCAATTAACAGGTGCCTTAGATAAAGTGACCAATGTATGCTGAATGGTTCACCGCCGAAGCGGCCGAGTTAAAGGAGATCTTTACGAGCGGTGACCGACCTGAGCGTTTCTTTTTGATCAATGATGCGCCGCGCACCGAGCGTGTGGCATTGGCGCTAGCTCGGCTACATTTTGGAGTCAAAGAGAGTGGCGGCAATACCAGTGGTAGTATTATCGGCAAGCTCTCGAGTCTCTTCGGGCGCTAAGAGCTTGAGTGATTACTTGATGTAATCGAGCACTGCTGGATTTTCTATAAACTGAGCGGCAGCTTCAGGGGAGCTAAACACGCCTATGATCGCGGCTTCGGTTAAGCGCTGTTGAAAAATCTGACTCAAAGCGACGACCATGGGGTCATCTGCCAAAATCGCCCATTTGGCTTTGCCAAACTGTCCACTCTGGTTGATGAAATTCGCAAATCCGTATAGCTCCGCGCGTGTGATCTGCGAGCTTGCTTTGCGATAGTCGGCGACACCTACATAGTTTGAGTCATAATTAGGGTCTGAGAATAGGGCTTTGGTTTTTTCGGCGAGACCTTCGATCGTGGTTTGACCAGAAACGACCTCGATGATCAGCTTATGCTCTTTAATTATACTGTATTCAAATTTCATATCTTAGCGAGTATAGGGTAACTATATTAGGGCTAAATAGTGTAAAGCACAGTGGGCGTTGGATTCAAGACCTTCGTTGCGGGCATACGCTCTAATAATGCCTTCTCGAACCATTCGCGAGCGAGGTCCTCGCCGTGATTAAGGACGATCGCACGTGCTTCCGATTGCTCTGCATAATCCGCGAGTTCCTCTCGATCGGCATGTCCGCTCAGGTCAAATTGATCAACGGATGCGCGAATCGGCGCGATGTAATCCATCGTCTCGAAGAAGAAACTACCGCTGTCTTTTTCTTCTAAGAGTTTGCCACCAGGGGTGTCAGGATCGCAGTAACCGACAAAGCAAATGCCGTTCTGTGCATGAGGGAGTAATGAGGCGGCGATTTTATAAGATGGAGTGTGTTGAACCATCATACCGCTGCTGACGAGATAGATGCCTTTGCGAGGCATATCACGCCCCGGGCGCATATTCATATCTACGGTGCGCACCTTCATTTTTTCGAGCATAGTGATGTCGAAGTCGATTAGGTGCGTGCGTTTACGTATCTTATCAAAGTAGTTACAAATGTCCATGCCCAGCCCTGCTGCATGCACCGGACAGTGGGGGAGGCGCCCGAAACTGCGGGCTTCGTATATGATCTTAAACAGCTCTTGCATGCGCCCTAAGGCGAAGACTGGTATCAAGCAACTGCCATCTCGCTCGAGGATTTCGCCTATGCGAGTGACGAGTTTATCGACTTCGGAAGCACGCGTGACTCCATGTTCTCGTGCTTTTGCACCACGTGTGGTTTCGAGTATCAAGGTGTCGATTTTACCCTGTGGCAAATGTGCGCCAGGAAGTGTGCGCTGTGCATCGAAGAGCACATCTCCTGTGAAGACGATGCGTCGATCGTTGTGGATGAGTTCAACCGCAGCGGCTCCAGCTACGTGGCCTGAAGGGTGTAGGATGACTTCGATTTTTTCCTCATCCTTGTAGTAGAGCTCACCGTGTTCAAAGCGCTGCACCACGAATTGTTTATTCAATTGGATAACGTCGCGATGTAGGAACAGTGGATAGTCAGTAATGCCATGTTCTTCGCGCTGGCGCTTCATGACATTGATCGAGTTTCTCAACATACGAGGTGCGAGCTCAGCATTCGGCGCGGTCGTAATGACTGGCGTGTCCATATTGTGTGCGGTGACGACAGGCAATGAGCCTAAGTGGTCGAGGTGGCAGTGAGTCAGGATGATTAGGTCCAGTTCAACGTCTTCTATCGGTTTGAAGTCAGGCATTGCATCGAAGCCCATCATCTTTGGGTGCAGCCCCGAATCCACTAGAATATGAAACGCACCAATCTGAATATAGGTCGAATTGGCTCCGATAGCACCGTGGCGATTTAAATCAATCAGCTTCATGCGTGGGAGCTGTCGGGGGTGTTCGGTGGAATCTTCATTTCTATTTCAGGTATGCGGAGATGGATGGGATATCCTGAGGTGTCAATACCATGAAATGAACCTGTTGCGATGCAGTCGCAGTGTGTCATGTGGTAACTGTTGTAGCTGAAACGTTCGCCGGGAGCGAGCGTCGGCTCTTTGCCAACGATGCCTTCACCTTCGATCACATGGCTATGCCCGTCAACTTCGCGTAGCACCCAGCGCCGCCCGCGTAAGGTGACCGTGCTGTTCGACAAATTAATGATTGTAATGAAATAGATAAACGCGTGCGGGGCATCGCTTGGCAGTTTATCAGTGTCGTGAAAGTATACCAGTTTATCGAGTTCAGCGCGAAGGCCAGGGAGTTCTTTACTTTCGTTGGGCACAGAGATGGGGGTGAATGTATATATGTTGTATGTAAAGCAGAGGCTGTGATGACTACAATTCAATTATTCAACTGTCCACTAGGGCTCGGTTGGTCATAATCATGTGAGTGGCTGATATCTAGTGGTATGAAAATGTATCATACATGGCGCACGGTGTTCTTTAGTATCGTGCTCTGCTTGCTGACTGCACTGGCATGTCGCGGTGATGGCGCACCGTATGGCATGTATCCTGATTGACTGAAAAATGCGGGCATCTATGAGGTGAACGTGCGTCAGTTTTCAGAAGAGGGCACCTTTGATGAAGTCACGGAGTATTTGCCACAAATTAAGGCGATGGGTATCGATATTGTATGGGTGATGCCGATACATGAAATCGGAGTAAAGAATCGCAAGGGTGGTTTAGGCAGTTATTATTCGATTAAAGACTACAAGTCGGTGAACCCTGAGTTTGGTAACAAGCAAGATTTTCGGGAGTTTGTAGATCGAGCACATGAGCTCGGCATGTATGTGATTCTTGATTGGGTCGCTAACCACACCGCATGGGACCACCACTGGACAGAAACTCACCCAGAGTTTTATGAGACCAACGAAGCTGGTGAATTCATACCACCCGTGGCTGATTGGACAGATGTCATTTCGCTTGATTACGATCAATCAGGACTGCGCGCGGCAATGATCGATGCGATGGTCTATTGGGTAAAGGAGTTTGGTGTAGATGGCTACCGCTGTGACGTTGCCGAGGAAGTGCCGACTGATTTTTGGAATGAAGCTCGTCGAGCACTGAACCAAGTCGACCAAGTGATTATGCTAGCAGAGGGGCAATTGCCGGAGTTTCACGATGAAGCCTTGAAATGACCTATGCTTGGCATCAAATGGGTGAAATGCGGAAGCTTGTTGCTGGAGAGATTAATGCCAAGGACCTTGCCGACTACGAGGCATACGAACGAAACGAGAAGTATCCACCCAAAGCGATCCGTATGAAATTTCTGAGCAACCACGATGAAAACAGCTGGCACAGCACTGTCGCGGATGATTATGGGCCCGCAGCAGGCGTCCTGCGTGCCTATACCTTCGCTTCGCGTGGCATGCCACTCATTTATAATGGAGAAGAGGCGGGCCTGGATAAGATGCTTTTATTCTTCGAAAAAGATCTCATTGACTGGAGGCCGCATCCAGAGCGTGCGACTTTGACACGCTTGTTTAAGTGGAAGCAGCGCAATCAAGCACTCTGGAATGGTGCGCATGGTGGTGATCTAGTCTATTTTGAGACGGGTGCAGATGAGCAGGTGTGGGCCTTTCACCGTGAGAAGAATGGAGATAAAATTATAGCTATTCTGAATTTATCGCCGCGAGCAGCGACCTTTACGATCGACGATCCTGCTTTAGCGGGCAGTTACATTGACGTATTAAGCGATCAAAAGCTTCTGTTCAGTCACAAAGAACAGTTCACACTCGGAGCTTGGGGCTACGTATTGCTCGAAGCGAAATAGCTGCGCAGTTGACGCAAATTTCAGAAGAGGCTGTCCCTGCGGTGGGCGGCCTTTTTTAGTTTGCCCCTTCACGTGCAAACCTTTCTCTTCATCGGTTTTTCCTCAATCTGTTCTGATCGATGCAAGCACCTATTAAAATTTACGACACAACCCTTCGCGATGGCACACAAGGCGAAGGCGTTTCATTTACTGTGGCAGGCAAACTTCGCGTTGCTGAAAAGCTCGACCAATTTGGTATCGATTACATTGAAGGCGGCTGGCCTGGGTCGAATCCTCGTGATATGGCTTTCTTTGAAGAGGCTCAAAAGCTGAAGCTCAAGCATGCCAAGATCGCAGCATTCGGTTCCACTCGTCGTGCGAAGCTCAAGGCGGAAGCGGATCCGCAATTGCAATTGCTGTTGGATGCAAATACCCCGGTGGTGACCATTTTCGGCAAGACGTGGCTCTTGCATGTGACCGAGATTCTGCGCACTACTGCTGAGGAAAACCTCAAGATGATCGAAGACTCCGTCCGTTTTCTCACCGAGAACGGACGCGAGGTGATTTACGATGCGGAACACTTTTTCGACGGTTATTGCGACAACCCAGAGTATGCCTTGCAGACTCTGGAAGCTGCGAAACGTGGCGGCGCGATTAACCTTACACTCTGTGATACCAATGGTGGTAAACTCGTCAGTGAAATGAACGAGATTGTTTCCAAGGTCGTTGCGCATTTCCCAGACACACCGATCGGCATACATTGTCACAACGATTCGGGTTTGGGTGTTGCAGTCTCGCTCGCCGGTATCGAGTCGGGTGCCACCTTGGTTCAAGGCACGATCAACGGTGTCGGTGAACGCAATGGAAACGCAAATTTAACGACGATCATTCCAAATTTGGTTCTTAAAATGAAGCGTGTGCTGAATTGTGGTGAGAACCTAACCAAGCTTCGTGACCTCTCACTTTTCGTCGATGAGATGGCGAATCGCCCGTCTGACAACAATGCTCCATTTGTTGGGCCTGCGTCCTTTGCGCACAAGGGGGGGGTGCATGCCGATGCCGCAGCAAAGGTGAAGCACAGCTACGAGCATATCGAACCAGAACTCGTTGGCAATCGCACCCGTGTGTTGGTTTCCGATATGTCCGGGCGCAGCAGTGTGATGATGAAAGCCAAGGAGATCGGTGTCGATTTGGACGCGCGTTCACCTGAGCTGAAGGACTTCCTCGCCGAGCTCAAGGAACTCGAGTTCAAGGGCTACGGTTATGAAGCCGCAGATGCTTCGTTTAAATTATTGTTGAATCGCTTCCTAAAGGGTAAGAAAGACGACTTTGAGTTGATCGGTTACCGTGTCATGGTGGGACATCAAACTGCTTTGAAGCGAACCGTTTCAGAAGCGACGGTTCAGGTGAAGGTTGGCGACGAAATTCATCACACGGTAGCTGAGGCTACAGGTCCTGTGGGCGCATTGGATCATGCTCTACGCAAAGCGATCTCGCCGGTCTTTCCTGAGATCATGGCGGTTGAGTTGATCGATTATAAGGTCCGTATTTTAGAGAGCCAACACGGTGCCGACGCGATCATCCGCGTGCAGATCGAGTCCACTGACGGCAACGAGATCTGGGGCACGGTGGGCGCGAGCGACAATATCATCGAAGCTACATGGGAAGCACTGGTGGATTCGGTGGAGTATAAGATCCTCCTCGATTCCGAGAAGTAGGGGATTCACTTGTGAAAACGCTGCAGGGCGAATTAAAAGTCAGCTGATAGCATCAGTGCTCAAACGGAGCACGACTAGCTACATGGGTTCGGTGTTCAGCACCTCTAGGCAGTGCATCGATTTCATCGAGTTGTTTGCCGATTGCTTGGGCGTAACTTTCGACCTGTCTGATTTCGTCTTTGGAAAAAGCATTGCGAAATTTCGGCGAACTAAAGTTGATTGTGCCCCAGACGGCACCTCTATGGTGGATCGGAGCTCCGATATATGCTTCGAGCGGCATGCTGACGTATAGCGGGTGCCGTTGTAGCCCATGCACGCCATCAATTTCTGTAATCGCGACAGTTTTGTCCTTTTCGACGACATCACGGCAGTAGGTTTGATCGACTGGAAATGTGGCTCCAGGGATCAAATTACCCTGTCGAAGGTTGATTGCGACTACTTGATACAGGTTGTTGTAAACGTGGCTGACGATTCCAACTGGAAGCCCTAGCCGCTTTGAGCCATCATCCAAAAGCTCGTAACATGAGATACGTAATTCCTTCTGCAACATAGTAACCCTTTCGTTAACTACTATGCGCCATTTTCGATGAAAAGGCGAGCGAGCAAGCTGAGTTTATCGACGAAGCTCAGTGTTTTTAAGGAACGCTTATACCGATTGATTCAATTCCACTAGCTTCGCCATGATTGCCTTTTGAGCATGGAGGCGATTTTCTGCTTCGTCGAAAATGATGCTCTTTGGGCTATCTAAGACTTCTTGGCTGACTTCTTCACCGGCGTGGGCAGGCAGGCAGTGCATGAAATAGGCGTCTGGATTGGCGAGTGCGAGAAGCTCGGTGTTGACCTGATAGGGTGCCATTTCATTGAGGCGTTGCTCAGCTTCGGCTTCATCCCCCATCGAGACCCACACGTCGGTGTAGATGCAATCAGCACCCTTACAGGCGGCTTTTGGATCGTCGGTATAGGTGAAGTTTACTGGTAGACCAGCAGCATTGAGCGCTTCAGTTACGACTGGTTTAGGCTCGTAGCCTTTGGGTCCAGAAACGACGATCTCCATGCCAAACATGGCTGCGCTGAGAATCCAAGAGTTTGCCATATTACAGGCGCTATCCCCGAGAAAGGCCACTTTCTTACCCTTGAGTGATTGAATGTCCACGTCTTCAGGTGAGTAACGCTCAAGCAGGGTAAAGAGATCGGCCATTAATTGGCACGGGTGGTTGAAGTCAGTTAGGCCATTGATGATGGGCATGGTCGCATGCTTGGCAAATTCCGTGACGGTTTCGTGCTCATAGGCACGAATAACGAGGCCATGTAGATAGCGTGATAGGACCTTAGAGCTGTCTTCGATGCTTTCGCCACGACCGATTTGCGTTTGTTGCGAATTGAGCACAACAGGGAAGCCGCCGAGTTCGTTGACGCCGACCTCAAAGGAGACACGTGTCCTCGTGCTACTCTTGTAGAAGAGTAGACCCCAAGACTGCATATTCAATGGTTGTGGACTATTGAGGCGCTTGTCTTTGAAGCTTTTTGCGAGGGAGAAAACTTCTTGCGCTTGTTCGAGCGTGAAGTCGGTAACTTGTAAAAAATGGTGCATTCTAAATTGTAGTTAGAAGTAAGAAAATAGAAGTTAGTTTAACTCGGTGAAGACTTCGTCGAGTATACGGACGCTTTCGGCGAGTTCTTTCAAGTTGGCTGTGAGTGCGGGGAGTAGGCGGATGACGTTTTGTCCAGCAGGGACAAGGAGTAACTGTTTTTCTCGAGCGGCGGCGGTGATTTTAAGGTTATGACCTTCAGGTTTGAGGACGAGGCCGACCATGTAACCAGCACCCCGCATGCCCAGAATCTGATCTGGATATTTTTCGACTAAAGCTTGGAGAGCTTTATGCCAACGCACGCTGTTGACGGCAACATTCTCGATGAGTTGTTCGTCGTCGATAATATCAAGCGCCGCGTTGGCTGCTGCAGACGCGAGAGGACTGCCGCCAAAGGTGGTGCCGTGTGAGCCTGGCTGAAAAAGTTCTGCATAAGGTTCGGATACCCAAATTGCGCCGATAGGGAACCCGCCACCTAATCCTTTGGCCATACCAATGGCATCTGGTTTGACGCCGCTCTTTTCAAAGGCGAAAAAATGTCCGCTCCGTCCGATGCCGCATTGGACCTCGTCGAGAATGAGCATGGCGTTTCGCTCGGTGCAGAGTGCCCGTAGTTCTTGTAAGAAGCTATCTTCGGCAGGAATCAATCCGCCTTCACCTTGTATTGTTTCGATGAATACAGCTGCAACCGTTTCGTCGACAAGCTTATCGAAGCTTTCGATGTTGTTGAGCTCGCCGAACTTGAAGCCTTCAAGCATGGGACGAAAGCCGCCTTGAATCTTTTCCTGCGGTGTTGCGCCCATCCCGCCAAAAGTTCGACCATGGAACGCATTATTTGCCGCGACTACTGTGTAGCGTTTAGCTTCTTCTCCAGTGATGTGTTTACCATGTAGCCGAGCGAGTTTGATCAGCGCTTCGTTGGCTTCAGCGCCACTATTACAAAAGAGCACCCGACCTGGGCCCGCTTGTGCAACAAGCCGATCTGCTAGCTTTTGTTGATCAGGGATGCCGTAAAGGTTACTGCAATGAGTGAGGGTTGCTGCTTGGTCCTGCACGGCTTGCACCCACTTTGGATGTGAGTGGCCAACAGAGGTCACTGCGATCCCGCTGCCGAAATCCAAATAGCGCTTACCAGACTCGTCATAGAGATACACGCCTTCCCCCCGCACTGCGTTGAACGCGGGCGGACCGTAGTTTTTCATGAGAGTCTTATAATGTTCCATTATCTTGAATGGTTAATGGCTAATAGCTGATGGCTAAATGGTATGTTTGGTGACTAATGATTTAGTCATTATTTATTAAAGATTACGTATTAAAATCAGAGATTTTAGGCGTTATGGATTTCGGTGCCGACGCCTTTGTCGGTGAAGATTTCAAGGAGTAGACTGTGTGGTTGCTCACCGTCGATAAAGTGCACGCGATGCACTCCGTTCTGTAGCGCTTTCACAGCGCTGTCGGTCTTTGGAATCATCCCCTTACTGATGGTGCCATCAGCGACGAGACTGGCGACGTCTTGAGTCTTGAGTGAGGACATCAGCGACTCTGGGTCGTTGATGTCTTTCATTAAACCCGGAACGTCACAAAGGTAAACAAGGCGTCGTGCGCGCAGTGCGGAAGCTACGCGACCTGCAGCAGCATCGGCATTGGTGTTATAGATTTGTCCGTTATCATCACAGGCGATGGGCGATATAATTGGAATGTAGCCATCGTTGAGTGCCTTTTTAATGATCTTGGTTTTGACTGTATGTATTTCACCGACGAAACCGAGATCGAGCTCCTCGTCATCGACGACGACCTGCTTCTTATCGCACACGAGGATATTATTCCCGGGAATGGAAATTGGCCGTGCGTTCTTGTGTTGAAGAATTTCGCAGATGTCTTGGTTGACTATTTTATTGAGTGTGTGGTCAACGACTTTTACAGATTCGGCATCCGTTACACGTAGACCATGCTCAAAACGTGTTTCGACGTTAGACTCGGCGAGGGCGCGTGTGATCGCCTTGCCGCCACCATGCACGACGACAACTTTGATACCAGCCGCATGTAGAAATGCAATGTCGGTCGCGACTCGCGTGCGCACAGATGGGTCAGCATCGTCCATGAATGCGCCGCCGTATTTGACGACAAATATGGCGTCACGAAAGCGTTGAATATAAGGCAATGCTTCGAGCAGCACGGCTGCTTTGGTGGTGACGTCGAGGTGGTCGATGTTGGTCATTGTATGAAAACGCTGAAACGCTGAAATTTTGAAAAGTTGAGAGGCTGAAATGGGCTTACTCGGACTTATTGAAATCTACGTAGGCTTCGCTGAGGTCCGAGGTGAGGAGGCGGAAGTTGCCATCGCCTTGATTTAAATTGAGTGTGATGCGGAAGCGCTTCTTAGAAACGATGGTCTTCCATTCGGAGAGTTTGCTGTCTTGCGGCTTACCTTTGATGAGTGCAGGGACTTCGTCATAGTGGATATCGAAGCATTCCTCTTTGAGTCCCACGCGTGCGTAGCCAGCAGCATCGGCGAGGCGTCCCCAATTTGGATCGGAGCCATACCATGAAGTTTTAACCAAGAGCGAGTTGCCAACAGAGCGCGCGATTTTCTCGGCATCTTTATCTGTTTTACAGCCTTCGACGACGAGCTCGACGAGTTTGGTGACCTTTTCTCCATCACCTACAATTTTTTCTGCCAAAGTATCGCAGACCATAAAGACTGCTTCACGGAATGCATGCAGTAGCTCTGGATGATCATTGGGGACAAGGCCAGATTTGCCATTGGCAAGTAGTAACACGGTGTCGTTCGTGCTCATATCGCCGTCGATGGAAATACGGTTGAACGTTTTGTTGCAGGCTCGAACGAGTGTGTCTTTCAGAGTGCTGCTTTCGACTTCGAGATCCGTGGTAAGAAAGGCAAGCATCGTCGCCATGTTCGGCTCGATCATGCCAGCCCCCTTCGCCATACCGGCGACAGTAATCGTTTTACCATTGAAGACAAATTGTGCTGTTGCGACCTTTCGGCGCGTGTCAGAAGTCAGTATGGCATCGGCGGCGTTGAGTGATTGCTCTTCGCTTTCGTTTAGCCTTTGTGCGGCTGCAGCGATGCCAGCTTTAATTTTGCCCATCGGCAAGACCCGTCCGATCCGACCTGTAGAGCATACGAGGAAAGGCGATCCGATACCTGTTTCTAGCTGAGAGTTGGTGGACATCTCTTTGGCGTCGACCATGCCTTGCTCTGCAGTGGCAGCGTTAGCATTGCCGCTATTCGCAACAAAACCAGCTACTTTGACGCCTGAATGTGAAAGGATTTCTTTACAAACATGCACCGGAGCTGCGCAAACATCATTTAAAGTGAACACACCTGCAGCTGCACAGGGACTTTCAGCAGTCACAAGTGCTAGATCGAGTTGCTGTTTTCCATTTTCACGTATGTCACACGCGATACCTGCCGTTTTAAAGCCAGGGCAGTCCGCGATGCCTCCCGGATTATCGATCAGTTTGACTGTAATTGTGTCGCTCATGAAAGTTGTCGAGATTTGCTTTGCGAAATTGGTTTAGATGAGGCCAGCGGTTTCTTCGAAGCCAGACTTTAAGTTGAGAATCTGCACGGCTTGTCCGCTGGCACCTTTGAGTAGGTTGTCGATGACAGAAGTGATCACGAAGTTATCTGTCCGTGGGTCGTAGACTGCAGAAATATCAGCTCTGTTACTGCCTGTGACATGTTTCGTGTCTGGGTAGGTGCCTGACGGAAGTATACTGATGAAGGGTTTGCCCTTATAAGTTTTCTGCCATGTCGAATAAATACTTTCAATCGATGCTTTATTCGACTTCGCAACGATCGTGGTGGAAATGCCACGAGCCATAGGAGCGAGGTGTGGATTGAATTGCACTAGGCAGTCGGCAAAGGCTGCTTTTTCGAGTTGTTCCTCAATTTCGGAAAGGTGTCTGTGCTTCGGAAGTCCGTAAGCTTTCATGCTTTCGTTGCGCTCGCAGTAGATGAAGTCTTCGGCGACTTTCCTTCCCGCGCCTGAAACGCCGCTGTAACTGTTGATCACAATACCGGATGGCTTAATTAAACCTGCCTTGAGTAGCGGAATCAGAGGGACCTGCACGCTAGTTGGATAGCATCCAGGGCATGCGATCAAGGTGGCTTCTTTCCACGAGTCGTCCGCGAGCTCAGGGATGACGTAGGGAGCTGCCTTGAGTAGTTCTGGCGCTGGGTGTGGATGCCCGTAGTAATTTTCGTAAGTTGAAGTGGAGTTCAACCGGAAGTCGGCGCTTAAATCGATGACTGTTTTGCCTGCCTTATAAAGTGGGCTGGCAAATTCGCTAGCGACACCGTGCGGTAGTGCTAGAAAGAAGACGTCGAGGTCATCACGTTGGGCAAGTTCGACCGGGTCGGAGCTTGTAAATTCTAGATCACCGACCGCGTGCCGTAGAGCGGGCATAACGTCGGCCACCTTTTGGCCAGCGAGCGACCGAGATGTGACGGCAGCCAGTTGCACGTTCGGGTGCCGTGAAAGTAACCGAACAAGTTCTTCTCCGGAATAGCCAGATGCTCCTATGATTGCTGCGTTCATTGTTTTAGTGGTGAGTCGAGAGAGGGCCGTTGGTCTTGATTGGTTATGCAGAAAGTCTGCCGAATCTTAAAATTGGGAAACAAAAAACCCTCCAAAGCACGTGTGAACACGGCTATGGAGGGTTGCAAAAGTTGCGTCCTTGCCGCTGTGCGGATTAACGTTTTGAGAATTGGAAGCGCTTACGTGCACCAGGTTGACCTGGTTTCTTACGCTCACGGCTACGAGGGTCACGTTTCATGTGGCCTTCTTGCTTCAGAGCAACGCGAAGTTCGCCGTTCATTTTTTCAAGTGCACGGGCGATGCCGAGGCGGACGGCGCCAGCTTGACCGTTTAGACCGCCACCTTGTGCGCGGACCTTGATGTCAACTTGGTCGGCCATCTCAACAGTCTTGAGAGGAGAGAGGGCTGCGTTCGCAAATTCTTCAGTTTTGAAGTAAGCGCGAGGCTCACTACCGTTCACTTCAATTTTGCCAGTGCCGCGAGTTAGGCGGACACGTGCAGTAGCTGTCTTACGACGGCCTACAGTAACAAATGTTTGTTCGCTCATAGTATAAATTGTCTAAAATTAAACGAGCGGCTTAGGCTGCTGCGCTTCGTATGGGTGTGTTGGACCAGCGTGGATCTTCAACTTTTTGATCATTGCACGACCTAGCTTGTTACGAGGAAGCATGCCCTTGACTGAGTGCTCGATAATGAACTCAGGCTTCTTTTCACGCATCTTTTCCATGGATACGTAGCTATCGCCGCCCATCCAGCCAGAATAAAACATATAGTTCTTATCGCTGTTTTTCTTGCCTGTTACGCGGATTTTCTCAGCGTTGACCACAACGACGAAGTCGCCAGTGTCAGCATGCGGTGTATAGGTAGGCTTGTGGCGCCCACGGAGCACGTTTGCAATTTTTACGGATACACGACCAAGTGTTTCATTGGCAGCGTCGACCACATACCATTCTTTGGTGTGATCAGATTTTGTAGCTAAAGTCGTCTTCATGATTTTGGAAAAGCGGCAAACAGTAAAATGGCAAGTCCGCCTGTCAATGGGAATTTTAGCCAAAATGCAGAAGTTTCTTGTTTTTTGTTGCAAAGGGGAATGTCTGCGTCATTTTCCGCTCCTTTCCAATTCTAACCTTAGCGGAGAATTTACCTTGAGAGACGACTATTTACAAGCAGCACAAGAAGTTATCACAGATCCAATGATTTTGATCAATGTGATCTCTCGTCGTGCAAAACAGTTAAAAAGTGGCTATAAGCCACTTATCGAATCACTTGAGCGCCTGTCTGCAGAAGATATGGCCTTGCGTGAGGTCATGGAGGGTAAGATTACTTATCAACTGGCTGAGTCCGACGAGGATTAATCGACTGGCTGGATTTACTCCTGCCGATCCGCGTTACTCCGCGTTTCCCGTTTAGAGGGATTGTATTAACGTGTGCGCGAAAAAACAGACCCCTGAGGATCGCTTTAGAGAGATCCGCAATGCCAAGGCGAACCACAATTATTTCGTGGGCGATCGTTTTGAAGCTGGGCTCGTGTTGAAGGGCACCGAAGTCAAAGCCCTTCGTGAGGGCAATGGGCAGATTAGTGAAGCATTCTGTCGTGTCGAAAAGGGGCAAGTCTGGCTCTACCAGTCGCATATTGGCGAATATAAGTTCGGCAATTTTCAGAACCACGAACCGCGCCGCAAACGCAAGCTTCTGCTACATAAACGTGAAATCCACAAATTGATGGGTGCCACGGATGCGGGGGGTAAATCTTTAATCCCGATACGCATCTATCTGAAGCATGGTTTAATTAAAATCGAAATTGCTCTGTGCGTGGGTAAGAAGCTGCATGATAAGCGCGAAACGATGAAGAAAAAGATCACCATGCGTGAAGCTGAGCGCGAAATGCGTCGCCATAAATAAGAGACCATTCATGACAACTCTGTCTACAGTCCTCGTGCAAGTGCCAGCTAGCACCTCTAATTGCGGCCCCGGCTTTGATACGTTGAGTATTGCGCTATCGCTATATAACTTCGTGCGGCTAACTCGGCGAGACGATCATGCGATTGCCGCGACGTCCGAAGTAGGAGAGGGCACACAGCAAATGGTTGAAGAGACTGCACTGAGCTTTGCGCAAGTTGCTGGGGTGGAACTCTCTGGTTTTGATTATGAAATTTGGGGCGAAGTGCCGATGGCTCGTGGGCTTGGTTCGAGCTCGACGGTCCGTGCAGGTGTGGTTGCTGGCTTGAATGCGCTGCACGGTGAGCCTCTAGATAAAGAGGCGATGATTCGTCTGACGACGAAACTCGATAATGCCCCCGATAACGCATGCGCAGCCTTTGCTGGTGGATTCTGTATCGCTCGAACCGAGCCGAAGACATTTAGCTATCGAGAGCACGTGCGTTTCGAGCTACCGGAGTCTTTAGTATTTGTTGCAGTCTCTCCAGACTACCAAGTTTTGACCGAAAACTCACGCCGTGTATTGCCAGACTCGATACCCTTTAATGATGTCGTGCGCAGCACCAATAGCCTCGCTTTTCTTGTCGGCGTGTTGGTATCCGGAGAATTTGAGCGACTGAAAGATGCGGTGAACGATTATATCCATGAACCGTATCGTGTGCACTTGAATCCATTTGGGCACGAAAGCGTAGAGGCAGGTGTGCATGCCGGCGCTTATACCGGTTGGTTGAGTGGTAGTGGCTCTACCGTGGTTTGTGTGACTGATGCTGAGAAGGCTCGCGCTGTTGGAGAAGCGATGGAAGCTGTTTATAAGGTTAACAATACCAAAGCCCGTGTCTATCGCTTAAACGCAGACAATACTGGGCTCACTGTGACAGCTTAGTGGGGCGAGGTTAGTGCGCACGATCCCTTGCGACATTGCTATTTATTCCACATTTTGCACTCGGGATTAAAAAGGATAGGCTAATAATCTTTAAACGTAAAAGCCGCGCGGAGAGCCGCTACGATTGCTTTTTTTCGATGCGAACATGGCATATAGGCCGATGATGCCGCCAATGATTGCGCCGATGATGCTTTTTTTTATGACCGTATCCCAATTAATCGTTTGTGTGCTTGGCGACTTCTGTGGCGCGGGTGCATTCTTCGAGAGCATATCAGAGGCCCATTGCTTTGAGTTCTCGCGGGTCCACTCAAGTTCCTCTTCTGAGCCTTAGCTATACAAGAAGAGTAGGTGCCCAGATACATTCAGTATTGTCGCGGTTGCCGCAACGATGAGTTCTTCGGAACTGCCTGCTGCCTCAACTCCGTAATTGATCATCATTGAGTATGCAAAGGCATTTTCATCTACGACATGTGGATCTAGCGGCACCATCTGCCCCACATATAATGCCATTTTGAAATCAAATTCATCGCTCATGTTTTGACTCGTTTGATCCATGATATCAGGCATCATCTGTTGGATCTTTTCAAAAATTTGCTGGTTCTGGTTTTTGATTTCCTTTGAGAGCATTGCAAAGTCGCGAATGCTAACAGTTTTGCCCTTCAGCTGTTTATTCAGCTTTAACATGAATGTGTTTTCAAGGTTAGGCATCTCGCCAGCACGAGCGAGTTCGGCATCTTGCTCGCTTACATAGTATGCCAGCGTATCATTCATGGGGTCGACCATGGATTGAACGATTCGCTGGACATTTGGCATGCTATCATCGGCCGCGACGTAGCCTGTTGGATTTGGCACGATCACATTGTCTCCGTTGATTGTGAACGTTTCGGCCGAAACAATTGTATGCATATTAAATAGGCTTAGAGCGAATAGTGTGTATTTGATTAGCTTCATTTTATTTTAAAGTTTAATTAAATAGCCCTCTAAACCATGCGTCGACTTGAGATTCAGGGATGATACCAAATTGATAAAGGGGGCTGGCGACTGTTAAAAATAAGCCGCAACAGAAAAAGATAATTCGCAGGCCGCGCCTTTCCTGAATCTCCTCCCATTTGATTACTCCGCTGGCAATGAGTAGGCAGAGTATGCCTGCAACTAATTTTCGAAGAGCTACGGGATCCATCGCTTGAATTAAGCTGGGGGCGCTTACTCGACGTTTTGCACCTGCTCGCGGATGCGTTCGAGGGTATTTTTGCCTTCGATCACAGCACGTGTGATTTCGATTTGGCTGGATTTACTGCCTGTGGTGTTAAATTCGCGATGAATTTCTTGGCAGAGGAAGTCCATTTTTCGCCCCGTAGCTTCATCGGAATTTAGGAATTCACGGAACTGTTCGAAATGACTGCTTAAGCGAGTGATCTCTTCACTGACATCGGAACGATCTGCAAAAATCGCCAGTTCTTTGAGGACGCGTTCATCGTTGATATCGAGTTCGAGGTCGAGTTGCTTGAGGCGATCGAGTAGGGCGTCTCGGTGCTTACTGACAGCTTCGGCGGCATGTGTCTCAATTTGGGAGCGCAGCTGATCGAGTAAGTCGATACGTTCCAGAAGGTCTTGCTTGAGCGCTTCACCCTCGGAGGCGCGCATGGAATCGATGTCGGAGAGTGCTTGATTGAATGCAGCCTGTAGAGCTTCTTGGATATCCGTCCAGTCAGGTAGGCCAGAACTATCTTTGAGTGATTTGGCGAGGTCCACTAGCACAGCGGCGTCGGGGGTAAATGTCAGCCCTCGGCTTTCGGCAAATGCTTTTAGGCGCTCTAAGGTTTCATCCATTGCCTGGGCGTCCCAAGTGAGACCGTATTGCACTCCTTCGGTCGACGTTACCTTGATGTGCACGTTGACTCGTCCACGCTGGAAGCTACTTTTGAGCCATTCGGTGCACTTTTGGTCGAGGCCGCTCCACTCACGGGGCGCGGAGACAAAGGCGTCGAGCGTCTTACGATTGACGGAAGTGATTTCGACTTCGATTTGTAAATTCTCTTTTGCAGCCTGGGATGATCCAGAGCCATATCCTGTCATGCTTTTCATGTCTAAAAGCTGTTCGGATTTTACGCTGTCGGCGAACTCTTTTTTTAGAGCCACAGCCTCGCGAATGTTTGCTACCAAGCGAGTGCGGTTTTAAGTTGCTCTAAATCTTCAAATGCGGCTTCGGCGCCAGCATGTTGGAGTTCTTCGACGCGGTGCGCGCCGGTTGAAACACAGTAGCAAATGAGGCCCGCGTTATGGGCGGTTTCAATATCGGTTGGAGAGTCACCAATCATGCAGGCACCTTCTGCTCTGCACTGGATTTGTTTTAATACATAGTTTGTGAGTTCGGCTTGTGGCTTGTGCCACTCGGTGTCTTTGCTGCCGACGCAAATGGGGACTCGTTGATCAAATCCTGCATGTGCGCTCACTTGCCGTGCAGTGTCACCGTGTTTGTTGGTAAAAATTGCTTGAGGGATTCCGTTTTGGTGAAAGCTCTCGATGAGTTCATGGGCACCTGGCAGTATAATTAGGCCCTCATACATGATTTCTGGGAATCGTGCTCGAAAGCGCTTTGCGGCTTCGTCGAATTGATCGTCTTGAATGAAAATCGACATAGTTGATGCCATAGGACCACCCAGGCTTCGTCGGATTGTTTCTGTTTCTGGCTCTGGGTATCCTAGACCCATTATGACATCGCGATAGCAGCGAATAATCGCAGCGGTCTGATCGATCAGTGTGCCATCCATATCCCAGAGCACAGCTGTGGGAAGTGGTTGTATTGTGCAGGAGGGCATTCCTGAGAATTAAGCTTTGTCTTTTTCAGCAGGTGCGTCAGCTGTTTCAGTTGCTATGGTTTCGCTGGCGGCAGGCGTGGCTTCAACAGACTGGCTTTCCACAGTTGCCCTTGGAGTTGGCTTTTTGACGGGTTCTTCAGCTTCCATTGCGTTGCGTATATCCTCTTCAATACCTGAGGTGGCACTCTTGAATTCCTTCACGGATTTTCCGAGGGAGCGAAAAAGTTCTGGGAGACGTTTAGCGCCGAAGAAAAGAAGCACGACTAGGAAAATGAGAACAATTTCCCAGCTGCTTAGGTTTTGGAGGAAAGCTAGAGTGTGCATGATGATGAAATGCTAAGTTATGGAGGATCTTTGAAAGAGGTGGCTTATAATATGGCTATACGCTTATTCGGCGTCCGCGTCACGGTATATTTTGCTTAGACGTGCTGTCTCCGAAGAGCTGGCTGAGGAGATAATATCGTTGATACGTGGTTCACCCTCTAAGATGTCTGCCGTGCGTAGGCCTTCTGCTCGAGCCGGCCGTGCTTTCAAGGCTGCGGTCTGTTCTCCGGCTCTATTTTTAGCGACAAGGAAGCCCGAGGCGAGCGCGTTGCCATTACGTATGGTTGCGATACGTTCGAACATATCGACGTGGACGACGGATGATGAGTTGCTGGGAACAATCGTGCCTGGGCTGGCTGCACCGATTTGTGCGTCGCCTTGTGTGACCCGAACTCCGTTTGAGCTGCATGCACTAAGCAATACGATGAGGCAGGTGCCGAGGGCTAGAGGAGCTGTTTTTTTGAGGCGCATAGGATCTTTAATAGTGTTCAATATGAAGGATTCGTTCCTTCTTATTTATGTTTCGCGTTTTCGCGTTTGATACTGTCCATGCCTGGTTTTTCGAGATTGATATCACCCTCGAAGAAGCCGTGCAACTGGCGAATACGCGTCGGGTGGCGCATCTTACGGAGTGCCTTGGCCTCAATTTGGCGAATTCGCTCACGAGTCACCTTAAATTGGCGGCCGACTTCTTCCAGTGTGCGTGAGTAGCCGTCGGCTAGGCCGAAGCGTAGTGAAAGCACACGGCGCTCGCGCTCGGTTAAGGAGTCGAGGACGTCGGTGATCTTCTCACGTAAAAGACTGTATGCAGTCATGTCGTATGGATTTTCCGCCCCTTTATCTTCAATGAAGTCACCGAAGTTGGTGTCGTCGGAATCTCCAACTGGGCTTTGCAAGGAGATCGGTTGCTGTGCCATCTTCATGATGGACTGCACACGCTCGATAGGAAGGTTCATTTCGTCGGCAACTTCCTCTGCGGTAGGCTCGTGACCGAGCTCTTGGAGGAGTTGCTTTTGCACCTGCATCACCTTGTTTAAGGTCTCGATCATGTGGACCGGGATACGAATGGTGCGTGCTTGGTCGGCAATAGAACGTGTAATCGCTTGGCGAATCCACCATGTTGCGTAAGTTGAGAACTTGTAGCCGCGGCGATATTCGAATTTCTCAACGGCCTTCATGAGGCCCATGTTACCTTCTTGAATGAGGTCGAGGAACGAGAGACCACGGTTGGTGTATTTTTTTGCAATGGAGATAACGAGGCGCAAGTTAGCTTCGACCATTTCAGTCTTCGCTTTGTGTGCTTCTCGGACACCGGTGCGCACTTCACGGATGATCTCCATGAACTCTTTCGTATCAATTTTGAATTCTGTTTTGAGAGCTTCGAGACGTTTGTTGATTGCGGCGACGTCTAGTTTTGTCTTACGACGAGTCGATACCAAATCAGCCGCCTCGATGTCTTCGTAAAGGCTCGTGATTTCACGGTAGATTGGGGTTAGATCATTGAGGAATTCTTCAAAGACTTTTAGCTTTAGGCAATACTTACGCAGCACGAGGCGCAGCTCGTTTTCGTATTTAATCATACGAGTGCGTGAGCGTTTTGCGATTGGGTCGTTGCCTTCTTTGGTCGCCGCTACATGGCTATCCCATGCTGCGTAAATGCGTTCGCCCAACTTGTGTGCCTGTTCGAGCAGTTTGGGTAGGCTATTGAAATAGGCTTCACGACTTTCGATCTTTTTATCGAGCACAACACGGTCAAATCGCTCTTCACGGTTGAGGAGTTTCGTGACGATGTTGTTTTGAAATTCGAGTGTCAGCGCAGTGGAGAATAGTGCATCTTGTGCTCGTAGTTCAGCCTTTTCAATACGTTTAGAGATGGCGACCTCTTCTTCACGAGTGAGCAAAGGGACTTGGCCCATTTGCTTGAGATACATCCGAACAGGGTCGTCGAGAATGTCATTTTGAGAGGTGCGCACTTCCTTCTCTTCGGTCTCTTCGAGCCGTGCTTTATAGGCTTCAACTTCGCTGTCGTCGAGTATCTCGACTTCGAGGTTTTGAAGAATGGAAATGACGTTTTCGATTTCGTCAGGATTGTTGACGCTATCAGGAAGCGCTTTGTTGATATCCTTGTAGGTGAGGAAGCCTTGTTCCTTGGAAAGGCGGATCAAAGTGCGAATACGCTCGTTAAGCCTGTCTTGTGCTTTAGCGGTAAGCTTGCGTTTTTTCGGAAGCTTTGCAGCCGCTGCTTCAATCGCTTTTTCGGTATCAGCTTTGGTAATTTTGGTGGCGCCTTTTTCAACTGTAGCCTTCTTGGTTGATGCAGCTTTCTTTTTGGCTACGGGCTTTTTTGCTGATGCAGCTTTCTTTTTGGCTACGGGCTTTTTTGCTGATGCAGCTTTCTTTTTGGCTACGGGTTTTTTTGCTGATGCAGCTTTCTTTTTAGCAACTTTCTTTTTAGCTGGCACCTTCTTGGCGACCGCCTTTTTTGTAGCGGTTACTTTTTTAGCAGGCGTTTTTTTAGCCGCTTTTTTTGCGGGTGCTTTTTTGGCTACTTTTTTCGCAGCTTTTTTGACTGTCTTCTTGGCGGTTTTCTTTTTCGCAGCTGACATAATATTTGATGAGTCGTTCTTACTTAGAGTTCTAGCTTTAGCGGTTGAGCTAAAGCTTTTCGAATTTTGCTGACTTCTTGCATGAGGCGGAGTTGAGCTTCAGAGGAAGCGCCAGCATTGGTGATTCTTTGTTCGAGATCTTTTCTTCGGGCGTTTAAATAGTTTTTATAAAGCGTTTGTAGGCAGGCTTCAATATGTGCTTTGGGGTTTTCGATTTCGAGTTCTTTGAGGTTTATTTCAGCCAGAAGTTGGCGGTCTTCAACACTTTCCACTAAATTTTCGGTCTGTGTGGCATCATCGATTAAGCCTTCTTTGAGTTCGGCGAGTATGCGATCAAGTAAGCGACCTGCTGGTGACTTTGTATTAATCCATTCGTAATCAATGATTTCTGATAGTTTGTTGCCGTATTCCGGATGATGTGAAACGAGCCAAAGTAGTTCCCATGTGGCTTGTGTCAATAGCGGGTCTCTAGCTGGTTTAGGGGTAGCTGGTGTCGATTGTGACGTGGAATTGTATATTGTCGGTTTGGGGGCTTTATTAAAATCGCGCAAGGCGGCGAGGGGGTCGACGTTGAGCAAGCGAGAAGCGATTTGTATGTAGTCCTCACGTGCGACTTCTGAGGGGACATGTTGCAGGAGGTCGAAGATCGTGCGTAAAGCGGTGGTTTTATCACGGGTTGTCGGGGCTCGATTTTCTGGAAGGCTATCTTGGATCGCTAGTTCTATGCCGTTTTTTGAATGTTTGCGGAGTGGGTCGAGCGCCTTTGCTCCATGTTGCCGTAGGAGGTCGTCGGGGTCTGCTTTTTCGGGAAGCAGTAGAAAGTTAAATTCTAGCCCTGCTTTGAAAGCGAGTGGGATGTATTTGACGGCAGCTTTGCGCCCTGCGGAGTCGCCATCTAGCAAGCATTCTACATAGGCGGGATCATAACGGCGGATGAGGTGCACTTGATCTTCGGTGAGTGCAGTGCCTTGGGGGGCGACGGCAGTGTGTAAACCGACGGACCAACAACGAATCGCGTCGAGCTGGCCTTCAACAAGTAGGAAGCCTTCCTGGTCTTTGATATGCGTTCGTGCATGATCCATGCCGAAGAGAATGCGCCCTTTGTGGAAAATGGGTGTCTCTGGGGAATTTACGTATTTAGCGTCTTTGGCTGGGTCGTCGTCTGGTGTTTGCGGTAGCTGGCGCGCGGTGAAGGCGACCACGCGGCCTTGCACATCACGAATGGGGATCATTAGGCGGCCGCGAAAGCGTGATTTGAAGTTCTCGTAGTTCTGCTCGCCGTCGCGGGCGAAAAAGAGGCCTGACTGTTGCATGGCTACGAGTGAGACGTTCTTTTCTCGGAAATGAAGCGCGAGTGCGTTGCGTGCAGCCGGTGCGTAGCCGATTTTTACTTCGTCGGCGGTCTCCATACTGAAGCCGCGCTGTTCTTGCCAGTATTCACGGACGGGTGCGGCTTCTTCACTCTTTAGAAAGCACTGGTGAAAGTAGTAGGTGGCTATTTCGTGGAGCTCGTAGATTTGCTTACGCACAGAAACTTCTTCGCGCGATGGGCCACCTTCTTCGTATTCGAGGTTGATGTTGAATTTTTGGGCAATGAACTCCACTGCTTCGATGAATTCCAAGTTCTCTTGCTTCATCACAAAGGAGAAGAGGTCTCCACCTTCGCCGGAACTGAAGCATTTGTAGAACCCTCGATCAGGGTGCACGTAAAAAGAGGGTGTCTTTTCTTGCGTGAATGGGCTCAGTCCTTTCCAGGACTTACCCGCACGCTTAAGTTGCACATAGGGAGATACGACATCAACAAGGTTAACTTGATGTTTGAGAGTCTCGATAGATCTTTGAGCAATTCTTGGCACTTAAGAAGACGCGAAAACGCAATGATGGATACCACTGTTGCTGCGTGGGCCAGCAGTGGTCAACGAGGAACCCAATGGCTTACTGCAGACGGTTAATCGCCGCTTCAGCCTCGGGTCTGAGAGGATGACTAGGGGCGAGGTCGATGAACCGCTGGTAGAGTATACTGGCTGCGCTGTTGTTCTTGGCAATGCGCTCATAGCCACGTGCGATTGAAAGCGTGACCTCCGGGCTTTGCGGAAAGCGGTCATAGGCCGTCTCTAGCTCTGCGAAGAACTCTTCCGGCGTTTTCGAGCGTTGCGCGACGCGTAAATAATCGAGTGTGTAATTGATGTCGCGTGGAGAGAGGCGAATGGCTTCGAGCGCGGTTGTCTCCGCATTTTTGAATTGCCCATCGATTAGGTAGGCGCGTGAAAGTAGGTTCCAAATGTCGTCGCGGTCGTTTGCGGCTCCAAGTGCTTGCCAGTAGTTTGTGATCGCGAGGCGATAGTTTTTATCAAGGGTCGCATCGTTTGCTTCTTTGAGTAATTCATCAATGGAGCGAGGGCGGTTGCTTGGTCGAACGGCGTCGGCGAGTGTCGTTTCGACTTCTTGGACGGCTTTGCTGCTTTCTACGGTGTAGCTCGTTGGGTTATCGCTACCCTGTTGGTCGTAGGAGACGTCAATGGTTAGGTCGGGTTCAGCTGGCTCGATGGCGATCTCCGGGTTAAATACGATCGAATTGTTGTCTGTTTCGGTTGATTCAGCGACTTCGACTGCAGGTGTGTTCGCCATCGCTTCGGCAGCTTCGAGATCGCTGATCACCTGGGCTTTGCCTTCTGAAATGTCTGTGGCTTCGGTGCCTACTTCGATGTTGGCGGTAACTGTTTCGCTGCCATCTGAGCCTGCTGTTTCTGCGAGTGCTGCCTGTATGGCATCTTGCGCCTCTCGCCAGCGTATAAGTTCGTTGCGACGGGTGGACCATTCACTTGCGTCGACGGCTCCTGGGAATTGATTGTCGAGTTGTGAGAACAGTGCTTCAGCGGCTTCCCAGTCTTCCTGCCCGAATTTGATTTCAAGAAGGCCAAAGAGTGCGGGTAATGCGTCTGGACTGTTGTTTTCGGCGGCAATGCTGAGCCAATATTCGGCTTGCGCAGTGTTGTCTAATTGGATGAATAGCTTGCCGATTGCTACAGCGGTTTCCGCCGACGGAGTGCTGTTGTCTGGGTCAACGCCTTTTAGGTAGGCATCGAGAGCGGATTGTGGCTTGTTTGTTTCAGCGAAATATTGGCCGAGTTCCCTCCATAGTTTTAAGTTCATCGACTCTGGAGCTTGAACGGAAAATTTCTCGAGGAGTGCGCCAGAAGGTTGTTCGGCAGCTTCGAGTGCTTTATAAGTCTGGTAGAGTAGCTCTATGTTCGTGGGGGACTGTTGATGTGCTTGTTCCAGGAAAAAGGCAGCCATTGTGGTGTCGCCTTGTTCGCTAAAGATCTGTCCGATACGCTGTAATATTTCAGGGTCGTTTGGGTATTTAGCGGCGAGGGCCTCAAGAATGTCGAGCGCTGCGTCGCCATTGCCTGCTGCTTGAAGTTTGGCGGCCTGCTGTAGTTCGCTCGCTTTCTTTTCTTCGGGTCCACTGCAACCAATGACTCCGAGCATTGTCAGAGACAGCAATATGAATAGAGGACGTTTGAAGTTTGCTTTTGGCATATCTCGGAATTTTGTTCGGAGGCGTATTATGTTTCGATTTACGAAAACACTTTCCATTCTACTCTCGTTTCCAGTGTATCGGTGTCAAGTGGATAGGCGAACCTTCCTCGGCGCAGTGGTATGCCTTGTCTGCATGTTTTTTCAGTCCAGTATGCTTCAGGCAGCACTTTTGCCGAAGCCACCGAATGGTATCGTTTGGGAGTCGGAAATTGCGGAAGGTGCGCTTTACTACGCGGAAGTGGAGGCGTTGCTTTCGGCCTACGAGCAAGTTATGGGTGTTCAGTTGTCACCTGGTGAACGCGGCAAGGTCGGCTTGAAGGTGAATACGCGTGGAGGCCGTGGCATCAGCACGCCGACTCAGTTGTTAAGAGCTTTGATTGAAGCGCTTGAACTACGTGGGTTTTCACGAAGCGACATTTTGTTGGTCGATTATTCAGGGCATCAAATGCGCCAAGCTGGGATCATGCCCCCTTTGAGCGATGCTGGGGCGAGTTTTGATGGTTGTCCGGTGGTCGCCTTGGATAGTGGGGACTTTTATGACTCGGAGTGGTTTTACGATAGCCCTTTGCCTCCGGCTCTGCAGCAAGAGCCTCAGCTTTTCGGGCACTTCAGTGCTCGGCAATCCCTGCAAGAGGGTGATGAGGGGCGAAAGAGCTACTTGCCTCAGCCACTATTGTTTGATGTCGATTTTTGGATTAATTGCGCTGTAGGTGTCGATGATCCGGCGCTCGGAGTGGATGGTGCCTTGGCCAATGCCACCCTGTGGAATGTTAGTAACAGTCGACGATTTCTAGTGAACCAAGCGACGGCATCTGCGGCAGTTGCCGAGATCGCAGCGATTCCGGAATTGGAAGAGCGGATGCTGTTAAACTTTATATCGCTCGAACGATATCAGTTCATTGCTGGCCCGTTTTTTAATTCGATGTATTCGCGTTCGGAACCAAAATTATGGATGAGTGGCGACCCTGTGGCTTTAGATCGTCTATTGTATGAGCGCTTTAATGCGAGGCGTTTGCTGGAGGGATTCCCCGAGATTGATCCCTTGCCGCGTCAGTTGTCCTTTGCGGCAAGTTTAGGTATGGGCGAGTTTGAGAAATCCAAGATTAAGATTGAATCTGTTCGAACGGTGATTGCTCCAGCAGTGTCGGTTCCAGAAATAATTAGTCCAGAGACGAAAAACACCTTGAACTAGCGGGAAAAGCCGCCTTCTTTCTAGTATATGCAGATCGCGGACTATTATCCGATACTCGTTCAATTTTCTATCGCAGCCGGTATTGGTGCGGTTGTTCTTGTTGCGTCGCATATCTTTGGGCAGCGCGGCACGCCAAATTCGATAAAAGATAGTCCGTATGAGTGTGGCATGTTGGCAGAAGGATCTGGCCACGCGCGTTTTGCGGTGAAGTTCTATGTCACTGCGATGTTATTCATTCTTTTTGATATCGAAGTCGTCTTCCTCATTCCGTGGGTGCTGGTCTTCCGAGAATTTTTATTGGTTAATTTACCGATCCTATTGCCTGTTTTCTTCTTCTTATTCGTGTTGGTTTTCGGACTGATCTACGAATTGAAGAAGGGGGCGATTGAGTGGGAGAAATAACTTAGCCGAAATTGTTTATATTTTGTTGGTTGTTGATTTGTTCGGCAACTACACGTTTAGTATGAGCACGTCGCCCCATCTAAACAGTCGCCCTCGAATTTTAGTGAATATTATATGCGCATAGACCGTTACATTGCCCAATCACGTGTGATCGATCTCGAAAGCACTGATTTCGAATCGGGATTGGCGGAATTGCTCGACGTTTGTGATTTCTCAAAAGAGAAGGGGCTGACCAAGAAGAAATTGCATAAGGAGCTGCTGGATCGTGAAAAGCAGATGACGACTTACTTGGGTAACGGAGTCTGTTTGCCGCATGCGCGAGTTTCAATGAGTCGACCTTATATGATCGCGGTCGGTCGTTGCTCGAATGGTCTCAAGTATGACGGGCAAGACGAATATCAAGAAATACGTTACGTCTTTCTTTTGTTGGCTGCTAAAAACGCCCGCAGCTATTTATATGGTTTAGCTTCGTTGGCACGCGTGTTTCAAGATCACGCGCAAATGGCGAGGCTGGAGGCGGCTAAGGAATTACCTGTTTTTCGCAAGGAATTGAAAGCTGTTTTTGCGGGTGATGGCACTACGCCTAAGCAAAAGCATAATCGTTTTAACAACCTGATACTGAAAGAGGCGGCAAAGATTGCTAAAGGAGCTAATTGCACATCGGTATTAGTCTTTGGAGATACCTTTGGTGGGGGGGTTGAAGTTGGAAATTTATTTAACCAATTTAACACGGTGTTGATTGCCCATGCGGCATCTGAAGGTGTTACCGAGCACTCCACCATTGATGCGGTTATACCGATTCGTTCTTACAGCAATCATCGCTTCTCGCAGTTACGTAGTGCTGTGTTGATAGGACTGACTCGCGGCATTTTCGGCAGTCATGATCGTCTTTGCTGTGTGGGCGGCCTGCCGCAAAGTAATCAATTCGACAGTATTACTGTGGTAGATATTGAACGCGAGTTTCAGACGATGCTGATGCAGAAAACGGATATGCTGCCTGCCAGCGTGAAACCTGAAGTAATCGAGCGTGTGTTGGCGATTGCGACAGAGCTCGCTGTGGAAGGTCGAGAGGGGCATCCAGTCGGTTGTTTATTTGCATTAGGTAATGCGGCAAAAATTTCCGAGTATACGAAACCATTGATTCTGAATCCATTCTACGGATACAAAGATGAGGATCGGAATATTTTAAACCCCTTCATGGATGAGACGGTAAAAGAGCTGTCCTCGATTGATGGTGCCTTTATTATACGTGGCGATGGTGTGTTAGTCTCCGCGGGATCGTTGATCCATGCGCCAGACTATACGCACAATTTACCGAGTGGCCTCGGCAGCCGACATGCCGCAGCGGCTTCGATTTCTCAGGCAGTGGATTGTCTTTGTATTGTGGTTTCAGGTAGCACTGGCCAAGTGACGCTTTTCCGTCGTGGTGAAATGTTGCCACTGATTGAGAAAGCCTTGATTCGAAATAGTTGATTCTTGAAACTTGAGGATAGGTGCTGAAAAAACTCGCATTGAACCACAAGCAACTTTCAACTTGTTTTTTATGTCCCGTCTCGAACAAGCCTTTGCGAAAGCTCGATCTGAAAACCGCGCTGCTTTTGTTGCCTACCTATGTGCAGGCGATCCCGATTTTGAAACCTCTGTCGAGTCGGCTCGTGCCATTTTGGCGAATGGAGTCGATGTGCTTGAGTTGGGTGTGCCTTTCTCTGATCCGCTTGCGGATGGATTGACCAATCAGTTGGCGGCGCAGCGTGCATTGGAAAATGGTATGACGAGTGAGCGTGTTTTGGACTTGGTTCGTGCGATTCGCGAGTTCAGCCAGGTGCCGCTTGTTTTTTACACTTACTATAACTTGGTCTATTCTCAGGGGAGCGATGCCTATGCTGAGAAAGCTAAGGCTGCGGGCGTGGACGGATTGTTGACACTCGATTTGCCACCTGAAGAGGCTGGTGAGCATCTGGCAGCCTGCGAGAAGCATGGCTTGGGCACAGTTTTTATTGTCGCGCCGACCACACCGGATGAGCGTTTAGAGATTATTACAAAGGCGACTACGGGTTTTGTTTACTATGTTTCTCGTGAGGGAGTCACTGGTGAGCAGGCCGCGATGTCCGAGGGCATCCGTGAGCGTGTGGACGTGATTAAGCAGCACACAGATTTACCCGTTGTGGTTGGTTTCGGTATCTCAAATGCAGATCATGTTAAAACAGTCGCTCAGGCCGCCGATGGTGTCGTTGTCGGCAGTGCCATTGTAAATTGTATTGCTGAGAATTTAGGTGATACCGCTGCGACCGTTTCTGCTCTTGAGAGCAAGATGCAGGGACTATTGGCTGGCGGAGCGCTCAGCAAGTCGACTTAGTCGATATTTGAGCAGGCGGCGAACAAATCGTCACTTTTTGGGGGCAAAATGACCGAATGTCGGCGCATATGACCCTATTAATGCTCTAGACGGGCTGATTAACTGTGTTCGCTTTTTTGTGTGTGCACGGCTGCTGGTTTTCTTTGGAAATCCGTAGTGGGGTAGAGTGGAGCCATTATTTCGCAGAATGTTGAGTCGAGTCGCTCTGTGAACAAGTGATTTAAGTCGCTAGCTTGAAGTTACTTAAAGTGCTTACCACAAGTTGTTCACAGTAATTAAATGTCTCTTTGGGCTTGACCTGTGGGGCAATATGGGGCGATATGGGGCAAAATGGTTTAACTGGCGACTGATGGCACTTTTCAAAACAGGATTATATGTGGGGACTCACCACCACAATTTAGACGACAAAGGTCGCCTAACGATCCCGTCGCAGTGGCGTCCAGAAATCGGATCGGATCAGAATTCATTTCTAGCGCTTCCGAACCCCAGCGGCTACGTCACGGTTTATCCACCAAAGATGATTGCGCAGCTCGAAGAGCGTATTTCTCAAATTAGCTTGGGAGATACAGAAGGTCAGAAGGCAGTCGAAGACCTTATGTCCATGGCACACAGCTTTGCTTGCGATAAGCAGGGGCGCATCAATTTGAATGAGAAATTAGTCAAGCATGCGAAGATCGGGAAGGGCGCTGTTCTCCTCGGTAAGTTGTCCTCCTTCAGTATCTACAGCGAAGAAATCTATAATGCGATTGAAGCGGAAGCTCCGGTAGATCCGGAATCACAAGCCGCCGTTTTCAAGCGTTTCGGTCTATAACTAAAGCATTGAGCCATATGTCGAACAACGTCCTCGAAAACATCGCCCGCGAAAATTTCCGCAGCTCAGGTTATATTACCCGCCCGAAGAGCGAGCGCCGCAGTTCCTGGATATTTTCCAAACCGCCGACTCGCCCCATTCATGCCACTGACATTTTTCGCGGCACACTTCAAAGGCGTGAGAATGCGCAGCACCGCCAAACTCAAAAAACGAATTTTATACAGAACTGCTTCAATGCTTTTTTCCACAGATGATTCTTTAACACCTGCTGCTTCAAGTGGCCACGTTCCAGTCTTGCTCGCTGAGGCACTGGAATTATTGGCTCCGCGCGCAGGTGCAAAGATTCTCGATGGAACATTTGGTGGTGGAGGACACACTCGGGCGCTTCTTGAAGCGGCGGAAGGCGTCATAGTTGTCGCCTTAGATCGAGACCCTGCAGCCATCGAACGTTCAGCCGTTTTAAAAGCTGAATTTGGCGATCGTTTCCGCATCCATCAAATTAACTTTGGTGATTTGGGGGATCTCGATGAGACCGGCTTTGATGGTATCCTTTTTGATTTTGGTTTGTCCTCCTTCCAATTGGATACTGCTGAACGTGGCTTCTCCTTTCGTTCGGATGCGCCTGCTGATATGCGAATGAATCCAGATGCTGGACTGAGTGCTGCAGAGTTTCTGGAAACTGCAGATGAGGAGTCGCTCATTCGTGCCGTTCGTAATTACGGCGAAGAGAAACGCTGGCGCCGAGTCGTTGAGTCAATCATCAAGGCCCGCGGCACAGGCCGTTTGCAGCGCACGCATTCACTTGCTGAGCTCGTTACAGAGGCTGTCGGTCCGACGCCACGTGGTCGTAAGGCAGTGCATCCGGCTACACGCACTTTTCAAGGTATAAGAGTTGAGATTAATGATGAGTTGAGCGCGATCGAGCGCGGCCTGCCAGCTGCGTTCGATCGTCTCCTACCCAACGGCGTGCTCGCCGCCATTAGTTTTCATTCCCTAGAAGACCGCATCGTAAAACGCTTCTGCCGTAAGATGGCGGGTCGCCCAGAGCATTCAGGTGACTATCGCACGCAAGACGAACGCGTTGTCTCCGCAAAGATGATTTCCACCCGTCCAATCGCACCTTCCGACGAAGAAATCCTCAGCAACCCCCGCAGCCGTAGCTCACGCTTACGCGCGATTCGCAAACTTTAATCAACAACAAGCTAGCACCTACTATGAACTCCATGTCACCCCAGTCTCGCAAGCGGATCTACATGCTCGTTATCTCAATGATCGCGATTACCGTGATGAGTGCATTTTCCATTGTGTGGATGCAGCAGCAAATCTCACGCACCGCTCAAAATAGTAAAGAGAACGAGGCAAAGTTTGCCGAAACTGTTCGTAAACTTCGCTATCTCGATGAACGTATTGCGACGATGCATCAGCCCGTGGTGCTTCAGGGCAAAGTCGCCGGAGTGCTTCGTCCTTCATTGGACAATCAAATCGTATGGGTGAATGAGCAGAACGTTGCGACAGGACGTGCGTATGCGCTCTCCGCTCCATACGAGGTATCCATGGATCTTGCATTGTTGGATTTCGAATAGCCTTCATTCTAACTGCCCAGTGCTAACACCTACCAATTATGTATATCACATCTAATTACTATCGTTGTCGGCAGCATAAAGACACGCTGGATCTCGGTGTAGGTAGTGGGATGGCGCATATTGTTGAGCATGCCGCACTCGAAGCAGAACCACAATATTGCGAATGGCCTCGGGCTGTGAAGCCACTCCGCCCATCTGGTCGCACGCTTCGTCGTCTTGAGCGACGCTATAAATCAACGAATAAGAATCACGTCGCCCATATTGCTGTATGAGTAAAGCCTTTGTTTCCAGTTATCGTGCATCGCTCGTTTCGTGTGCAGTCGCTTTTGCGTTCTGTGTGCTTCTTGGGCGCTTATTTTATTTGCACGTATGGGAACAAGAGGAGCTCATGGAGCATGTTTCCAGTAATCGGAAAATGATCAATGTGATCGAGGCGCGTCGCGGTAATATCGTGGATTCACGTGGAAATCTATTAGCTACGACGCGCACCGCTTATGACATCGGAGTGGATCCACAAGCTTTTCAAGAAAGCGATCGTGAAAAACTAGCTGAGTTAGCCGAGGTCTTGGACAAGCCTTTGGCGGAGATCGAACGCTTGGTGGATACCAAAACACGCAAAGGTAGCGAACATGCAAAAGAAGTTCGCTTGATTCGTTGGGCGGCACTTGCAAAAAATGCCAACGAATCTACGAACGAGGCAGTTCGTGAACTAGGTATTCGTGGTGTGTATGGGAATAGTAAATACAGCCGAACGTATCCGTCAGGTAAGCTTGCTGCACATATTTTAGGCTATGTGAATAAAGAGGAAACACCCGTTACTGGAATTGAACGCTTCTTTGATTATTACTTACGTGGCCAAGATGGTTGGCGCGAAACCGAGAAAGATGGCAAACGCCGTGAACTTGCAGAATTTCGCGAACGTGAAGTCGAGTCTTTCGACGGATTGAACGTTGAACTAAGTATCGACCTAATGGTTCAGCATATTGTTGAAGCGGAAGTGACGAAGTTAGCAGAGGAGTATAATCCGAATGGAATCAGTGTCATTGTGAGTGAACCCGCTACAGGAGCTGTGCTCGCGATGGCCAACTACCCGACATATGATCCAAATGAGTTTTTTAATACGAAAAAATACCCGATCGATTCGCAGCGTAATCGTGCGCTTACCGATGTGATTGAGCCTGGATCGACATTCAAGATCGTGCCCGCTGCGGCTGCGTTGAATGAGGGAGTGGTATCTCCAGACGACATGTTTAAGACGGGTGTCTCTCGTGTCACTTATCGTGGGCGGAGCCTGAAGTTGCCTGGCGATCACCATGTTTACGACGAGCTTTCGGTTCACGATATTGTAGTCAAATCAAGTAACCGTGGTGCTGCTCACTTAGGTATGTTGCTAGGTGAAACTCGTCTACATGATTACGCTGCAGCTTTTGGCTTTGGGGAGAAGACTGGCTGTGATCTAGGTGGTGAAGTTTCTGGGACTTTACACAAGGTGAAGAACTGGGATGGACTCACAATTACACGCCTGCCCATGGGGCACGCTGTGAGTGCAACACCGATGCAGGTGCATACGGCTATGTCGGTAATCGCAAATGATGGTGTGCTGATGGAGCCACTGCTTACAAAACGTATTTTCGACTCGACAGGTGAGGACGTGATTCGTTTTGCACCTAAAGCGAAACGCCGAGTGGTTTCTGCAGAAGTGGCGGCAACTGTGAGTCAAATGCTTGCCGATGTGGTGGGTGAGGAAGGCACTGCGCGCAAGGCAGCGATCAAAAACTACATGGTTGCCGGTAAGACCGGCACAACTCAGAAAATAGTGAACGGACAATATTCACGCCAGCATCACGTTGCCTCATTCAGTGGATTTTTTCCTGCGAACAATCCTGCACTCGTTATCACAGTCGTGGTCGACGAACCAAAATTTAAGGGTGTCGGCTATGGAGGTTCAGTAGCTGCACCCGCCTTCCGCAATATCGCGGAAGCCTGTATCGCCTATTTAGGTATCCGTTCCTCGAGACAAGACATCGCCTACCAACCAACTTTTATTTATGATCGGACTCGCCGACTTTCAAATTAGCACACTGCTCTCAGCTGCCAGCTCTCGCCAATCTTATTCACGCCAGAACACTTCGATAAATGTTCAAAGTGATCGTCGCTCTCCGATGAACCCGACATTGACGCAATTAATTGAAGGGATCGAGATCGTCGCGAATAGACATAAAAACGATGCATCAGTAACTTGCTTGATTACGGATAGTCGCCGCGTCGTGCCTGGTGCTTTGTTTTTTGCGATCGGTGGCCTCCGCACAGACGGCAACCATTATGTTGAGGAAGCTGTGGATCGCGGAGCGGTTGCAATTGTGACAGAGCAAGACCTAGGTGCACATTTTCCTATTGGTTTTGTTCAAGTAAAAGATGTTCGTAAGGCGCTAGCGCAAATATCCCGTGAATTCTATGATCGCCCAGACGAAAGGCTAAGCATTGCAGGAATTACTGGAACGAACGGTAAGACCACGGTCTCTATGCTGACCCAGCATTTAATAGGCGGCAGTGATAATGTTGGTTTGATCGGCACGATCCGTTATGATATCGGAAAACGCACCTTGCCTTCTTTTAGGACCACACCTGAGTCTGTTGATACCTTTGCCTTACTAAGCCAGATGCATTCGAACGACTGCGAGCAAGTCGTGATGGAAGTGAGTTCGCATGGTATTGATCAAAAACGTGTTTATGGAATCGATATTGATGTTGCTGTCTTTCTAAATCTCACGCGCGACCATATTGATTACCATAAAACCATGGAGTCTTATTACTCGGTGAAAAAGCGCCTATTCACTGGTGAGATCGGTGCAAAGCCAAAGGCAGGTGTCATTAATATCGATTGCCCGTATGGAAAGCGATTACTCAGTGAACTGCCGAGAGGGCTGCCTGTTGTTACATTTGGTATGGCTGCCAATGCGATTATACGTGCGAGCAATATAAAGCTATATGCGGATCGCACAGAATTTGAGTTGTCATGGCCAGAGGGTCGCGCATCGATAGTATCACCCTTGTTAGGTCGATATAATGTTAGCAACCTAATCGCTGCTATCGCGATTGGACGCGCTAAAGGACATGAGATCGCCGCGATGCTCTTACGCTTGCAGGCCTTTCCAGGTGTGCCTGGTCGCATGGAAAAAGTTAAAAGTAATCTGCCCTATAATGTTTTGGTTGATTATGCACATACCGACGACGCTGTTAGACTTGCCTGCGAGATGCTGTCTGAAATTACTGAAGGCCGACTGATTGTAGTGTTTGGCTGTGGTGGCGATCGTGACCGAACCAAACGTGCGCCTATGCTTGAGGCAGCATTGCAAGGTGCCGATCAAGTTTTTGTAACTGCCGACAATCCACGCTCGGAAGAACTGGCGCAAATTTTTGATGATATGCGTGCATCCAAAAAATCTGAAAATGCTGAATTTATTGAAGATCGTAAACGTGCGATCTCACTAGCACTCGATTCTGCAATGCCAGGTGATTGTGTGCTGATTGCAGGAAAGGGCCATGAGACTTACCAAGAATTTGATGGGTCGGTGATTCCATTTGATGATGCACAGGTCGCTCGTGAGCTATTGAGTTTAAAGGGCTACTGAGTCGACTGCTAGTATGACTATGTATGCTTATGCACCAGACGAACTTGCACAGATCACCAAGGGAAAATGGCATGGTTCGCGAGCTGGGCAGCCGCTTACAAAATTTTGCTTTGATGCACGTCAAATAGAAGTAGGGGATTGCTTTGTCGCACTAAGTGGCGGTGTTCGTGATGGGCATGACTTTGTGGAGCAAGCAGCCATTGGAGGTGCCTCAGCTGTAATGGTCGAGCGGATCGTAGATATTTCGCTTCCACAGTTAGTCGTTGACGATTCGCTATGCGCGCTCGGGTTAATCGGTGCTTCGGCACGCGCTCGGTTCGACGGTCCAGTAGTCGGCATCACTGGAAGTTGTGGCAAAACATCGACGAAAGAAATGCTGCGCAGGTTGTTGGGAGTCGAGCAGACACATGCAACAAAGGGCAATTTGAATAATCGTATTGGGGTGCCACTCACCTTGATTGATCTCGATCCTGCAACGGCTAAGTCTGCAGTGGTTGAAGCTGGAATTAATCAACCTGGCGAAATGCAATTGCTCGGTGAAATGATTCGAGCAGATCTGACGATCATAACCAATATCGGTGCGGCACATTTAGAACTACTGGGAAGCCTAGACGGGATTGCCGTTGAGAAGGCACGCCTATTTCAAGAGGCAAGACCAGACTCTCATGTTGTATTTTCCAGTGAGTTGTTGAAATACCCTGTGTTTTCAACGGTGGCTGACCGTGCGATCGTGCTTCATCGCTCAGGCGAGCCTATGCCTGATATTGAAGTCGGTAAATGGGTTCAGTATGAATTATATCCAATTGATGGCAAAGGCCCCGGCTATGAATTATTGATTGGATCTGCTAAATATGTCGTGCATACGTCGAGTCTTGGAATTGCGACAAATACCGCTCTCGGGATTGCTGCAGCGTATGAGTTAGGCGTTGATTGTGTTGAGTTACAGGAACGTATCGCAGAGTGGCGACCTGCTTTGAATCGTGGGCATACATTGCAGAAAGACGGGCAGTTTTTTTATGTGGATTGCTATAATGCAAATCCAACCTCGATGGCGGATGCACTAGACGCTTTTGACGCGGTGGCAGGCACGCAGCCAAGGGCGTATGTGCTTGGTGCGATGAATGAATTGGGTGCGTCTGCAGTTGAGCTGCATGAATCTGTGGGTAAGCAGTTAAAACTGCGCCCACAGGATCAGGCTATTTTCATCGGGCCGCAGGCATTATCTGGCGCGTATCAGAAGGGGGCGCTGGAAGCTGGTAACCTAGCGAGTCAGTTGAATGTTTGTGAAACACTCGAAAATGTAAAATCGGAGATTGCGCAATTCCAGGGTGCACTGTTTCTCAAGGGTAGCCGTAGCTATCAACTCGAAAAACTGCTTTCGAATGCCACTTAATTTTACTTTAATTACGCCACATACTACTTGAATTATGCTTAGTTACCTTGCCGATTTCGAATCCTACTTCGGTCCGCTCCGTCTCTTTCGCTATCTTACATTGCGTGCAGCATTTGCGGGTATGACGGCGATGGGTGTCGGCTTTTTGATGGGGCCTTGGCTGTTTGCCAAGCTGCGTCAATTGAGTGCCAAGCAAGCATTTAGAGGTAAAGATGAAGTGGGTGAATTGGCAGAGCTACACGCTTCAAAGGCACAAACGCCGACAATGGGTGGCTTGATGATCTGCGCTTCCATCGTCGTTAGCACTGTTCTATGGGCGCGGCCCAATGTGTATGTATATACGGCTTTAATGGTTTATGTTGGGCTGACTATTATTGGCTTTCTCGATGATTATTTAAAAGTCACCAAGGGTAATAGTGATGGCTTGTCGAGTCGCTGGAAGCTTGTTGGACAGGCATTTATTACAGGTCTGGCCTTGGTGGTATTGTTGAGCTTTCCGGAGTCTGCGAGTAAGATGAGGGAGTTGTGGGTTCCATTCTATAAGAATGTGCTGATCGCTGAAATGCCGATTTTCCTACTCGCGCCGTTTTTGTTTCTAGTCCTCGCGGGCTCTAGTAATGCGATTAATCTAACGGATGGCGTCGACGGCTTAGCGATAGGTTGCACGGTCACCGCAGCCCTGACTTTTGCGATCATGGCCTATGCCGCAGGTAATATGATTATTTCCGAGTATCTGTTTATCAGCTACATACCTGGAGCCGGAGAGCTGGCAGTGATGTGTTCTGCATTACTCGGGGCGAGTCTTGCGTTTCTTTGGTATAACTCGCATCCCGCGGAGGTCTTCATGGGAGACACTGGATCATTGGCACTGGGGGGCTTAATCGGTATGATCGCCTTTATGGTTCATCAACCGCTCACCTTGATCATCGTTGGTGGTATATTTGTGATGGAAGCAGGCTCAGTTATTTTACAAGTCGGGTCGTTTAAATTGCGCAAAAAACGTATCTTCAGAATGTCACCGATTCACCACCATTTTGAGTTGAAGGGCTGGCATGAAAACAAGGTCGTGATCCGGTTTTGGATCCTTTCGTTGATTTTTGCGATGGCAGGCTTGGCAACATTGAAGCTACGTTAATTAACATGATCGAATATCGCTTGCGTCGCTGGAGCTCAGCTCAGGTGTTGCCGCTGTCGATCTTACGAGTCGAAATCAGAGAAACTTAAAGGCTAAGACATAAGGAAGCATCAACACGCGTTTGAGTCTTAAGCTATAGTCTGGGTCTTGATATTGAGCATCGAAGTTATTCCAGGTTTCAGTGCGCTTTTGCAGCATTCTCTGCGAGACCACTCGCATCTGTAAGTCGATATTCGTGGGGGTCGTCTTGCTGAGTTCCTCGCTGTTCAAATGCGAATAGAAGTAGGGTTTCCATTCAATACGTGGACGTGCGCGAAAGGCTTTTTTATACCTGTCCTCACTGATTTGCACATAAGGGGCCGGACTCAGACTCCATCCGCGACAGGCATTAATCTCATATGCGAGTAGACGTTCGAGTTCATCTTCAGATTCCCAGAAAAGGTTGTCAGGTGCATAGTGCTCGGGTTGTGCCGCGACTTCTAAGACGATTGCGTTCCAGTAAGTGAGTGCGCCAGCAATGCAAAGACCTGTAGCGGCCATTATGTAACTACGTTCCTTGCTTAATATACTGAATGCTTTAGCGCAGGCGAAGAGGGCGATAAAGATCGAGGCGACAAATGGAATATACCAAGTAACTTCATCCAATAGCGGCCATTTTTGCCAGATATGCGCGTAGGCATACATCAAAAAAATGGAGAGTGCACTGGCGGCTAAGATGAGGCTGAGTTTGCGAATGCGTGTTGCGAGTATGGATTTTTGTCTGCGTTTTTCTTCAGGAGCGTAAGCGTCGTCCAATAGCTTTGTGACTTCGATTTCTTCACTAGCTTGTGGTGCGCTGGGTTTTTCTGGTCCAGATTCTTTAAGACTTAGCTTCGAGGGGCTCGCTGGCTGTTCTTCGGTGTCGAGTGGTTCGGGCGACGCTTCGCTCGCTGTCACAGTTTTTTTAACTAAATTGAATTTGGGAGTGCTCTTTTTATCCGCCATAATAACTTCGTATTAACAATTAACGCAGTTCCTGTATATGTAGGCAATGTTTTGTAGCGTAAAGCTTTATGCTTTATGCCTTGTATCTGTATAAAGGCCTGATCTTCGGAGTTCAGGCTGTCTACATTTCAAACTGCTTGCTTTTGAATTCTTGATTGTTCCTTATTCTATATCAGATGAGACATACTATCGCTATACTTGGGGCTGGGGTCAGCGGGCAGGCGGCACGCCAATTGGCTGTCTCTCAAGGGCACACTGTTTGTGTGTTTGATCAAAATGGCAAAGGAGATCGCGATGTTTTTACCGCATCTATCGTTGAAACATTCGATACTGTAATTGTGAGCCCTGGTTTCGGCTCAGCGCATCCTTGGCGGCAAATTGCGGAGCAGTCGTCGATCCCATGTTTTGGTGAACTTGGCTATGCGGCACGATTCTGGAAGGGGAAGATGATTGCGATTACCGGAACAAATGGCAAAAGCACACTCACCAAATTTTTAGCTCAGGCGATGAGCGCTGCGGGACAGCAGGCCGTCGCTACAGGTAATATCGGTTACCCATTAAGTGCTGCTGTCCAGTCGGAGGTAAATACACCCGATGCCTTTGCGATCCTTGAAGTGAGTTCGTTTCAAGCGGAAATGCCCTTTGGGTTAGAACTCGATGGCTTGATTTGGACGAATTTTGCTGAGGACCATTTAGATCGATATGAATCGATGGCAGATTACTTCGCGGCGAAGGCTAAACTCTTCGATTGCCTGCGGCAGGATGGCGTGTGTGTGCTCAGTCCTCAGGTCAGTTACTGGATGAATCTAATGAATTCGCCGTTCAATGCCTGTTCGGTCGCCTATGAAGATCCACTTTTATTTGATCGGCTGAGCCCTGATTCTCCTTTTTTACATTATCCGCAAAGCGAGAATTTCTCCCTGCTTGCTGAGTTGTGGTGGATACTTGAATTGCCGGAGCAAGCCTTGTTTGACACTGCCAATTCGTTCGAGCTCGCCGCGCACCGGCTGAAATGCGAGGCGAAGCGCGCAGGTGTTGCTTTTTGGAATGATTCGAAAGCGACGAATTTTCACGCGACATTAGCCGCCTTGACGGGGATGGAGTCACCTATTTTTTGGATCGGTGGAGGACAGATGAAGGGCGGTGATGTGGAGGCATTTGCGCGTGAAGTGGCCACGCATGTAGAGGCTGCATTTGTCTATGGTGAAGTGGGCCGTCGTTTGGCAACTGAGCTGAAGAAACACCTCAAAAAAGTGCTTATTCATGATAAATTTGAAGACACTGTTTTGGCGGCAGCAAAGGCAGCAGAGAAGCGAGAACGGGCAAATGTGCTGCTCAGTCCTGGTTTTTCTAGTTTTGACCAGTTCTCTAGCTATGAATCACGCGGAAAATGCTTCATTTCGACTGTTTTAAGTTTGAATTGCGTGCAGGCTGCACATTAGTCTGGCGTTCACCTGAATCACTTAAAATTTTATATTATGAAAGTTTCTAAAATCTTCGGATTTGTTCTCTGTTTACACCTTGGTGTAGGCGCCGTGTTAATTGTTCAGCCAGGGTGCCGGACGACTCAACCGCCGACGCAAACTTATCAGCAAAATCGCACATCAACCATTCGCAGCGATGTAAAGGGCGCGGCGCGCACTTCTGATGGCTTGATCGAGGCGACCCGTATTGAACAGGGTTCCACTCTAGATGCTGCGTTTAATGCAGGGATTGAAGGCGATGATTTTGCACCGACGCAAGATTTTGGTGAATTTGATAATGTGCAACCGATCGACCCGATTATTTCACAAGGTCCATCGGCCGATTTGGCGGCTCCATCCGTCGATATCGCTGGCCCATCCTTCGAAACATATACAGTCAAAAAAGGCGACAGCCTCTGGGCAATTTCTAAGCGTTATAATGTCTCCCTAAACGAGCTTTATGCGGCCAACGGTTTAAATAAGAACTCAGTCTTGAAAATCGGTCAGCTAATCCAGATTCCTGTCGAAGGAAGTTCTGCCACAGTCAGCACAGTAACAGCAGATGCCTATCAGCCGACTTCGTTCAATACCGGCTCACAGACTTACACTGTAAAGCGCGGTGATACGCTTTCGAGAATCGCTAGCCAATACGGCACCACCGTTGGCGCAATTAAGGCTGCCAACAGCAAAACATCCGATATGATTCGAGTTGGTGAAACATTAGTCATTCCTGATGCTGGCAGCACGTCATCAACGTCGAGTTCTTCCGTCGCTCCGAAACCAGCACCGACGACCTCGGTGACAACGGTTGCGCCAGCAGCGATTGGTTCAGGGCGCACGCATACAGTTAAAGCTGGTGAGTATCCTGCAACCATTGCTCGTAAGTATGGGATGACTTCTGGTGAGCTGTTGGCCTTGAATGGGATTACCGATCCTCGCAAACTTCAGATCGGTCAAGTTTTGCAAGTCAGTGCTTCGGGTGCGGCTTCAAATGTCGACACAAAGACTGAAACAGTTGCTGCTCCAACAACGACTTTTACACCGTCAGTATTTGGTTCACCGTCGACTCCAGCTCCTGTAGCTGCCGATGGCCCCGACGAAATTCGTGTTGTCGAGGCAGACCCTATTATTGACGTAGACGCTACAGCAGCTAGCGAAAACGACATTGTAGATGTAGATAAAGAATTTGAAGGCGTTGTTGAAATTCCAGTCATTCGTTTGGAAGAGTAATTTCACAGAGTGACGGATACTCCATTTTTAGTGACATAGGATGAGCGCCCGAATGGTCTCAAGAATTTCCTCATGGCGAATCCCGCCTGCAGGGGTGTTCATGGGGCTGATTGTGATATCGCTCACATTTTTAGGGCTCGTCATTTTGTTCAGTGCGTCTCGTGCCATACACGACGACCCCACAGTGCTTTTGCGAAAGCAGTCCATCTGGTTAGTTGTAGCGACGCTTGCAGGTGCATTTACGATGATTGTGAGCCTCGAGGCCTTAAGGCCTTATGCCTTCATCTTGGCAGGTGGGGCGGTTCTTATGCTCGTCTTGGTTCTGATACCCGGTATTGGTGTGCGCGTGAATGGTGCGCAACGGTGGATGGATTTCGGCCCGATGCGCTTGCAGGTCTCAGAGATCGGTAAACTAGGCCTCTTATTTGTGATGGCGCATTATTTGGCGATGCATCGGCGTTTTCTAGATGATGTTGTGAAAGGCTATTTAGTGCCCTGCGGTATCCTCGCCGTGATCTGTGGTTTAATTATTATTGAGCCCGATTTTGGAACCGCTTTCCTGTGTGGTTTGGTGGGTGGCTGTATGATGTTTTTAGCAGGCGTGCGTTTGAAATTTCTGATTCCGACTGCCATCGTTGCACTGACTGTGTTTTCAGTTGCTGTCTACCACGATCCTGTGCGCCTGAAGCGCATTACTTCGTTTTTAGACGTTGAAGGTAACCGCAGTGATAGCTCGTATCAATTGTGGCAAGGGATCTTGGCATTTGGCGCCGGAGGCTTGCATGGTGTTGGTTTAGGTTCGGGGCGCCAGCAAATGTCCTTCCTGCCAGAAGCGCATACAGACTTTATCTTCGCTATTGTAGGCGAAGAACTCGGTCTGCAGTTTACTGCAGGGGTGGTGGTCTTGTATATGATCCTCTTTTTTATTGGCGTGCTGCAACTCAAGCGTGCGCCTAATTTGTATCAATACCTGTTAGTTATGGGGGCCTTGCTCTTTATCACTTTTCAAGCGCTGATCAATATTGGCGTGGTTACTGGGTGCCTGCCAACAAAGGGTATGTCGTTGCCGTTCATTTCGTATGGAGGCTCCAATTTGGTATTTATGTTCGTGCTTGTAGGGATTATTTTAAATGGCTTCCGTTCGTGGGAGATGCCTGCGCTAGGAGGGCAGCGCGACTTATGAGCAAGATACTCATCGCATGTGGCGGGACCGGTGGGCATCTTGCTCCAGGGATTGCAGTTGCTGAAGCCTTGCAAGCGAATGGTCATGATTGTCGCCTCTTGATTAGCAAGAAACAGGTGGATTCTGCGCTCATTGCTAAGTATGAGCATCTTAATTTTATCAAAACTCCGGGACGTGCTTTTTCTGGAGGGATTTTAGCCCGTTTTGCTTCAGCTTGGAGTTTGTTTTCAGGCTACTTATTTTCACGAAAACTGATTCAACAACAAGACCCCGATATCGTTTTACTTTTCGGGGGCTTCCTTTCGGTAGGCTTAGGCGTTGCGGCGCGGATCATAGGAGTGCCGATTGCATTGCATGAAGCGAATTGCCATCCAGGTAAGTCAATTCGTTTAATCAAGCGTTTGGCGACTCGAATTTATCTTCCCGATGGGGTGCGCATGAAAGGGATTCCTCCATCACGTGTGAGGTATATGGGCTACCCCGTGCGCCAAGATATTAAGCATGTATTAAAGGCGAATGCGGCTCGAAATCTTGAAATCAAGGTGCCACATAAATTGCTCGTGGTTATTGGAGGTAGCCAAGGGGCTTCGGCACTGAATGATTGGGTGATCAGCAATTTTGAACAGATGGCGAAGGTTGGAGTGAGCATCTATTGTGTAACTGGCTTAGGGAAGAGTTCTAAGAGCACGATACATGAGATTGATCGCAACGGGGAGGACATCACCGCAACCTTAGTTCCTTTTTCGGATCGTATGGGAGATGTGATTTCAGCTGCGGACCTGGTTGTCTCGCGCGCAGGTGCGGGAGCGATTGCAGAGCTTGTGCGCTGTCGTGCGCCGTCAATCTTGATTCCATATCCGTATGCGGCGGATAATCATCAAGAAGCAAATGCCCGAATGCATGAGCAAAACGGTGCTGGATTAGTGCTTGATCAATCCACTATTGATACGCTTGCAAATGAGGTGATCGACTTAATTTTTAACGATTGGTTACTGAGTAAGTTTAAGTCCAATCTGGAGCGTTTGGATCGCTTTGATTCATGTAAATGTATCTCGGAGGATCTCGAAGCGCTCTGCCGTGCTGGCGAACTTGCTCGAGTCGATAGATTGGAGTCTGCTATTTGATGCCTGATTCTGGCACATATTTGTTTCTTGGCGTTGGTGGCATGGGGATGGCTCCACTTGCTGGTTGGCTCGCGCAATCGGGTGCAAGTATTTGTGGTTACGATGACCATCTACGCGAACCGGTGCGACGTATGCTCGACAATGCTGGTGTTGAGATTCGCGATTTGTTTTTTGCCGAACAACTAGATGGTATTTCGACTCTGGTGCACTCGAGCGCCATTCAAGCAGCTCATCCATTACTGGAGTCGGCTCGGGAGCGAGGAATCAAAGTGTTACGACGTGGTGAGCTACTGGCGGAATTAGCTGAGACGAAGAAGTTGATCGCAGTCGTGGGTAGTCACGGGAAAACCACGACGACGGGAATGATCGCCCATGGACTGCGAAGCCGTGGCATGGATGTGAACTTTATTCTAGGAGGGTTGTTTAATGACGCATCCTTGGCGCCCTATCAACACAGTGAGAGCGAGTGGTTGGTTGCGGAGATTGACGAGAGTGATGGCACCATAGATTTATTCAGCCCAGAGGTGACTCTGTTGTTGAATTTTGATTGGGATCATGCGGATCGTTATTACAATGAGGCGATGATTGACGAAGCCTTTCGGCAGTTGATCGGAAGGACAAAGTCTCGAGTGCTACTACCGAGTGAGCGTGGTCTGGCAGCACGTTTCGATAAGGTTGGAGGCGCGATCATGCAGTGCTTTTCTGTAGAAAGTTCAGAGGCGTGTTTCAACCGATCCAATGGCGCGGCGGCGACGGCAGTGCTCAACTTTTTAGACGCTGATGTAGATGCTTCCATTATCGATGACTTTTCTGGAATTGCACGCCGCCAGACTTGCTTGTTCAAGAGTGAGCGGTTGAAAGTGGTTGAGGATTATGCGCACCATCCGACTGAGATAGAAGCTCTGCTGAGTTCGTTGCGTCGGACAGCTCCTGAAGATCGTTTAGTTGTGGTTTTTCAACCGCATCGTTATTCGCGAACAAAGCAGTTTAAGCAGGGTTTTGCCGATAGTCTCGGAGGTGCGGATGCTTTGTTTCTATTGCCAGTCTATGCGGCACACGAATCGGAGCAAGCTGGTGGGGTGCTGGATGATTTAGTTGCCGCATTTAGAGTGAATCAGCCTGACTGCTTGTCGATGGATGTCAAAGGCGTGCAACAGCTAACGCAGTCACTTCCCATAGAGCCGACTACTGTGGTTTTTGTAGGTGCAGGCGATTTAGATGGTTTCGCTGGCGTATTTGTTGAATGGATACGTTCGGGAGGTGATTTGAATCGTGCATGGCTAGGATACCTAAACGGGCGAGTCGCAGAGACTTGTGTATTGAAATTAGATGAACCATTGGCGAATAAAACGACCCTGCGCGTTGGTGGTTCGGCACGTATGTATGCGGAGCCAAGCAGTCTCACAGATCTGCGTGCCTTACTTCGTGCTGCGAAGCTTTTCGGGCTAAAGACTTTTTGTCTCGGTCGAGGATCTAATTTGCTTGTGGCCGATTCTGGCTTCGATGGTTTGGTTATTCGCTTTTCAGCGCCTGCTTGGCGCACAGTGAAGACGCTTTCAGATGGGCGTATTTGGGCCGCTGCTGGAGGGCGACTTAAGGAGATTTGCGGGCATGCTGCTAAGGCAGGTCTAGCAGGTTTTGAGTTTTTAGAAGGCATTCCTGGAGCCGTCGGTGGTGCTCTGCGTATGAATGCAGGGGCGATGGGTAGCTGGATGTTTGATGTCGTCGAGCGGGTGCAGTTTCTTGATGAACACGGGACACTGCAGGATTTACCCAAAGATGCCTTTCACTTTGGTTATCGAAAAGTCGAGGAAATCAGTCGTGGGATTGCCTTAGGTGCGATCTTAGTCAGTCCAGAGAGCGAAGAGGAGATGTCGATTCGCAGTCGAATGGATAGTTATTCGAGCTCACGCAAAGGGAGTCAACCGCGAGGTCCGAGTGCGGGATGTATCTTTAAGAACCCGGAAGGTAATTATGCGGGCAAGTTGATAGATACATATGGAATCAAAGGTATGCGTGTGGGGGCTGCCGAAGTATCGGACATTCATGGTAATTTTATCGTCAATCAGGGAGGTGCTACTTCGAAGGATGTGATCGAACTTGTTCGTAAAGTGCGTGCTGCCGTCTATGAAAAGTCCGGCTATGTGCTTGAACCAGAGGTGCTGCTGGTGGGTGCTTCTTGGGATTCGGTGCTTGGCGAAGATTTAGTTCAAATGGAGGCCTCGAAAGATGTCTAAGTTAGAGTCTATAGTGGTGCTCTATGGAGGTGTCGGCTCGGAGCGCGAAGTGTCGTTGGTGAGCGGCGAGGCAATCGCTAAGGCTCTGTCGGAAAACCATTCTGTAGACTTACTTCGTTTAGATCAGAATGAGCTGCCAGCTGAGATTGATGGTCGTCGATCAATCGTATTTCCAGCTTTGCACGGTGCGTTTGGTGAAGATGGTCAACTGCAAGCTCTTTGCGAAGCAGCAGGTGTTGTTTGCTGTGGGAGTGACGCTGAAGCGAGCCGACTCTGTATGTTGAAGGATCGGGCCAAAGCGATGGCGACTTCCATTGGTGTGCGTTCACCGAAAGGAATGGTTTTTAAAGGTGATGCCTCTCCATTGGCAGATGATGTGATTGATGAACTCGGCAGCTCTTTGGTTATTAAGCCAGCAGATGAAGGGAGTAGTGTGGGGCTGCATTTTACTGAGCATCGCTCGGCACTCGGTGTGACGCTTTCGCAAATTCATGAAGGAAATTGGCTCATTGAACAGCGTATTCAAGGGCGTGAATTGACGGTTGGTATATTGCAAGGTAAAGCCATGGGGATCGTTGAGATCGTCAGTGCTTCTGGTGTTTATGATTTTAAGGCGAAGTATACTCCAGGGTCTACGGACTATAGATTCCCCGCAGAATTGGACTCTGATTTAGAGGCGCAAATAAAAGACTCTGCTGAGCGATTGTTTTCGGCATGTGGTTGTCGCGATTTTGCACGTATCGATTTTTTATTGGAAGATCAGATACCTTATTTTTTAGAGATCAATACCTTGCCTGGTCTGACTGCGACGAGTTTATTACCTAAAAGTGCTTCCTGTGTCGGTTTAGGGTTTGAGGAACTTGCCAATGAGTTGGTGACCCCTGCAATTGAGCGCTTTCAAGTGAACGGAAGTAGACAAACTTAAGAATGATCGGATCAGGCAAAGATAAAGGCAGCACGGCTGCGAGTGGGGAGCAAAGTTGGCGTGAGCTGGCGGGGCCTCGTAAGAAGCGGATTAATTCGCCTCAGGCTCGTAAACGTCGTCAACAAAAACTGCTAAAATTGCTGGGGTTGCTTTTGTTGGTGATTGTTGTTGTCGCTGCGATTGTAGTGAGCGTGTCTGCGCTAAAGGATCGAGATGAAGCTATTCAGATTTCGACACCCTCAAAGCCGATTGAACGTATTCTTTTTGAGACCGATGGGGTGCTTCCGAATAATTGGTTGGGCACAGTTGTTGAGCTGCATGCGGGGATGTCATTAATGGAAGCGGATATTCACTCTTTGAAGGCAGATTTAGAAGCGCAAGGGCAGGTGAAATCTGCTTCGGTGGCGCGAATCTTCCCGAGTGATTTAAAGATTTCGATTGAGGAGCGTATCCCATCATTACGACTTGCGGTGGCTGGACCGAATGACACTCGTTTGCTTAAATTAGTTGCCAGAGATGGCACGATTTACGCAGGCGTGGGGTATCCGAAGTCGATGTTGAAAAATCTACCATTTGTGCAGCCGTATCTGAGTTCAGAAGGAAAGTATTTACCAATGCGCGGGATTGATCGTGTGGCTGATTTACTCGATTACGCTCGGCAGAATAATCCGAAGTTGTTCAACACTTGGCAAGTCGTCTCGCTTGAGCATTATACTGGGGATTTGGAGCTCCCAGGGCAGATTATTGAAGTGCGCTCAACTTGGGTGCCACGTATTATTTTCAGTGCGGGGGCCGACTACGGCCAGCAATTGGATCGTTTGAGCTACATTTTGTCATATGTGCAACAGCGTGGAAATCCATCTATCGAGCGTATCGATCTTTCTTTACGCGGCTCTGCTGCGGTGCAGTTTAGTAGTGGTCGAGTCGGAACATTTTAGAAAGGAGCGAGAAGTTAGCATGTAGAAGTTAGTTTATGAAAAACAGAAGGAGTGTGGGTGATTCAATCTTCCATATGATAAGCTTCTGACTTCTAATACTTATTTCCTTACTTCTTACCCTCATGAGTCATTCTAGAGTAGTTGGTGCAGTCGAGATCGGGACGTCCAAGGTGGCGGTCTTGCTAGGCGAGATTGTCGGTGAATCTGGGCTAAACATTATCGGTCATAGCGCGAGCTCTTCGAAAGGTGTAAAAAAAGGTGTGGTCACTGATTTGAATGCGGCGAGTGACTGTGTGCATGCAGCCATTATGGCCGCCGAGAAAAATTCCAATTCTCGTATCGACGAAGTATTTCTCGCTCAGACGGGCAGTCATCTAATCGGAAATTTTAACGTCGGCACGACAAATGTAAGCGCTCCGGATGGGGTGATTCGCAGTGTCGATATCGATGCGGCCAAAGCAGATGCCAAACGCCGAAAACTTCCGAATACGCGCACGTATATTCACCATATTCAAAATCCATTTTCAGTGGATGACCAGCTGGTTGAGAACCCGTTGTCGCGCGAAGGCCGCCGTTTACAGGTCGGTTATTGGTCGGTGCATGGAGATAGCGATATCGTCAGTGATAGTTTAAGAGTGATCCGTGGTATTGATTTAGATGTGAGTGATATGGTTATCTCCAGTATCGCCTCGGGTGCCGTGCTGCTGCAGGATTCAGAGAAAGAAAACGGTGCGCTCGTAGTCGATATTGGCGGAGGCACCACAGACTATGTGCTGTATCGAAAAGGTTATATCGTAAAAACAGGTGTTGTGCCTGTTGGCGGCGATCACATTACCAACGATTTGAGTATTGGATTAAGGGTCGGTCGTAAGAGTGCAGAAGATTTCAAAGTCAAGCATGGACGTGCTTATTATCAGACCGGAGACAAGGACGAGAAGGTCTGGACTATTGGCGATCTGACTATTGGTGATCGAGAGTACCCTTTAGCAGCGATAACGAAGATTATCGAAGCGCGAGTTTCCGAAATCTTTGATATTATCAAAGCTGAACTTGAGGTCGCGGAACTCTTGGAACCAATGGATATTGCATCGGGTATTGTTTTAACAGGGGGAAGTGCTCGCTTAGCAGGAATTGATGAAGTTGCAAAGCGTTGCCTCGGATTGGATGCGACCGTTTCAGAGGGTTCTGTTGATGTCGCCGAAGAACTGCGTCAGCCTGAGTATAGCACTGTTCTTGGGTTATTGCATTATGCATTAACTGGGCAAGATGCTTCCCAAGAAATGGCAAAGCCCTCGAGCTTTCTACGCAAAATTAGTGGTCTCTTAAATATTTGAACACACGTGAGTACCGAAACACAGAGTCTATTGAGCCAGAGTAGTGGGTCTTCTGATCTTAAGATTAAGATCATCGGATTGGGAGGTGCGGGTACGAACGCGGTCGATGGTCTCAAATTGGATGATTTGGGTGATGTCCGTCTCGCTGCGATTAATACAGATGCACAAGCACTGAATGCATCGCCTATCGCTGAGAAGCTTGTGATCGGCCGATCCGTCACTCGTGGCCTTGGCGCCGGTGGTGAAATTGAAATCGGTCGTGCCGCAGCTGAGGCTGACCGTGATGCGATTGCTCGTTTAATTACCGATACGGACCTGATCATTTTGATCGTTGGGCTAGGTGGTGGCACAGGGAGTGCAGTTGCTTCGGTTGTGGCTGAAGTGGCAGCGAAGACTGGTGCCTTGGTGCTCGCGTTTGCGACGCTGCCATTCAGTTTTGAAGGGGCACGGCGTAAGCATATTGCAGAAGAAAGTATCGGTGAGTTGCGTCAATTGGTTCATGGGATGATCCCGTTGCCTAATGATGTGCTCTTACAAGAGGGGGAGGAAGATACCAGCGTGTTAAAGGCCTTTGCGGTCGCCGACCGTTGGATTGGCCGAGGTGTGAATTCTCTTTGTGCGATGTTGCTGAAGACGGGCTTAATCAATCAGGACTTTGGCTCTTTGCGCTCTGTATTTCATGATCGTGGAGGTAAAACGGTTTTTGGAACGGGCACTGCGAATGGACCAGACTATGTGAAAAATGCACTAGAGGATTTATTTATTTGCCCCTTGCTGCATATGGGGGATCGACCCTCTCAGTTAGATCGGATCATCGTGAACGTGATCGGAGGCGCGGACCTCGGCATTTCCAAAGTAAACGAAATCATGTCGCTTGTTTCAAAGCGCTTTGGCTCACGAGAGGATTTAATTTTTGGGGCTGTGATCGATGAAGCCCGTCATGAAAGTCTGGAGATCTGCGTGCTAGGTAAGGCTGATATGGAGGTGACTGCAGCGGTTGAGAAAGCGACTGCAACGGCTCGCACAAAAACGACACTAGAAGGAGGGCTGGGGCTTGAAACAGAGATTTCAAAAGAAGATAAGCCTCCTCGCCCAGTGCATTCGTCTAAGTTACCAAAGAAGCAGCAGACTTTAGAAGTGAACCAAGATGAGTTCACATTTATTGATAACGATGAGCAGCGCGGTTACTTTGAAAAGACAGATCGCAATGAATATAACGGTGAGGATCTAGATGTGCCGACGTTTATGCGTCGCGGTATCAAGATTAAGATCAAGTAGGCATTACTTTTTTAATGCTGCATCAAACCAATTACTGCCAAAGTCGTTATTGCTAGCCTGTCGTCGACCGCTCTTGCTCTGATGACCATCGCGTGCTGTATGTTTGCGTGCTTTTGGTGCACCTGAGCGCTCTTTTTTGCCGCCGATCTCAGGTTGTTTCTTCATCGAGAGAGCAATGCGATTACGGTGTAAATCAATTTCGGTGACGGTAACTTTTACCTTGTCGCCGACCTTTACGATCTTGTTTGGATCATCGACAAAGCTATCGGCTAATTGGCTAATGTGGACGAGGCCGTCCTGATGCACGCCGATGTCGACGAAAGCTCCGAAGGCGGTGACATTGGTCACCAGGCCAGGCAGTTTCATGCCTAGTATTAGATCGCTTGGCTTATCAATGCCTTCAGCAAAGGCAAAAGCTTCGAATTGCTTACGTGGGTCGCGGCCTGGTTTAGCCAACTCTTCCATTATGTCGCACAGGGTCGGGAGCCCGACATCTTCGGACACGTGGTCTTGTAAATTAATCTTCGAACGAGCGGCACTGTCTTTAGTGAGGTCTTCAACTTTGCAGCCTACAGTTGCTGCCATTTGCTCAACGAGTGTGTAGCGTTCTGGGTGCACACCGCTTTGATCGAGTGGGTGCTCGGCATCGCGAATACGTAAAAAGCCTGCGCATTGTTCAAAGGCCTTTGGGCCGAGGCGTGTTACCTCGGTGAGTTCTTTACGTGATTTGAACGGCCCTTTTTCTTGGCGGTGAGTGACGATGTTACCAGCGATTGTTTCGTTGAGTCCTGCCACGTAAGACAGTAGCTGTTTACTTGCTGTATTTACTTCGACGCCGACTTTATTGACGCTCGAAATGACGGTATCATCGAGTGTGCGCTTGAGGGCATATTGATCGACGTCGTGTTGATATTGCCCAACACCAATTGATTTAGGGTCAAGTTTGACTAGTTCAGCCAGAGGATCCATGAGGCGGCGACCGATCGATACGGCACCTCGCACAGTGAGATCTTCGTTGGGGAATTCCTCTCGGGCGACTTCCGAAGCGGAGTAAATCGAAGCACCAGATTCGTTGACGCTGACAATAATAATTTTTGCCGACAGTCCGAGCCCGCGAAAGAAAGTTTCTGTTTCACGTCCAGCGGTGCCGTTTCCGATGGCGATGGCTTCAATATTGTAGCGTTCGATTAAAGCTTTGGCTTCAACGCCTGCCCGCTCAACTTGACCTGCACTTCCTGTGCAAAACAATACATGATTAAATAACAGATTGCCTTGTGCATCCAGGACAACGGTTTTGCAGCCTGTCCGGAAGCCTGGATCGACGGCCATGGTTCGTTTTTGTCCAAGAGGGGAGGCGAGTAGGAGTTCACGGGCATTGTCGGCAAATACTTGGATCGCGGCAGCGTCTGCCTGTTTTTTCGCTTTAAGGCGCACATCAGTTTCCATCGATGGGCAAAGCAGGCGTTTATAGCTGTCGGCAATTGCAGTTTTGACTTCAGTCGCCGCAGGGCCACGTCCTGTGAGGAATTGCTTCTCAATAATGCTCAGCGCAGATGCTTCTTCAGGCAAAATACGGTGGAAGAGGAAACCTTCTTTTTCGCCACGACGGATCGCTAGAATACGATGAGAAGGTGCATTCTTGATCGGTTCTTTCCAGTCGAAATAGTCGCTGTATTTTGCACCTTCTGTTTCTTTACCTGGGAAGGCTTCAGAAATCAGTGTGCCTTGCTCCCAAAAGAGTTTACGCAAGCGCTCACGCAAGTCGGCATCGTCGCTGATCCATTCGGCAATTATGTGGCGTGCGCCTTCAAGCGCTGCACTGGCATCTGGCACTTCCTTTTCGGAGTCGACGTAGGTGAGTACTTGTTCGGCAACGTCGCTTGCGTCTTGGTTTTCAAATATATGAGTGGCGAGTGGTTCGAGTCCACGCTCACGCGCGATCATCGCTTTTGTCCGGCGCTTTGGGCGGAAGGGCAGGTAGATGTCCTCAAGCTTCGACATGGTCTGTGCCTTGTCGATTTTGTCTTTGAGTTCGTCGCTGAGTAAGCTGCGCTCTTCGAGTGATTTTTTGATCGATTCACGCCGCGCTGCGAGATCAGCCAGTTGTTGGAGACGGTCGCGGATCGAAGTGATCTGCACTTCGTCGAGTTCACCCGTTTGTTCTTTGCGATAGCGAGCGATGAAGGGCACCGTGCCACCTTCTGTCAGTAGCGTTGCAGTTGCGGTAACTTGGGAGAGAGTGAGGCTGAGTTCTTCAGCTATTTGATCAATAAATGGGTTCTGCATCGAATGGTCGATAGTCGTCGTATTTGTGGCTTAAAAAAGTAAAAGCGAAGAACCTAGTGAAGGTGTTTTGAAGGGAAAGCAAAACCATGCTCGATGCTGTATTTTTTTCGATTTTCATTCTGCAGTCCAAAGCCAAATTGGCGCAGCCTCTGATTAACGTTCATTGACGTCCATTAACGGTTTACAAGAATACACTCAGGCGAACTGCCGATTTAAGGATAATTAGTTTGGTGGCCCTAGTCGTCTATTTCTCGCTCGTGTGTCGACTTCCTAGCACTACCTCTAAGGCACAAATTAAGCGTTTACGTAGAACTTTTGACTGTTCCGCGAGTTTGGCTTGTTCGATCTCGTATTCAGCGCGACCTTCTGCGGTTTCAATTGGGATCGGTGTGTAGCCTAGTTGGCGACAATCATATGGACTGGCACGCATATCGATTTCCCGGCAGTTGACTGCGTAGCTAAAGGTATCCCACAGCAAGTCGCTGCCGACCCATGGCATACATTTTGCCGTCCATTTGTAGAGATCCATGTTGGTATGTAGGCAACCACATTGCTCGTTCAGCATTCTACTTTCCTGAGATGGTTGGATTCGGTTGAAGGGCATCGCACTCTCTGTGAAGAACCTGAATGCATCGAAATGGCTGCAACAAATAGGGCGGCTTTTGACGAGGCTATCGATCTCTACTTGTGGGAGACGCAACGGCAGTGTGCCTTCGTGGCGTGCGCGACCTTCAGGGCCCCCTTGATAAACCATTGCCCACTCATGCATCCCGAAACAGCCGAATTGAGCTGGGCGATTGTCGACTGCACGACAGAGGTCGAGGCTCCATTGGAGGCGTTTGCGTGATTTGACATCGAGCTTTGCGGGGTCGAGGTGAAGGGTGCCTTCATTTAGGGTATAGAACTTGTCATTCGTGCCAGAGAGAAATTCAGAGGATTCGACTGCGATTCCGAGACCAGGGTGCCAATACTCGAGCTGGGCAGGTGCGAATCGATAGTAGATGAATAGGAAATCGTAGACTGGATGCATCGAACCTTGTGCACGCCGCGAGCGGTAGGGCACAGTCCATTCTTCCGCCCGTGCGCGATGTGCCTTTGCGATGGGCTGCCACTGTTGAGTAGATAGCAGATTCATTTTAAGTAGTGTGAGTCGAGGTGAAACCTAGCACTACGATTGAGTATCCTCGGCATTTTGCGGTAGTTCCTGCACACAGACCGCAAAGTAAGTCATGATCACCCAACAAAGCATGAACGGGTAAAGCAGCACGCAGAGTATAATCGAACCAGTAATACCAATCGTTACGCCAGTCCACATACTGAGCTTATCCATCACGACTAGGATACAGACTGGAATAATTACAAAAATGATGGCGAGCACATAACCGATAGAAGTTGTGCCAAAGTAGAAGCCAGATTCTTCCTTTTCCAACTGCATGTCGCAACTAGAGCAACGCTTATTCAAGCGGAACCAGTTTTGGAACATGCCGAACTCGCCGCAATTTGGGCAGCGACCGGTCAGGCTGCGTGCGATGATCTCGCCGCGTGTGATTTTCATTGATTCGAGATTTTGGATTTCAGTTTACCAGAATTTGTAGCTTCGCTTTTGCTCGATTGACACGCCATTTTCTGAGCGAGTAGATGTGCATCCTGTGAACATGGCGATGAGTAGTACACTGGCGAGCAGTAGTGCGATGGATTTCTTCATTTTTAGCATGTGTGTTGTGGTTGCAGGTGGTTAACTTTCGGTTTCGTGAACAGTCTTTGCTTGTTTGTCATAGAGACTCCGGTAGAGCTCGTTTGTTGGATAGAGTTCCTTGTGGTGTCCCTTGGCGATGACCTGACCATTATCGAAGACAAAGATAGAGTCCGCGTGTTGAATTGTGCTGAAACGGTGTGCAATGATTAATACAGTTCGCCCTTTGGAGAGTTCTTCAAGAGCGGCTTGAATATTGTGCTCACTTTCCGCATCGAGTGCGGAGGTGGGTTCGTCCAAAATGATTATGGGCGCATTTTTTAAAAATGCACGTGCGATCGAAATGCGTTGTCGTTGTCCACCAGAGAGTCGAGAGCCACGCTCGCCGACTTCTGTATCGTAACCGTGGTCGAGCGCTTCGATAAACTCGTGAGCATTGGCCAATTTTGCGGCTTGTTTCACTTCTTCAAGTGTCGCATCTGCCTTACCAATACGGATGTTGTTGGCGATACTGTCGCTGAATAGAAGCGCTTCTTGAGACACCAAGGCCATGTGCGCTCGTAGGTCTGCCTTAGCGATATCGCGCACATTTATACCATCAATGTATATGTTACCTTCTACGGCGTCGTAGAAACGAGGCACCAAGTTAACAAAAGTGGTTTTGCCCGCACCACTTGGACCAACTAGTGCAATCGCTTGCCCAGCTGCGATATCTACAGATACTCCATTGAGAACTGGCCCTTCTTCGTCGTTATAACGGAACGAGACCTGATCGAAAGCTATGTTGCCCTTGATGTTATCGAAAGGCGCTGGGTTTGCTGCATCTGGAACCGAGTCTTCTGTGTGTAGAATATGTTCGAGGCGATCTAAAGATGCCTCTGCATTGCGAATGGTGTTGGACACGCCGCCGAGCTTTTTGACGGGTTGATAGCACATGTACAGCGCTGCTAGAATGGAGGCGAGGGCACCTTCATCAATGTCCTTCTTCACTGCTAGATAAAGTGCAAATACAATGGCGATGGAGGTCACTAACTCGATTATGGGAGTGAGGACTTTGTCGTATTTAACGACTTTCAGAGATTTTTCGAGTAAATCGCGACAAGCAGTGCTAAAGCGTGCGGCTTCGCGTTCTTCCAAGTTGTATGCCCGTATTTCTCGAATAGCGGAGAGGTTTTCGTTTAAGACATGATTGAGCTCTCCAGCTTGCTTTTGTGCTTTGCCAGCTTTTCTGAGAATGATTTTACCTACGGCTTTAATCGGAAGTACGCAGGCAGGCACTGAAGCGAGAGCGATAAGTATAAAAGAGATATCTTGTTCAATTGTGGATAGATAAACGAGATAACAGGTTGCGGCGATTAAAGTGGCTGGTTCTTTGATCAGACTGTCGACGACTTTCACGATCGCGGATTGCAGTTGACCAGTGTCACCCAGGACACGGCTCATCAGGTCGCCTACTTTATTCTTATGGAAGAACGCGATCGGAAGTGCTTGGATGCGCTCAAATACCATCAAACGAAGCTGTTCGAGGACGTGCATGCCGGTGTAAGCGATAAAGTAGGCATTCACGAAATTCCCCATTGCTCGTAGGAAGAAAACTCCTGGGATGGAAAAAAGAATTGCGGCTAGTGCCCATCCGGTAGGTTTGTCATCTGCAGTCATCAATGGAACAAGGTATTTGATGACTAAAGGTAGGCCAAATCCAGAAGATGCCGCGTAGATTAGGCCAGCGAGCAACCCGATCGCAAATTGGTAGCGAACAGGGTAGAGATATTTGAAATAGATGCCGAAGCGCTTTAAAAACATGATATTAAGTATGCAAGGGGCATTATGCCTTGAAAGCAGCAATGACTTCGACGACACGTTCGATCATTTCATCGCTCAAATCAGGGAAGATAGGTAGCGCTAGGCTCATCGACGCAGCTCGTTCAGAATTTGGGAAGTCACCTCTTTTATAACCGAGTAAACGGAAGCATTCCTGTTCGTGAAGCGAGAGAGGGTAATAGATTTCACAGCCGATATCATTAGCTTTCATTTGTGCCATGAGCGCATCGCGATGTTCACTGTAAATGACGAATTGGTTGTAAATGTGATAGTTGCCGTCTTTTTCGAGAGGGACCACGATGCCTCCATTGAGGCTTGTGTCTAATTCGTCAGCAGTGCGTGTAATTCCAGCTGCTGTAAACAGTTTACGGTAGAGTGCTGCATTTTCGCGGCGTTGCTCATGCCAATTATTTAGGTGGGGTAGTTTGACGTTTAATACAGCTGCTTGCAGCGCATCTAGGCGAAAGTTGCCGCCTACGCGCGAGTGGTAATACTTTGGCTCCATTCCGTGATTGCGGAGTTGCTTGATGATATTTGCATAGTCTGCGTCATCAGTGACCACCATGCCACCATCGCCAAAACCGCCGAGGTTTTTTGTCGGAAAGAAAGACAGGCAGCCCATGTGTCCAAATGAACAAGCGGGGCGACCGTTTTGTTTGGCACCAATCGCTTGTGCGGCATCTTCGATAATGAGGATGTCGTGCTCGCGGGCGATATCTTTGATTGCACGCATATCAGCCATCTGTCCAAATAAATGCACCGGGATGATGGCACGTGTCTTATCGGTAATCACGGTTTCGATTTTCGATGCATCGATATTAAAGGTGTCTGGCTCAATATCAACGAGCACGGGGGTGGCACCAACACGCACGATCGAACCGATCGTGCCGAAAAAGGTGTAGGGCGTGGTAATGACTTCATCGCCAGGGCCGATACCAAGCGCCATCAGCGCCACGATTAAGGCGTCAGTGCCTGAGGAGACGCCAACCCCGTGGTCGACATCGCAGTAATTCGCGACACCTGCTTCGAAGCATTCCACTTCTGGGCCGAGTATGAAATACTGCGAACGGGCAACCGACAATACCGCTTGATCGAGCTCTTCCGCGAGTGCCGCATATTGTGGTTTTAAATCCAGTAGTGGGACCGTGATTTTTGATTCACTCATAAGTGATATGTTTTCCTGCTTTTTGGTCAGTGTCTAGCCTGCTTTCGAGTAATGCATCGACAAAAAAAGCACTCACGAGTGTGAGTGCTTTGTCATGAAATTGAGTTTGGCTTTAATTAAGAAATTTTTGCCTTCAAATCATCTTTCGATGTCAGTCCAACGATAGTTTCGGAGACTGCGCCGTCCTTGAAAATAAGGATGGTTGGAATCGCACGTATGGAGTATTTACCAGCGATTTCACTGTTGTTATCTACATTTACTTTGCAGATTTTTACAGTATCTCCGAGTTCGTCGACGAGTTCTTCTAGGATCGGAGCAATCGCTTTACAAGGGCCGCACCAAGGGGCCCAAAAGTCCACTACAACTGGGGTGCTACCTGCGTTTGTAGCGGCTTCGAAGTTACTGCTGTCGAGTTCTGTGATCTTGTCAGACATGATACTGGATATGTTTCTAGTTTAGGAGAGGAAAGGGAGCACTTCAATGAGTAGAAGTGTGGTAAATGCGATAGCCACGGCTGCGGCAATTGCATCAATGGCAACACCAGCGACGCTTGGGCTGCCGCTGGCGCCGTCGTCAGAGCCAGCCATTTGTTCAAAGCTTGGTGTCGAGGCTGCGGGTTTGGCAGTAGGCCTTGCAGGAGATGCGGGTGCCGCTGCAGCAGGTCTTGCGGGTGCCGCAGGAGCCGATGGTGTGGCAGGTGCAGCAGGCGTTGCTGGTGCCGCAGGTGTAGCTGATGCCTGAGGAGCGCTAGTCGCTTCAGGTGTAGGAGTGTCTTTTGGGGTGTCGCTCATGATGGTATGAATAAGTGGCTGCGGAGAACTGTCAAGTTAGCCTATTAGCTTGGGGTGTTTTCTTTGATGATATCTCGGAGTTCTGATTTTTCGACGGTTTCGATGGATTTTCCTCGGCGATCGAGTGTTTCGTAGGTCTTGACTAAGGTTTCTGTCATACGCCCGTGTGTTTCATCGGAGCCACCTACAACGGTGAAACGCTCGGCTTGTGTGATCCGTTTGTGCCCATCTTGATTGTCTAGGCCAAGTCCCAGTAGATGTCCGTTTTCTTTTGATGGTGATTGCATGGTGACTTACTCTGGACGTGTGCAACGAATGTCTGTGAAGGCACTGTCTTGTTGGATAAGAATCATATTTTGACGTGTTAACTCTAGAACGGCAAGGAAGGTCGCTACAATCGTGGTAATTGTGGTGCTGGTTTCAAATAAATCAGAGAACAGGAACTTTTTCTCGTGCTTAAGCCGTAATAGCACGTATTCCATACGGTCGGAGACCGTAACTTGCTCAGCATTGATTTCACCTTCAGTGATACGTTCAGCGAGACGGCGCAGCACTTGGTTGAAGGTATTCCACAGCTCGATGCGCTCAACTTGCTTGAGGGGGCGTTCGACCGCTTCAAGCGCTTCTTTGGGGCCAATTCGCGCGATTAAGTCGTTGCTGCTGAGGATCAGTTTTTGGATATCCTCGGCGGCTTCCTTGAATTTTCGATATTCAAGGAGTTGCTGCACCAATTCCCAGCGAGGGTCGATGTCTGGATCTTCGACATCTTCGTTGGCACCCTGATCTTTTTTGGGCAACAACATACGGCTTTTGATATACATCAAGGTCGCGGCCATGACAAAAAACTCACCTGCGATTTCGAGGTCGAGCTTATCCATGGAGCCTAAGATCTCTATGTATTGCTTCGTGACATGCTCAATTGGAATGTCATAAATGTCGACTTCGCTGCGTCGTATTAAATAAAGCAACAAGTCCAGAGGGCCTTCAAATGCTGGAAGGCGAATCGCGTAGTCGTTGTTCGGAACAAGTGCTTCTTCCATCTGATTATGGCTGTGCGAGCTTCAGACTGATGTTAAACTCAAGGTCACTTTCTCGGTGTGCATCCTCGCGGAAAGTAAGTGCGTAGAGCACTTCCCATGTGCTGCCAATTCGAGAACGAATGCCAACTGAGAAGCGTGTGAAGTCGCCCGTCTCGGCATCGAAGCGTGTGTCCATTAAGAATGCATAGCGCTCGTTTAAGCGGTAGGTGAAGTCTAGGCGGTATTGATCGATTTGGTTGTTTAGCAAATCCGTGGATAAACCGATCTGCCAGATCTCTCCACTTAAAATGCTGGTGCGCGTGCGCAGTTCTTCGAGGGTCAAGCTTTCCGTCTGAAAGCGACTTGCTAGGTCAAATTTTAGCCAAGGTGCGGGTTGGATGATCAGCTCGACCCAAGTCGCGTTAAAAGTGTCTTGTTCATCGCCATCGTAGCGTGTGTTTTGTTCGAAAAGAATATCTTGGTAGAAATTCAGAGCCGCGAGTGTGCGTGAGCCATAGCCAGCGGCCCGCGTTTGATATAAGTTTTCAACGCCTAAGCGGACTAGATGGGTTTCAGCCAAACTATCAATATTACGCAAGTCGCTTAAATCTAGCAGTGGGCGATCTAAATCGAATGCTTGGCGATCGATGGCGGCGATTTCATTGATACTATCTGGGTCTGAGTAGTAGCGGTAGCGTATGACTGGTCGCACCAGATGGCGTAGCCCATCAATATCCCAAGTCTTGTTTAACGTTGGATAGTTTGCGTAGATACGTGCCTCAAGGTCGAAGCCGAGCTCATAGAGGTCGCGGCTATACGAATCTTCTACAAGAGCTGCACCCGCAGAGAAATTCGTGTCTATAGACTGGTTGTCGTATTGTGTGAAGCGAGCACCAGCAAGTGGGGTGAAGGTCAACCAATCGGTCACTAGAAACGGGCGCTCAATACGATAAGTTAGATCGAAGCGATCAGCTTCTGTCTCATCCTCAAGGAGGGGGAAGAAGTCACTGTAGTCTTCGCGAAGCATTGCATAGCTCGCTGATGCACGATGGTAGATGCCTGTATTGAAAATAGGAACTGGCAGCAGATCGGCACGGACCTCTGGTAATCGTTCTTGAATAATTTGAAATTCATTTGGTCGAAAGCGCCCAAACGCAGATACTAGATAATTATCCCCTGCGTAAACACCTTCGATGAAGGTGTCTGGATTTTGGTTGTCGCTAAAATAGTCATCGCGGAAATCGCGAGTCACTTCCGAGTCAGACCAATAGGAGAGCTGTGCCGTCGCCGTGAAACGTTCGCCAATATGGTGCTTATGGCGCCATTCAGCGAAACCACGGTTAGATGCGATTGGATTGCCAAGAATGTCCTCATCTCTCGTGCCAGAGTCGCTGATAGCAGCTGTGCTAATCGAGCCGACGACACGTTGCTTTTCAGAGTGGTATACATATTGTGCGGTCGGGCCGGCCAAAACACCTCTTGCTGAATAAATATCTAGATTGGCACCTAGGCGTAGCCATGAATTCACGGGAAACAGCGTGGTTGTTTGTATATAAGCGCCAAGTTCGTTATCAACGCCACCATTCACATCGAGATAGTAAGGCGAGGTCCCCACGTAGTAGGTATAGGTAGGGAGATAGAAAAAGGGCACATTGCCTACGCGAAGCGTGGCTCCGTGCATTTTGACACGCTTTTCTCCGTCATCGATGTATTCGACCTTCTCGGAAGTTACATTTAGGCCTAATGGGCTTGGGTTACCATAGTAAACGGTCGCCCCATTGATTTCCATTTGGTCTGTTGTGCCACCTGCATTGACGCCAGAGATGTAATATGGCCATTGCCCTGTGCGTAGAATATCCATCGAAAACACACTATTCTCGACGTCAAAACTCATACGGTCTGCGAGTAGGCGGGCCCCATCGCGTGAAACCGCGACATTTCCGAGCGCATCGGCAAGGCCGAGCTCCTGATAGTAAGTGATACTATCAGCGCGCATACGGGTATTCTCGACATCTAAGCGAGCATCTCCCCGAGCGACTAAGCGTTGTGCACCCTCATCAAACTCCAAAGGCTCGATAGAGCTCAGTTCTGGTAAGGCAGCAAAAAGTTGCGACGAAAGGGTCGCATATAAAGAGAAAGAGAGAATCCGAGCTAATCTAGGCACGGGTCGGGACTATGGCATTGCCGATAGGGTGGACAAGTCTTTTTCGCAGTGCTTTGCAGGATCAAGTCATTCTAATCTGACGCATCGATCCTTGCCAGACGAAATAGTTTCGATTTTGTTGATCTCCGTGATAGTAACAAAAACTGATTTCGTTAAAGTAACCAGCGTCAAGTGCAGCCAGCCACATGCTGTGCTAGGGATGCACCCTTACAAAAAAGGCAAAACGTCTGGTATTGTGGCTCGCGCTTTTCTCGACGACGCCAAAACCTGTGAACTGGTCGATATAAACGACTCCACGAAGCGTTATCCGCTGGAACGGCTTAGTGACGATGGTTTTTTCGAATGTTTGATCGAGGATCGCAAACAAGTTTTTGGCTACCGTTTGCGCATCGAGCGCTTTAATGGTGAAATTCGCCAATTTTACGATCCTTACAGCTTTTTGCCGACGCTGTCTGACGATGATGTATATCTCTTCAGCGAAGGAACCGACCATCAGGTGCACAACAAGATGGGGTCGCAGGTTCGTGAGGTGGACGGAGTGCCTGGAGTGTCGTTCGCAGTATGGGCACCCAATGCAGAGCGCGTCTCAGTGGTTGGCGATTTTAATCATTGGGATGGTCGATACCATCCGATGCGCAGCCTCGGTGCTTCAGGTGTTTGGGAGCTTTTTATCCCAGGATTAGAAGCGGGTGCGAAATATAAGTATGAGATCGGCACGCGCCATGGCTATCCCAACTTAAAAACCGACCCTTACGGCACACGCTTTGAAGCCCCACCATATAACGCGTCGATTGTTTGCAAGGTCGACGATTATCAATGGAATGACGCCGAGTGGATTCAGACACGTGAAAGCACGGACTGGAATCATGCGCCGATTTCGATCTATGAGATGCACCTCGGTTCGTGGAAAGCTGTGGTCGAAGATGCTGCGCGCCCCCTTAGCTATCGCGAGCTAGCCGTCGAACTCGTTGAGTATTTAAAAGACATGCGCTACACACATGTGGAGTTCTTGCCATTGTCTGAACACCCTTTTGATGGATCTTGGGGCTATCAAGTTACGGGATTTTTCGCTCCGACCTTTCGTTTTGGCACGCCTGAGGATTTTATGTTCCTAGTCGATACCCTTCACCAAAATGGTATTGGTGTGATTATGGATTGGGTGCCGGCGCACTTCCCGACAGACAGCTTTGCCTTAGCCCAGTTTGATGGCACTGCGCTCTACGAACATGCCGATCCTCGCCAAGGCTTCCACCAAGATTGGGGGACACTTATCTTTAACTACGGACGTAGTGAAGTGCGGGGCTTCCTGATCGCGAGCGCTTTAGCATGGTGCGAACGATATCATATCGACGGCCTTCGTGTGGACGCCGTTGCATCGATGCTCTACCTTGATTATTCTCGAGAAGAGGGGCAGTGGATCCCAAATCAATATGGTGGCCGTGAGAATCTCGAAGCGATCGAGTTTTTAAAGCAGACCAACGATTTGGTGCATAAATACTACCCAGGCACTTTGATGATTGCTGAAGAGTCGACGGCATTTCCAGGCGTCAGCAAGCCGACAGCCGAAGGAGGCCTCGGTTTTGATATGAAGTGGAATATGGGCTGGATGCACGATACCTTGGAGTATTTCCAGAAAGACCCTGTCTACCGTAAGTATGAGCACCATCAGCTCTCTTTTGGTATGCTTTATCAATATTCTGAGAATTTCACTCAAGTCTTCTCCCACGACGAAGTCGTTCATGGCAAGCAATCCATGTTGATGAAGATGCCCGGTGAGCCCATTTCCAATAAAGCGCATCAGTTGCGCCTTCTTTACGCATTAATGTGGATGTGGCCGGGTAAAAAGACGCTCTTTATGGGCTGTGATTTTGGCCAATCTTCAGAGTGGAAATGCAACGGCAGCCTTGATTGGCACTTACTTCAGTATACCGATCACGAGGGTATTCAGCGCGTGATTCGTGATCTAAATCGTATTTATCAAGAAGTCCCAGGCTTCGCCGCCGGTGATAATGACCCTAGCTGCTTCGAGTGGATCAACTGCACGGACGCGGATAACAGTATATTAACGTTCCTACGAAAAGGTGAGGCGCAGGCCGATACGCTTGCCGCAGTGGGTAATTTCACGCCAGTGCTTCGTGATGAGTTTCGCGTGGGCGTTCCATATCCAGGCTTCTGGAAGGAGATTCTCAATACAGATGCTAAAGACTACGGTGGCCTTGGTTACGGTAATAACGGCGGTGTTCAAGCTGAGGAAATCGAGTGGGACGGTCGCCCTTATTCGATCAAGCTGCAATTGCCACCACAATCGATGAGCTGTTTCCGTTATCAAGGTTAAGCGCACTATACATTTAATTCAAAACGCTCAGCAGCAATGCTGAGCTTTTTTGCGTATCAATGCGCAGCGTGTCCTATTTCACTGCCCACCGTTTACGCTCAAAAGAGCTATTTAAGTTGAACAAAGCGAAGAGGGCGGTTTCGTAGACAAGATATTTTATGCTTACGTTTTCACGAGATAGCTACCGACCTTTTTTTACACTGCTTGCTTCGCTGCTAGGTGTATTGTTCCTTAGTGCTTGCTCAAACCCACCCGAGGTGGTGCGCGCTGATCACCCTATCCCAGAAGATGCAGTCATTGCAGATTGTGAGCCTGGTAAATATGGCGGAATTTTTATCATCAATGAGACGTCTCCACCAAAGACATTTAACTATCTGGTGCCAGGTAATCTTTCGACCCGAGCTGTGCAAGATAAGTTCTATGCGCCTTTGGTGAAGTTTAACCCACGGACTGAGTCGGTGGGTCCTCATCTCGCGAAGTCATGGGATGTCAGCCCAGATAGTCAGACGTTTACATTTCACCTTCGCAAAGGAATACACTGGAGTGATGGCACTCCATTTACCGCTGAGGATGTGCAGTTTACTTTCGATCTAATATTTGCAGATGAGCTAGATGAAGAAACCGGCAAGCTACGCCCGATCTTTCCTTCCCGATATTACGAGGAGATGAAGGTGAATGGTGAAAAACCCAGCTATGCGATGCTGGATACGCATACCTTTGAAGTGTCTTTACCGTCAGTCTTCGCGCCTTTTTTGTTATCGATGGAAGATGTGTTGATTCTTCCGAAACATAAGCTCGGAGAGAGCTTGGAAGATCGCACTTTCTTTAAGCAGTGGTCGACACAAACCGCGATCGAAACGCCAGAGGAGATTGTGAGTCTCGGGCCGTTTGTGGTGAGTTCTTATCGTCCAGGTGAGCGCTTGGTGTTGACGCCGAACCCGCATTTTTGGCGAATTGATAAGGAAGGGCAGCGCTTGCCGTATCTCGATTATTTAGTGTATAAATTTGTATCTGAGTCGAACACCGAAACGGTTCACTTTGCCACAGGACAGAGTGATGCGGCTGGTATTTCCGCATCGGATTTAGATTGGATCAAGAAAGGTGAGGAGACCTATGATTTTACAGTCTACGAGAAGGGGCTTTCGACGAGTATTAGTTTCTTTTGGTTCAACCAACACCCAGGGTCGAACGAAGCGGGTGAGCCGTATTTACCACCGCATAAACTGCGCTGGTTTACCAACAAGCATTTTCGCCAAGCCGTGCAGACGGCCTTCAACCGAAAAGGTATCATTGATGCGCTCTTATTTGGTAAAGGTCAGCCACTCAACAGTATGATTCCCTCTTCACGCGGGGCGTGGCACAACCCAAATCTACCGACTTACGATTACGATCCCGAGCGTGCACGTGAACTCTTTAAAGAGGCGGGCTTTTCTTGGAATGCGTCTGGGCATTTGATCGACAGTGAGGGTGTGCCTGTTGAAATTGAGCTACTCGCAGTCGATGGTGTGGCTGCGGCTGATACCATTGCGGTGACTTTTGTCGAAAATATGAAGGAGATCGGTATGACTGTAAAGTTAGCGAAGGTTGATTTTGTGACACTCTTGGCAAAGACCGACGAGACTTTCGATTATGACCTCACCTTTCTCTCATGGGGGTCGAGTAGTGCTGGTTACGATCCTGGGGGAAGCAAGGCCTTGTATTTAAGTAGTGGTATTTACCATCAATGGTATCCCGAACAGCCTGAGCCTGCGACAGAGTGGGAAGCGCGAATTGATAAACTATTTTTGGAGCAAGAGAGCACTTTAGATATGGAAAAGCGCATCGCCAATATTCACGAGATTCAGGCAATCCTCGCGGAGGAGTTGCCGATGCTGTATATCTTCAGTGCTTATGGATATGTGGGTGTGCAGAATAAATGGCAGAACATTTTTATCCCACCCACCGGATCACTATTTTGGAACATCGATGAAGTTTGGACTTCAGAACCAGACGCATAATCTATGTTAGCTTTTATTTTAAGACGCTTACTTTCGTTGATCCCTCTGTTACTCGGAGTGAGTATGTTGGTGTCCATTTTAATGTATGTCTCGCCGGGCGATTTCTTGACGCAATCACGGGCAGCAAAAGACATCGCACCTGAAGTGATTGAGCAGCAAGAGCGACAACTCGGTTTGGTTGATGATCAAGGAGAGCCGACACGTTGGTATGTGCGCTATGGTCACTGGCTGGCAAACGTTTCGCCCGTGAAGTATGGCCCTTGGGTGGGTGATGATGAAAAAGGCCTGTATATCGGTGCGCCGTATTTAGGTGAATCCTTTGGTTACAAAGTGAAGGTCACTGAATTGCTGGCTCAGCGCGCGCCTGCTACCTTTATTCTATCTCTCACATCGATTACCTTCGCATGGTGCATCGCGATTCCCTTGGGGGTGTTGGCCGCTATTTACAAAGATTCCATCTTCGATCGTTTGTCGGCTTTGCTAGCCTATGCGGCGCTGTCGATACCTGAGTTTTTCTTAGCGATCCTAGCTGTGTATGCAGCATCTGTTACGGGTATATTTCCAGTTGGAGGACGATCCTCGGTGCAGAGCGAATTTTATCCAGCTGCACTACAACTTGCGGATTACGCTTATCATCTGATTTTGCCGACCATTGTGCTCGGTATTGGAAGTGTCGCGGGAATGATGCGTATCATGCGTGCGAATGTCATCGATTACATGCAAGCCGAGTTTGCCACCGCGGCTCGTGCGAAAGGCCTGCGTGAGCGTGTCATTATGTTTAAGCATGTGCTGCGTAATGCGATTAATCCGCTCATTACTTCATTCGGTTATTCCTTTGCGGGGCTCCTTTCGGGCGCTTTGCTGGTTGAAAATGTGATGAACTATCCAGGTCTTGGGCAATTGATTTACGATGCGATTGTGCGCGAAGATCAATATGTCGTCATGGCAGGTGTTTTGATGGGAGTAGTCATGTTGGTGTTTGGTAATTTACTCGCCGACATGCTATTGGCTTGGTCTGATCCACGCATTCGCGTGGAATCGCAAGCTAGCGGGCAAGGGGCAAGTCGTCGTCATATTGTGCTTGTTTGGTGTGGTATCATCGCGCTCCTCACGCTAGAGATCTTACTCGAGGCATATGCACCCAAGGTATTGGGTCTGATTGGCACGAGCCTGAAGTATATCGGGATGGTATTGGCTGCGCTGCTGGCGATCGGCTGCGTTGGCCTTGTCGGATATATTATATACAATCTATTCAAAAACCTTTTGGGGCAGGTCTTACGTCGTCCAATGGGTATGGCCGCGATCCTAGTATTGATGGGCCTATATGGTAGTGCGTTGTTTGCACCGTTTCTTTCTCCGTATCCAATTTCTAAGCAAAGTTTAGAAACGCCGTATCATCCACCATCTGGATATACTTTCGTCGATGGCAACCTACATGTGAAACTGTATGAGAAGTCGGCAGTTGGCTCTGCAACCTATGTCGAAAAAGAAGGCGAAACTGCAGCACTGAAATTTTTCGCTAAAGGAGAGCCTTATCAGTTATTTGGATTGATTCCGATGGAACGAAAGCTCTTTCAAATAGAGAGCGATGACGCTTCAGCCCGCGTTTATTTATTGGGCTCTGATGATACTGGCCGCGACATTTTCAGCCGCTTGCTGAATGGTGCTCAGATCTCTTTGTCGATAGGATTGATTGGTATCTCTATCACCTTGATCATTGGCTTTATTGTTGGTGCACTTGCAGGTTATTACGGTGGGGCAGTGGACTTTATTGCGATGCGTTTTGTTGAGCTTTTGATGTCAGTGCCCGCTTTGTATTTATTGTTGGCCTTGCGCTCTGCTTTGATCAGCCCGGATTTTTCGTCGGCTCAAGTATTTGTCGTCATCATTGTTATACTCTCCATCATTGGCTGGGCTGGCACGGCACGTATTATCCGTGGCATGACGCTATCGATTCGAAATCGTTCTTTTGTGCTCGCTGCTGAGAGTATGGGGCAGTCAGTGCCACGCATACTGGTGAAACACATTCTACCTAATCTTGCGAGTTATCTTCTGGTTGCCGCAACTTTGGCTATCCCTGGCTACATTCTTGCAGAAGCCGCGTTGTCTTTCCTGGGTCTTGGTATTTCCGAACCTTCAGCATCGTGGGGGCTCATGTTAAAGCAATCACAGGGCAATATGATTGTTTTCTTTATGAATTTTTGGTGGATGCTCACTCCCGGTATTGCAATTTTTATTACCGTGATTGCGTATAACGTGCTCGGTGATGTTTTACGAGATGTGGTTGATCCGAAAATGAAAACACGGGCCTAGGATTGATGAAGCCAGCACCTAAATTTGATCGCAGCTTTCTTCTAGAGTTGGGAGGGGGAATGATTTTTAAACAAGCCGAGCGACTGTTTGAAACTGCAGCGGTGGAGTCGGTCGAATGGGAGAGCCCAGTGCTTGTCGGTAAGGTGAAAGGTTTGAAGGCCACCTACGAGCCGAAGCTGAATCTGCGCTCGACGGTTTTCGCGGTGAACAACTGTAATTGTGAGGACGGCAAGAAACGCAAAGTGTGCGCGCATGCAATCGCGGCAGCGATGCATTTTGAAGCCTTAAAGTATGAGGCGAAGAATGAAGCAATCGCCCAGGCTGTCGTTAATACGCCCGAACCCGAAGCGGAATTGGAAGCCGAGCCTGTGGCGCCGGCATTGCGTTCTTTAAAAACTACAGCCGACGGTATGAAACTACGCATGCTGGTGTTTTTACCGCCGAATCTTGAACAGGCGATCGAGCGCGATGCAATTGTTGTCAAAGTTGATGCAGCCGCTGGGCGCGAAATTTTACCGTTGAACACGGTCAATCCGACCAAAGCTTATACGGTCAGCCCAGCGCAGGAACAGGCGCTGCTCCTAATTGAGTCATGGTGCGGTGGAAAACTCGCCAGCCTGTTGCAGCTCACTGGAGGACGCTTGCGTAGGCTGTTGGATCTACTCGTCGATGAGCCAGTAGTTTATTGGGTGAAGAAGCCGAATGAACCGATTCGTTGGCAGGACGGAAAACTCGTTGAGGTGCATTCGCATCTACCCGAAGCCGAAGTCGACGAAGAGGAAAAAGACGCCCCTGTCGCAGTGGAGGAGGCGTCCTCGCGACCGACCTTTAATCGAAACATAAGCTTACGCGAAAAATCGAAGCCCAACTTGCGTGCGATTGCCGAAGCCAAGCGGCCGAAGATGTTTCAAACCAAGGCAGGCGACTATCCGACCGCCAGTGCCGTATCGGATTCAATGGAGGGCTATTCCGCCAGTCGGGTGGTGGTGGATGGGTCGACCAATTTTATTGCGATTCGTTTGCCTTCAGTGGATGCCGATTCAGTGAAGCCACTGCGCGATATTTTGAAGACTTCCGGATTCATGTTGGAACCATCCAATCGAAAATGGTGGCTACGGGACCGACATAAAACATTGAACTTCCTCGCCTCGCATTGGAACGAATTGAAAGATCGTTGGCGCGCGGAGTTTACTAAGAATTTTGAAGACAAACTCTCAAGTGTAGAACTATCGGAACTCAATGTCGAAACCACCGAGCAGGCGGGTAAGTTTTCACTGCAGATTTCGTTGAGTAAAGAAGGGGATGAGAACGATCTACGCCGTGCGATAGCCAGTGGTAAGAGCTACGTCGATGGTGAGAGTGGTGGGATTACATTGTTAGATACGGCTTCAGTGGAGCGTTTACATGAGATCGAGCGCGCCGTCAGTGGGCAAGCCGACCGTCCTTTTACACCGACCTTTAGTAAGCGCTTGGAAACTCAAGAGTTGGTCGATGTGGAAGATCTTTTAGATGAAATGACCGAGGGCTGGCAGCCGCCGCAAGCGTGGCAATCGCGAAGCTTGGCACTTAAACAAGTCGGTGCGCTTGAAGCTGCGCCAGTGAGACCAAGCTTTGATGCGATCTTACGCACCTATCAACGGATCGGAGTGGCATGGCTCTGGCATCTCTATCGAAATGAACTCGGTGGAATACTCGCCGATGAAATGGGCTTGGGTAAAACACTACAGGCTTTGGCGTTGATTGAATGTATTCGTTCGGAGAATACGGATTCGATGCCTGCGCTCGTTGTTTGCCCAGCAAGCCTAGTGGAGAACTGGATGCGTGAAGCCGCACGTTTTACGCCTGCATTGAAGCTTGCGAAGCACCATGGCAGCAAACGTGCGAAAGAACCTGCGGTTTTGGAGGAAGTGGATATTGTGATCACTTCCTATGGCACACTGCGACAAGACTCGGACATGCTTTCGACTATGGATTGGTGCGTGGTGGTTGGTGATGAGGCGCAACACATTAAGAATCGTCGCACGAAGAATGCGAAGTCGCTCACGCGGCTACATAGCAAGGGGCGCTTCCTGTTGACCGGAACACCGGTGGAAAATTCGCTCGATGATTTGTTGTCTTTGTTTTCGTTCCTAATGCCCGGCTATTTACAGACTGCACATGGTAAGCTTTCACAAGAGGACAAGGCCTGGCATAGCAAACGTCAGACCGCACGCGCGGCGGCATATATCTTACGTCGCACCAAGAAGGAAGTCGCACCAGAGCTGCCCGATAAAATTGAAAAGACTTTTTTCTGTGAACTCGGCAACAAGCAGCAGCGATTCTATCAAGACACTCTGGAGAAGACGCGCCGTGATATCTTCAATCTTGAAATGTCTGGCGCCAATGCCGGCCGTGTGCAGTTTGCTGCCTTTACCGAGCTCTTGCGTTTACGCCAGGCCTGCGTCGATCCGCGTATCATTGATGATCAATTCCCCGAAAGCGAATCCGCGAAGCTCGCGGCCTTTGATGAGGTGTTGGATGAATGTATCGACGCAGGGAGCCGTATCTTGGTGTTCTCCAGCTTTGTGACAGCCCTAAAGTTGTTAGCTGAACATCTTGAAGCGAAAGGGCACAAGTTCTGTTATCTCGATGGTAAGACCAAGAACCGCTTGGCGATCTGCGATCAGTTTAACGAAGACGAAAGTATTCCGGTGTTCTTGATTTCCTTGAAGGCCGGTGGCACTGGATTGAACCTTACCGGCGCGGACACCGTGGTGCATTACGATCCATGGTGGAACCCTGCAGCCGAAGCGCAAGCAAGCGACCGAGCACACCGAATCGGGCAAACGAAAGTCGTGACCAGTATCAAGCTGATTGCTGCCAATACCGTTGAAGAAAAAGTTTTGGAGCTTCAGGCAAAGAAGGCGGAGATTTTGAAAGAACTCTTCGAGGAGTCCGAAGCCGCGAATGCCAAGGTCAGCTTGGACGATATTAAGAGTCTGTTGACGTAAAGGTAGGTCAGACACTCTTGTCTGACTTGTTAGAGGTGGCCCTCATCAAACTCAGACTCGATGGCTAAAGGGTAAACTCTCTCCTAGGGCTACCTTGGCACTTAGGGGCTAGTCTCTACTAAAGCTACGCCTAGGCTCGCGCACCACTACCCATTATCCGAATCAACTCTGCATCTTCAGCCAATCCTTGACCGCAGGGTTGTTGGATTGTTTGAGCTCAACGAGATCGCTTTCGGTGAGTTTCTTTTGGAGCTGTGTGAGCTTGATCAGTAGGTCGATTTTATCGGTGGCTGCTGTTTCAGGAGAATGGATCGTTTCCAATGTTTGGACGAAGTTGCTTGTGTGCTTGGACATGATGTTTGGGAGTCAGACAGGAGTGTCTGACTTACTTTGAGAGAATTGTGAACTCGAGCATTTAGAATGGTTGAGTTAGTTTTGAATAGAGCAAAATCGCATCGCCCATGCCATTCCCCATGCGGTAATACTTCCCAGTTTCATCAATCTTTGGAAGGCCGAATAGTTCAAAGATTCGGTAGGCTCTAGTGTAGTCCATTTGTGTGCCGTAGCGCTTGTGAGGATATAAAGTAAAGCCTGTGGCTGCGGGACTGATCCCCATGAGCATCGGGCCAGAATCCATGTCCCCGAAGTCGATGATGTTCAGCTGTGGGAACTCTGCGATGGCTGCCAGACTGGCGACACGGCACACTCGATCCTTTCGCAGCGCGTGATATTGTTGCTTGGCAAACTCAGGGAAAATGTCTTCGAGGAAAATGATCGACCAAGCCACGCTCGTGGCGCGCGCAGGTGAATCGATTCGATCAGGATCGATGCTGATCATGGAATGCAGTAAGCCCGTATCCGAATCGATAAACTTCTTTTGCATGGTATCCATCCATGATTGGAAAAGTGCGCTCCGATCCGTATCGAGTGCCTGATCCACTCGCCAAATTGCATGTAATTGAGTTGATTGGTCTGAAGTATACACGCTGCCGCATCGTTGTAATTGCACGCGGATTTCCTTTTCTAACGCATTGGACATGCCTAACATCATATCATCATAGAGGGTGTCCTCTGCGAGTGCTCGTCGAATCCCTAATACGAGGCATTGATAGCCTGAAACTAAAGAAGCGGTATAATCATCAGTCTCTGCACTGAGTATTTCTGAAATTTCTTCATCACTCGCGTCAATGGGGAGCGTAGCATTAGCCGAGTGCACAAGTCGATTTGATCGATGGCATAGTGCATACGGGATGGATCTTGTTTCGCGAGCTCTTCAAGGCAAAGTGCGTAAAAGACATAAAATCCAAAGTTCCACTCAATGCCTTCACCGTAGATTTCGGTGTAGTCGGTGTATAGATCTAGGCGCCCAATTTCAGCGCTTCGGTTGACTATGTTTCCCAATCGTGTGAGCTGCATTTCCACTTCTTGAGAAATTGGCTTTGTTTGATACAGATGATCCGTCGAAACAAAGCTGGCTCGAATCAGGAACAGCATGGCTAGCATAACGATAAGAAGCAGTAGGATGAGACTGACTCTTATCAACCATCGTATGCTCAAGTGAAGCAGGGAGGCTTTACTGGATTTTGCCATGTATATGAATCTAGAATGAGGGCACCAATATCAACGTAGCCATTAGCACGATGCCAGCTGCAATGATGAAGCTACGGCGGTTGCGACGGAGCGCAACCCTCCAGTCTTTGATGCTATGAAGTTCACGAACTGTTCATTAGAAACGCCCGAGTTAACTCACATGGCACCGCAAATCACTTAGAATTCGACGTTCGATGCTGGACGTTCAATGTTCGACGTTCCCCAATCCTCGTTCTTCAGCCTGCTTCCGCGGTAAGGTTCTCCCACTGCTCGTAGGCTTCCAGGGTGTCGTTTTCGAGTTGTTCGAGTCGGGCGGCGTCTTCAGAGAGCTTACTGTTGGGGTCTTGATAATACTCGGCGCTGGCCATCTTTTCGCTGAGGGCGCTGTGCTCGGCTTCGAGTTTTTCGATTAACTTAGGTAAGGTCTTGAGGGCTTCGCGTTCTTTGTTGGTGAGCTTGCGCTTTTGAGGCTGTGGCGCGGGTTCTGCCTTTGTTGTGGGTGTTGTTTTTGTGGCGGCTTTGTTGCTTTGCTTTTTGGCTTCTTCTTTTTTGAGCCATTCATCGCAACCCCCAATGTATTCGTTGATCTCGCCGTTGCCCTCGAGGGCGATGGTGCTGGTGACAACGTTGTCGAGAAAGCTACGGTCGTGGCTGACGAGGAGGAGTGTGCCTTGGTATTCGAGTAGACGCTCTTCAAGGAGCTCGACGGTTTCGATATCGAGGTCGTTGGTGGGCTCGTCGAGCACAAGCACATTGGCGGGCTGTAGAAAGAGTCGTGCTAGAAGGAGACGCGCGCGTTCGCCGCCCGATAGCTTGGTAATGGGTGAACGCGAGGTGTGCGGCGTGAAGAGAAAGTCCTGTAGATAGGTGAGGATATGGCGCTGCTTGCCGTTGATGGTGACGGTTTCGCTGTGAGGATGCACATTCTCGGCGACGGTTAGTTTTTCGTCCAGAGCGGCGCGATGTTGATCGAAGTAGGCGACTTCGAGTTTGGTGCCGTGCTCGACGCTACCGCTTTGTGGCTCGAGCTTTTTGAGTAGCAGATTGAGTAGGGTAGTTTTACCAGAGCCGTTGAGTCCGACGATACCGATCTTGTCCCCGCGCCAAATCCTGGTGCTGAAGCTGTCGATGAGTGGTTTGCCGTCCCAGCCGTAGGAGATGTCGTCAACAGTGATGACTTTACGACCGGAGAGTTGGCTCTCGTTGACACTGAGGCTAGTTTTACCTTGGACGTTACGGCGTTCGGCGCGTTCTTCGCGTAGCTTGAACAGGGCTCGGACACGGCCTTCGTTACGTGTTCGGCGGGCTTGGATGCCTTTACGAATCCAGACTTCTTCTTCGGCTAGTTTCTTGTCGAAGACGGCTTGTTGTTTGGCTTCACCAGCGAGGAATTCAGCTTTGCGGGTCAGGTAAGTTTCGTAGTCGCAGTTCCAGGAGGTGATTTGACCACGGTCGAGGTCGATAATGCGGTTGGCGACACGTTTGATGAATGCACGGTCGTGAGAGACGAAGAGCAGGGAGACATCGGTTTTACGCAGGAATTCTTCGAGCCAGCGAATGCCGGGAATGTCCAGATGATTGGTGGGTTCGTCGAGGAGCAGGATGTGGGGCTCGGAAATGAGCGCACGGGCAAGTAGGGCGCGGCGTTTGTTGCCTCCAGAGAGCGAGGCGAAGGCCTGCTCGCCGTCGAGTTCGACGCGGTCGAGGATGTTCTCTACTTTGTGTTCGATTGCCCAGCCGTCGGTTTGATCGAGTTGGTGTTGTAAGTCGTCGACTTTATCGGCGATGGATTCGTCGTCTGGATGTTCGCCAAGTTCGTGGAGTAGGTGGTGGTATTCAGCGACCGTTTTGGCGGCTTTGCCGAGACCTTCGGCGACGACTTCAAAGACAGTGCCTTCGAGGGAGGCGGGCACTTCTTGGTCGAGCTTACCTATACGTATATTGGGGATTGCTTCGAGTTCGCCTTTGTCGGGCGTGATTTGACCGCTGATAATACGTAGTAGAGTGGATTTGCCCTCACCGTTACGCCCGATCAGGCAGATGCGCTCACGCTTCTCGATCGTGAGCCCTGCGTTGTCGAGTAGCTTGGGGCCGCCAAAGGAGACAGTGAGATTTCTGTAAGACAATAAAGACATACACCCCTAGGGGTGAACATGGAATATCGAACGTTCAACTTTGAACTTGGAATAGTTTCGCGATTTTCGGCTCGATCAAGGTATTGCTTATACAAAATACCTTGCCATCAACGAGTTCCCTGTCTCAACTCAGTCTCAATAAGGAAAATGGACTCGAATACACCCAATATTGATAGCATCCGTGAAACGTTTAAGGAGTTTCTGACGAGCAAAGGACTGCGCGTTACCAGTCAGCGTGTTGCGATTTTTGATGCCGCATATGAGCATCCCGATCACTTTACCGCCGAAGATTTACTGGAGCGAGCGCGTGAGATTGATGACTCGGTATCACGGGCTACGGTGTATCGCGCATTGCCGATTTTGACCGAGAGTAGTCTGATACGCGAGGTCGATGTGGGGCGGGACTACAAGTTCTACATGGCGAACCGCAACGCCACTACCTTTCAAGCGCAAGTGATCTGTTTGGATTGCGATAAGATTTTCGAAATCGATGCACCCTTCATGGAGTGGTATGGTAAAACCGTTGCCGATAAGTTGGCATTGAATGTCGAGAGCCAGCGCTTGCAGGTGACGGCGCATTGTAACGAATTAAAAGCCGCTGGCATCTGCTCGCGCGCCACTAAAGCATAGTCGAGATGGCGAAACGCAAGAATCTCGATTTCGAACTCAGCTTTTTCGAAAACCTACATAAACGCATACCAAAAGATGTGCGGGTGGCTTCAATTTTGGCGCATATGTATACCCAGACAGGGCAGCTTGACGCGGGCCTGAGGCTCGACCGTAAGTTGGTGCGTTTAACTCCAGAAGATCCGACCGCACACTACAATCTGGCCTGTAGTCTGTGCTTAAAGAATCGCTATACCGATTCGGTGCGTGCCTTACGTGATGCGATCACGCATGGATATGTTGATTTTCATTGGATGCAGCACGATCCAGATTTGCATGATTTACAAGATCACCCCGACTTTTGTGCGCTGTTGAGAGATTTGAAAATTGGCTAAAAGCTGAAATTGAATGTCCAATCGTAAAGCCACAGTCGATACGCGCATCGTTGAAGTCATCGCCCTGTCAGGTTTCGATAAGGCGTTGGCCTATGCGGTGCCGCCGACTTGTAGTGGCAGCGTGCAGGTCGGGTCCTTGGTGCGCATTCCTCTACGTCGTCGTAGTGAGTTGGGTGTAGTCACGCGTTTCGGCACCGATCAAGTGGTGCCCCCCGGAAAGCTGAAAATGCTCTACGAAGTGGTGCAGGACTATCCGGTGCTTCCTCCTGATTTGATGGAGCTGTATCGCTGGGCATTACGCTATTACGCATCGACGCCTGAGGCGGTTTTGGAAACGATGATTCCTGCTGCGATTCGCAAAGGAATGAAGGCGAAGACGCGCCGTTACATTTCAGCTGGTAAAGCTCCGAGTGCTGAGGAGCTAGCTCACTTGGAGAAGCGTGCGCCGAAGCAATCCGAGTTGTTGAAATTTATACGCCAGCAACTGAAGCCCTTGCCCCGCGCCGATATTTTAAAGCGAATGAAGCTCAGTGCATCTGCGTGTGATGCCTTGGTGAGCAAAGGGTTTTTACGCGAAACCGATACCGAAGAAGAGCGCATCGCCTATGAAGATGAGTTGGGCGAGGTCGAAACCGTTGCCAGCGAAACGCGGGTCACCTTGACCGAGGAGCAGGCTGCTGCAGTGGAGTCGATCACCACTGCGATTGATCAAGATGCATTTAGCGTGCGCCTCCTGCATGGTGTGACGGGATCTGGTAAAACCGAGGTGTATTTAAACGCGATCGAACAGATCGTTGCCTCTGGTGGTGGAGTGATCTTTCTCGTGCCTGAAGTGGCGCTTGCGCCGCAGACAGTGGGACGTGTGCGGGCGCGCCTAGAGGCACGTGGAGTGCACACGGTGGTGTGGCACAGTCATCTCTCAGAAGGTGAACGCTATGATGCCTGGAAAGCACTGGCGAGCGGTGAAGCCCACGTCGTGGTGGGCGCGCGCTCTGCGGTCTTTGCGCCAGTGCAAAACCTAAAACTCATGATTGTGGATGAGGAGCATGAGCCCTCTTATAAGCAAGAAGAGTCGCCCCGTTATCACGGTCGAGATGTGGCGGTGTATCGGGCGCATCTTTCCAAGGCGGTCTGTGTGCTTGGTTCGGCGACACCTTCGCTGGAATCACTCTACAATGTCGAACGTGGCAAGTATGCCGTGGATCGTATTTTGAATCGTGTCGATAACCGCCAGTTGCCGAAGATCCATCTTGTGGATATGCGCCGCGAGGGACATACGGGGAAAGGGCCATCGCCGATCTCGCGCATGCTGGCAGATAAGTTGATCGATCGTTTTGAAAAGAAAGAGCAGAGCATTCTCTTTCTTAACCGGCGCGGATTCTCAACGAGTATGATGTGTCCAGATTGTGGATACGTTGCTGGTTGTGATCATTGCAGTATCCCGAAGACCTTTCATCGGACGGATAAGAAACTGCGTTGTCATTTATGTGGCGAAGAAGAATACGCGCCAGTGAAATGCCCGGAGTGTAAGTCGGTCGCGATCCGGATGCGCGGGCAGGGGACTCAGAAAATTGAAGACATCGTGCAGAAGATTTTGCCGCGCGCAAAGATCGTGCGCATGGATGCCGATTCGATGTCGAAGAAGAACTTGTATCGTAAAATTCTAAACGACTTTAGAGTCGGCAAAATCGATCTACTGGTTGGCACGCAAATGATCGCTAAAGGCCTGGACTTCCCGAATGTGACCTTGGTGGGGCTCGTCGATGCGGACCGATCGCTCCATGTCGAAGATTTTCGAGCTGCCGAACGCACTTTTCAATTGATCGTGCAAGTGTCGGGCCGCTCAGGGCGCGGTGATCGATCAGGCGAAGTGGTGATTCAGACCCATACGCCTCACGCCCCGCCAGTGCAGTTTGCTAGGCGTTCAGACTTTGATGGTTTCCAGTTGGAGGAGCTGGAGCAACGCCGTGAATTTAACTATCCACCGTTTCGACATTTGATACGGCATTTGTTTCGTGGTCGGAATCCCGACAAGGTAAATTTCTACCTGGATGCATGGACTAAGCTCGTAGAAGAAAAGATGGGCGAGCGTCTAGAAATTCGCGGGCCGGCACCTGCGCCGATTGAGAAGATTCGTGACGAATATCGTTTTCAATTATGGTATTTTGCACCCAGTGCGAGTCGTGTGATACAGGATCTTGTGGCTTTGCGCGAAGGCTTCAAAATGGACAAGGAAGTGATCGATTTGCTTGATGTCGATCCAATGAATTTGAGTTAATTTATCTGAGCGTTCTGTAAGATGAGTTGAACCGTGAATGAACGTGAATAAACGTTAATCAGCTGTTTTAGGCTGGGGTGCATCGCTCAGTTGTAATTTTTGAAACAGTTTTCAAGCGCGCTCATGGCATTCATTTGTTTTGTAGTGACTGCTCTTGTTCTCTGGGTTTGGATGGCGCTACATTGGTAGTTCTGAGTTAAGAACTCTCAGTTATTGCCTACGTCGTCCTCGTTGAGTCCACCCTTGAGTTGTTGGTCGATTTTGAGCCTTTCAATTTTGTCGAGGAGGTAGCGACTGAATTTATTGAAACGCGGCACGATGCCGAGGGTTTCCAGCAGATCCTGTTTTAGTGGGCTTTCGGTGCACAGCGTGTAGATGGCGATATCTAGCACGTTCTCAGGGTCATCCAGTGAATCCAAAAAACGAACGACCTCAGCAGGAATATCGGCACCGAGTCGACGTTGTGCCTTAATCAAGGCAGTGATGCGTGTGGGGATTGATTGCATCGCTTCCGACGTGCCACCGATTTCGCTCAATACTTGTTTAATACGGGCGGTGCGGTAGGGCTCTTCACTCACAATACTTTCCATTTCGATCCGAGCGAGCCCTTGTAGGATTAGATTGAATGTGCCGTCTGGATTTTGTTGGCAGGCGCGAATGAGTCCTACGCCAGCGACTCTATGGGGCGTCTCGAAAACTTCTGCGTCCGTTGCTGCTTCATTCAGGCCCGCAATCGCAAAGATACGATCATTCGCAAGCACATGATCGAGCATTTCACGGTAGCGTGGTTCAAAGATATACAGCGGCATAATTGCCTGGGGGAATAAAACCGTGTTGCCTAAAGTCATGACAGGCACTTCGCCCGGTATTTCAATTTCTTGAGAGATCATAACAGTATGGAGCGACTATAGCTGAATTAGTTCCACTCGGCTGGGTGGAGGCGGGCGGTTTCGGGCTCGTCGGTTTCTGCAAAATAAACTGCCATACGAAAATAGCGAATTCGGTCGTCTGGGATTTCGGGGTTTTTCTTCCGCGCGTCTTCCATCAGCACTTCGGGTGATCGACCTTGCAGGTCGTAAATCTCGCGGATCCCGATGTCTATTAAGCTACGCACGGCGGCGACTTCCATGCGCGGAATTCGCATCAACGAGGAGTTGAGTGCTTCGTAATCGACTTTCTTTTTCTTTTTTTCGGGAAACATATTGATTACCAACTCCTTGTCGGTGCGGCGCGTAAGGTTTCGTAGTTGCTGGTGTGGACTTCTTGGATGAAACGGCTTGGGTTGAGACGCATCACGTTGTTGCCTTGATTGTTGAGCATGGGATAGGCGAGGTAGAGCTCTTCCATCGCGCGGGTCACAGCGACGTAGAAGAGGCGACGTTCTTCTTCCATATTGCCGTCGTCGATGGTGCGTTTGAGTGGAAAGAGCCCGTCGGCGAGTCCGATGACAAACACGACTGGAAATTCGAGGCCTTTGGCTTGGTGAATGGTGGTTAAGCGTAGGCAGTTTTGTTGTTCTTCGGGGCTGCGCTCGTTACTTTCAGAGGCGAGCAAGACCAATTGCGCGAGCAGCTCTTGCATGGTGTCGTAGCGGCTGGCAAAACTGATTAAGCTCTGTAAGTCGTCTGCGCGATCCGTCCAGTTGGGGTAGATCTCTCGAATGTAACTGCTATACCAGCCGTCGAGCGCGAGTTGCACGATGGCTTGTGGCGAGTCTTCGGTGAGCGCTGCCGAGACCTCTCGAATGGTTTCGGCGAGCGAAGGCCATTCTTCTTTGGCATCGTTGGGCACCTTCTTCAGCACGTCTTCGGAGCATAATACATCGCAGAAATTTTTCTCCTGTTTTTCGGCCAGCTTCTTGGTTAGCGCATGCAGGCGCTCGGCGGTTTTGGGCCCGACTTTCGGTAGCAGGCAAACGAAGCGCGCAAAGGCGGAAACGTCGGCTGGATTGGAGGCAAAGCGTAGTTGTGCGGTGAAGTCTTTGATGTGGGCTTGTTCGAAGAAGCGCACGCCACTGGTGATTTGGTAATCAATGTTGCGGCGAGTGAGCTCCATCTGCAGGTCCATTGCATGATAATGCGCACGGTAAAGGATGGCGATGTCGGAGAGGTTGCGGCCCTCTTCGAGTAGCCCTTCGATCCGTTGAATGATGAAGTTGGCTTGTCCGCGTGCGTCCATGAGGGGCACGAAATAGGGTTTGTCGCCCGATGAATTGACTGCGCGGAGCTCTTTGGAGTAGCCCAGTCCGGCGGGTTGTGCGCCTAGCACTGAATTGGCAAATTCTAGAATCTCAGGAGAACTACGGTAGTTGGTTTCGATCTTGTGGATTACCGCTTCTGGATGGCGGTCATTGAAGCGCATAATGTTGTCGAAGTCGGCGCCGCGCCAAGTGTAGATGCATTGCGCATCGTCGCCTACAGCCATGACTTGGTGCTTGGCCGCGAGACAATCGACGATATCGGATTGTAGACGGTTGGTATCTTGAAATTCGTCGACCAGTATGTGTTTAAAACGGTCTTGGTATTGTTGAGCGATGTCCGGGTGTTCGCGTAGTAACTTGAGGAAGTATTCCAGTAAGTCGTCATAATCGACTACCTGCTGCTCCAGCTTGATGGCTTGGTAGGTCTTGTGGAAGCTTTCGATCTTTGCGGCCATTCCTTCAAGGAAGGGGTAGTGCTCTTCGGCTTCGTCAAACACGCTTTTACAGGTGTTGCGCGCGTAGCTGATCATATTGGCGATGACCTTCGGCTTCGGGTTGTTTTTACCTTTAATAAAGGTCGGATCGACTTTCTGGATCGCGTTTTTGAGTAAGGATTCTGCCTCACCTTCGTCGAGAATGGTGTAGTTGTTTTTCAGCCCGACTTTGGCACCGTTCACACGAAGGATACGTTGCGCAATACTGTGAAACGTGCCGCCCCAGAGATAGCGACGAGAGATACCTGTCAGATCTTCGACACGTTCCAGCATTTCGCGGGCGGACTTATTGGTGAACGTCAGCAGCAGAATTTCGTTCGGTATGTGCCCCTGAGAGAGGAGATATGCGACCCGATAGGTCAAGGTGCGAGTCTTTCCAGAGCCGGCACCCGCCAACACGAGGGCAGGGCCTGGTTCGGCGGTCACAGCAGCGTATTGCTCGTCGTTGAGTTCGCCTCGGAAATCGATTTCTGGAAAGACTGGGTGCATGGTAAAGGAGTTAGAAGCTAGGAGTTAGGAGTTAGGAGCGGGTTGGCGCAAATCGAAAAGAGGGTTTCTGGGAGAAGGTTCGGGGGCGGGGTTGAGGTGAAACGAACGTTTAGTGGTGTCCGCGCTTGCGCGGGCTTATGAATAAGCCGCTCTAGTTGGGGCGCTTAGACTCGGTTGGCGCGATCCAGCTCGAGCGCTACGGCTGAGGGAAAGATGAGTGCACTGGTAAAGGTATTTTAGCGAGGACTTCGGTGGGGCAGCGCATGCGTGTGGCGCGGAGGGACCCGCGCCGCTACCTGCGACGTATGTTTAGCACTTCCTGCCTCCTTAGGCTAAATCCGCGTATGATGGGGCATTGCATTCTCGGACTTCCGAGTTGCGGTTTACTGCGCATTTGTTTCCCTTCCAGTCTTTATGCAAATTATCCCTTCCAGTATGCTGCCCGAACGTGATGAGGGTGCCTTGCGTTCTTTTTTAGAGGGGTGCCGTGAGGCGGCTCGTGAGAAGGGGCATTTTCAGATCGCGAGTATTTCTTTGGCGGTTCGGCACATTGCGCCTTTGGCGGTGCTGGAGTCGATTTATGAGCCAGAGGAATTACATTTTTATATCGAGCGGGCGTCTGATGAGGAGGCGCTGGCTGGTGCGGAGGCGGTGGTTGAGGCTCGATTTAATGGCCCTGATCGTTTTGAGCAGGTGAAGGCGTTTTCGGATGAAATTTTAGAAAACACAATCGCGGTGGGTGATTTGAGTGAGCCGTTTACTGGGCCGCATTTTTTTACTGCGTTTGCATTTGATGATTGCGTAGCCGAAGGCTCTGCATTTCCAGCGGCGACGGTGTTCTTGCCGCGTTGGCAAGTTTCGCGCTCTAAGGGGAAGTATGGGGCAGTTGCCAATTTGCGAATCGACCCTGATACGGATGTAGATCTCTTAGTCGCTCGAGTCTGGGGAGCGTATAGTAAGTTCGGTGCTTTTGATTATACTTCCGAAGAGGGGGCTTTACAGGCTCAACCAGAGCCAAAAGTAGTCTCGCGGACGGAGCTTGCGCCAGATCACTATGCACAGGCAGTTGAAGCTGCCCTCGCAGAGATTCGATCAGGTGCGTATGAGAAAATTGTTTTGGCACGTGGCGTGGAATTAAAGGCCGACAAGGCATGGCAGCCGCTCAATGCATTGAACCGCTTGCGCGAGCGTTTTAGTGGCTGCTTTACTTTTTCTTACGGAGGTGGTCAGGCGGGGAGTTTTATGGGTGCGACGCCTGAACGCTTATTGCAGATACGTGATGGGCATTTACTGACTGAAGCTATTGCTGGTTCAGCACCTCGCGGTGCGACTGCAGGAGAGGATGCGAAGTATGCGCGTGGGCTTCTGGAAAGTGTAAAAGATCAACATGAGCACGCCTATGTGCGCGATTCGATTATTCGTCGTTTGGCGAACCTTGGAGTGGAAGCAAAGGCCGAAGCTGCGCCGCGCTTATTGCCACTCGCCAATGTGCAGCATTTACGCACGCCGATTAAGGCAGAGGTCGGAGAGACGGTTCATTTACTCGATATGTTATCGGATATGCATCCCACGCCAGCGGTTGGTGGGACGCCTCGTGAAGCCGCTGTGCCACGCATTAAGGACTTAGAGAGAATCGATCGTGGACTCTACGCGGGCGTCGTCGGTTGGTTCAACCATCTCAATGAAGGCGAGATGGTCGTCAGTATTCGTTCTGCGTTAATCGAAGGTGATAGTGCACGACTCTATGCGGGTGCGGGTATTGTCGAGGGTTCCGACCCTGATAAGGAAATGCGCGAAACGGAGATGAAGCTGCACGCCTTATTAGATGTGCTGGTTGGAGAGTGAACGACGCAAGGTTAGCGGATTACTTCTTCTCAATCTTCGGTTTCGGCACTTTGCAATCGGTTGTGCCACAGCCGCAGCCGCTTCCAGAATTTTCCTTAGGCTTAAAGGTCTTATACAGATAGATTATGGCGCTCAAGATGACGAAAGCGACGATGATGGTTTCGATGATCTGCATAGTAGAACTCTATGGTTGTGAGGCCAAATCTCAACTTAGGGAATCGATTTCTTTTATCTCCTGATCGCTAGGCAAACATCATGCCAACTTGATAGACCAGCACCGCGGCTGCCCAGGCAATCGCAGTTAAACCAAAGAAACTACCGCTTGCCCACCACCAGTTGAGCTCTTTTGCAATGACGGCAACGGTAGCACCGCACTGCATGCAGAGCGCGAAAAAGACCATGATCGATAGGGCTACCGGAATATTGAACACGGGTTCTCCTGCACGTGGGCCACTTTCCCATTTTGCTCGTGTGAGGGTGCTGCGTAAGTCATCGGATTCTTCATCGACCTCGCCGCCGAGTGCATAGGTGATTCCGAGAGTGGAAATAATAATTTCACGCGCTGGGAAACTGGCGAGCACGCCAACGGTGATCTTCCAGTCGTAGCCAGCAGGTGCAAATACAGGCTGAGCGAATTTTCCGAAACGCCCCATATAGCTTTGCTCTAGGTAGGCAGCATCGATGCGTTTAGAGAGCTCGTCTTCATCTATCAATGCACCAGCTTCTAACTCTTGAGTGTAAGCAGTGGTGACCAGTTCTTCGACATTTGTCGAACGCGGGAAATACAAGAGCGCCCAAATGACAATAGTCATTGCGAAGATCACGGTTCCCGCGCGCACGACAAACTCCTTGCCGCTCTCATACATACGGTAGCAGGTGAGCTTTATCTGTGGCACGCGATAGTGGGGCAGCTCCATGACAAAGGGCTCAGGCTTGCGACCTTTATTGACTGTTCTGTTGAGAGCCCAAGCAAATGGCGCGGCGACTAGCGCACCGACAAAGTGCATCGCAAAGAGCGTGGCACCTGCGACCTTTGGTCCATAGACGGGCTCAATGAAGGCACCGATCAGCAGCAAGTAAACGGGCAGCCGTGCGGAGCAACTCATGAGCGGCGCAACGAGAATCGTGATCAAGCGTGCCTTGTTATCATGAATTGTGCGGGCGCCCATAATGCCAGGGATGGCGCAGGCAAAACTGGTTAAAAGAGGCACGAAGCTCTTACCGTTCAGTCCGCACCATTGGAATAGCTTATCCATTAGGAAGGCCGCTCGTGCCATGTAGCCTGATTCCTCTAAAATGGAGATGAAGAAGAAGAGCACGAGAATCTGTGGGAGGAATACGAGGAAGGCTCCCACGCCGCCGATGATACCGTCCGCAATTAAACTTTGCAGCATCGGGGTGTTGGCAAGTGCATCTGCAGCGATTCCTTGCACCCAGCCGACACCGCCTTCGATTAGATCCATCATCGGTCCAGCCCATGTATATACGGATTGAAATACGACATACATCATGCCGATGAAAACAACGAGGCCCCAAAACTTGTGGAGTAGTAGCTGATCGATGCCTTCAGACTTACTGCGCTTCTTCATCGCCGCTTGGCGCTCCAGCACATCGTTTAGCAGTGGATTGAGGAAGCGAAAGCGAAGCGTCGATTCGGCGGCATCGGGTTGAAAGCCGTCTTTGTAAAGTTGGTCGCGCGCGGCTTTGACAATAGGTTCGTGTTCGGCAGCTGACGATTGTAAGCGTTCGCTCACGGCACTCTTGCGGTCAAATAAAAGTCGTTGGAGTTCACCCTCTCGTAGTTTTTCGCCTCTTTTGGTAACCAATTCTTCATGCAGTGTGTGGATTGCTTTTTGCACCGCTTCCGGCCATTGCGGGCGCATCAACATCGGGCGCGTTTCGATTGCTTTAGCGATTTCGCTCGCGAGCTCTTCGGTGCCACTCTTGCGCTTTGCGACGGTCGGAACGACGGGCACGCCTAGGCGTTGCTCCAGTAGTTTACTGTCGATTTGCAGCCCCTTCTTTTCGGCGACGTCCCAGCAATTGAGTGCGATCACGATCGGCACACCTAGCTCAGATGCTTGGGAAGCGAGAAAGAGATTGCGGCGAAGGTTTTCCACATCGACCACAACCACAACGAGGTCGGGTGCCTTCTGCCCGAGGCCGTGCCCCGTGATTACGTCTACGGCGACACGCTCATCTAAAGAGCTAGCACTTAAACTATAGGTTCCCGGGAGATCGATCAGCTCGACTTCTCGGCCATTCGGTAGCGACCAAGTGCCAGTCTTTTTCTCCACAGTCACGCCGGAGTAGTTGCCCACACGTTGTCGCATACCCGTTAGGGTATTAAAGAGTGAAGTTTTACCCGTGTTCGGGTTGCCGATGAGGGCGATGCGAGTGCTTGGTGTTGACTTGCTCATTCACTAATCAATTCCACTTCCACATGTGCCGCGTCTTCTAGACGGACACTGATATGGCAACCGTTAAATTCGACGGCTATTGGATCACCGAGCGGGGCCTCATGCATCAAACGAATCTCTTGATCAGGCAATAAACCCATCTCCATTAGTCGAGAGACACAATCGTTGCAGCAATTGAGATTTTTGACGCGGAACAGGCCGCCTTTTTTGATTTCGTTGAGTCGCATGTGAAAAGTGATTGTATGAGATTAAGTCTCAATAGCAATTAATACCAGAAATGGATTCCTCCTGATTTGCAAGCTCAGAGGAAAAGAAAAACAGCCATACTCCGCGCGGCTGTCTTAGATCGGGGTTGACAATTTTATGTAGGCAACTTTGATTAATCAAAGTATGCAATTTGATATATCTTCATTGGGACGATTCGTTTGTTTAATAAGCATGTTTGTGGCACTCGGTTGTGCGCCAAAGGCAGCTGACGAAGAAGTTGAAGCCGGCACTTCAGATGCGCGATATCAGATCGTGTGCACTGTCGGGATGATTACGGATATCGTCAGAAACGTGGCTGGTGAGCATGCTGAGGTGGAAGGTTTGATCGGTGAGGGGGTCGATCCGCACCTATACAAACCGACGCGCAGTGATGTTGTGAAATTGAGAGTTGCGGATGTGGTTTTCTATAACGGCTTGCTGCTGGAAGGTAAGATGACGGACGTGCTCGTGCGCGTGGCGTCGACAGGTAAGCCCGTCCGAGCAGTGACTGAAGCGATTCTCAAAGATTCGGACTATTTATTGGATAAAGATGATGGTTCTGAATACACGGACCCGCATGTCTGGATGGATGTGAGCGCTTGGGCTAAAGCAGTGCCAGTGGTGGCCGAGACATTAGCCGCGTATGATCCTGAAAATGCGGCAACTTATCGCGCAAATGCGGTCGCCTATGCTGCCAAGTTAGAAGCGCTGGATGCATACGCCAAAGCCGTGATGGCAACGATTCCAGAAACGCAACGTGTTTTAGTCACGGCACATGATGCGTTTCGGTATCTCGGTCGCGCCTATTCGATCGAAGTGCGCGGTATTCAAGGCATCAGCACCGAGTCTGAAGCTGGGGTTCGTGACCTTGAGGGGCTCGTTGATTTTATCGTGGAGCAACAGATCCCCGCGGTCTTTGTGGAGACTTCGGTTGCCGATAAAAATGTGCGTGCACTCGTAGAAGGAGCCAAAGCACGTGGGCATGAGGTGGTGATTGGTGGTTCGCTGTTTTCAGATGCCATGGGGCAAGCTGGGACCTACGAAGGCACTTACATTGGCATGATCGATCACAATGTCACTACAATCGTCAATTCACTGGGTGGGCAGGCAGTAGGCTTTAAGCAAGACGCGTTGAATTAATTTGTATGCTTTTTTCTGAATTTTTTATAGTTAGTTCCATCCAGATTAATCTATTTCCTTTTTGATCATGAACGCTGAGCCGAATCTAAGAGACTTGAAACAGACACCACTTGTGGTGCGAGATTTGACAGTCGCGTATCATCGTAAGCCGGTCGTATGGGATGTTGGATTATCCATACCTGAAGGTAAGCTCGTCAGTGTTGTGGGGCCGAATGGGGCAGGGAAGAGCACGCTGTTGAAGGCTTGTTTAGATTTGATTCCGCGCTCTTCAGGTGAAGTGCTCATCTACGGTGAGCCGTATGCGAAGGCGCGTAAGCGCGTCGGTTATGTGCCGCAGCGAGAAAGTGTAGATTGGGATTTTCCCGTTAGCGCACTCGATGTGGTGGCGATGGGAACGTATGGTCAACTCGGTTGGTTTCGTCGGGTTAATAAGCGTTCAAAGGCGCTGGCTATGCAGGCGTTGGATCGTGTGGGACTGGCAGATTATGCGCATCGTCAGATCAGTCAACTTTCTGGCGGACAGCAGCAGCGCACCTTTCTGGCACGTGCGTTGGTGCAGGACGCTGATATCTATTTTATGGATGAGCCATTTGCTGCAGTGGATGCGGCGACAGAACGGGCGATTGTTGAACTCTTAAAAGAGCTTCAATCCCGCGGTAAGACCTGTCTGGTGGTGCACCATGATTTGGCGACCGTGCCGCAGTATTTTGATTGGACCGTGTTCTTGAATATGCGCGTTGTGGCGAGCGGCCCAACTGCGGAAGTGTTCACGCCGGAGAATCTACATAAGACCTATGGTGGTAAGTTATCCCTGTTAACCGAAGCTGCTGAGAAAATTGCCAAGGCACGTTAAGCTGTGTTTGAATTAGCCGACATATTTGACGTCCTGTTTCTGCGTAATTATAATACGCGACTTGTCGTTATTTGCACTATGCTCTTGGGCTGTGCTTGTGGTTTGATGGGTGGTTTTTTGTTGCTACGCAAACGATCGTTGATGGGGGATACCTTATCACATGCGACACTGCCCGGCGTGTGCCTAGCTTTTATTATCGCGGTCATGCTTGGTGGGGTAGGTAAGTCGCTGCCGATATTAATGCTCGGCGCGACCATCACCGGTGTGCTCGGGTGCGCTGCAGTGCTGTATATTCGGAATCACTCGCGCATTAAAGATGATGCGGCTATGGGAATTGTGCTTTCGGTATTCTTCGGTGCAGGTGTGGCACTTTTAACCATGGCAACTAAAATGCCGGCGGGTGCGGCGGCTGGCTTAGAATCCTTTATTTATGGCAAGACGGCGTCGATGGTGCTGACTGATTTTTGGCTGCTCACGGTGGTGACTGTCTGCGTGTTGGGATTGTCTACTTTGCTATTTAAAGAGTTTCGACTATTGTGTTTTGACGAAGCCTATGCGGCTGCGCAAGGCTGGCCGGTTCGCCGCTTAGATGTCTTATTGCTCGGCTTGGTGACCGCGGTGACTGTCGCCGGGCTACAAGCGGTGGGCTTGATTTTGATCATCGCATTTTTGATTACACCAGCAGCGGCGGCTCGTTTCTGGACAGACCAGTTGGATCGAATGCTGTTGTTGTCTGCCTTGATTGGCGGACTGAGCGGCTGGCTTGGGGCAAGTGTGAGTGCATTGATTCCAAATATGCCAGCAGGTGCATTGATTGTATTGGTTGCCGCCGGATGCTTTTTGTTGAGTATGCTGTTCGGGCTAGAACGTGGAGTGGTGATTCGTGGTTATCGTCAATTGGAATTGAAACGTAGTGTTGGTCGCCAGCATTTGTTGCGAGCTCTGTATGAAATCCTCGAAGCAAATGCTGTATCCGCTGAGGGGATACAGATTCGCGCCGTTCCCTTTCGCCAAGTTCGCGGGCGACGCACTTGGAGTGATGCGCAATTACGGCGCTACCTAAAGTCGGCGTATAACGAAGGGCTAATTGAGGTGATTGATCGAGAGGGTCAAATTTCTCTTACTAGTGCTGGGCTCGAAGCGGCGGCTCAGGTGACTCGAAATCACCGTCTTTGGGAGATGTATTTGATCGAATATGCCGACGTTGCAACGAGTCGAGTTGATCGAGATGCGGATGCTGTGGAGCATGTTTTAGGCGAAAAGATGGTGGCGATTTTAGAAAGTAAGTTACAGAGCTACCGTCCTGTAGAATCGAGTGCTGTGCCTGTGAGCCCTCACCCGATCCATCCCGGAGATTAGACATATGGAATGGTATGCAATAGATACTTGGATTGTAATCGTCGGTATGCTGGCGGCGATTTCATGTGCGCTACTTGGTAATTTCCTAGTGCTTCGTAAGATGAGTATGATGGGAGATGCGATTAGCCATGCGGTATTGCCTGGGTTGGCGATTGCATTCTTGGTGACGGGTGTACGTGCGAGTTTAACCATGTTCATCGGTGCGGCTGTGGTCGGTGTGTTGACGGCTGTGTTTACACAATGGGTCAGTCGCTTTGGTAAGGTCGATGAAGGGGCCTCGATGGGAATTGTTTTTACGACGCTGTTTGCACTCGGGCTCTTATTGATTGTTCAGGCTGCTGATCACGTTGATTTGGATGCAGGCTGTGTCTTGTATGGCGCAATTGAATTAACACCGCTTGATGTGGTCTGGCGGCCTGAATTCTTTGGCACTGTTCTGGATGTGCCACGCGCTGCGATCGTGCTTTTGATCGTGTGTGTGGTGAATGCGCTGTTTGTGGTTCTCTTTTTTAAAGAGCTTCGCATTTCGTCATTTGATGCCGAGTTGGCAACGACGATGGGATTCAACGCAAATATAATGCACTATTTGCTAATGACGCTGGTTGCGGTGACCACGGTGGCCGCATTTGAAGCCGTCGGAAGTATTATAGTGATCGCTATGTTGATCGTTCCTGCAGCGACTGCACACTTGTTAACCGATCGGCTGGGCACGATGGTTATATTGAGCGTGTTCATCGCCGTATTTACAGCCGCTTTAGGTCATGTGGCTGCCTTGTGTTTGCCAGGGTGGCTTGGTTTCGATCCCTCGATCGTTGAGACCACATCGACCTCTGGAATGATGGCAGTGGTCGCGGGCCTCGTGTTCGTGGCCGTGCTGTTCTTTGCTCCGCGCTATGGCATCGTGACAAAGCGCTTACGGCGACTCGAAGACGTCTCAGATTTGGCGGTGAGTCGTGAGGAGGCTGATGCTTAGTCCTCTGTTTTGTCTGCTTTATTTAGGCTGTTGAGGTCCTTTGAGGATAGGAGTTCGATCAGTTTCTTCATCGCTGGCGTGAGCACGCGGCCCTTGCGGTGGATCAGTGCGAGCGGACGCTTGTAAACCTTGGACTTGAACTTCAGCACCTTCAGTAAGCCTTGTGCCTCTTCGCGAACCACAGTGGTCTGCGGAAGGATGGCGATACCCGCGTTGATTTCGACCGCTCGTTTCACGGTCTCAACATTATCGAATTCCATGACTGGGTCACACTCGATATTGGCTTCACGGAAAATTTGGTCGGTTGCTTTTCGAGTTGGGATATCTGGCTCGAAGCCAATGAATTTTTGACCCGCGACTTCGTCGAGGTCGACACTCTTGCGCTTGGCAAGCGGGTGCTCGGGGCTGACCACTAGGATGAGCACATCGTCGTGGAAGGGGAGTACTTCTAGTTGCTTATGCTTCTGTGGGTAGGCAACTAGGCCGAGGTCGATCGAGTTGGTCAGGATGTCTTCGTAGACCATGTTCGCACGGCGATACTCTACCCGAATGTTGACCTCAGGATACTTCGCTAGAAATGCTTTAATGTATGGGGGGAGCTCGTGGAGGCCGATACTGTAAACGGTAGAGATGTGAATCGTGCCGCTGATCACTTTCTTCATCTCTTGTAGCTCACTATTGAGCTTGTCGTAGAGATAGAGGATCTCTTTTGCGGATTCGTAGAGTTTTTGTCCCTCGCGTGTTAGGCGAAACTGCTTTTGGCTGCGGTCAACAATCAGAATGCTGAAGTGCTTTTCCATTGCTCGTAGTTGCTGACTGACCGCTGACTGGGTGATTCCATTTAATTTAGCGGCCCGTGAGAAGCTTTCGCTCTCGACTAGATCGGAAAAGATTTTGAAGTTTTCTACGTGCATAAGATAATCTGTATAATGCTCGCTAATGGGAATGCAATATTATAAAAAGCAGATCTTATCTTAATGTGTGAAGTTTCAATTTTTGCTTATAGTCTATGATTACCTACGAGGAATTTACTCAAAACTTAGCTAATGTTCAGTTGCGTATGGCAGAGGCTTGCGTGGCTGCAAATCGAGCTGTGGGCAGTGTGCGCCTGTTGCCGGTGACGAAGAATCATCCAATCGATGCAGTTCATTATGCGTATCAGTCGGGTTTGACTGCTGTGGGCGAAAATCGTGTTCAAGAGGCTGCTGGTAAGTGCGCTCAGGACGCTGTGTCACCAGTAGAATGGGAGCTTATTGGGCATTTACAGTCTAATAAGACGAAAGAAGCGGTTGCGATTTTTGATCGAATTCAGTCGGTGGATTCGATCAAGTTGTTGAAGCGACTGGATCGCCAAGCTGGAGAGCTTGGCAAGTGCTTACCTATTTTACTGCAATGTAATACTGGAGAGGATCCCAATAAATACGGCTTTAGAGTCGCCGAAATGGGTGCGGCACTTGATGCGGCTTTACAATTAGACCATCTTCAGGTGGATGGTCTGATGACGATTGCTCCTCTGGATGACGATCTCGATGTTGCCAGCGCAGCCTTTGACAGGCTTCGCGAGTTGCGAGATCATCTATCTGAGCGCTTTAGCGTGGCTTTGCCCGAACTCTCTATGGGCATGACAGGAGACCTTGATGTGGCGATTGCCGCGGGTTCCACTCAGATACGAGTGGGGACTGCTTTGTATGGAAGTCGAGGCTATTAGCGGTTTTTATGAGATAAGGACACCGGCAATTGCGGCGCTTGAGAAATTAGCTAAGCTCGCAGCGAGTAAGGCGCGCATACCTAGTTGAGCGATTTCACTTCGACGCTCTGGGATTAAACTGCCTAGGCCGCCAAGTAGAATGGCAATTGAGGAAAAGTTGGCAAAACCGCAGAGGGCAAAAGTAAGAATCGCCTGTGAGCGAATAGATAAAGTCTCTTGAATTTTGGATAATTCAATAAAGGCAACGAACTCGTTAAGCACGAGTTTTTGTCCAATAATGGAGCCGCCGAGTGAGGCCTGCTCCCATGGGATGCCTAGGAGCCATGCTACAGGGCTAAATAGATAGCCTAAAATTAATTGTATACTGAGGTCGTCATATCCGATCTGCGAGCCGATGTTCCCTAATATACCATTTGCGAGTGCAATGAGACCCACGAAAGCGATTAACATCGCTCCCACATTCAAGGCCAGTTTGAGCCCATCTGCGGCCCCATGCGCAGCCGCATCAAACACATTGATCGGCGCATCTTCTGCGCAGGCTTTTAGTTTTTCGTTATTTGGTGTCTCCGTCTCAGGCATGAGAAGTTTGGCAAATAGTAGGCCAGATGGGGCCGCCATGAAGCAGGCGGCTAGCAAATACTCGATACTGATGCCGATGCCTGCATAACCAGCCATCACGCTGCCAGCGATTGATGCGAGCCCACCAACCATAACTGCAAAGAACTCTGAACGCGTCATTCGGCTCAAGTAAGGCTTAATCACTAGCGGAGCCTCGGTTTGTCCGACAAAAATATTCGCGGTCGCACTGAGCGATTCTGCACGACTGGTTCCTAGAAGCTTTTGAATGCCGCCACCGATCAATGTGACTATCATCGGCATAACGCGCAGGAAGTAGAGCACAGAGATTAGCGAGGAGAAAAAGACGATCACGGGTAGAACTGTAAATGCGAATAGAAAGCCTAGGTTATGATTTCTGCCTGCGAGCCCGCCAAATAGAAAACTGATGCCTTCATAGCCATAAGCAATGATATCGCCAACCATCACGGATAGGACCTCGAGTGCGAATTTTCCCAATGGCACATAGAGCACCAGTGCGCCAAAGCCGATTTGGATTGCCATCGCTCCGGCGACGGTGCGCCAGTTGACATCTTTTCTGGAGCTGGAAAATAGCCAAGCAATGGCAATGAGTGCGAAATATCCAATTAAGCTTACAAGCATGGTGTGTGGTTCTGTGCGTGTTGAGAAGTGTGCCTATGTGTCAGATAGCGGCACTTCGATTGTAAATTGATTGACTGGTTGATTCTCGATATTGCGAATCTCAACCTGAATAGAGCAGCTGTTTTTAGACCAATCGAGTGTGATCAGTCCAAAGCCGAGCACTTTGTGGACTTCGCCGAACCGATGTTGGTTGGGTTCTCCTTTGAAACTTTCCCAAGAGTGCGTGAGACCACTGGACGTGGCGTCGAGTAGGGGAGTGTCAAAACGTGGCTCGTTTAGGACGGATAACTCATGGATGTGACGATCACCACTGATAAATAGGACGCCAGATGGGTTCGTTTCACCGATAAGGTTCAGCAGCCATTCGCGATCGTTTGGATATTTTGCCCAACTCTCATAGTTGTGCTCCTCTGAGAGGACTTGAATGCCACTGACGATGAGATGTATCTGAGCCGTGCTCTGCTTGAGTTCTTTGGCTAACCATGCTTTTTGCTTATTGCCAATCAGTGTTGCCTGAGCGACTTTCTTACCTGTCGCGAAGTAACGCCCGTCTAGGAGTAAAATTTTGACACTTTGGCCCTCAGGCCCAAAGGTGTAAGCACCGTAAATGCCCTCGCGTTGGCGACGTGGATCGCTTGCTGGCACCCCTGTGAAGTCGAGTGCTAGCTGCTGTGTGAGGTGTTTGATGGGATAGTCTCTAGTTGCATTATTCCAACCGTAATCATGGTCGTCCCAGGTGCCGATTATTGGAAATTTTTCGTTAAATTTTTGATAGTCAGCATTTTCCAGCTGTTCTGCATAGCTGTTCGCGATCACCTGCGGGTCCTTTGAGTCGCCATAGGCATTGTCTCCAGCCCAAATCCAGAGGTCTGGAGCATTGCTGGCGATTACAGGCCACAAGGGTTGTGGCAAATTTTGTCGGTTACAGGAGCCAAATGCGATCACTTCTAGACGGTCGTTGTAATCCGTTGGGTGGTAGGCTTCTAGGGCTGAATGTTGAGCGATTAGAAATGCAATTACGACTAAATGGACACGCATTTAAAGAGCCATGGTTTTCTTCGACACTTGGCAAGGGGAGACTAGAGTTGACAAGTCTCGCGCGGATGCCGTCAATCGGCACTTTATGAGCGAAGAAAAGCCAGTTATACTCACTTGTGCGCAACCAACCGGAGACCTGACGATTGGAAATTACCTTGGTGCGATTAAAAATTGGGCGACAATGCTTGATGATTATAATTGCTTTTTCGGAGTGGTGGATATGCATGCGATCACCGTTAAGTATACACCTGCCGACCTCCGTAAGAACACGCTATCTTGTGTGGCGCAATACATTGCATGCGGTCTAGACCCAGAGCGTTCCAATATATTTATCCAATCCCATGTCACTGGGCATACTGAATTGGCTTGGTTGTTGAGCTGTATCACGCCGATTGGTGATTTGCAGCGGATGACTCAGTTTAAGGAAAAGGCCGCAAAGCTTGGCTTCAAATCAAGTGAGAATAGTAATGATTTAAAATTCTCGCATGAGGGTGCACGGGCGCAGGCATCGGTCAACTCGGGCTTGCTGATGTATCCAGTCTTAATGGCTGCTGACATCTTGCTCTACAATGCAGATGCGGTTCCCGTGGGAAATGACCAAAAACAGCATCTAGAGCTTTGCCGAGACCTCGCGCAACGTTTCAATCATAATTACTCCGATACATTTACGATTCCAAAACCGTTTATTCCTAAGGCAGGTGCCAGAGTGATGGCACTTCAGGACCCTAGCCGAAAAATGTCGAAAAGTGATGAGAATCAAAATTCAACGCTCTACATTCTCGATAAGCCAGAGGTGCTAAAGAAAAAAATCATGAGTGCCGTGACCGATTCAGGCAGTGAAATCGTTGCAAGCGATGAGAAGCCCGGCGTGACCAATCTTTTACAGATCTATTCGACGATGAGCGGTCGCGAAGTGGGCGAGCTTGAAGAGCGCTTGGCAGGTAAAGGTTATGGAGAGCTGAAAAAAGAGGTGGCTGATGCAGTGATCGCGGTGCTCGAGCCTGTTCAGGCGAAGTATGATGCTTTGATCGGAGAGAAAGCCTACCTGCAATCGGTTTTAAAGTCAGGAGCCGACGCTGCGCAGAAGCGTGCGTATAAGGTCTTAGGCAAGGTTTACCGCAAGGCAGGGTTTGTTGAGCGTCCACGCTAACAATCGCTACTATAGACCGGCCTCGGATCGCCTACATTTTAGCGCTTTTCGCCCTTGACAGCTGCATTGCTAAACAGCACTTTTCCGCCCTTTAACTTTTATCAGTCATGGCAAATACAAAATCCGCACTTAAATATATCCGTAAAACAACCGGTCGCACGCTCCGTAACCGTCAGGTAACCAGCCGCTTGAAGACATTGTCCAAGAAGCTTGATCTTGCAGTAGAAGCTGGCGAAAAAGATGGCATCGTCATCGCATCTCGTGCGTTTATCTCCGCTTTGGATAAAGCCGGCAAGACGGGGCTTGTGCATTCTAACAAGATTGCTCGTCACAAAGCGCGTTGCGCTGCTTTGGTGGCTGCCTAGTATTTTTATACCCCACTCAATAAGTGCCCTCGGTTCGAATCTCGGATCGGGGGTATTTTATATCCTAGTAGTCGACTTAGAGCGTGAGTAGCCAAGCCAAAGCAGATGCAGTTGGATTTCCTCCACCTTTGATGGGGGATGTGCCCTATCGTTTGCCCGTATTGGCGGAATCAGAAGGGTGGATCGCACTGGATAAGCCCGCGGGTATCGCTGTGCGAGAATTTCCCTGGGATGGCAAGCGCCCGAATTTGGACAGTGCTCTGAATCTTCAGCTTCAAGGTGGAAAGCCAGAGTTGGTGCGTCGCGGTGCATCGATTTTTGGCTCCGTGTATTACCTAGACCCTGATATTAGTGGCGTGGTGCTCTTTTGTAAACACCGCTCGAGCCTTGCCGATTTACGCAATCGTTTTGGTTCTGGTGAGGGTTATTTCCGCTTTGTATTTGTAGCTGGACCGAAAACCGAAGACATGGAGCATGCATTCACTGCGGATGCGCCATTATTGCCGCACAATGTGAAGCCTAAGATGATTCCTTCGTCAGCGAAGGGGAAGAAGTCCTTCACAGAGTTTCGTCTGTTGGCGGAAACGGAGCATAATTTAACGATCTGGGAGGCAAGGGCTAGGTTTTTTCGCCCACATCAGATCCGCGCGCATGCTGCTGTGCATGGTATTCCAGTTTTAGGGGACTCGGTTTACGAGGGGCCGGTATCGCCGAGTCAGGGTTCGTTGTTGCCGCGACGGAAGGGTGGCGCCTTGAATGCGCCAGCTTTTGAGGGGCTCGCCTTACACTTAGTTGATTGCCATATTGGAGACGCATTGCAGGTGAGCGCAAAAGTGCCGCGTGCGATGTGTTTGCTCTTTAAGCGCTTAGGCTTGGATGTAGCGGCTTTGGCGCGGAAGATTGAAGAAAACACTTTACAGCCTTAATCTTTTCTGACTTTTTCCCTCTTTTAATTTATAACACTAGTAAATAATTTCCATGGGTAACCTTAAAAAGAAACGTCGTCTCAAGATGAACAACCACAAACGTCGCAAGCGTTTGAAGTCAAATCGCCACAAAAAGCGCACTTGGTAGTGCTCGCTTATAGCGAGTCATTATATTAGATACTTTATCAAACGGCTCTTCTTCGGAAGAGCCGTTTTTCTTTGCTCAGTTCTCACTGGCTAGGTGCTCCCTCTATTCTGAATTTTTTGGATGTAAATGTAGATGAACCGGTTTGGGTCGATTGCTCAAAGCGCTTCGTCAAAATGCTAAACTACGTAATTTTACCGGCACTTGAAATTGAGGGTTATTGACTAGTGTGAATCCTGTTTCCCCCTGTTGGTTTAAATATCTTCTTATTCGTATAATAAGGACGATATGTTGTCGTTTTTATACTTGAAGGCCTAAGGTAGCGCTGGCACAAAGAAAAGATCTTATTTACGGCAATTTACTTACTTTACACTATCTATTTAATAAGTCGCAGGTATTCTTTTTGTAGTCGTTAACTATTGTATGTTAAAGCCCAAGTTTAAAGGTCTATTTATAGACATTTCCGAGTTCTCAATTTTAGCAGCGAGAACCTCCAGTCTTAATCCACCAATGGTAGTGGAGGAAATTGCAGAATTGCCTTTACAGGGTGCAAGTAATGACTCCGAGAGTGTCCGCTCATTCTTTGAGCAGTTAGTAGACTTTAAAGGTAATTCGTTTTTTGTCGCGCATTGCGGAGTCTATCCAGAAGGGCGCTTTGTCCGTTATTATGAAGCTGAGTCGACTTCGAAAGTGAAGGACCCTAAGTTTTTGTCCAATATCGTACAGACCGAGTTTAACATTGATGTCGATGCAAACCATGTCGCTATTTTGGATGCCAGAAATGGTGATGATATCGATTTAGCTAAGGTCACAACGAAACGTTTGGTTTTTTGCGGTGGACCAAAGACAAAGTTTCAAGCAGAGCAAGGAAAACTACTAAATTTTGGCATTTACCCTGAGCGCTTAGAGCTCTCAACGATGACCACGATTGGTGGTGTCAGTGATTATGCAAAATACATGGGAGTGACTGGGCCGATTTTGAGTTTTGAGCTGACTTCAGAGAGCGCTAATATTGCTATTATTAATAAGGGAGAGGTTGATGTTGCACGCCCTGTTCCCTTTGGCTTGGATAGTATTTATCCTTTATTGCAGCGTGAACTTGGTTTGAAGGATGAAGCGTCGGCCAAGAAACTGTTTTTCTCTAATACCTTCGATTTTGCTGAAATGGGGCCTAAGTTACTACGCCGTATGACAAAAGAGTTACAGGCCATTACTGGGTTTTATGAAGTCCAAACTGGCCAGACCATCGAGCATGTATTTATGAGCGTATTGCCGAAAAATTTGAATTGGGTGGCAAAAACAGTATCCGATACCCTAGGTCTAGAGATTGTTCAAGTAAGTATCGAGTCGTGGTTAGAACACTTGGATATTAGGCTAGCAGATGGTGTTGAAGTGTTGAACTTGGGCTCACGATGGGTCGGTTTGTTCAGTCTCATGAGTGACTTTAGCGGGGAAGGGGGGAAGAGTGGTGAATAGAAATTCAAAAGATGCGCATCCTAATTGGCGGCCTAATTTCTGCGACGCTTCCCAGTTGCCTGATATCAAAGTCGTTCGGACGAACTTTTTGATAAATTTTGTGTTCGTGACTGCAGCCTTGATCTTCATATACTTTGCACTGGAGCGTGAGTATCGAGCTTATACTTTAGGGCAAGCAATCACTAATACGGAGCAAGAAATCGAGTCGGCAGCTAGGGCTGATGGCGGAAGCTTAAAGCTGAGTAATGAGTTTAAGGATGCGTCCTTACAAGTGGTTGATATTGAGCGTTTTTTTGCTGCGCCTCTGAAAGCACACGAATTGCTAGTGGAATTTGTAAAATTGTGCCCTGAAGGCTTAACGATTAAGCATCTAGGTTTTTTAGAGTCATTTAATAAAGCGGCTCCTGCGGGATCAAAAGTGAAATACAGTATGAATCTCTCCGGTGAGGTGGATGACCCATTGATCTTGGGAGATTTTAAGAGTGCGATCGAGGCCTCTGGATTACTTGAAGTGGATGGTTTATCGCCTAAAATTGATGAATCGCTGCAAGGCAGGAATACACTTACGGGGATTTTCCCATATCGTATGTCAATATTGTTAGTGTCCCAAGATAAAGCCGCTAACAACAAAGCCAAGGGGGGTAAATAATGGATATCGTATTGGAAAATATTAAGCGTTACCCATTGGTTGTTTTTAGCATCATTATTGTTTTGATCTGCCTAGTATTCAATTTCATGCGAGGTGATGTCATTGCCACCTTAGAGCAGCAAGAGAGCGATCTTTACAGTCGAGTTCGCGTGATTGAAAAAAATAGAATCAACGCGAATGGCCTTAAAGCCGAATTAGAACAATTGAAAGAGCGTGTCAGCTCTATTGATGAGCGTCTCTTTGATCCGAATAAAAGTGCGCTAAACGCCAACTTCTTTTATGCACTCGAAGAGCAAGTTGACGTTCTTATCGTAAGAGTGAACCAGGTTTCGAATGAGGATCCAGTGCTCGGTAAGGGAGGGCCTAATGAACTCAAGCAGTATGGCGCGCTTACATATAACCTAGTTATTGAAGGTGCTTTTGTCGATCTCATTGGCTTTATGTATGAACTGCATGTTGCTAAGCCATTAATACGAGTTGCAGATTTTCAAATTATAGAGGGGGCGCAGAGTGCAATTCCTGGAGCGCTCAAAGCCAATATTCGCTTACTGGTTTTGGCCCAAAAACAGTGATTTCCATTAAACTGATGAAAAATACACATACAATAGCTTTCGTGCTCGCATGCATCCTCATGCAAGTGGGCTATGCCGCGGTGCCGCAGATCAAATTCTCAGGGAAAAAGGATTGGGTTATACCTAGTGCTGAGCGTGCGACTGTTCTCAGCGTCGCTGATGGGCATCTTGGTTCGAAAGATTCTGATTTCATAGCCCAGTTAGATGGCTTGAAGTCACCATTTGTAGTCGAAGTGGTTGAGGTTGTTGAAGAAGTGGCTACTTCAGAAGTGAGCGACCCGGTGGAGCAGGCGGTTGTAGAGGAGAAACAACCCGCTCAAGTCGTTTATGATGATTCATCTGTATTGCGAGTCGTGGGAGAAAATTTCGCTAAGCAAGTTAGAGGTACATTGGCCCGTGGTGATCAGAACTACATACAACTTCAAGGCGGCTACCTGTTAAAAACAGACTCATCTTTCCCGGTTCGCATTCCAGAGGCCCAAGATCAGACGTATATTGTTAAATTAATCGAAGTAACATCTGAAGATTATACGCTTAGTCTGGGCGACGCCACTTTAACACTGACCTATTCAGAAGGCACTTCAGGAGTGCAAAAAACTCCTTAAATAGACACTTTAATATAAACTCATAACCAACACATTCAGCTAGCCAACCTCAAACAAGTCGTCCTATGAAAAAGCAAACATCTTACTACTTTATGCTGCTAACGCCATTCGCGCTCTGGGCGCAGGCGAATGAAACTGCTACTGCTGAAATAGATTTATCAGATGTAGTCGTTATCGAAGAGTCGGCAACGAGCGAAGTCGTGAGTGCGAATGCGTCGACAGCTTCAGCGCCAACGGTTGTTGAGATTCCAGAAGCTGCGGTTGATGGTGCTAGTATTGATCTTGCGGTTCCGACCATTCCAGTAGTCGCCGAGCAAATGCCATTAGGCACTGAGGTCGTTTTAGAGATCCCAGGACAAGTCGGCGCTGGAGCGACTTCGACAATGGATAGCACGGAAACGATTTCGGTAGATTTCCCGGATGAAGATGTGCGCACGATTTTAAGAAACGTTGCCGATTTATTTGACTTGAATCTGGTTATTCCAGATGCGCTCCAGGGGCGCACATCACTTAAGTTGAACAATGTTACATGGCGTCAGGTGTTCGAGGTAGTTTTAGAGCCAGAGGGCTTTACCTATCTTGAAGATCGTAACATCATTCGTATTAAAAGTCTCGAAGAACTGACCGCAGAGCCAGTGGATACTCGAGTATTTATTGTTAATTATGCACGAGCTAACGAACTACAAGGGTCGGTAGCGCCTCTGGTTGATGTCAATGCCGGTGGACGTATTCAAGTCGATGTGCGTAGTAATGCATTGGTTATCACTGAACGTCCATCTCGGATGAATAAGATCCAAGATATCATTGAGCGTTTGGATAAAGCGACCGATCAAGTTATGATCGAATCGAAATTTATTGAAGTGACGAATACGGATATCAAGAACATCGGTGTTAATTGGGCATCGATGAGTGGTTGGAATGCTTCTGCGGGACCTTTTCAACGTACGTGGGAACGTGGTCGCGGAAATGAAAGTGGATCTACAAATGGTAGCTCGGCTAGCGAAACCTTTACTTCGGATGATGGTCTTTCCTTCTCCGAGGGGACTAGTTTCTCAAATACACTCTCTCGCTTAGCATCAACGGCTCGTGCGGATACTGCAGTCTTTTCGGCAGATCAATTTGAAGTGATTCTTAGCGCACTGGAGGCCCAAGACGATGTTCGCTTAGTCTCTAACCCAACAGTGGTCACACTGAATAATACGAATGCTAAGATTTCGATCGGTGAGCGTTATCCAATTCCGAATTACTCGTTTAATTCGCAAACGGGCGAACGTCAGCTGGATGACATCGATTATGAGGATATCGGTATTAATTTGGATGTCACTCCGTTGGTAAACAGTGCTGGCTTTATTAGCCTAGAAATCACCCCAGAGGTGTCTAGTACAGATCGTTTCGCACTCGTTGAAAACACTGAAATACCTATTATTGAAAGCCGTCGCACAGAAACCACGATCATGATTAAGGATGGCTTTACACTAGCTATTGGAGGTTTAGTCGAAAATTCTACGAGTAATCGTGATACAAAGGTTCCGGTGCTCGGAGAGTTGCCAGGGTTGGGCCGTCTTTTCACCAGTGAGGCTGATACAATGGAGCAACGTAATTTGATTATCTTTATCACCGCTAAGACTTTGAATCCTGATGGTAGCACATATAAAGATGTGATCGATCCACGGGTGATCGATCGCATGGGTATCGTGCCGAGTGATTTACCTGGCTATGAGTTAAACACAGAAGAGTCGAATTCACTTAAAATACTCGAAGATTATCGAGTGAAAGCAAAAGTTGAAGAGCAACAAAATTTACGAAATGAGCGTATTGCCGCTCATGAACTAGCTGAATTGCAAAAGGCACAGGCCGCCGAATACAAGGAGATGCAAGAAGAGAACGAGGTGCGTTCAAACAGTCGCATCCACCGCAATCGATAAGACTGCGTTCGTTTCTTGATCACATTCATCTCTTACCAAGGCCTAAAATGAAATTTAAATATACTAATCCAATAAAACAAAGAAGCCGGGGCACGCTGTTGTGTTTTTGGTTTTGTTTTCTAGCATTTGCTGGAAGCGTTTTTGGGCAGCAGACTCCAGTCATAGCGACTGGCGATGATTTTACCGCAATTATCGACGAATCTGGTGACCTATATGTTTATGGTGCGAATAACCCTGATGGTCCATTATTGATTGAGCCGTCTGGCGCATGGACCAGTGTGAGTGTATCGCCAACTGCATACGCTGATGCGCACATTCTAGCAATTCAAACGGACGGAACTCTATGGGCCTGGGGTAAGAATAATCGTGGTCAGTTAGGCAATTTCACTACGACAGATAGTTTGGTGCCGGTGCAGGTGCCTACACTGTCCGATGTGGTTGAAGTAGCTACTGGTAAGGAATTTTCAATCGCACGCCTCGCTTCTGGTGCCACTCGGACATACGATCAGACTTCGCATGGTGACTTGCTATTACCATTGATGACCTACCTACAGGAATTCTATTACTTAGGTGCCTATGTAGATTGGTCTCTTGCGAATGAAGCAGATGGTGTCATCACAGAATCGAATGAAGCCGATAATGTATTACTCACTAGTAATGCGGTTATTCAATTAGGACTCCCTGATTTAATTAGTGGACCTGCTCCGATTATAGTTCTTTCAACACCGCATGAGTATGTAGTAAATGAAGCTATATCAGTGTTCGTTAATCTCACGAATGGCGGCGAAGGAACCTTAGTTGCTGGAAGTAGTTTCGACGTAGTCGTCTATGCCGCAGAAACGAACGATCCATTACTTATTGGTGGTTTGTCTACCTACGAATTAGGAACTGTGCCTGTCACGATTGCTGCGGATGTGCCTGCTGGTGCGCCGATTCCATTAGCTCCATTGGCGCTGACATTGCCATACGGTGTTCCTGTCGGTAGTTACTATATTGGTCTTGTAATTGATTCAGATGACACGGTTGAGGAACAGGGTGCATTACCTACTGTCCTCGTTCCTGATCAAACTAGAGACGACGGTGAAGCAAATAATCTAGCCTTCTCACTCAGCGCGAGTTTTGTCGTTGACGGTATTACTCTGCAGGAAGCCCTAGAAGATACTGTGGGTCCGTTGAATACATTTACGACCGACGGTGATGCTACATGGTTTGGTCGTAGTAATGCCGGAGATACCTCAACTGCTGACGATGATCAAACCTTCACAGA
>CAKZOI010000071.1 GCA_937136395.1 uncultured Opitutia bacterium | reverse complement strand
TTTTACATTTTGTACACCTTCACGGATAACGCGTATCTTACCTGCTGAAATTCACACACTTACAGATGCACTTTTTTCTACTTTCTACCCAATCCACTCCCACAATAAGCACTAGCTGATCATAAAACTACAAAGACGGCAGCAAACCAAAGGTTCTCAACGTTCCGAGGAACTCCTTGCGCCAGTGATACGACGACAGCAAAGAGTCATCGCGCTCCCCAATTAGCAACCTCGCTAGATATAAAGCCTCCACTGAAGCTAAACCACCCATAGGATCTTCAGCGATCTTGCTAATACGCGGATAGGCAGTAGGCACCGCCGGCAAAGTGCGCCGAACACCCTCCCCAACCAAACAGGCCTCAACCTGCGGCAATAGGCGCCACGTGCTATCCAACAGCAATATCGGACGACCAGCGTCTGCCTCCGACATCTCGGGGGCCCCCAGCGCCAGAACCGTAAAGCCCGTCATATCAAAGGTCCAACCAAGACGTGCACGATGAAACGAAAGAGCCTCACGACCCTCCAATGGAGTCAAACTACATTTACTACGTCGCTCTTTGGGATGGCGAATAATACTTACAGGCGTAACTGTATTCATAAAATGGATACGATATTTAATTAAGAACTCAGCGCTGAAGCAAAAACAGCTTCAATCTCCTCATAAGGCTCTGTGCCAACTGAGATTCGAATTAACTCGGGGGAAATACCCACGGACTCTAGGAAGTCACGCCCAGCAACATCAGTAACTAAGTCGTAGTGTGCTAAATAAACAAAAGGACATAGTAAAGTAAACCGCGCGCCAAAGCTCGGCCCCTTCATCATCTCAATTGAATCGTAGAAAGACTCCAGTTTCCCCTTTATCCGTATAGAAATAACTGCACCTACGGGTGCATCTCCCCTAGAGACTTCGTCTACGTGATCAGAACATCCTGCACAATAGATCCTTTCCACCTTTGGGTGCGCGCGCAAGAACTGGCAAAGCCTAGCCGCATTCGCATTCATTTGCGCCACTAGATGAGGCGCCGATTGCATTTCAAATACTAAGCGCGCCAGATCTCGAGCATACGGGGGCTGATGGAAAGCAGATGTGCGCAGAACAAGATCACCATAATACGGAGAATCCTGATTCACGGCTAACGCACCAATCATCACATCCCCTTCAGTCGCCGCGTATTTAGTCAAACTCGTCACCAACAAGTCTGCATAAGGAAGCACATCTACATTGTAAATAGAGCCGATCGTAGGATCGATCACCATGATACCGCCCTGTTCACGAACCACCTCAGCAACTTTCTTCAATTCGCAGACCTGAATCAAAGGATTTGTCGGACACTCGACCACGACCGCAGACAACTCATCCCCATAGGAGCGGATTTTATCCAGCACATAGTCTAAGTCGAATACGTCATAGCAACACTCTAAAGTTTCTCCGTCACGCAAGAATTCTTTAAGCACACAGCCCGAATCCAAATACAACCACCCCAATTGCAACCAACGCCTCCTACCACGATTGGATTGAAATTCCTGAACTGCGCGAAACCCCGCATAAAATGCGTTCATCCCAGAGGCACATACTAATACATCTTGAGTGCGGCAACCAATCTCCTCTACCAGTAAACGCTCCGCTTCGGGTAAAGCAGCTCCATCATAAACGTCCTCAACAAATCGCGACTCGTGCTGCCCATAGCCTATCAACAGGTCCTCTGCTTGACGCGACGAAATACCACAACCTGTGTGCTGAACGAATTTACGCAATTTATAGGCAAGCGCTTGATCATTCGGATCACAGTGCACTAGATAAAGCGCATCAGCGACCTCTTGAGCAATGACCTCAACACCTAGATACGACACCAGATCATTCGCAGCGCGTCGCCCGGGAATCAAAACCGCCTCACGCCCCGCAAGAGCTTCACGCTCTAAATAGTATTCAATCAACTGTCTGATATATAGATGCACCACAAAACGTGGATAGCCAGAAGCCATCGCTTCCACTACACGAGGGTCATGCTCTTCATAAGCGCACACATCAGCCATCGTCGGCAAGCTACTGATGACGGCGTGAGGGCTATTAGGAAACCGAGCTCCTAAAGGAAAATGTCTAAACGAATTCATTACTATATGCCGCAACAGAAAAGAATATTTTCCATTTTGCGAGCCCTCAAGTCGCCCCTTTCTTTACAGAAGGCACAAAAGGTGCACAGTACTGTCATAACCACTGATACTATTGTATGCAGATTTCACGCCGACATTTTACTCGATCCGCACTCTTGGCAACCGCCAGCTCAACACTTTTGGCTACAGATTTACTCAGCCAGACTCAAAGCCTTGTGCATACAGTGCAAAACGGTGACACACTAGGGCACATCGCTTTAAAATACGGAGTTTCAATTTCCGCCTTGAGAAAGGCCAACAATATTCCAGGAGACCTCATTCGCACAGGCCAAAGGCTCAAAATACCTGGCAGCAACGAAGAAACCTCCTCTCCTACAGCAAACACCGCCACGGCGACAATAAGCTCTGTCCATACCGTGGTTCGCGGCGACACCCTCGGCAGCATCGCACTGTCTCACGGAATCAGTATCGGCGAATTAAAGCGTGCCAATAATTTATCCAGCGACATCATTCGCATTGGACAAAACCTAAATATTCCGATCTCAAGAAATAGCTCAGAAGATCTCCTCAATAGAGTCCGCGCCGAAACGGCCCGCATTCGCGTTCGTGCAGACAACTGGAAACGAATCGTCGTGCATCACAGCGCAATCAAATATGGCAACGCGACCGTTTACGATAGAGCACATCGCAAACGCGGCATGCAAAACGGGCTCGCCTACCATTTTGTCATCGGCAACGGCATCGACTCTGGCGACGGCGAAATCGAAGTGGGACCACGCTGGAAAAAACAATTACTTGGCGGCCATGTAAAAAATTATGGCATCAATCTGACTGCTATCGGCATCTGCTTAGTGGGTAACTTCCAAGTCACACACCCCACGAAACGTCAACTCAATGCTTTCATCCAGCTAATGGATTGGCTAAGGGGTGAAGTCGCCCCCGAAGCAAAACAATTTGCAGGTCATCGTGATTTAAAAGGTGAGCAAACGATCTGTCCTGGGAAAAATTTTCCACTCGCAGCCATGCACGCCCGCTACGATGAAAAGAATTTGAACATTGTAGGGAATTTATAACAAATTCACCTTTCCCACTTTCATGAATCGAAACATTTTCAAACTCTCGCTGCTAGCATCACTCACCGCCCTACTTTCTGCCTGCTCGGTGCAAGAAACGGTCGAAGACAAACACGCTCCAGCCACAGTCGAAGTTCCTGAAAATATGCAAACAGCTGTGCTCGGAGCTGGATGCTTTTGGTGCGTAGAATCGTTTTACGAACACCTCGATGGCGTGCAAGATGCGGTCAGTGGATACGCAGGCGGCACAGAAGCACACCCCACATACAAACAAGTCGCATATGGCGAAACGTCACACGCAGAAGTGGTAAAAGTAATCTATGATCCCAAAATTATAAGTTATACCGAACTGATCGACTTTTTTTGGACGACGCACGATGCCACGCGCAACGACGGCGTCCATCCTGACTTCGGCCCTCAATACCGCAGTATACTACTCTACCAAAACGACGAAGAGAAACGACTTATCCAAGCCAGCCTTCTAAAATACGAATCCGAAACGAATAAAAAAATAGCTACAGAGATCAAGGCGCTCGATATTTTTTATTCAGCAGAAACCTACCACCAGGATTACGCAAAAAAGAATCCTACCGATCGCTACGTGCAAGGTGTCTTAAATCCAAAGTTAAAGAAACTGGGCTTCAAATAAGCCAATCAAGCTAACTAGTTGAGCGGCAATTCAAGCACCGCACGCACACCTAGTTCACTGTCACGGTTCGCGATGGTCAGCTTTCCTTGGTGTAGCTCAACCGCCTCCTTGGCAAAGCACAGGCCTAAGCCAGAGCTCTTGCGTTCCGAACTGGGTCGCGGCAACGAATAAAAACGATCAAAAATACGTGCCAATGCAAACTCGGGAATTCCCGCACCTTCATCAGTCACAATCAACTGAACCGCATTTCCCAATTTCACGATAGACAACTGTATCGTTCCAGCACTCGGCGAAAAATCGATTGCGTTTTGCACAATGTTATTAAGTGCCGTCTCTAAAAGAAACTCCTCACCACGGATCACCACTTCAGCTCTAGTATCCATAGAAAAGGTCACGCCCTTCTCTAACAGGTTCGACTGGTGATGATTGACCACCCGGCGCACTAAATCCCCCAGTGAAACGTCTGTAGGTTTATTCGATTCAGACCCAAATAGTAGGATTTCATCACAGACCGTAAGTCAGACACTCTTGTCTGACTACCTCCATGGGCTTAACTTTCAAGAAACTGAGTCAGGCAAGAGTGCCTAACTTACAATTGCGAAGTTTTACTATACATCCCCATTATTGTATTTTTGAAACAGTTCCCTAGCGACGGCCCAGAGCAAGAGGGGCTCGAATTGGCCTGCGCAAGCGCTGCTGGCGATTCTATTGCTATTTTGATAACTTTCATAATCATCCATGCTTTGCAAATCAGTGAAAACCTGTTCAGCTGATTGTTTTCCAAAACATTAAGTAGAATACATGATCGGACTCATCGAAAACTCAGGCGCAGCCCTCCGCAAGGCGGGCTATTTAACTGCGCTGGTGGAGTCGATTTTTCAGAAAGGCGGCACACTACAAACTGCGCTGCAGCTCGATCACCGCCCCGAACAAGCGGCTATGGCGATCGCGACGGCGGCAGCCTTGGAGGGCGATCAGCCACTACTCTTCGAAGCGGGCACGGGTGTCGGCAAAAGCCTCGCCTACCTGATCCCGGGAATCATCCACTCAATTGAGACCGAGCGCCCTTTCATCATCTCCAGCCATACGATCAGCCTGCAGGAGCAAATTCGCGAGAAAGACCTAAAAATCTGTCAACAGCTTTTCAAAGCGGTCCCCGAGCTGCACCGTTTCGCGACTTTTAAAACCGCGCTTATGGTGGGCAAGGGAAATTACTGCTGTAGCACACGCCTGAGCAACGCACTGAAAGAGGCGCAATCGAGCAAGCAAACCGAGTTCCTCGCTAACGAGGAAAAAACGGAACTGATCCGCATGGCAAAATGGTCGGCCACAAGCAAAAATGGGCTGATCCAAGAACTCAGCCCCGCTCCACTCCCAACCGTCTGGGATGAGATCAATGCCGACAGCTCAACCTGCTCGCGCAAAAACTGCGATCCCAATACCTGCTTTTACCAACGTGCCCGCAAGCAACTGCTCTCTGCCAACTGCGTGATCGTCAACCACAGCTTATTGTTCGCACTCATCAACGCGGGCATGCCACCCGCCGAAGAAGCCAAAGGTATTCTTCTCGCCGATGACTTTGTCGTGCTCGACGAAGCGCACCGCATACCCGCCATCGCCACCGACCACTTCGGGGCACACATTAGCTCGTATGCAGTGGATCGCGCGCTCAAACGTATCTACAACCCACGCACCAATCGTGGCCTACTTCGCCGGCACGGACAAAAATGGGATCAAGACGCAGTCGATAACGCCCTGAGCGCTAGCTACGAATTCTTTGGATATCTAGGCGACACCTTTCTGGCAAAGAAACCAATCCTCCGCCTCCATGACCCTGATTTTTGCGACAACATTATTTCGGGTCCACTCAAGGAAGTCGCGGAACGTCTCGGTGCGATTATTCAAAAAAGCGACGACGAGCGCGTGCAAGATGAACTCCGCGATCACCGCCGCCGTATCATGGGCTACCGCGATGCTATCAACGCCTTCATTACGTTCGCCGAAGACGACCATGTGCAGTGGCTAGAGCGTAGCGGCAAAAAAGGGCAAATTGTCATCCTCCGTAGCGCCCCGCTCGACGTCGCACCACATCTACGAAAGCATCTGTTTCAACGTGGCACAGCCGCAATATTGACCAGCGCCACACTTTCGGACGGATCTCGTCTCGATGCCTTCCAAGAAAAAGCCGGCGCCGAAGCCGCCGAGACACAGATCGAGTATTCACCGTTTGACTACAAAGCGAACTGCAAAATCTACATCGCGACCGACGCCCCCTTGCCTGAGCCTGGACAAGGACGCCTAGACCTCGACTACCTCGCCAATATGATTTGCTGGTGCAGTCGCAGAGTCGAAGGTGGCACACTCGTGCTTTTCACCAGCCACTTTGACCTGCGCCAAGTGCGCGAGCGAGCTGAGCCGTTTTTCAAGAAGATCCAGCGCCCTCTTTTCACACAAGGACATGGCTATGCACGCACCGAGCTGACGCAGCAATTTGTCGCCGCAGGCAATGGCGTGCTCTTTGGCACCGATAGTTTTTGGACGGGCGTCGACGTGCCAGGACCCGCACTCTCACAAGTGATCATCGCCCGCTTACCTTTCGAAAATCCGAATCACCCGATCATGGAAGCGCGCAGCGAGTATATCCAGCAACGCGGTGGCAACCCCTTCGCTGAAATGACCGTGCCCGACGCACTGGTGAAATTCAGGCAAGGTATTGGCCGACTCATCCGCCGCCATGAAGATAAAGGCAACATCGTGATCCTCGATTCCCGAATCGCCACCAAGCCGTATGGCTCGCGTTTCGTCGAGGCACTCCCTATACTTGATTATAAACGTTTCAACCGCGAAAACCGCGGCGAAGTATTCACCGACTGATTCTAACCGGTAAATAAAATACTGGAATCACAACACGAACAGTTCATTCCAATTGCTTTATATCTGACAGAAGGTAGGGTTCGATATCCTCATCGAACCGCTTGACGCCTCTTCTCGCGGCACGTTAAGGATAACGTTCCCTACCTAAAGAAAATCAAACGAATCACCTAAGAATCTATGCATATAACAGCCCATGGCATCAGTGACCGCGGCCTCGTCCGTGAAGTCAATGAAGACGCACTTTTTATTGATGAAGATCATTGCGTCTATGCGGTAGCGGATGACCTCGGCGGTCTTCCAGGCGGGGATCAAGCCAGTGGCCGTATCGTAGAATTACTGGATACCACCTTTAATGGAGTCGATTCATGCGAAGAACGTGTCGACTTGGCAGATCTGATTATTGAAATTAATCGAATCGTTACCAAAGAGGGCCTAGAAGCGCACCCTTTCACGGGAGCAGGCAGCACTTTGACTATCGGTCAAATCGTTAAAGATCAGCTCCTCGTTGCTCACGTCGGCGATCGCATTCTACTCTGCACTGATGGGCTCAATAAAGTGCTCACCGACCGACAAATTCAATTTCTCTTAGAAGTCGACCAAAGCCCAGAGTTTATAGCCCAAAGCCTCGTCGACAGCGCAAATGCCAACCAAGGCCCGGATAACATTACCATCATAGTCCTCATCATCGAATAGCGTGAAAAAATCAGAAATCTTTCTACCCAAAGTCGAAGCCAAGCCCGACAATATGCTCTTCCGCTTCAGCCTCGGCCAAGCACTCTACGACGAAGGCGACACCGAAGCATCGATCCCACATTTGCAACGTTGCGCGGACTCACGCGATGACTGGATGCTCCCCCGCATCCTACTCGGGAAAGCCATGCTGCAACACCAGCAGGCAGAAGCAGCCAAACCGATCCTAGAACACGCACTAAAGCTAGCCGTCGAGCAACATCACGATGATCCCGCAGAGGAACTACGTGAGATTCTAGCGGATCTTTAACTTATAGTTTATGGCAGAATGATTTAGCGGCAGAATGATTACTACCCAGATACATTAAGAAAAATGAAGCTGGCACTCAGAATAATAATTGCTTCGCCATCTCCGTCAGAACTACGTCTGCCGTTAAATCATTCTGCCTCCTCATATTCATATGACTATATCGCAGTCAAAAGAACTCGCAGAACGAGTTTGGCTAAGATTAAAAAGCGCGAGCAAGCTCGCACGCCACTATTGAAATGAAAAAACTCCCGATATTCTTGCTGATGATTATCCTGCCAGCGGTAGTCGTGGTGCAGTCATTTGAGCAGGTTGTTTGGTATATTACCGTGGGATACATTTCCTTGGTTTCATTAATCACTTTTGGCTTCTACTGGCATGACAAGCGACAAGCCCAGTGCAACGGCCCTCGAATCCCGGAAAAGGTCTTACACCTACTCGAGCTCATCGGCGGTTGGCCTGCGGCTTACATCGCTCAACAAGCTTTTCGCCATAAGACTTCAAAGCGAAACTACCGCATCGTGTATTGGCTCATCGTCATCGCTTACCAATACCTCGCATTGGAATGCCTCCTGAACTGGAGAATTCTACACTCCATCTTAGGTAATTAGTTAAAATTCGCTCAAAATACTCGCACTCTGAGTGAAGGGCTTTAATCCTATGTAGTATGCCCAAACGAGTCAGCCTTGACTGGAATTCCCCACTTTTACCAGCTGTCACCAAACGTCTACTTGCAAATGTAGATTCTAGCATCGTCGACTTGAGCGACACTATGGTGATTGTGCCCACCAAGCAGGCGGGGCGACGTCTACTCGAAGCCTTGGCACTTGAAGTCTCGAAGCAAGACCGCGGATTGTTTCCACCTGAAATCATCACCCCCGACCGTCTTTTAGGAAATTTCATAGCAAGTGACACACTCGCCAGTGAAGAGAGTAGCACAGCCGCATGGTTCTCCGCACTGAGCACCATCGACTTTGCACACTTTAGCGCACTCTTCCCTATCGCACCCACAATTAGCACAGGCTGGAAGCTAGGTATGGCGCAACGGTTGATGCAGCTGCGTAGCGAACTGGGTGAAGAAGGCCTCGACTTTGCAACTGCCGCAGAGCGCGCAGGTGAAGCAGGTCATGAACCCGAACGTTGGCGTCAACTCGCGCGACTGGAAGGGCTCGCGATGGACGAGCTGAAGCACCGCGGACTGGTAGACCCCAAGCAAGCACGCCGTGAAGCCGCTCTTAGTTATGAAGCGCCCACCCACATCAACACAATCATCCTTGCCGCGACTCCTGATCCACAACCACTGCCTTTAAAAGCAGTTGAAAGAGCCGCCGCCAAGCTCTCGGTCGAAGTCTGGACCTACGGGCCAGATGAACATTTTGACGAATGGGGCCGCCCCTTAGCACAGGTCTGGCAGACACGCCCACTCGACTTCGAAGCTTGGGCTTGCCACATTCAAACTTTAGCAGATCCAAAAGCAACGGCGACGGCAATTACCCAGCTCATCCAAACGGCACAACCTGAATCAGCCCTCCTTGGCATCGCCGACCCCGAGTTAAACCCTGTGATCGCAGACGAACTCTTAGCGCAAGGCATTCCCTCTTATGATCCAGAGGGTTGCAGCGTTCAAAACGGAGGCGTAGGCCGACTCACCGAACTCCTCTGCCAATTGTGTAACGACCAGAGCACAGCCACAGTTCGCAGCCTATTACAACACCCCGACATTGTGCACTGGCTAGGCAATCCAGACAAGCAGTCAGAGCTCCTGCGAAAACTCGACAAGCTCTTCGAACAACACCTCGCCGCAGATCTCCAATCTTTAATTCATTTCTCAGGCAATGATAATGAATACTACGCGGCGCTGCACCTCGCCCTAAAAGCCATCTCAAAACTCGCCCGGGATCTCGCAAAGGCACCATTCGCCGAATCACTCGCAAACATCCTGCAAACGATTTACACAAACCGAGAAATCGAGAGTAAGGGCACTGCCGAGATTCCATGGAAAGAACGCGCGGAAGCGATTCAAGGCATCCTCAAAGCTTGCAGCGAAACAGAGCACACATTCCGCAAGCTACCCGGTGACTTCAGTCGTGAAGCTTTTCGCATGAATCTGAAGCGCACCAAAGTGTATCCAGATCGACCGCGCGATGCGCACGACCTACTCGGTTGGCTGGAATTACTCTGGAATGACGCACCCCACCTCATCTTAGCAGGCATCAACGAAGGTAAAGTCCCTGAATCTGTAATCGGCGACGCCTTTCTGCCCGAAACACTTCGCGAAGCACTCGACCTGCGCACCAATGCGATGCGATTTGCACGCGATGCGTATTTACTCGAAGCCCTCTGCCGTCGCCGTGCAAACCAAGCCGGCCGGATCGATCTACTTATTCCTCAAACCGCAGCCGACACAACACCGCTACGCCCCTCACGCCTCTTGTTTCTCGGCACCCCCGACACACTCCTACCTCGCACCCGCCAACTCTTCCGCGAGATCGAACAGGAAAAGGCGCACTCAGCGTATAACTTGGCATGGAAATTATCTCCACCGCCGGGCCTCCCAATCCCTGAAACGATTTCAGTAAGCGCACTTAAGAGCTATCTACAATGCCCCTTCCGCTTCTTCCTGCGCTACATTTTAAAAATGCGCACCGTAGACGTCAAAAGCCGCGAGCTTACACCTGCGGGATTTGGCACGCTCTTCCACGACACGCTCTCTCACCTCAAAGGTCAGACTATCGATAGCCAGACCCAAGAAGCGTCGCTGGTAAAAGAGCTGCACAAAATCGCCGACAACACGATGCAGCACCGCTACGGCAAGAAGCTATCCTTTGCCCTACGCCTGCAACGCGAAGCACTCCTCGCACGCATCAATGCTTTCTGCCAGTATCAGATCGAAGACGTAAAACTGAATGGCAGTATTCATATTTTAAATACAGAAGATCCCTTTGAAATGACAATTGATGGATTCACCATCAGAGGAACCATCGACCGCATTGACCAGCGAGGCGACTGCATCGAGCTCATCGATTATAAAACGGCTGACTCGCCTAAAACACCACAAAAAGCGCACCTCTCAACGGTCCCGAAGAAGGGCGCATTGAAGCACCTCCCCGAAGAAGCTTTTTTCGAACACGAGGGAAAAAGCTGCTACTGGACCGACCTGCAACTTCCGCTCTATCTGCTTTCAAAGAAGGAAGCCGGCAAAGAACGCCCTTCCGCCGCATACATCAACGTGGCTAAAACATTAGAGAAATCCGGCATCGCACGCTGGGACGATTTAACCGACAGCCATCTCAGCAGCGCAGAGGCGTGCGCAGAGGCGACCATTAAAAACATCAAAGCAGGCATTTTCTGGCCACCCAATCCAGACATCCGAGCAGAGTATGACGACTTCGCCCCCCTCTTCCCCGACGGCATCGAAAACTCCGTAGATATTAAAGCATTTAAAAACTACCAGTTCAAAGCCGACGCGGATCATGCTCTAGAGGCAGAATGATTTTACGGCAGAATAATTATTTAAAACGAATGCCCATCAATTGCACAGTAGCGCTCAACGACATTGATCAGTCTGATTTTCACGATATAGATCAAAAGATAACTGGTTGGGCTTTTGAAATACATAATACGCACGAACGTCTGCTAAATGAAAAAGCATATCAAAATGCTCTATTAAAACAATCTATGCAGAACGACCTCTCTTGCACTAAAGAAGTTGAAATCAAGGTCACACACGAAAACTTCTCAAAATCATTCTTCTTAGACTTATTAATGCATTCTAGCATTATTTACGAAATCAAAGCTAGTTTGGGAATCAGCGCTTCGAACGAGGCGCAGTTACTCAACTATTTGCTACTCAGTAATTCTCGACACGGGAAAATAATAAACTTTGGAACCGCATCAGTCACACATCGTTTTATATCCACCAGCCTATCCCACGATGCCAGACAGAATTATAATATCAATAAAACTCAATGGCGTGACTTAACCGATTATTGCCCTTCAATAAGAGCGACAGTTAACAATCTACTCGCTGATTGGGGATCACATCTAAGTGTCAATCTATACAAAGAAGCACTATTACACCTCTTAGACGGTCAACAAAATTTCACGACCGAAGTCGACTTAGTCATCAACGAAAATCTTGTTGGAACACAGACAGTATCGTTAATCGATTAAGGAACAGCCTTGCACATCTCAAGCTATAACGAAAGAGCTACACTATTATCAAACACACCTTCTGCGCTTTCTGAAGAGCACAAAACTCAACCATATCCAATGGGTAAACTTCAATGGGCATAACATTCAGTTTGCCACCCTTTCAAAATAATCATTCTGCCGTATAATCATTCTGCCTCAACCTCCGCTAACACACTTTTGAACTCCCTCGAACATATCGCGATTTCGGCCTCCGCTGGCTCTGGTAAAACCTACCAGTTGACGAACCGCTTCATCTACTTACTCCACCTTGCGGAACAGCCAGAGCGCATCGTGGCATTGACCTTTACTCGAACCGCGGCGGGAGAGTTTTTTCAAAAGATCATCGATAAACTCTGCCACGCAGCAGAGGACGCCAACAATGCGTCCGACCTATCCAAAGAACTTGGCATACAAGCGGACCAGACGCGCTACCGACAGTTGCTGGACTTGCTCATCCGCAGCATGCACAAGCTAAACCTACAAACACTGGATAGCTTCTTCTTTCGCGTCGTTTCAGCCTTCTCACTTGAGCTCGGGCTTTCTGGCAACCTCAACCTTCTAGATCAAAGTAGTGAACCGCGCATGCGTAATGAAGTGCGCGATAGCATCGTTCATCACCCCGGCGAACTCACCACTGAACTCAACGAATTTTGGCACGCCTTCAAACAAGCAACCTACGGACAGGAAAAACGCAGCGTTGAAGGCGTCGTATCAGACTTCATCGAACAACTCTACGCGCTCTATCTCGATGCACCACAAGCTGACCTCTGGGGCCAAGCAGATACCATCTGGCCTGCTGGCTGCCCATGGAAAATATCAAACAACATAGACTGGGATCAGCTCGGATCAAACTTGCTCGCATTGCTCCCAGAAGACCTAAGCGCAAGCCAGCGTAAAGACTTTGAAACGCTCGCGCTAAAGCTTCAGCTATATCCAGCCGAAGAAAAAACCAACACCCTACTCGATCGGGCGCTGGCACAAGCCGACGAAATCTTTACAGGACAAACCGTGATTCAATGTGGTCGTGGTAAAAAGAATCAAGCGAGTCTAAGCGGCCCCACGTGCTCAGCTTTGGCAGACTGCTTACGTGCAATCGTATGGCATCATTTAAAACGCGCACTTGAGAATACAAAAGGCGTCCACCGTATCCTTGAGGCCTATCATGAAAACTACGACAGACTGGTAAGACGCCCCGGCCGCTTGGCTTTTGCGGATCTTACCCATTTGCTTTCTCCAGACAACGAAGGTTCGCCGATGGGGCAAGTGGATGATGAGACCCGTCAATTGATGGACTTTCGCCTCGATGGCCAATTCGATCATTGGCTGTTTGACGAGTTCCAAGACACCAGTCGTCCGCAGTGGGATGTCGTTTCCAATCTCATCGATGAAATCGTGCAAGACCCATCCGGTCAGCGTTCCTTCTTCTACGTGGGTGATACCAAACAGTGTCTCTACCTGTGGCGTAATAGTGACGACCGTCTCTTTCACGACATCCAACTCCAGTATCCGAACATACAAAAGCAACCACTCTCGGTTTCGTGGCGTTCTGCTCAACCTGTCTTAGATGCAGTCAACCTGGTCTTTTCAGATCAAGCGGCCATCACCGAGCATTTTTCAGATGACGCCTCTGTCCGCTGGGCACGCGCGTGGCAAACACACGCAGCCTCGCCCGCGACAAAAAACGACAGCGGTTTCGCTTGTTGGATCGAAGCCACCAAGGAAGAAGACTTCACTCGTAATGAACAAGTCCTCAATCTACTGAACGACTTAGACCCGATTAACAAAGGAATGAGCGTGGGTGTCCTTGCCCGTAAAAACGCAGATGCAACCGAGATTGCCGAATACCTGCGTGAAAACAGCGACCTTCCCGTCCACACAGGTTCCGCAATCAAACCTGCAATGGACAATTCCGCAGGTGTCGCGCTACTCGCACTCATTCGACTGGCGGCGCATCCAGGCGATCAACATGCGATCGGCTACTTGCGCTTGATTGATGTTTCCACTCAAGGCACATCACTCGTTGCCTGTGCCACAGAGCTTCGCGCACAGCTCCTTTCAACGAGCAATGAATCCGCAGTGCGTTGGGCCGCCGAGCGCATCGCAACTCATCTACCTGAAAACGATCATCGTCACCGTGAGCGTCTCGACAGCTTAGTCGCCAAAGCACGCGAATTCGACAAAGGTGAACGCCGCGATATCGACGGACTCCACGAGTTTTTACAAAATAGCCAAAGTGGCGACTGCCCTGTCAGCGATGCAATCATCGTCGAAACAATCCACAAATCAAAAGGCTTAGAATACGACGTCGTCATACTCGTCAACGAAGACAAAACCGTCCGTAGTGAGCGCCGCATAAGCCCACTTTTAGATGCTCAAGGCAAGGCAGAATGGGTTATGGAACCAATCAAGAAAGAGTTGATGCACGCCGACCCAACGCTGCAGAAATACCTTGAACAAAGTGAAAGCCAGCGCGGATTCGGCAACCTCTGCACACTCTATGTCGCCATGACCCGAGCCAAGCGTGCACTCTACATGATCAGCGACCCAAAAGGCGCACACCAAGGCTCAACTGTCCACTACCTTCGAGATATCCTAGGCGACACCGCCACACCCGTAGAACTGTTTAAAGAGAGCACTTACCCACTTCTTTGGAGCACAGGCGACCCCGATTGGCACAAGTCTTTTAAAGTCCACTCAAAAGAAGTGGAAAGTTTGAAGCGCGAAGTGGAAAGCATTCGCTTCGAACCCGCACATCCACGGCTACAGCTTTCACGTCCTTCAGCAGGAAAAGAATTCAAACAGGACGCTGGCAAAACGTTCGAACTCGAAGAGAAAGCAACAACCTTTGGCAGCGAAGTGCACGACGCCTTCGAACAGATCGAATGGCATGTAGGTAAGGCACTCCTGCCTGACTCGGCAACCGAGGGGACAGACAAGAGTGTCTATCCTACGAAAATCACCGAGACCCTCAATGCCTGCTTCAAAAACCGTAAAATCCTATCACTCTTTACCGAACCAGAAACACCCACAACGATCTGGAACGAGCGCGCCTTTAGCTACGTAGAAGACGATCAATTCTACAACGGAATTTTCGACCGCGTCGTGCTACACCACAACAGCGCCGGCGCGACAATTCGCGCCGATATCATCGACTACAAAACCGACCGTATTCACGAAGGAAACACAGTCGAACAAGCAAGCGAGCGCCATCGCCCACAACTCGAAGCCTACCGCAAAGCACTCTCCAAAATCATCGGATTGGAGGAAACATCAATCACACTAAAGCTCCTCTTCACAGATGTGCCGACAATCATCGAACTATGATGCAGTTTTCACAGAACTGTCTCGTCACCTGCCCCAGCTGCTTTGAAACATTCAGCGTCTCGGGTCCATCCCCCTCCGAAACACCAACGGAATGGGACTACGACTGTGAAGTCTGTTGCCGGCCAATGACGATTCAGTTCTATCTGGATGAAGACACCGTGGTCGCAGAAACACACAGTGATCAATAGATCTTTATAGCACTCTCTGTGAATTTCATGACGAAATAGTTCGACGAGGCTCAAATATACCTTTTCTTAACATCTTTTCCAAGCGGGCCTGTAGCTCAGTGGTTAGTTCCGAGGAGCGCAGCGACGACATCCATTGCTGAAAGCAATGACTTGGGGACCAGTCCCCTGCGATTTAGTTCGACGAGCCCGCAAAATACCTTTTCTTAGCATCTTTTCCAAGCGGGCCTGTAGCTCAGTGGTTAGAGCAGGGGACTCATAATCCCTTGGTCGTGGGTTCAAGTCCCACCGGGCCCACCAGGCTTCGATCGAGTAAAACGAGATCGAGGCCTGTCGCGGCGAAGTAAGGCGCTTGCGCCGCCGAAGCCGGACCGTGTCACCGAAACCCTTCGTCGTTTTCCTCTCCCTACGCCCCGGCATGCCAGAGTTCCAATATGTCTATATGCTACTCTCCGAATCACTTTTAGACACTTCGATCGAGTAAAACGAGATCGAGAACCCAACGATTACAGGAGGTTAAAGCTGTTGAGACCTGCCTGCATTCTAAACCCGTCGAATTCGACGGAATTAAAATCGGGGTTATGAATTTTTCCCAAATCCCGAGAAATTCGAGAGTGTTGCGGTTCCGAATAAGATCATCAGAACGCTTCTTATCCTGGTGGCGAGTAATATCTGTCAGTGAGATGAAGTCTTCCTCGGCAATGCGAGAGATGGAAATCGCGGTATCGAGAATCTCGATCTTACGGTTTGTTTTACTCATTGATCTCTCCTTTCTGAGTATCGGTTTTATTCATCCAGGCCAGTTCTCGCACATTCATTGGTGAATTTGGCTGTTGCGCGGTGCTTGGGGTGGAGAATAGTGAATCATTCTCAGGCATCCTCGGTGTTGTTGTTTGCCTTCTTAAGTTTTGATTCCAAGTCTTCCAAGCAGTGATCAAAATCACTTTTATGAAGCCGGTCTTGCGTGATTCGGTATTTCTCGAATTCGGATTCAGCGTGGGCTTTGGCGAGTTCTGCGGTGACTTTGCCAGCGTCTTGGAGCACTTCGCGATCGAAGAGCTGGAGGAAACCGTTGAGGCGGGTTTCCCAATCGGCCATGCTCATGGGGATTTTACGCATGGCTTGTAGTTCGGCCATGTCGAGGTAGGCGGAAACAATGCGCTGTAGCTGTTCCAATTCGGCATCGGAGAGGTAATTCTTCGCAATGGATACATCGTATTTCAGAATTTTGCCCTTGGGTGCTCCCCAAGTCGTCAGCCCCATGTTCTGTTTCTGGTGATCGGCACGATCAACGATAACTTCGGCAGCGGTGTTGCCATGGATGGCAAAGTGCAGCTTATTCTGCACGGCAGCGAAGAAACGTTTGGTGGCAGCAGCGGTGGCATCATAATCAATCTAGGTGGCGTAGATGTCGGTGATTTTCTGGTAGCACTTCCGCTCACTCAGGCGAATCTCGCGTATCTGGGCGAGTTGCCGCTCGAAGAATTCGTCGGTAAGGTTGCCGCCTTGCTTCAAGCGTTCAGAGTCCATCGTCCAGCCCTGAATCGTGTAGTCTTTGACGATCTGGCGCGCCCATTTGCGGAATTGCACGGCGCGCTCATTTTCAACTTTGAAGCCAACGGAAATGATGGCTTGAAGGTTGTAGTGCTTGGTCTGGTAGTTTTTGCCGTCAGAAGCAGTTATTAAGAATTTCTTAATAGCTGAGCCTTCGTCGATTTCCGAGTCGGCGATGAGCCGTTTTAGGTGCTGGTTGATCGCGGGGACCGAGACATTGTAGAGCTCCGCCATGAGCTTTTGAGTGAGCCAGATGTTTTCATCTTCATAGCGCATTTCGACTGAGTTCTCGCTTGCGCCAGTGGAAGCCACGAAGGTCAGATACTCAGCACTGGAGCTTTTGGATGGCGTTTTCTTCTGTTTGCTCATGGTTTAAAATTCAGAGTGATGGCCACTTTAGAAAACTGCTTCTCAAAAGGCTCTGTGTGTTTAGCGGTTTTCTTTTTAGTGGGCAGACAGCTGTTTGTTAGCCTTTTGAGGGCTTGGCTTTCTTCTTCGTGTCCGGTTTCGGCTGAAGCTGCGCTTCGCGGATTTCCAGAAGCCGAAGCCCCTCGCGCACCACCTCACTGGCGGAGCGATAGCGTCCTTGCTCAACCAGTTGGTTGACGAATTCTTCGAGCTTATCAGTCAGTGAGACATTCGTTCGTTGGCAGATTAGGGACCCGCTCAAACATGTCAAAGTTCGTTATTGGAGGATTTGAAATCAAGTGGTCTAGGCGTGAGCCCAACTATCTACAGCGCGGCCTACATGGATGAAGCTTTAGACGGCTTGATCGTAATGTCAGGACCACCACTGTAGCGCACTGGTGTCTCATAGTCGGGATGGTGTAACTCCAGGCTCACTTCAAACCCTAGCTTTACTCGCTTGAGTTTAATTACTTTTTCATCGGCAGGTGCCCAAGACACCTTGAACTGCTGGCTCTCGCCGGGTTGCAGTGACAGCGCTTCTACGGGCAAACCAATCGCTTGAACCGCTGCACCTCTAATCTTCGTCTGCAATTCGAGGGTCACTGGGTGCTCAAAGGTATTCTTCAGTGTTACAGTGACATCGCTGCCCTTCCATGCGGCCCCGTCGTCAATGATCGCGGTGCAGCTCACGATCCCTTGAGGCAATTTGTAAATGTGTGACTTCGCCGCGAATGCTTCGCGCGCTTCCTTCGCACCTGGGGCAGAATCTGGGAACACATCAAACACTTGGTTCTCTATATCGACCGCTCGATACATCATGCTATCGGCATCGCAGTCGACCACCCAGAAGTGCTGAATACTGCCCGCTGTTTTTAAATACCAAGGAAGCTCGTAATCAATCGGCCGGACTCCGCGCCCCCAGCAACCATCGCCAATATAAAGCGTGCCCTCCCCTTCGTCGACGACTTTGCCATCTTTAATGAAGTGACTGCGTTTGAAGGTATGATCGTGATTTTCAAAAGCAACGGTGAGCCCATACTGATCGAAGATGGGCGCCCAATGCTGACGTCCTTGCTCGGAAAATCGCCACATGAAATCACGGTGGCTGGGGTAAAGCGGCACATGGTAGATGGCGCTGGTATGTGGGGTGGACTCGTGTTGCTCTAGCACTTTACCGATCCACTCGACTTGTGATTCGTGCTTGGCGACATGGCCACTGTCGAGCACCAGCAATAATAAATTCTGACCAAAACGTCGGGCAAAATAGCTCTTGTCTGGATCTTGTCCAAAGAATCCGAAAAAGAACGGGGCCTCTTCGGGCGTTTTATTGTAGGCACCTTTGACTTCGTGGTTACCGATTGCGAGGAGCATGGGGATCGTATGCCCGTCTGCAGTGACCATCTCTTCGGTATAATAGGTCAACCATTTATCCCACTCGCCAACGCTTCCGAGCTTACCATTTGCATAGGCAATATCACCGCCAATTGCAGCAAAACTCGGGTCGAAGGTCGCGGCATTTTTCAACAAGACTCGGACATCTTCAGTGGTGCCCATGTCGCCTCCAGTGACGAAACGGAGTGGACGATCGTCGGCAGGGATAGTGCGCACCTTGACTTCATCTGCAAAGCTTCCATCACCATGACCGACCACGATATAATAGCTCGTATTTGGCTTTAAGTCGGTGAGTTGCACACGAGCAATCGAACGATCTGGTAAACCTTTTATGGTGAAAACGTCTCCGTGCGTATGTTGCGCATACTCCGATACTTTACCCGCATGGGAAACCGTATCGTAATAAACAACGGCGTCATCAACCGACTGATCCTCACCGATCAATTGCCAATTCGCGGTCAATGTGGTGGAAGGGTCCCCCATGTAGGTGAAGACTAAATGCTGGGGAGCCAAGGATGCCAACACGCCACTGGTGAGGCAACAAAAGCTGAGGCTAATTAGGATTTTTTGTAGGGTGAGGTTCATTATAATTAGGTGTTAATGGGGCGTTTCAATAAGGTATGGACAAAAAAAGGCAGACGCAAAGATCTACCTTTTAGAAATATTTGTCTGAGGTGCGCCTAGTATTGACCGTTTTCTTGACGCTCCAGTTCGGCGAGTTCTTCTTGCGCCTTGGCGATACGAGCTTGCGCTTCTTGGATACGACGAGCACGAGCTTGCGACTCTTCGTAAGCCTTTTTCTTGGCCGCGAGCTCCGCCTCTACACGAGCGGCTTCACGTTCCGCAGCTGCCACATCGGAAGCGGTTACCTTGCGGGCAATCTCATCGCGCACTCGTTTCTCTTGAAGCGCCTTGATGTCTTCCTCGAGTTTGTTTTGCTCACGCACTTCCTGCTCATACTCGTATTGACGTTGCGCTTCCGCAGCTTCGAGCTCTTCCTTACGTTTATCCATCGAATTACCAGCGACACCTCCAAGCGCGCCTCCGATCACCGCACCAGCGATTACGTTGGTGTCACTGCGGTCCCCCATTTGAGAGCCCGCGATTCCACCTAAAATGGCACCTGCGACGATACCAATATCACGACCACGAGTGCCACTATTTGATGACGAACACGCACTCAGCAATACAACACATGCGAGTAGTAGAGAGGTTACAGAAAATTTGTTCATAAGCATAAAATAGTAGGTGGTCGGCAGAATGCAATCTAGAGCATGAGATGGGCCACTAAAAGCCTTCAACACTTAGCGGTGCTTTTTCCAAAAGGTCATTGGTTCTCATTTCGGCCAGTCCAGCATCGACCTTAGCATCCACGAATAGAATACGGTCGCCGCCCAATTTCTTCGCACGGACTGAACCATCGCTGGATTCCATATCGTAACCAAACGCACTCGCTTCAGCTTCTTCTTTGCCAACCTTTTTCCAACCAGAGCCGCCGCCTTGAAGTGCAATCAACTGGTTCGACTCGTATCCGCTCATCGATTGGCTGCGCTTATACACCTCAAGGACAGACTTGCCGTTGATATACACAACATGCAAGTCCCAGCCTGCATTCACACGCTTTTCTTCGAGTTCAGAAGATGTCGGACGACGTCCGTCCGCGCTTTTAAAATAGATCCTAACATCGGCAGAGCTGCCCAAAAACTCCATATATTGCATATAAGGCATCCCGCGTCGTCGCGCGGCCTCAAGTTTGTCATCTCGGTAAATAATGCCACCAGATGAAGTCAAGCGACGCTCAATGGACTCTTTGCTCTCTCCAACACGGGCTTCCGCGCTATGCGAGGTAAAGATTGAGAGTAGAATACTTGCTGTAAATAGAGTTAGGGCTCTTTGTATATAGGGGTATTTCATCATTGAGATAAGACAACGAAATCCACTGACTGTTCAAGACTAAGTCGATAAATCTGCATGAAGAACGAATTTTATAATCCCTTTGATCTCGAACGCGTTGACAACACCCCGACTCCAGTGGGTGATTACCGCAATGCTTTCCAGATAGAACGAGACCGTATAATTTTCTCATACCCCTTTCGAAGGCTCCAATCGAAGACCCAAGTATTCCAATCGGGCGAATATGACTTTTACCGGACACGCCTGACACACTCGATCGAAGTGGCTAAGATTGGACGCTCTATTTGTGAATTCCTCCGCGCGAGCTCGGAACACTTAAACGATACGTTTTACATCGATGCCGACCTTACCGAAGCCGTCGGCCTCGCACACGATCTCGGGCACCCTCCTTTCGGTCATATCGGCGAGCGTAAACTGAACGAGTTAATGGCTCCGTATGGTGGTTTTGAAGGGAATGGTCAGACGCTACGCATCCTAACAGAATTGATTTACGAGCGCCCTGGCAGCACTCAAGGCATCGCACCGACTCGCGCATTTCTAGATGGGGTGATGAAGTATAAAGCGCTTCATTGCGAACGCATCGAACAATCTTCTAATGGCAAAGTCCACTACCCCGACAACCATTTCATATACGACGAACAGGCTCAGTGGCGCAGGCATATATTCGATGGGCATACGATCCCCGAATCACTACTCAGCGATCCGAAAGCACTCAACAATTACAAAAGTATCGAATGCCAAGTCATGGACTGGGCCGATGATACGGCCTACTCGCTAAACGACATCGTCGACGGAATTCATGCACGCTACATCAACGTCGGCAGCTTAACCGAATGGGCAAGTGCGCAAAGCTTGGACGGTGCGCAATCCGCATGGATCGAGAAACTCTGTGATAAAATCCGCAGCAACAGCTACGAACCCTACTTCGGCAGCCGTATTGGTAAATTTGTCAACGCCTGCAGCCTCACACCGCGAGACGGGTTTCTAAGCGATCGCACGCAAAGGCACGCCTTCGACCTCACGATCGACCCCGAAGCAAAGGCGGAATCGAAACTCTACAAGAAGATCGCCCTCGATCTTATTTTCCGCTCTCCACAGTTACAACAAATCGAATTTAAAGGCGGCTACATTCTGGAGCGCGTCTTCAAAGCCCTACGTGAAAACTGCGGCGAGAATGGCTCAAAGCTACAGGTCCTACCAAGCCAAGTCCAGGAGCTGTTCAACACCGCTCAAAGCGACACAGAGCGCCAACGTCGACTTTGCGATTATACTGCCGGCCTAACGGATGCACTCGCCATGCGCACCTACAAGCGACTCTACGATCCAGACTTTGGGTCAATTGCTGAGCTGCTCTAATACCATTTCTAGTAGAGTTTGATCCGGTAGCGCAGGCCTGTCTCGAATGGCACTACTTTAAGGATGCTTTCAGTCCTTATAAGAGGTAGGGTCGCCTCGGCGAGGCGACCCCACCAAAAAATTCTCTTAAAGTAGTGCCATTGCTCCGCCATCTCCACTCTGTTCCGTCGGTGTGTCTCACGCCGCACGAATGTTTGTGGTGTCTCGCAAGCGTCGATCCATCCTTTATCGAAACGGCATAAGCCCTGCCGAACGCAGCGACAAAAAAGCGGCGCACTCATATGAATGCGCCGCTTTTAGAAACTGTATTTATCGCACTTAGATAATCATGCCTGCCGCCACAGTGGCGTTGGTCAACTGATCGATCAGCACGAAACTACCTGTGATACGATTCGACTTGTAGCTATCAGCGATCAATGGAGCAGACGTGCGGATTTTGACACGGCCGATATCATTTAAGCTCAAGGTTAAATCGTCTTCGATTTTGTGTAGCGTATTGATATTCATCTTATAACAGACTTCAGTCACGATCGCTTTCACTTCCTTAGTTGTATGACGAAGGATGTATTTGCCGCTACCAGCAAGCTGCTTGTCAGATGCAAACCAGCAAATCATCGCATCAATGTCTTGAGTCGGGTCGGGCCGATTGTTGGCTTTAACCAACATATCACCACGTGACATATCGATTTCGTCTTCGAGTGTGATCGTTGCTGACATCGGCGCAAAGACTTTCTCTTGAGGGCCATCCATCGATTCGATCGACTTGATCGTTGAGGTAAAGCCTGAAGGCAGCACAGTAACGGCATCTCCGGGCTTGAACACGCCACCGGCGACACGACCTGCAAAACCACGGAAGTCATGATACTTATCAGAGTGTGGGCGAATCACCCACTGCACAGGAAAACGTGCCTCAACGTGATTTTCATCAGCACCGATATAAACGGTTTCTAAATGGTAAAGAAGTGTCGGTCCTTGATACCATGGCATGTTCTCGGACTTCTCGACGATATTATCACCGATGAGTGCGGAAGCAGGTATGAAGGTCACATCAACAATATTATCGAGGCGTGAGGCGAAGCTCTTAAAATCCTCGACGATCTTGTTGAACACACCTTCATCCCAATCGACCAAGTCCATCTTGTTCACGCAGACAACAACGTGTTGGATGCGCAGCAAGTTGGCAATGAATGAGTGGCGGCACGTCTGCTCGATCACCCCCTTACGCGCATCGATCAATACGATCGCGAGATTGGCGGTCGACGCACCCGTCACCATGTTGCGGGTGTATTGGATGTGCCCCGGCGTGTCGGCGATGATGAACTTACGTTTCGGTGTGGCAAAATAGCGATACGCCACATCAATGGTAATGCCCTGCTCGCGTTCTGCACGGAGGCCGTCGGTCAACAGTGCAAGGTTTACATTTTCGTCACCACGTGCTTTGGAGCTGACTTCCATCGCCTCCATCTGGTCTTCAAAAATTGCCTTACTATCGTAGAGAAGGCGGCCGATCAATGTGCTCTTACCGTCGTCAACTGAACCCGCAGTGGTAAACCGCAAGAGGTCCATGTCGAGGTATCCTGAATTATTATCTTCGCTCATGTTTATAAATTTTTAATAGCTAATAGGTCTAGATTCGTAATGTTAGCTTTTAGTGTTTCAGCTTCTCAGCGTTTCCTAAAAGTAGCCTTGTTTCTTACGGTCTTCCATTGCGGTTTCAGAGCGCTTGTCATCGGCACGTGTGCCACGCTCGGTTTGACGGGCAGCGGCAACTTCGTCGATAATATCATCGAGATTATTGGCAGAGGAGAGGCAGGCGCCTGTGCAAGTCGCGTCACCAATAGTGCGGAATCGAACGACCATCTTCTCGACCTTTTCATCGGGCAACAGCTCGATAAAGTCAGTCACGCCCATGATCACTCCATCGCGCACAAAACAGTCGCGCTCGTGCGAGAAGTAAAGGTGTGGCAATTCGATTTCCTCGGCCTTGATGTATTGCCAAATGTCCATCTCCGTCCAGTTACTGAGCGGGAAGACACGAAAGTGCTCACCATGTTGCTTGCGACCATTAAAGATATTCCAAAGCTCTGGGCGTTGATTCTTTGGGTCCCACTGACCGAAGGCATCGCGGTGCGAAAAGAAGCGCTCTTTAGCACGCGCTTTTTCTTCATCACGACGACCACCACCAAGTGCGGCATCGTATTGACCTTCTTCGAGTGCTTCTAAGAGAGCGACCGTTTGCAAACCGTTGCGGCTGGCACGAGCGCCCTTCTCTTCAACCACTTTACCTTCGTCGATTGCCTTTTGAACTGAACCAACAACTAGCTCTGCACCAAGTTCTTCAACATACTTATCGCGGAACTCCATGGTCTCTGGAAAGTTGTGTCCAGTGTCGACGTGCAACAACTGAAACGGCAGCTTAGCAGGCCAGAAGGCTTTTCTCGCAAGGTGTGCCATTACGATGGAGTCTTTGCCTCCAGAAAAAAGCAGGACGGGTTTCTCAAACTGCGCAGCCGTTTCGCGAAGGATGTAAATCGCTTCGGACTCAAGCTGTTTGAGGTGAGTGATTGTGTAATCGTTATGCATGGTGTTTTAAAAGAAATTAGAATGTAGAAGCCTACTAGCTGTCCGTTTTCTTGATTAAAGGGAGGACCTTTTCGAGGAGTTCGTTGAGTGACTCTTCCTCGGTTTTGTTATCGGTGGAGATGACCCAATCCGGATCACTCGCTTCTGGCTCCTCGAAGGAAGAGTCTTTACCGGTAAAGTGTTTCACGCCGCCCGCGGCGGCTTTAGCGTAGAGGCCTTTCACGTCGCGTTCCGCACAGGTCTCGAACGAAGCGCTGACATATACAGGCGTCATGTCGCTCTCGCCTACAACCTTTAGAGCCGAAGCACGTAGATCACGCTTCGGAGTGATGAATGAGGTGAAGACCACGACACCCATGTCTAAAAAGAGGCGCGCAACTTCAGAAATACGACGGATGTTTTCAACACGGTCTTCATCCGAAAACCCCAAATCCGCATTCAATCCGCTGCGAATATTATCTCCATCGAGAATTTTGGTCACATAGCCGAGTTCAACGAGTTTTCGCTCAAGCGCATTCGCTAAGGTGCTCTTCCCCGAACCAGAAAGCCCGTAAAACCAGAAAACATGCCCGCGTTGACGCAATTGCGCCTCCTTAGCCTCGCGACCAAGCATGCGGTGAAATTCGGTGTGTATATTCTCAGGAGTGGACATTAGCAGAAGCAGCGAAGAAAGCGCTTGTCAGGTGAATGTAAACCGATTTCTGCTTATCTTGGGTTCTTGAGTCAAGAACCTATTAAATGAATTTTTACTTTTTTGCAGTCGGTTTCTTTGGAGCTGGCGGCGCTGCCAGCTGTCTAGCCTCTAAGATCCAACCAGCGGATTGTGTCGAATTCCCCAAACTTTCAGCAATCGGTGCGCCTCCGCGTAACAAGGCAATGCGCAGTTCCTTCTTCAAATATCGCTGATCGATTAGGCGCTCATAGACCTCCAATGCCAGCGCAGACTCCCCGAGGCGATGTAGTTGATCGGCGATTTTTTTGACCAATATCTGCTCATCACTCGAAAAAACAGTGATGTAGCGGATAATTTTAAGTGCTTCTGCCGCCTTATCCTTATCTCCCATCTTAGAATAAAGCATCGAAAGCTTATAGGCTATCGCCAACGAAGGCTGCTCGACAAACCTGCTGCGCGCATACTGCACTGCTGCCTCGTCGCTGAGCTCACTTTGCAATCGATTCATCTCACGAAGATACACATAAGCACTGAATGGGCCATCGGGCTGCTTCGCCAACTGCTCGTGCAACCCGACCTTAAAGGGTCGATAAAGCGGATCGCCGACTGCTACGCCCATCCAACTCAGAGCTGGGTTACTATAGGCGATCGCTTCACCAAAAGTGCCCCCTTGCAACAAACACTCTAATAAATGCTGTGGGCGATGTGTCTGCTGCAAATAGGGCTCGTAAACATTCCCCATCGTCACGCTATAGCCTTGTTTCACAAAAGCAGCGAGCCAGCCCTTTTTGACGTTCCGCATCGAAGTTGCCGAGAAGCTATACAGGTGAAAACCGATCGCACCCGGTGGCACCGGCCAACGCGGCTCCGCCCATGGACCATAGGCATTCTGCGTATACCAGCCCATATAAATAGCCGGACCGTCGAAACGTGAGTTTAGCCCTATCCGCTTCTTCGTGGTTTCATAATCCGTATCAAAATACGCTGCTTGTGCGTAATCCAATGCCGCATTGAACCACTTATCACCCTCGGCATGCGGGCCACCGATGTCAAAATAAGCGCGCCCCATCAAGCCATTTGCCTCTGCCTCCAGTGTGCGATCGACCAGCTTTTTGACCGAAGTGGCATCGGGGCCATCCAACCGTGACACTCGTAGTAAACGACTGAGATCCGACGCGACTGGTCGCTTTTTATTAAAGAGAGGACTCGGGATAAGCGCCGTCATGGACACATTGCTTGGAGCCAGTAAAAGCGCCAACTCACTATCCACCGCTGCCTTATTGATTTGAAACTGCTGTGGAATCCGCCCTTCCAAATTTGCTTCTAGCAAGGAAGGTTCATTCGCTATGCGAAGTGGAATCCCGCGAACCGTCACCAAATAACTCACAGTATTTACGGCCACCGACATCCCTATGCGGCCATAGCGATCTGGCTCAGAGCTGCGCACACCTTTGACTCGTTTCATTGCAATCAACTCAGTCAGCAGTGGATTATAAATCGTATCTACATACTCGCGAATAGATATCGTCTCTTCCGTGCTGGTGCTCAGCTGAATGATATTCGTCTTTGGGATCCCCCGCTGTTGCGCGTAATACTGTCCGATTTCCAAGGAGCTCGGGTCGTTGCGATTCACTACAATCACGACACGATCGGACTCATCATCACCAGCGGCATATGCGGTGAAAAGCGGCAGCAATAATCCAAGTATAAGCAAAAACTGTTGTCTAAAAATCATAATTTATCGAATCCGTCTGAGTCGGTCCCCATAGCCCACAATGCCCTCGAATAAGCTTTGGGCAAGTGTTTGCCGAAAAGCCGCTGCTCGCAACTTCTGGGCAGTGCTGGGGTGTGAAACAAAACCTAGCTCCACAAGGACACCGGGACAGTCTAAGTGTTTCAAAACCAAAAAGCGCGCCCGTTTTAATCCGCGATCTGGCCCCCCCAATCGTTGCACGAGCGATCGTTGAATATGGTAACTGACTAGCGTATTCCACGGATCTTGCTCATTCCCCTTCCACGCGGTATTATCACGCCAAGATGGTTTTGAAAATTTTGAAGATGCTTGAAACTGCGGCGTCAACGCGAAGGACTCAAAGCCCACGGCTGACGCCGAACCTGCTGCATTGAAATGTATACTGAGAAATAAATCTCCATTCGCCCGATTTGCCATCTTTGGGCGCTGTGTGAGTGGTATGTAGACATCTGAATCTCGCGTCATGACCACCTCAAAGCCCGCATTCTCAAGGAGTTTTTTCAAGCGACGGGATACATCTAAGGTCAGCTCCTTTTCTTTCAGACCATAGGCTGGATTGCTGGCACCAATATCACGACCACCATGCCCTGCATCCAATACGATCCGCTTTAAGCCAGGCGATGGACCAAAGACCTGCGGCACTAGGATCGGCAATAGCACGTGATCATAATCCGCCTTGGTGATCAATAATCGCCCTTTCCATTCTCGGGTAGGAAAACCGAGATATACAGGAACACGGTTGATTTGAATGCTCTTCGCATTCTTGTCCACATCAATGGTCGTCCATCGACTCTTCAAGCGATACGTTTTATATCCTGCCAACCAGTAGCTTTTCATCCCCAAGCGAGAGGCGACAACACTGAGATCGACATAGTCGCGTCCCTTCACCTGCGCCTGCACTTGGACCGTAGGAAGGCCGCTGAGTGCTAAGGCAAAAAGCCAAACAAAGAAGCCCGAACTAAATGCGAATCGCGAGACACGCAGCTGATGGGCTTCGACCCGCATTCCTTAATTAGGACGCGTCGTTTTCCTCGTCATCGAAGTCGTCGTCATCGTGCTCCTCACTCTCGTGAAGGACATCTTCAGGACGGTTAAACTTCAAGGCACGCTTACCTTCTGGAAGAGGTGATAAAATAGCGGTCACTTGACGACCGACTAGCTTCGGTGGTGAGTCCGCCGTGGAGACACCTGCAAGCTCGTCCTTCGCCAAATTCACACGATTGAAGCCCAACTCACGGTGCTCGTTTTCGCGTCCACGGAACTGCAATGTGAGTTTTACTTTATTGCCGTGATGCAAGAAATTCTCGGCGCGGCGAAGCTTTGTCTCAAAGTCATGCTCACCGATGGAAACGCGAAACTTCACCTCTTTAAGCTTGGTGCTATGTTGTTTCGTTTCTTTAGCCTTCTTACTCTCCTCATAGAGAAACTTACCAAAGTCTAGGATGCGACATACTGGTGGGCGCGCTGCTGGAGACACTTCGATCAAATCGAGTCCCACTTTTTGCGCGAGTTCCAAGGCTTTCCTCGGAGGCATCACACCTAGGTTGGTGCCTTCTGGGCCAATCACACGGACTTCTGCCGCGCGAATGCGATCGTTTCTTCTGAGACCTTTTGGTCCACGATTACGGTTATTATAGTTGCCGCGATTATTCGGGTATTTTGCCATTAATTATTGAGGAGAGATACGTCTTGTAACGGATTTCAATCGAGAAACTTAGAGCAAAGCGTGGGCCGCGTCGTGCTGCCTGCTTTAATTTGTCGCTTTAGACTCTATTCAGTTCCGATTGGTTAACCATAAAAGACCACAACCTTTAAGGAGTGGTTTTCGCATTTCAACCCTTTATTTACAGGATACACCGTAGGGATTACGATTGTAGCCACAGCGGGCATATTCGGCGCCGGACAAAGGGTCCTACATTTTGACGATCACTGATTGCTTTTGCGAGACAGACGCGTAGACCTGCGGCGTATGCAATTATCAATCCAACGCCAGCGTAACATGATGGCAGTCGTCATGATGCTCATGTTTATGCCACCGAGCATGTGGGTGACGTCTTTGCCAAATATCCTGAAAACTTACGATGCGGTATGGATCTTACCCTACGCCACCGCCCTCTCACCTTTCTTTGCCATCTTTTCAGGACTTCTCTTCGGCTCGCTTTCGGATCGAAAAATGAATGCCGAGAAGCTTCTAGCGGGACTAGGGCTCGCAGGCGCATTTGCTCTATGGATGGCCTTTTCAGTTTTGGAATGGGGTTGGCATCCAGGATGGTATCTCTTCTTCCAAGCAATCAATGCGTTGATATCTGGGCCCATGTTTGCCCTGATCTCCAAAATCAAACTGGTCAACTTGCCCAACCCCGCCCGCAGTTTTCCAATCTACACAATGTTTGGCACCGCGGGTTGGATCATCGGCGGGCTTATTATCAGCGGGCTCGGGCTCGATGCATCCGCCAAGTCTGGACAACTCGCCGCATTCGTTCGCCTCTCGATGAGTGGTCTTTGCTTGCTAATGCCAGCGACGCCTCCAACCGACCTCGTGAGTAAAGGCTGGAAAGCGACTCTTGGATTCAACGCATTTCAGCTATTGAGAGATCGTGAACTGAGAACGTTCTATATCGCTTCGGCACTTTTCACCATTCCTGGCACTGCATTTTTCATGTTCACGCCGATCATGCTCCACGAATTCGGCAGTGCTCACCCGACCGCACAGATGACTATCGGCCAAGGAGTTGAGCTCTTTACCATGCTCTTCCTTAGCCTCCTTGCAGGACGTTTTCGCATACGCTGGTTTCTCCTCATGGGCATGCTCCTCGGGCTGCTGCGCTTCGCCTTGTTCGCGCTGGCGGGAGACATTGGCATGCTGGCAATCATCTGGCTAGGCATTGCACTACACGGCCCTATTTTTGCCTTAACGATGGTTGCTGGCCGGCTCTTCCTGGATAAACGTGTGCCCAAAACCATGCGTGGACAGGCGCAAGCGCTCTATCAGTTACTGGTCTCCAGTTTCGGCGGTATCGTCGGTGCTTTCTTATGCGGCTGGCTGTATGCTCAGCACGTCAATGTGCCAGAGCCCAACTGGAGCCTTTTCTGGGGAATACTCGCCAGCAGTATCTGCATCCCTCTGATCTACTTTTCCATTGGAGTCTTCGGCAAGAACGAGTCGTAGGGGCTTCACTGGCAAACTGTCTCAAACACCTGTTGATTAACTAAAGCTCTGGGGGGCATTGCTGATCGTAAGTCAGACACTCTTGTCTGACTACCTCTGTGGGCTTCATCCCACCCTCAACTTGGTCAGGCAAGAGTGCCTAACCTACAATTGCGGAGTCTCACCACGAATTCTCAAAAATATTTTCAATTTTGAGACACTCTCCTGGTGAAGACCGTAATCAACTAGGCCTTTGCTCGGCGGTCTTCATCAATGAAGCCCCTACAACGATCCATCTGCAGCTTAAAACCAATAGACACAAAAAAGCCGAAGCATTTCAGCTCCGGCTTTTGTAAAGATCTGTTTGCAACGATTTACTTAGAAAGCTTCAACGCGCTTTCTACGAGTGCAGCAAAGGAATTTGCCTTGAGCGCCGCACCGCCGATGAGACCACCGTCGATATTTGGCTGAGCCAATAACTCGTCTGCGTTTTCTGGCTTCATGGAACCACCGTAGAGAATACGAACCTTCTCGGCAGCATCCACACCGATCAAACCAGCAAGGAGGCAACGGATTTCTGCGTGCACTTCTTCGGCCATTTCTGGAGTTGCTGTTTTACCAGTGCCGATCGCCCAAACTGGCTCGTAAGCAATGACGAGTTGATCTGCAGCTGCTGCAGTCACACCGACCAATGCGCCTTCGAGTTGTGTCTTGATGACTTCGTTGACCTTACCTGCTTCACGCTCGTCGAGTGTTTCACCGATGCAAACGATTGGCTTCAAGTTTGCAGCAAGTGCCGCGAGAGTCTTCTTGTTCACGATCGCGTCGGTTTCACCGAAGTATTCGCGACGCTCGGAGTGACCGAGGATTACGAAGTTGCAGAATAAGTGACGAAGCATCTCCGCAGAGATTTCACCTGTGTATGCACCGGTCGCTTCGAAGTGCATGTTTTGCGCACCGAGTTGAACGTTGGAGTCGTTCACCACTTTGGAGACGGACTCCAATGTTGTGAAAGTCGGGCATACACAGACGGCAACATCTGTTTGCGGGCCGACTTGGCTGACTACGTCTTTGGCAAGCTCAGCACCTTCGGCTGAGTTCAAGTTCATTTTCCAGTTACCTGCGATGAGGTATTTACGTGCTGATTTACTCATAATTTTTTAAAAGAAGTTAGAAGTTAGAAAATGGAGGGCGATGCTCTGTCATCGCCGCAGTATGCTTTGATGGCGTGGCGGCTGCGACGGAGCGCAGCCCTCCAGTTATATATGGGTTAGGCCTGATCCAGTGCGGTCACACCTGGGAGCTCTTTGCCTTCGAGGAATTCGAGGGAAGCGCCACCGCCGGTGCTCATGAAGGTAACTTGATCGCCGTAGCCGGCCATCTTGATCGCTTTAACGGAATCGCCGCCTCCGATAATGGAGCAAGCCTCGGAATCTGCGATTGTTTTTGCGACCGCGAAGGTGCCCTTGTTGCAGGCTTCGATCTCGAAGATACCCATTGGGCCGTTCCAGAGAACCGTCTTCGCGCCCTTCACTTCATTACTAAAGAGCTCAATGCTCTTCGGGCCGATGTCGACACCTTCCCAGCCGTCTTCGATATTACCCTCCGCAATTTTACTATCAGTGAAAGTGCCTGCACCAAAGTCCAGTCCTTGAACAACCATGTTGTCGACGGGAAGCAGGAACTTAACCCCCTTCTCTTCCGCCTTCTTCAATGCAGACTTCGCCGTTTCGACAAAATCTAGCTCCTTAAGGGAATCGCCTACGGTTTCCCCCATGGCCAACTTAAAGGTGTAGGCCATGCCACCTCCGATAATGATCGTATCGGCTTTTTCAAGCAGTGCATCGATGACTTTAATTTTATCGGAGACCTTCGCACCGCCAAGGATCACTGTGAGTGGGCGCTCTGGATTTGCAGTTTTGTCACCAAGATAGGCGAGTTCCTTCTCGATGAGAAGTCCACAAACACATGGTGAAAGGTGCTTTGCGACGCCTGCAGTGGATGCGTGTGCACGGTGTGCGGTGCCGAAGGCGTCGTTCACGAACGCATCTGCAAGCTTTGCAAGGGATGCCGCGAATTCTGGGTCGTTATCTGTTTCGCCTGCGTAGAAGCGAACATTCTCGAGGAGGACGACATCGCCCTCTCCCATTTTAGCGACTTCCGCTTCGACTTCATCACCGATGCAATCTTCGACAAATGTCACTGGTTGACCGAGTTGCTTCGCTAGTTCTTCGGCAACAGGTGCGAGCGTGAACTTAGCGTTCTTCTCGCCTTTGGGGCGACCAAGGTGCGAGGCGAGGATCACTTTTGCGCCCTGCTCGATGAGCAGCTTGATCGTTGGCAATGCGGCAACGATACGAGAATCGTCGTTAATCACGCCGTCTTTAAGTGGCACATTGAAATCGCAGCGCACGAATACGCGCTTACCTGTGAGGTTTACGTCTTTGATGGTTTTTGTAGCCATAATTTTAAGAAGTTAGATAAAAGAATTTAGAAGTTAGACAACCAATAATGAAAAAGGCCGCCGCGATCAAGAATCCGGATGGGATACCTGCCGCGGCGGCCAGAAAATCAATCAGTGGTTACCGAGGTCCGATTTATAGGAACTTGGAAACTTTTTGAACGAGCTCAACAACGCGGTTTGAATAACCCCATTCGTTGTCATACCAAGAAACCAGCTTGAAGAACTTATCGTTCAATCCCATGCCGCTGCCTGCATCGAAGATCGAGCTGAGCTCGTCGTGGATGAAGTCAGAGGAGCAAACTTCGTCTTCAGTGTAACCAAGGATACCCTTGAGAGAACCTTCGGAAGCTTCCTTCATCTTAGCGCAGATGTCTTCGTAAGAAGTGCTCTTTTCTGTCTTCACCGTAAGGTCTACAGCAGAAACAGTTGGAGTTGGAACGCGGAAAGACATACCTGTCAACTTGCCTTGAACTTGTGGAAGCACGAGGCCAACAGCCTTCGCAGCACCAGTAGTCGATGGGATGATGTTCAACGCAGCGGTGCGGCCACCCTTCATGTCCTTAGGAGACGGACCGTCCACAGTCTTTTGAGTCGCTGTGTAAGAGTGCACAGTTGTCATGAGACCTTCTTCGATGCCGTAGTTTTCAAGGATCACCTTAGTGATCGGAGCCAAGCAGTTGGTTGTGCAAGATGCATTCGAGATCAACGTGTCGTCAGCTGTAAGCTCGTCGTCATTGACGCCGAGAACAACAGTCTTCACGCCGTCACCCTTACCAGGAGCAGAGATGATTACCTTCTTAGCACCTGCAGTGATGTGACCTTGTGCTTTTTCGTCTTGGACGAAAAGACCTGTAGACTCGATGACGATGTCGACGCCAAGCTCCTTCCAAGGAAGAGCTGCAGGACCTTCGCGAACTGCGAGTGTCTTGATTTCGTGACCGTTCACTACGATGACGTCGTCACCCTTAGTTTCAACAGTGCCTTTGAAACGACCCTGTGTCGTGTCATACTTAAGCAAGTAAGCCAAGTTTTCCGCAGGGACGAGGTCGTTGATTGCAACAACTTCGATTTCTGAGCCAAGAAGCCCCTTTTCAACAAGAGAGCGAAAGACTAAGCGACCAATGCGGCCGAAACCATTAATTCCAATTTTTGTAGCCATTTTTATGTATTTTTATTTTCAGTTTGAGATGAAAGTGATAAAACTCGCGTTTGTAGGCAGCAGAGCAGACTTGGCAAGTGTTATAAGTGTTTTTTCACGAAGCGAACTTATGCAAAAACGAACCTAAAAAGATAAACTTATCCCAATCCGTCAAGGTATAAGTTTAGCTAAAGTTGATAATTCGGAGTTCGACCTTTATCAGTAAGCGCTCGATAGTGCCCACATGATACATACGATTTCCAAAATCCGTGTTCGCTACGCCGAGACCGACCGCATGGATGTAGTTTATCACAGTAATTACTTAATTTGGTTCGAAACGGCTCGTATTCTAATGCTGGATCAAATCGGCATTCCCTACACGGAGATCGAAAAACGAGGGCTCTTGCTTCCAGTGCTAACCGCATCGGCAGCCTATAAAAGCCCGGCCCGCTTCGATGACCGACTCGAAGTGCATTTATATATGCGAAAGAAGCCTCGCGCCAGAATGCGTTTTGAATATGAGGTCAAGCGCGGCGAGACTGTGCTCTGCACAGGCGAAACCACTCACGGCTTTATGGATATCAACGGTAAGGGCATGCGCCCCCCTCAGGATCTGCTGCAAAAAATAGAAGATGCTTGGGCTCAAGATGTCACCGCTGTGCTATAATGAGAACAATAGGAAACGTTGGGAACATCGAACGTCCAACATCGAATTTTGAATGCTACGCTGACGTGGATTACGAAATGACGCGCCTATTCAGCACACAACTATTCACCATTGAACGTTCAAAATGGGACGTTCCACGTTCCCAATGATCCAGCTCCAGGATTTTGCCAAACAGGTTCTATTCGGGACTACCATTGAGGAAAAGCTAAGCTTTCCGCGCGAGGAGATTATCGACACGAGGCCAGGCACTGCGATCACCACCCCACGCACTCTAGCCCGCCCAAAGCAACTTGCCCTTCGTGAAGATGGCGTGCGAGCCGATCACCCTAGTATCGCAAAATTGGTCGATGAGAGAGAACGCGGACGACTACTCCATTTCTTTGGCAATCATGAACTACTGGCTACTGAGCTGATGGCACTCGCGCTGCTCAAGTTCCCCGACGCGCCAGCGAGTTTTCGGCGAGGCGTTCTGGAAACCCTTAAGGAAGAGCAAATCCATACCCGCATGTATATGCACCGCATGCAGCAGTGCGGTGTCGAATTCGGCGAGCTTCCACTCAGTGATTATTTTTGGAAGAGTGTTTCCTCCATGGAAGATCCCCTCGACTACGTCACCCGACTCTCACTGACATTTGAGCAAGCCAATCTCGACTACTCTCGCGAATACGCTAAAGTCTTCAATCAGGTAGGCGACAATGCCACCGCTAACATTCTCGACAAAATCTACCGAGACGAAATCGACCATGTTGGCTTCGGGCTTAAATGGTTTAGCCAATGGAAAGCCCACGGCAAAACCGACTGGGAGGCCTACCGCGAGCGCCTAGTCTTCCCCCTCTCACCTGCCCGAGCAAAAGGTAAGCCATTCAACGCAGAAGGCCGCGAAGCGGCGGGGCTCGACATTGAGTTCATCAATGATCTCAAAATCTTTCAACAATCCCGCGGGCGCACTCCATCCGTCTATTGGTTCAATCCAGATGCCGAGCACTCTGCGGCAAGCGATTCCTGTGCACCCCAAACGCCCCCTTCGCGTCTCCAATCTGACCTCGCCTATTTGCCCGCCTACCAATCTCGCCAAGACGACCTACTTGTCCTCGAAAGTTCTCCCTCTCCAGACTTCCAACTCAAACTACAAAGCTACGGTTTTCACTTACCTGAAATTTGCCTAAGTAGTAACGGCGCCGCACCAAAGATTCAACGCAAAGTCGCCGACATCCGCCCGTGGGCATGGAGCCCCGACAGTCTCACCTTTTTCAAAGACACATTAACCACCGTGACTAAGCCGATCCAGCTCAGTGATCTTTGGAACACAGAGCGACGGCAACTGTTCTCAAAGATACACTGCGCAGAATGGGCCCAACACAACCACCACTCAGCTGACTGGCTCGCGCCCATCGAAATTTACGGAAAAGCCGCGAACACTCTAGAGGACATCCATACGCTCCGCGCACATTTCAAAGAACTCGGCCATCCCGACATCGTCTGCAAAGCACCCTATGGAACCGCTGCGAATGGCAACCGTTGTATCCACCAAACAGATACAATTGAAGGAGCGTGCCTCGACTGGATCAAATCCACCCTAGCCACCCAAGGAGCCCTCCTCATCGAACCATGGCTCGATCGCGTTTTCGATTGCTCCGTGCAATTTGAACGACGCAATGGAAGCACCAAAGTGGTCGCCTTGACTCGCATGATCAATAACGCACGCGGGCAGTTTCAAGGCATCCTCACCAATGGCTTTTGTAAAGGCCTCCCCCCTCAGCTCGTGCGTTTTCTTATGGAGCGTGTCGACGGTCGCCCACGCATCTACCACCACTACGAAAACGAGCTCCTATCAAGCCTTGAATCGCGACTCGGCGCCATCAACTTCGAAGGCTCACTCGGCATCGATGCCTTCGTCTACCGCACCGCTAACGGGCAGCTCAAATTAAAGCCTATCGTCGAAATCAACCCACGCACAACGATGGGGCGTATCGCACATGAAATCAGCGCACACAATGCTCCGAGTTCTACAGGCTTATTCGAAATAATCACTCGCTCACGACTCAAGAAAAGCAAACATCGAACCTTCGCCGATTACAGCAACTGCTTAGATGCCCAACACCCCGTAAGCCTCACCCAAGAAACCAAGCCACGCATCATCAAAGGCTCCTTTTCGCTAACGGATCCAAATCAAGCGCAACAGTTCTTGGCTGTCTACCACGTGCGTGAACACATTGATCAACTTCCAACGAAATCGACATGAACATCTGGGAACAACTCAAAGCCTACTTCCTAAAGACACCGACAATTCAAATCGAATTCAAAGACGAGTGGATCACATACCTTGAAAACAATCTGCCCTTGTATGCACGTTTTCCATACGAGCTAAAAGAACGCATTCACGAAAAGATCGGTCAGTTTGTCGCGACCACTTTCTTTGAAGGCTGTGGCGGACTCGAACTGGACGACGAGATGATTCTGACCGTAGCCGGCCAAGCCTGTATCCTCGTAATCAATCGTGAAGGTAGACCGTATCCAAACCTCAATACCGTGCTCCTTTACCCAAGCACTTTTAGTTCACAAGTCGATAGTGTCAGCGGCAAGCGCCGTGTGCACCGGCTCGGCGAGTCATGGAGCAACGGCACCGTCATCCTCGCATGGGACTCCGTTGAACATGGTGCGCGTAACATTTTTGACGGTCACAACGTGACTCTACACGAATTTGCCCACCAACTCGACTCGGAATTGGGCGACACCGACGGCGTGCCTCGCCTACGAACTGAAGAAGCCTACCACACCTGGGGCCAAGTAATGCACGATGGCTACGAAACACTAGTCGACAATGCCGAACGCCGCCGCAAAACCGTCCTCGACCACTACGGCGCCACCAACCCAGCCGAATATTTCGCCGTCGCCACCGAGGCCTTTTTTGAAAAACCCAAGCAAATGCTCAAAAAGCGCGCCGATCTCTATGCTGCGCTCAAGGAATATTATCAGCTCGATCCAATACAATGGTTTTAGCTAGTCAAAGAATCCGTTTCGCTTAAATTTAAACAAACGTTTGAATTTTTCAAAAAAAGACGTATCCATCTGTAACGTTCAGCGGTTTACTTCGATCCATACTCGAGACACCTTTCCGGCAGATGCGATTCACCACCAGTATACTTTTTCTTAGCCTAACAATGACTGCCTGCGTCAGCGTGCCTGAGAAGCGAGCAGAGAAAGCCAGTGAAGCGGTCGACTCTGCCCCCAATTACACGGCAGATGACTTTCCGCAATTAGAAATGGTCGATTCCTTACTCGACCTGTTCGATGACGAGCACCTCAACACCGTAGTCGAACACGCACTCGCAAATAATCCCGACCTACTCGCTTCAGCAGCACAACTCCAAGAAGCGGGCTTTAACTTAGAAAAGACCCGCGGCGACCTCTTCCCATCGCTCTCCGCCAATGGCACAGCGAATCGGTCGGGCTCCAATGCTGGCACCAGTAGCAACACCTTTTCAGCTAGCCTTGATGCACGCTGGGAAGTCGATGTCTGGGGCGAGCTTCGCAATCGCACTAAGGCCGCATCTGCAAACCTTGCCAGATCTGAAGCCACTTACGAAGCCAGCAGTCAGTCACTTGCCGCGCAGACCATGCAGAGCTGGTTCAACCTCGTCGCGCGAAGCCAACTCCTCGACTTAGCTGCAGAGGAACGCGAAAGTTTCGACAAGACCTTACGCCTAGTCGAACGTCGCTACGAAAGTGGCACCGCAACGATCACAGAGCTCGAGTTTGCAAAAACCGATGCAGCCAGTTCACGCGCTGACTACATCGCCAGCCAAGATGCTCGCGATCAAGCCGCTCGTGAATTACAGGTTCTCCTTGGAGACTATCCCGATGCAGCACTTCAGGCAGCTCGCACATGGCCTACACTCAATAAGACCGTGCCCAGCGGCCTCCCTTCACAATTGCTACTCAGTCGCCCAGATATCATTGCCGCTTACCAAAACATTCGCGCCAACGATGCGTTCGCCCGTGCGGCTTACGCCGACCTTTTTCCCTCTTTCACACTCACCGCAAGGGGTGGACGCAGTTCCGACACGCTCTCCGACCTTGGGCGTAGCGCTTTCGATGTGTGGTCCCTCGCAGGCCAAGTCGCAGCCCCCATTTTTGAAGGAGGGCAACGCCGCGCCGAAGTGGGCGCAGCCGAGCAACGTGCCGAGCAAGCCTATCAGAACTACCGCAGCACCGTGCTCAATGCTTTCAACGAAGTCGAAGATGCGCTCAATTCTGAAAGCTACCTATTTAGAGAAGAAAACGCTCGCCTCAAAGCCCTCGAAGCCGCTCGTCGTGCCATGAAGAAGAGCCAGCGTGATTATGAATCTGGTCTGATCGAACTCCTCGACCTACTCGCAGCACAACGCCGCGTTTTCTCCATCGAAACACAAACGATCCATCTGCGAAATGCGCGCCTCGCTAATCGAGTCAGCCTGGCGCTCGCGCTTGGAACCGACGTTTAAACACACTTTAAAATGAGCAACGTTCAACGAATCCTCAATGTCCTCCTGCTACCAGTCATCGTTCTGGTCGCGTTTCTGATCGTTAAAATGATGATCGCGAGTAAGCCTGAACGGCAGACACGCACACCGCCTCCGGTGATTCCAAGTGTGCGCTACGTCGAGACAACACCTTCGAACTTCACACCAACACTGTGGAGCTACGGCAATGTCAGAAGCTACTACGACGCGAACATCTCATCTCAAGTGAATGGCGAAGTTTTAATCATCGATCCAAGTTTCAATGCTGGAAATTCGGTCAACAAAGGAGACCGACTCGTCGAAATCGACCCTGCAAATTACCGAGCAGCCGTCGCACAAGCTGAAGCCAATCTGGCAACGACCCAACAAGCACTCATCGAAGAAATTATTCGCTCAGAGCTAGCCGCACAAGATTGGATTGAATCTGGCCGAAAGATTGAAGATGCTACTGATCTGACACTGCGCAAACCACAACTTGGAGCCGCACAAGCGGCGGTCGACTCTGCCCAAGCCAGCCTCGACAAAGCCCAAATCGATTTAAAAAACACTCAGATCCGCGCACCCTTTGATGCCATTGTGCAAAGCCGTGACACCAGCCCCGGCAACTACGTCAACACAGGCACCTCACTCGGTTCATTGATCTCCAAAGAACGCGCCGAAGTGCGCCTACCTCTCACACCGCAGCAGTTACAACGTATCGATCTACCACAATCGCACAGCGAAACAGAGCTATCCGCGATCTTAAGCTCACCCACTCAACCCAATACAGAATGGGTCGCTAAGATCACTCGCACTGAACCTAGCGTCGACCAGCAAAATCAAGTCATCTACGTGATCGGTGAAATCGAGGAGCCCTTCAAAAACGAGCAAGCCTTCTTACCCGTGGGCGCATTCGTCGATGCACGCATCGCTGGAAAACCGATCCGAGGCGCACACCTGATCCCGCAAACCGCACTCGTCGAAGACCAATTCGTTTGGGTGGTGCGTGATGATAACACATTGAGCAAAACAGCAGTCACACGAGTGGTCGCTGAAGAGCAATCATTCGTCATTCGTTTTAATGAAATGAACGAACGCAGTTTTAAAGTAGCCACGCGCCCATTGGCATCCTTCGTCGAAGGACAGCCGGTTAAGCCAATCTCTGGGCAATAGCAATGAACCCGATCAAAAAACACCCCATCATCGCATGGTTCTGCGAGAACTCAGTCGTTGCGAACATCCTCATGCTGATCATCCTGGGCATGGGTGTCACCACCGCGATCAATGTCCGCAAAGAAGCATTCCCCTCTTTCGATGCGCAAAGTGTGCGTGTCTCAGTCCCCTTTCGCGGCGGCACACCCGAGGATGTTGAGCGTGGGGTATCGATTAAAATAGAAGAAGCGCTACAGGGCATCGAAGGCATCTACCGTATTGAAAGCACCTCTACAGATAACAGAGCCAACGTCACAATTGAGGCGATTGAAGACTACCCGATCAACAAACTGCTCGAAGACGTCAAGATACAGGTCGATGCGATCAGTAGTTTCCCTGAGCAAGCGGAGAACTATGTCATCACCGAACGAAAGCGTTCACATAATGTATTAAGAATCAACATACACGGGGATGTCCCCGAAACTGTGCTGAAAGAGCTCGCACGTGACCTACGCGACGAACTGCTCAAACTCGATGAAATCAATCTAGTGTCCACGACAGGCACACGTGATTATGAAATATCCATCGAAGTCTCCGAAGCGAAACTTAGACTCTACAATCTGACTTTCAACGAAGTCAGCCGAGCGATCTCCAACAACTCCATCGACCTATCCGGTGGCGTCGTGCGCAGCAATAGTGGCGACATCTCAATACGCTCTCAAAGCCAAGCCTACGTAGCCGAGGACTTCGCTAAAATCCCCTTGCGGACCTCAGCCGACGGCACACGCATCTATCTCTCTGATGTCGCTGAAATACGCGACGGGTTTGTAGACCAACGTATCCTCAGTAGATTTGACGGTGAGCGATCAGCCAGCCTTCAAGTCACCATGGAAGGAAATGGCGATATCATTAAAACAGCCAAAGTTGCCTCCGCGTTTGTCGCTAGCTACGCAGACAAGAATAAGCTGCCTGAGGGCGTCACCATCACTAGCTGGAATGATGGATCGGAGCCAATCCGCTCACGCCTCGACCTACTGATCGGCAATGGTATGACAGGTGTGATACTGGTGCTCATTACCCTAGCGCTCTTCCTTAATTTCAAACTAGCAGTTTGGGTCGCACTCGGCATCCCTATCTCAATTGCGGGTGCCTTGGCGCTTTTCCCTGTCGGCTTTATCGACGTCTCACTCAATCAGCTTACCGCCTTCGCCTTCATTATCGTCTTAGGTATCATTGTGGACGATGCGATTGTGATTGGAGAATCGATCTACACCGCCAAGGAAGAAGACGAGAAAAGCGACAAGCCGAACCATTACCTCAAATCTACTGTCAAAGGCGTCTCGCGAGTCGTCACCCCTGCGACCTTTGGTGTCATCACTACCATCGCGGCATTCTACCCATTGACTCAAGTAACTGGACGGATGGGCAATGTGTTCGGACAAATCGCAACGGGTGTGATTCTTTGCCTCATCTTTTCACTCATCGAATCAAAGCTGATTCTCCCCTCTCACCTGAATCATATTCGAACGACTCAAGCACCCAAAAATCCAATCTCACGCACCTGGGTTCGCTTCCAATCAAAAATCGCCAGAGGGCTCCAAACTTTCGTCGCGAAAGTGTATCAACCCGCACTGCGTTTCTTGATCCCTTATCGCTACGTCACTTTAGGTGCGTTCGTGGCCGTGCTCATACTCATCTCCGGCCTCCTCCCATCAGGCCAACTTCGCTTCGTATTCTTCCCTAATATCTTTCGCGATAGTATTTCTGCGAATCTCGAACTAGAACAGGGCTTACCAGTCGATTACCTGCACGAAAATGCAGAAATGATCAGCAACGCACTGGAAGACACCGTGCGCGAACTCGAGAATCGCTCTGGTGAAAAAATCTTACGCCACATCTCCATTAATGCATCGAGTAACACTGAGGTCTCCATTGCCGCCGAGCTAACCAGCTCCGAATCTCGCGTGATCACTACTGGCGATGTCGTCGGTGCATGGCGTAAAAAAGTTCAGCCTATTGCAGGCGCTAAGTCGCTCAACTTTTCAGGTCGCGCAGGCCCTCCGGGTCAAGGCCTACAAATACAACTGATGAGCCAGTCACTGGATGAACTGAAAGCTGGGGCGGAAGCGATGAAAGAACAAATCGCCACTTACACTGGCGTCTACGACATACAAGACACTTTCGATTCAGGCAGGCCCGAAATCAAAATGGAGCTCACACCAAGCGGACAAGCCGCAGGCTTTGATAAGCGACAACTCGCAAACAACGTCCGCAGTGCCTTTTTCGGCGATGAAGCTCAACGTATCCAAAGAGGGCGCGACGAGGTTCGTGTAATGGTGCGCTACCCATACGAGGATCGCACACAATTGGACACGCTTCGCGAAATGCGCGTCCGCGCCGACGATGGCACCGCAATCCCCTTCTCTATTGTTGCCGACACAAGCTATGGTGCCTCACTCGCTTCCATTCAACGTGCCGATAATACTCGAATCGTCTCTGTGCAAGCGGAAGTCGACAAGTCGGTCACCACGGGAGACGAAGTGCTCGCCCTACTTCAGGAAACATACTTCCCAACCTTTCGTGCAGAATTCCCCGACGTGGATATCAGTTTGATTGGTGAGGCGGAACAGCGCGCAAAATCGATGAAGTCGCTGATCTCAGGATTCCAACTTTCGATCCTAATGATCTACATACTGATCGCGATCCCCCTCAAATCTTACATCAAGCCACTCTTTATCATGTCCGTCATTCCTTTCGGAATCATTGGCGCACTCATGGGCCACTATTTGATGGGCATATCGGTCAGCATTTTATCCATCTTTGGCATTCTCGCGCTGAGTGGTATCGTCGTGAATGATTCGCTCGTGTTTATCTATCGCGTCGACGAATTAAAGAACGCACACCCGGATCGTAAACTCGCGGACGTCATCATTGATGCTGGTGGTCAACGCTTTCGCGCGATCCTTCTCACCACGCTGACCACATTCGTCGGCCTGATTCCTCTACTCACCGAGACATCCGTCCAAGCGCAATTCCTAAAACCAATGGCTGTATCCGTAGGCTTCGGAGTCATGTTTGCCACGGGCATTACCTTGGTCCTTTTACCGATGACCATCCTCATCGCGCGCGACATAAAACTCGCCCTCATCCAATCTTGGGACACTTGGTGCGGATTTTTCACTCGCGAAACAGCGAGAGTGAGAGAGGGTTAAAACGGTTTTTCGACTGTAGCAAACCCCAGATAGACCCTGCTCCTTACTGAGCAGTCCCTCGATGATCGTCGGCGGAGTTTCACTTCTGGCGGAGTCGTCTTTTCAGCTGAGCCGCATGAAGGTCCACGGGGAGCAAGGCTTCCGGGGCGATCACCTCAAACCATTGCCCCGAGAGATTAGTTACCGATGGTGATTGAGTCTGAACGCCCACAAAATTCATCGAATCTGGTCCGAATTTGGGTTTCGGCGGTGCGATGTTTTGACGACTGCGAATATTCCAAAAGGTGCCACGCGCCCCACAGTGTTTGCCTAATTTCTGGCCACCGCCACAGCGCCAAATTTGTGTGCCCGCCCCCACATCAATGTTACAAAATAGGTTCTCATAAGGCGCGCGCTTGTGATGATCGAATGACAGGTTAATGCCCTTGCCGTTTTTGAAAACATTCCCCGACGCGAGCTTACCCAGTGTCAGGTCGTGAATGAATTTTGCTTGGAAATCAAAATTTGTGAGCACCGAGTCGTAGCCCATCGTGACTCCATGATGCCCCGAGTCGCCTCTAAATACTTCACGATCACTCTCTATTAATAGACCGTCGATTGTGCAAAACCTGCCCCATAGATAGATCCCACTATCACTATTTTTAATTTTGATATTACGTATCCAGCAATCCGAAGCGTCTCCAATCTCAATGGCGTTCATCCCCCTTTCGGTGAAATGCCCTTGATAAGGTTTTGCGGGAAACGTGATTGCTAGATTCTCAATACCAACTTCAGAAAGCGACGGCTCGAAAGTTCTTAGACGGGGCTTCCATTCTTCACGAATATCCCAACGAAATGGACGCTCCAGTGTAATTTGGCGATCGTCGATCGATACGATACGACTGACCATTTCAACTGTAATGGCTTTATTGAGTTTTGAGATATCTCCAGAATCTCCAGAGTATACATGTGTCAACAAGGTCTTGTCCGCATCATCCTCCAACAAGATTCGCACCCGCTGCCCCACCTTTACTTTAGGGTCGGAGTCTACGGTTATAGTCTTCGCTCCGCGCTTATGTGCCGATACCACATTCGCGATCGGTTTGCTCCGAATGGCTCCCTTCACCCATAAGAAGCCTCCCGACCATGAGTAATTTGAAGTGACACGGCCTCCGGTGTTGGCACCCATATTCGGACGGACATCCTCCAACTCTTTAGTGATGTGTAGGACCGTTTTGTCTATACCTGCTCCACGCAGCACAATGTTCGATTTCTTAATCCATAAAATATCACTGATTATATAGCGTCCCTCAGGTATAAAAAGTGCCCCTTCATTCGTCTCCGAAATTGCCCGCTTAAAGGCTTCTGTATCATCTGTATCGTCATCCCCCGTGGCACCGAAATCCTCCACATTCGTGACGACTTCGACCTTTGGCAGAGGCTTCTCTCCAAACTGGTATCCCGCAAATGAAAAGTCAGGCAAGCGGCTCTGAGGTGACCACCGCTCGCCATCCTGACCCCACAATTGCGAATATACTTGAGCGTTCACAAAACTACTCATGGCAGTGCTGGCGATCAAACCAATCAGAAGGGCACCTTTGTATTTCATCATCTTGTCCTCTATTTAGCGTGTAATGTCTTCTGCTTGAATACGAATTTCAGACCAATCGGAGATGCCTAAATCGGGAAGGAATTGATCCATCGCCAACTCGCCTCTAGCAGTGCCAAGCATTCCGTAGAGCTTGAAGGCCGGTTGCTTACGTTCACCATGTGGGTGCTCCTTAGTGGGTAATGTGCGCAGACCAACTCGTAGACTTCCCTCGTTGGGGTTATCAATCCAACGATGGTAATGAAAGGCTTCAATGTTTTTAAAAGGCTCCATTTTCTTCCATGTATATGCAATCGCGGCGGCCTTATCTCGAAGTGATTTCTCTGAGTAGTCTGGCGTATGATAGCCCTGCTCGGAAAGTAGTATCGTGCGCGGCTTTGAGTAGTAAAGAAACTGAGGCTGCTCCAGGTAAGCGACCAGGACTTCAATGTTCTTCATCGTAATGTAAGGTGTGTTGAAACTCGGAAAGGCCTTGCGATCTTCCCATGTGCGCGGGCGTAAAAGACTTTGGGGATATGGGTGATATGCAACACCCCAATGATACTCTCCAGTCACTTGACTATAGAGACCGAGCCGATCCATCAGCTCGCGGGGTGGATAGCTACGATTGGCGGTGCGTGGCGTGTAGTCCCAATTATGCGTTAAGGAAATAAAGACTTCACCTGTCGGATTGAATTGACGCACTTCAAGCCATGTTAGGCGCATGGCTTTTTGATACGCATCCATGTAGCGTGCCATCGGTTGCTCACCCATATTCGTCCAAACCCAGCCGTAATCGACTTCATTGAATACTATCCAGTGCGAGATCCAGCCGTGTTGCTGATCGGGACGACTATAGCGCTCGGCGAGAAAAGAGACCACGGCTCGATAGGCATCCGCGCCTTCTCGGCTGGTTAAATTCACCATCGAATAAGTGCCCGCGGGATCATACTCGGGATGGACCAGAGGTGAATCGACTTTGGCAACGAGTAAAATAGCGCTGACTACGACATTCATCTCAGTCAGTTTTTTGATCAGCCGATCGTATTCGCGCACCGCAGCCGGATTAAAATGCCAAGTCTTACCTTGGTGCTCATAGGCAATACCGCCTGGGTGTTTAGCGAGCACCCGCTGCAACACGATATTGACTGTGCTGGATTGAATACCCAAATCGGCAAAGTCTTTCTCTAAAATCGCCTTTCGGTAGGTGACGCCACCAAGCCCAATTTGATTGTTAGGCCGAAGTCTGGGCATCTCACGTTTAGCGGCACGGGCGACATTCGTGGGCCAAACCGCGGGAGTGATGCGCGTTTCATTACCCGCGCCGTCGACATGAACGATCGCAAAACGATGGGCGATACGATCGCGGCCATCGATATATCGATCTAGTAAAACCCTGAAGTCCGCCTCAACGACTTGATCTTCCAGCAACGTCCCAGCACCTGCTTCCCATGCATTCTCGTGTGGTTCAAACTCCTTCAGATAATAGCGCCCCGCAAGCTGCTGCGCCTCACGAATAGAACCGAGCACACCAACTTGATTTTCGCTGATCGCACAATTAATCTCCGCGTTCGTGTAGTTTGCATTCAAGTAAGCATCGATTGCTTCGGCCTCCTGGAACTTGCGCTCCATGCCGATTTCCGCGCCCAGCCCCTTCGATCCGGAGCCATCAAGAACAGCAAAATTACGCAGTTGGATTTCAGTGCCAAGGGGCATCTCCATTTGAATAATAAACGCCTGAAACTCATGACTCCACTTACCTGAAGAACCTGCTTTCAAATCGGAGGCAAAGGGCTGCCATGCCTCTGCCCTTCCGAGGCTGCCACCATAAACACTTTTTGATGCATCCCACCCGCTATCTACATTGCGACTGTATAGCACATAGACCGAACGGACGCCATCGGGGCAAAAATAATCAAAGCTCAAGATCTGCTGATTCGGGCTCAGTGCTGCACCACCAAGTGGGCGTAAAATAAATCGAGGGGCTTCCCCAGTCACTCTCAGGCTCGTCACCTCTGGACTTACCGATTCCATAACTTCAAGATCGACGAAACTTCCAGTAACGATTCCTAAAGGAGTCGACCTAAGGGCGCATGTAGACAGTAAAAAGAGAGAAAGAAGGACTCGGATTTTCATAGGTAGAATGGCATTTGTTTATGAAGGCTGAGATGACACCAGTTCGATTGGAATTTGCTAATGATAGACATGAGTCAAAGAATCGGTGATCAGACGATTGAAATCTATTGAATGTTAAAAGGCAGGAGTGCTTCTACGCGGTAGAAAGCTTGGTCGAAGGCTTCGGAATCGGTCAGTGCGACATCGCCGTCGGCAGCTAGCGCTTCGACTCGATCCACTTCGACCCACTCGTTATCAGTCAGATTGAGTTTACGCATTAAGCGATACTCGCGGCCAGCCTTGCCATGAATGCCTGCGACGAAGGGCACTCCAGCTTGAGAACTCATCGCTAGGCTCAGCTTGTCGGCAGCATCTTTTGGATCTGTCCCAGCAATATATTCAAAGTAGGTGTCACTACCGTCGCCGTCGTCATCGGCTTCGGGGTCGGCAAGGCTATCGCTGCCAAAGTGGAGCAACTCCCACTCGTTGGGTAGCTTATCCGCATCGACATCGGTAGGCTTGCCAGGATAGCCGATGCGTTCGCTCGATACGATGAGCTCGTCAAAGCGGGCATACTCGTCTTTGCTCGCGTTCCAAATGTCGCTACTGCTACCACCGAAGAATGTGCTGAAGAAGACCCAGGCGATACTCGCATCGGCGGTGCCTGTATCGCGAAAGTTAAAGCCCGGGTAGCTGGCGGCTTTGACACCGTCGAACCAACCTTCGGCAAGGCCATCATCCTCTCCAGGAGTGTTCATCTTGAGGTGGATCTCAATGTGATGCCAACGCCCAGGAACAAAGACCGCTTGAAAGCCCTCTGTATTCCACCAGAAACGATCTCCTGGGTCGTTCTGGTGCGCGTCGGGAACATGAATATAAAACTCCGCCCAACCATTTTCGCGCCACATCAAACGCCCCGACCACTCATGCGTGCGGTCATCAAAGGAAGTCGCGCCACCCAAGCCGGGAAGTTTGCCACCGAGAACAAAATCAAAGTCGGGATCGAAGCGCACCCAATAGCTGAAATACATGCTCTCATGCGCGCCGTTTAAATCAATAAACCATTGAGCACCGCTATTGCCCGACTGCTTAGCACCCTCTGGGTAAAGCACTTTGATCGATCGACCTGAACCGCCGTAAGCAATCTCGCTATCGACTTCGATGCGCCCCTCGTCGGCTCCGTTGACCCATTTAGTGCCAGGCCAAAGGTCTCTCCACTCGTTCTTACTGGTGCCGCCGAGTGGGAATAGGTCCACATTTTCATATACGAGTATTGAGGACGGCGCCGCAGCATCAATCTCGCTTAGAGCGTAACCGCCCTGCTCAATATACATACGCGCAACAGCGCCTGTGAAGGCCGCGTTATAATCCATCGCCACTTCGTTGCGCTGAAAGTCTGTGCGATCATCGGCATATGCATCGTCGATGCCTGGCCCTCCAACCAAAGCTCCGTAAAGTGTGTTTAGATTATCCACCGGAAGATGGATCGTATTCGTCGTCGATGCATGCCCGTTGCGATGGTGTGGGTTGATCGGCGGATTGACTCCAAAACCACAGACGTAGCTGCGGTTTTGTGGATTCGTGCCGAGGATGTATTCAATCTGTGAACGGGCGAAGTCGGTATAGCGACCGTCTGGGTCATTGACATGATCGGCATAGACGAAGGCAGCAAATGCGGTATTGGCCGCGTAGCGCAAGGAACCCCATTCGTCTAGCCAAGCAAGACCACCGGGCGTGTAAGCCACTCGCTGCCCATTGTCACCGACTGACCAAAAATCTAACCAGGTTTGCGCGTCGCTGAGATATTCACTGCCTCCGTCCAGCATCGCCAGTAATACGTAGCAGCCATAGGCTTTATCATCCCAAGAGAGGGTCCACTGCGAACCTTGCGGCATGCTGGGATACTCAGCCTTGGCTTTTACCAGCCACGCATGGTCACCCGTCGCTCGATACAACCAAAGCGCCGCCCAAACAAGTTCGTCTTGGTATCCACTCGACTCATAAAAATTGACTGCGTTCAGTATCGCATCGCTATAGCGACCACGGTGAGAGTCTGCAAAAGTATACAGTGCCGTAGCGTGCTCGATCAATTCGGCGGCAAAGCTTGCATCTGAATCGAAAAGTAGAATCGACATCGCAGCCATTGCCGCTGCCGTCTCTGCCGCAACATCTGAACCAGGGCTCTCTGCGTCGACTTTATATGCGGGGCGCGCCATCGTCATACTCTCAGAAGTGCCCCAGTATGCGTGGTCGGTATATCCATTGCCGACTTGCGCATAGAGCGCAGTGGTCGCGCCATCGAGATCGCGCACATGGCATTTCATAAAGTAGTCCGCGCCCCAACGCAGCTGGTCGAGTATCGAATCGATCTGCCCCGTCTCGACATAAGCTTCTGGATATTCGATCGCTCCCCACGAGAGCATGGTTAAACTGTGTGCCATCGGTAGGCCGAACTTCATGTGATCGCCCGCGTCGTAAAAGCCACCGGAGAGATCGAGCCCGACATCACTCCCATCGCTCAGTGCAGAATCGCCACGCCAGCTCACGCGAAAGCCTTCGGGCAGATCACCGGAGCGCTGCGCATCATAAAAATAGAGCGATTTTTGCAAGGCCTCCGCATAGTTGTATGCGCCTGTTTGCTGCTTTCCTAAGACGACCTCGAGCGCATCGTCATCGAAAATACGTGCCGTGGCGACTGCGTCGGCAAAGCCTGCGTTGACTGCATCGGAGAGTAGTAATTCAAAACTCTCGGTCGATTCTTCCACCAAGTCTCCAAGGATGCTAACGGAAACCGTTTTGGAGGTTTCTCCTGCGGCAAAGGTCAATACGCCTAAAGTCGCGGTGTAATCACTCCCCGCCAGCGCGGTGCCATTTACGGTCGTATAATTAACGGTCACTTCAGCATCTAAAACGGCGGGACTGAGTCGGACGTCAAACACCAGCACAGTCGAATGGTCATCACCCTCGGTCACGTTGACATCCCCGACTCTCAAGCGCGGATCAGCCACGGGGAGCCAATTTACAGTAACCATACCGCCATCTGGCAATGAGGGCTCCGACGGGGTGGCGACGATAAAGTTGAAACTTTCCGAGGCACCTGGCTCGATGTCGCCATTATAGCTCTCATTCGAAAAGGCGTATTGGAAGCTGTTGGGAAAACTCTCCGACTCTTGATAAAGACTTTTCCAAAAATCATCTAAAGGCCCATCCAGTTGCAAAAGCACTAACCAGCTATCAATGGCTGTAAGCGTGTCATTCGTCAGCGTGACTTCTGCTTGATAGGAGTTGCCATAGTCCTCAATCAATTCGACCGATACGGACTGCGCTGATAACTGAGCACAGCCCAATGCGAGCATAGTGAATGTGTAATTCCTAAGAATACCGAAGTCCATTTTCAACCGAGAGCTAGAAGTCACATCTATAGAATCAAACAAGTGCTATGGGAAGCTAACTTCGATACGATAGAAGGCTGCGTCGAAGAGTTGTGTATCCTCTAGCGTGACATTTGCATCGGCACCCAATGGGCCTTCGCTATCAACAGGTGTCCACATGGGGGCACTCAAGCTGAGCTTACGCTCTAGCGAATAAAGTCGACCACTCACCCCCTCTACCTCGACCTGGAAGGCCGAGCCTGCGGTGTAGATTCCTGTGGCCACGAAACGATCACTCGAATCGTTGGGGCTGGTGCCTGCGATGTATTCATCGAGACTACTAAAGCCGTCTTGATCTAAATCTCCAGCTGCATCAATTGTGAGCAATGCATCCAAGCCCTTGGCGTCTTCGTATGCATCGGGCAGCGTATCCGAATCCGCATCGCCTGAGCTGAGTGCAATGGCATCGATCTCGATATTCGCACCTGACTGATTGATCGGATCTAGGCGCAAGTTTGTAATGGTTTTGCCGTTCCACTCGGCGTTGCCTCTCAACAGAAGCCGCACTGTCTGCCATTGATTCGTTCCAGCTAAATTCGTCGATACGCTTCGAGTGCCCGAAAATCCGGTAGAGTCAGTCGTCGACCAGAAGAACTGCAGCGCGCCTGCTTGGTCGGATTTAATTCTCACTAGAAGGGCTTCGATTGGGTCGGCATTAAAATCGTCGATATCGTTTGTCAGAACAGGGTCACTTCCAGTAGTGATGGCCTGTAAACGACCACCGATAACATAGGCCGAAAGATCCTTGGCCACCTCCCAACCGTCAAAGTCTCCATTCAAATCGAAGTTAGAACCGATCATCGATTCGACCGATGCTTCACCATCTGAAACTTCAATAGAATCGACTGCAAAGCTGGCGCCGTTTGCACTCGCTCCATTCACAGGGTCGATGCGCAGTGACGTTATTGTCTCACCAGCCCATTCAGACACAGCGCTCATGTCGAAGGTCAAGGTTTGATAGGAGCCATTGCCCGTGTAATTCGTAGACAGTAATCGTGCGGGTGCAAAGCCACTGGCGCCTTCACGCCACCAGAATAGTTGAACGGAGCCATTCACACTGCTTCGCATCCGAATCTCGACTTGATCGTGCGCGCTGCCATTTAGCGACAAGCCCGTGCGGGTGATTTGTGGGTCGCTACTGTTAGCAACACCCGAGAGTGCACTATCTGAAGCGGTGAGGCTATCGACGTTATTACCACCCCAGCCTTCAAGGTTTCCGTCGGTATCGAAATCGAATCGGGCATTGAAGATGACCTCGTCTTTCGAGATTATAAATGTGAGCGCATTACCGTCATCGACCGCAAATCGAGTGAGATAACTGCCGCCCACTAACGTGCTGGAACGATACACCTGCCGACTGCCATCGTAGCCTCTAGTCAATGCGATGCTTGCGGGTCCCGTCTCTTGCGTGATCGTTAGCCACGGTTCGTCTGCGCCAGAGAGTGTCGGATCGTATTCGAAGAGCCCTCCAGACGAAGCATTACCAAGCGACTCTACAAATGAAGCATTTGCATAACCAACCTGCACAAGAGATGCCGACTCAAAAACAGCGGTAATTGGATTGGCGGGATCGCCACTCGTAACAAAAAAGCCAGCACGAACGACACCCGAAAGTTCCACATCCTGTGTTGCTAATAAATCGTAAGTCATGCCATCGCCCGAAATGAGCGCTGAAACGGACTTCCCTCTACGCTCAATTTTCAAATAGGCGGGCACAGCCGCCGATGGTAGTGGCTGCACAACTACATCGCCCCAGATGCCTCCATTTTCACGAAACAGGACGTAGGCGCTCCCATCTGGCGAGAAGCCGACAAATGCGGCGGCGTCTGTCGGCCCTGAACCGCCACGTAACATAATACCCGCTCGCGTAGGTCCTGTTTGATTACCGAGCGAATTTAAACGCGCTCCCCAATCAAAATCTCCACTGACACCTTGCCATACGAAATGCCCATGGTCATACGTGGCGCCCACATCATGCCCGAGACCACTGCCTGAACCTGTAACCGATAGTTGAGCGCCTGCTTCAGTGAAGCCACCGCCGGTTGCAGTGCTGCCCAGACCAGAACTGATCCAGTTTCCTTCGATAGCGCGCTCCGTAGTATCCGCACTCTCAGCGCCGGGCGCATAGACATTGACGTATAGATCTGTGTCACCTGATACCACTCCATCACTCGCGGTGATCCTTAAGTGATAAACACCGACAGCTTCAAATTCGACATCCGTATTTGGATCATTGAAATCTGAAAAAGTAACGGCACCTGGGCCTGACAGAACATCCCATGTTGCACTCACTGCGCCACCCGTTAGCGAGCCGCGCAGAGACAAACCTTGGCCTGCTGCAAGCTCAATCGCGTCTGCCCAGGGTCGCTCAAAGACGACTCCTGGCGAGCCGCTCACATACTGCGACTTCAGCGCTGTGAGGATACGATCGACCTCGTGCATTTGCAGCTCTCCAGAGTAGAGCCGAAGCTCGGCTATCTGCCCGTTGAAGCCTCCTTCCGTATTTGTCTGGCTATTCCCCAGAAGTAATGACATCGCCCCGCGGGCGACGTTGAAATGCGACGCCCCCTGTGCCGTTCTGACTTGATCGATCGAATCGACAAATAGCTTCATGTTCAGATCGTCACCCGCATTATCATTAGGGATTTCCGATCCATCCCAAGTCGCGACCACGACGTGCCACTGATTATCTGACAGCGATGCATTATCCACGCCACCGCGAAAGATCCCAGTCACGGAATCGTCCTGAGCCTCGATACTCCAACCAAGGCGGTCGTTCCTCGAATAGGAAAGGCCCCAAGCATCCTCACCTGAGCTCGCATCCAAGAGTCCCGTCGTGCCGAACGCATCGGTTTGAAAACCGGCTCCCGCGACTGCCGTCCTCACCACCATAACGACACTCATCGCTGTCTCGCCTGTAAACGGATTTTCTATCGCGGATAGCCCCAGCGCGTCATTTCCATCAAATGCTACCGCTGATAAACCTGTAGGTGTCGCATTCGTCGCCAACAAAGGTGCCCCACTACCGCCATCTGTTACATTGGAAAAGCTGAGGCCTGAGTAACGGTCTAGCCACGAGCTCACTGTCGATCCGTCAACTTGATTCAAGTCCTCAGCGACCCATCGGGCGAGCGGTGTCAGTTGCTTCGGATAGGCAAATTTCAAGCCAGGCGCGAATTCGGTCTGTGTTCGAGCTTCAATCTCATCGAGATGTGTGCTCAAACGATTGTTAGTAAAGCCTTGACCAGGAATGACTGCCCAAACAGAACTGGCGTTGAAAAAGCGTCCGCGCGAATAGAGGAAAAAACTACCGCCACTATCACCTGGCGCCGTGCCGCCTTCGAATCGAGTGGTGTCTGGACTTGGATTGGGCAGCTCTGGTGATTGATTCCATTGATAGAACAGATAGTTCACATTCGTGTTATTGACTTTCTGAGAAATCGCACGGTATCGGCGATCTGAACTCGGAAGCTGACTGCCGCTAGTTCCTTGGAAGCCGTAGCGCCCTACACCGGTTTGCCATCCGACCTGTCCAACTTCGTCGAATTGCTCGTAAGGTGCCACCCACTTATCTGCGACGACGAGAGGACTATCCAGTTTAATCAAAGCGACCGTATCACCAGAGCTTGTGGCACTTGGCGACTCGTTGTCGAAAACATAAGCGGTGCCGCCCATCGTAGCGACGATAACTCCGTCTTCTATATAACGAACCGTGACTTGAGTGCCATCGACAAAATTAAAGCAGTGGCCCGCGAAAATTGCCCACTCAGAATTTAACATGGAGCCACTACAGACGGTCCCTCCCAGCGAAATTTGAACACCGCTCTGAAATTGTGGTAAAGCGCCCAATGCACGCGCATCCGCGTCCGTCATATCAGTGTGATAGGTAATCGCACGAGCGGTCGACAGCGTGATGCTCAAAAGCAGCAGAGATCTTAGTAAATGGGTAAACATGAGTCGGAGCGTAGAATCGACACCATAGCGTATTGAAAACCAATGACTACGGAGCATCTTGGCAGGAAAATGCTTCTGATAGCCAAACTTTCAAGCTAATAAGAATCCTTTCTTTCTCAAGTGCACTGCGAAATTTGCTCTCTACTGCGGAGAAACGGTAAGCGTCCAAGAAGCCAAAATTCGATTTGTCCGAAAGCGTATCATACCATTTCTAGTATTGTTTGATCCAGTAGCGCAGGTGTGTCTCGAATGGCACTGGATGTTGTTTTCAGCCCTTATCAGAGGTGGGGTCGCCTCGGCGAGGCGACCCCACCAAAAAATTCTCTTAAGAGCAGTGCAATTCAGCCTGTCTCACGCCGCACGAAAGTCTGTGCTGTCTCGCAAGCGTCGATGCGCACCGGGGACGGTGCTGCGCTACCTTGTAAGTGAGCCGATCCACCCTTTTTCGCATCGGCATCATGGCCCTGACCCGAGTGCCCGCTATCGTTTTAATGTAACATTGTTGCTACTGTAGGACTGGCGAAACTCACTGGGAGTCATTTCATAACGCTCTTTAAAGGCATTGCTAAATCTAGCCCGGCTTTTAAAGCCACAATCAATGGACACCTGGTCGATCGACATCTGCGTTTCCCTCAGAATTCGCTCAGCCTGACGAAAACGTCGATTCTGGATCTCATCGTATGGAGTATGCCCTCGGTGATCGTTAAATTTGCGATGTAAGGTCGGTAATGATACACCTAAATGCTTAGCGACATCGACCACTCTACAGTCTTTTTCCAAGTTTGCTTCGATGTAAGCCATCGCTTTTTGGACCAGTGAGTCCGCGGAGATTTGAACCTCTGTCGATTCGCGAAAAATGATCGGAAGTGGCTCCAGCACACGTAGCTCGTTCGGATCCAGCTGCCCTTGAAAATGGTCTTTCAACATTTCTAATGCCGTAATCCCAAGACCTTCAAACGAAACGGGAATGGAGGACAACTTCGGATGCATCACCTCACACAGAAATGGATCATTATCGACGCCCAGCATCGGGAATCGCCCCTGCAATACAATCCCATGGTGAAGCGCAATTTCCCCAATAATGAAAGCCTGGCGATCGTTTGCGAAAAAGATGCCAGTCCCCTCCTCCAAGCTATTCAACCAATCTACGATGAGCGTTTCTTTACTCAATTCATATTGCGGTCCATGAATCGACTCATCAAAGACCTCCGCATCATGCAGCACGTTTACCGTTGCCCCAGACGCTTCCAAAGACTCCGCAAAGCTTTGTAAGCGTAGGCGGGAGTATAAAAATTCAGGGTGCCCCACAAATGCGAAACTCGCTAAGCCTAACTCACGAAAATATTCAGCTGCAGACTGCCCGATCTGGATCGAATTAAATGCAACAGAAGGCACTGAAGGACGACTCACACAATCCCAAGTCGAGTTGACGACTGGTATTCCTCTCTCCACACACAAGCGATGCACCGGTGCGGACTCTTCGGCGTCATCAATATTGATGAAGACACCGTCTGGCTTCCAAGCAAACATCCGCTCGTAGTGCCCTCCTGCACTGACAAAGCAGCGAACTGTCCACCCCAGCTCATTTGAACCGTGCTGGATTGCTCCGAGCTGAGCACGCGTGCCGAAGCTCATGGCGGCAATTGCAATTTTTTTGTTAGAGTTTTTTTTCTGCACAGGCAAAGGCGTTATTATGGCTGCAATCGCCAGACTTTCCTCAAGTTCAAATAGAAACAAACAAAAAATTTGTAATCTCACTACATTCAACAAACGCGCTCCAGTCACCCACTGATACTGGCCACAAAGCGGCTAGTAACTTTTTCTATTCGTTCCAAAAATAATGGATCGGCTCACTTACAGGGTAGCGCAGCACCGTCCCCGGTGCGCATCGACGCTTGCGAGGCACCACAAACTTTCGTGCGGCGTGAGACACGCCTGCGCTACCTTTAGCATGTCTCCGGACTTTACAAAAGGTGGGGTCGCCTCGCCGAGGCGACCGTTCGGCAAAAAGTCTCTTCAAGTAGTGTCATTCAAGACACGCCTGCGCTACCAGATCAAACAATACTGGAAATGATCTAAGATCGGCTCAATTAAAGCCCTGACTCAATGAACCCAGAGATTATTTTGCCCGATCATTAAAGAGGAGCTAATTTTACATTTAATGAACCGAGCCAATTACAGTAAAATAATTAAATATTATTTTTTATACTTGCATGATACATAAAATTAACCAATTTCTATAAGCGTAGTTCGTCGTTCATGTCTTTCAAATGCACACGAATCGGTAACTGTATAGCTATTTAAATGGCGTATGGATACCGTCACGAACTTACTTTTAGGGGTAAAAGGGTTGAAGCCCGTCGTGTTTACACGACGGGCTTCTCTTTTTTTTTAAGCCAAGCACTTCAGACGTATAAAGCTCCGCTAGACGCTTAAAACTCCGTCTTGATAGCTTCTTTTTTAAAGCCAATCGTGCCCCCAACGGTCTCGCAAAAAACTTAATCAAAAACGCAACTTGATTAGAACAATTAATCATTTACCACACGATTAATTATTTCGACCATATGAGTTGACAAAATTGCAAAGAATCTTTTCTTATTGACCATATTTATCTCAACCCACACCGTACACTAACATGAAAACACAACTCATCACAGTAGCTCTTGTAGTTGCAATGACATACACAGCAAGCGCTGTCACACTTGTAGAGTTCGACCTTGACGGCTCTGGCGCAGTCTCTACTTACGCAAGCAATGATAGCCAATTCAGTATCATTAACAATGCAGTTACTTTTGATGACGCTGTGAATGCCATCTCTGCAATCAACAGCTGGAACTACGACGGAACTGGCACAGCCGCAACAAATGCTAACTTAATTAACACATCCACCTTTGGGTCTACCTCAAGATTCGATCTGGATCTTGGTTTAGCCGCAACTGGCTTCACTTACACCATCACATCCGCTCAGGTTGTGATCCGTGCGAATAATGAAGCGGATGCAACCTTCCAATTCGGATATCGTGATACAGGCGGCACAGCTCAAATCGTGGGTGCCGAGCTTATCTCTACTCAAAGTGGAGCAAACCCACTCTCAACTTACAGCATCGATCTTTCAGACGCAGGCCTAACTGCGACTGATTCAACAGTTGCCTGGAATACAGGAGGCACTGGAGAACTTCGTTTCCTTTTCTACGATGCAGCTGCTGACGATGCACTTAACGACAACTTCCAAGTTGCTGCAATTCGCCTCGAGGGCACTGTAGTCCCAGAGCCTTCTGCATACGCACTCATCGGCGGTTTCCTCGCTCTCTCATGGGTGATGGTTCGCCGCCGTCGATAAGACTTCTGCAGTTTTAATTTTTCAAGCCCGTCGTGTTCGCACGACGGGCTTTTTTTTTGCTTTTGTCGATTACTGAGATCATCCTGCAAAATCATTATTATCGTAATTAAGCACTAGAGTGAAACGCGCTGTCATTTTCGCGAGTATTCGAGCACTCGCGGAGTTATTCAGCCCCATGTAAACATGAATATTGCCCAGCAGAATCAGCCATTAGATGCATAAATCGCCGGCAAATGATGACAAACCCTAGCACTTTAATCCAAAACGCTCCCGCTCCCTATGCGCATTAAACCGAGTTTTGATAACTTTTAGTTAAAAAGGCAATTGTGCCCTCAACTGACTCGCAAAAACTAGATTACAAACAAAATTCAGTGATAACTGCCAGTCATATGCCTTAACATTAACCAATACTACCTCCAGGGTTGACAAAGTTACTAAGAATCATTTCCTAATATTTACTCTATCCAAAGACCACAATATTTAACATGAAAAAATTAACCTACCTCTTATCTTCACTCCTAGCCGTGCAAGTGGCCAGTGCAGCGGTAATCTCTGAGTTCAACTTCAATGCTGACGCAGATACAGAAGGATGGAGCGTCGCAAACAACATAAGCGGTTTAACGACCTCTGGCGGCTTTCTTACAGGCACAGCAAGCACAAATGATCCTCAGCTAACTTTCACTGGGCTCAACGCTTCGACCACAGGGACATGGACGACACTGGAATTCTTAGTTCGTGAAACGGAAGAAGCGCCTGGTAGCACCGTAGTCAGCGCATTCAACCCTATAGGACTCGCTGTAAGTGCTGCAGGGCAAACCATCAGCGCAGCTGGTTCCTTCAGCGCAACTGATGAAGGAAGTGGCTTCTTCTTGGTAACCGTAGACATCAGCAGTTTGGGTTCTGCGAACATTGTTAACCTACGACTCGACCCAATCGGTGGTGCGTCAGCAAACAGTAACTCTCAAACTCAAGATAACATTTTTGAAGTCGATTATATTCGTCTTTCAGATAACACTGTAGTCCCAGAACCTTCCGCATACGCACTCATTGGCGGCCTTTTCGCCCTCAGCAGCGTGATGCTTCGCCGCCGTCGATAAGACTTTTGCAGTTTTAATTTTTCAAGCCCGTCGTGTTCGCACGGCGGGCTTTTTATTACCCTGAGGGAGAACAAACCATCTACGCTAGAGGTTCATGCCTTCACCACAATTGACGTAACTCATACTGATCCGAAGAGTCATTGATCTAAATACTGGCTTGATTCGTGGCCTCGAAACTCTGTTTCGGGGTATAGGAGCTTAAGATGAACCATTTAGGAAAACAGCATCATACCATTTCTAGTATTGTTTGATCCAGTAGCGCAGACCTGTCTCACGCCGCACGAAGGTTTGTTGCGCCTCGCAAGCGTCGATGCGCACCGGGGACGATGCCGCGCTACCTTGTAAGTGAACCGATCCATCTTTTTCGAAAAAGTATCACCCATCTTACAGAGCCCATGCACCACAATAACTCACCGCTACGTCAGCTCACAAAAATCTGCCTTCTTTGCGGATTCAGCGCCAACGCCTTTGCACTCGACCAAAACGGTAACGGCATAAGCGACGTATGGGAGTCACTCTACCCAGCTGCTGCCGCAAACCTCTTAGCCGACGATGACGGCGATGGTGATAACAACCAAAGTGAAGGGCTTGCTTGGAACAATCCGAACGATGGCAACTCACGACTACGCCTCGAAGAGTTCACGGTCGACTCAACCGAGCTCAGCTTCAACTGGAGCCAATCGCTCGGCCTTCGCTACCGAATCTGGAAGAGCAGCGACCTAGATGATTGGCAGCGCGAAGCCAGCAGCTACGTCGGCAAAGACGATAACAACTCCCACACAGAAAGCACTGGCAACAAGACATTCTATCGCCTCCAAGTCGAGCGCTCGCTCAACTCGGATACCGATGCCCTCACCAACCGCGAAGAGCACGAACTTGGCACCGATCCCACGCTTTGGGATACCGATGGCGATAAAGTGCCCGACGATATCGAGTTCACACTCGGCCTCGATCCGCTCGCATGGACAGATAGTGATAACGATACCCTACCCGACGACTGGGAGCAATGGTGTCTACTCGCAAGCGACACGGACGCTTATACAAGCCTCTCCCATATCGATACCTCCACAAACTTCGACCGAGACGCCGTCGACGACGGCACCGAGTTCGCCCTAGGCACATCACCGGTAGAGCCGGTCCGCAACATTCTCTTTTTTCTCACTGAAGATCAGAGCCCCGACCTTGGCGTGCTAGGCACCGTTGGTCTCGACACGCCCAACATTGATACACTCGCCACAACTGGCGTGAATTTCACTCGCGCCTTCGCCCTCTCTCCTGTCTGTAGCCCGAGTAAGATGGCGCTCTTTACCGGCACCTATCCTCACGAAAACAGCGCACATCGAAATGTTTCGAATTATGGCACCAATTTCCCACTAGTAGGAGATCCCTCCGATCTGACTCGAGGCGGCGTGCACGAGGACTTACCCACATTAATAGAAGTGTTCAACGACCGCGGCTGGTATACCGCTATATCGTCAAAAACACACGTGCAACCCATTCGTAAATTTCAATACGACAAAGGTTATGGGGCAGGCGTTTCGTATCCACGGGTTCCCAGTGACGTCACGTCTTACGTCAACCAAACTGTGATCAATGCCGGCGACCGTCCTTTTTTCTTATGTCTGAACGTCGCGGCACCGCACCTGCCTTTTCGCAATATTGCCATCGATAATGATGTATGGAACCCTAGCGGCGGCCTGATCGGCGATGGCGGTGTCACGAATGTCGATCCAAATAACATCGTGGTGCCAGCCAGCTTCCCTGATGTGCCTGGCGTGCGCCAAGACTTCGCCGACTACTACGGAGCTATCGAGATCATCGATGGACACTATGCGGCGGCTCAAGCGGCCCTCGTAGCCAACGGCATCGACGGCGAAACACTCATCGTTTACACCAGTGATCACGGCAACGGACTCGCCCGAGTCAAACAGAGCATTTACGGACTACACGTGCCCCTACTTATCGATGGCCCCGTCGTGATGGGTAAGCGCACGATTTCGGCTCCAGTCAGCCACCTCGACCTCATGCCCACCTTCCTTGACTTTGCAGGTATCCCGCAAATGCCCTCTCTGAAAGGTAAATCATTGCTGCCTATTCTAGCAGGTGATTCTGGCTTTGCGAACCGAGACACCATTCTCACCGCTACCCATGAGAAATACGACGCCCGTGCTGTGACTAATGGCCGATACTATTACGTCCAAAATATTCGCCAAGTATCCGGAGCCACCCTTGCGGCACCCGGTCAGGCACTGAATGCAGATCAATTCACGAGCGCAGGCCCATGGTATAATCGCAGCTACGATGCGACTGTGGCTGCCACGAATACACCACAGCGCGAGCTTCTTCGTCAACTCGTCGAAGGCGATCTGCCCGAAGAAGAACTCTACGATCTGGATGCCGACCTTTGGTGCACAGTCAATCTAGCGAATGATCCGAGCTACGATACTATCAAAGCCCATCTCCTTAATGAGCTCGAAAGCTGGCGCATGCATACGGATGACTACAACAGCGACCCTGCCGAAATCACTCGTCGCACAGTGCGCCACACTCCACTTCCTGGAACCGCAACAACAATCATTGATCCTTTCACAGCGAGTAATGGTGATTTGAATACAACAGCCAATTGGGCGACACGGATCTTTGGTAGCTCTTCAGCCGATTTCGTAATCAGCTCAAATCGCGTCAGTGCGCCGGGAGGAAGCAACCCTATGGCTGAATATCAATCCGTCGATTTAGCAACAAGCCAAACATTTACCGTCAGCATACAAGTCGGCTTCACAAACCCTGGTGTCGGTGCGGGTATCGCCTTTGGCATCGAAGAAGAAGCAGATGGTGAATATCGCTTTTGGCAGTTTTTGCTCGCGGACGGTCGATCCACAAGTGGCGGCTTAAACAAAGACGTCCGTCTGCGCAAAATCAGTAACAATGGCACCACGACATCCAGCTGGATCATCAATGTAGAGAATCTTGCCAACTACCCGAACGGTCACTCGACTGCGCCTACTGATTACTTCACCGTCAAAGTGAGTGGCCAAGCAGGTAGCCCACTTGTTGATTTACGCATCCTTAATCCTGACGGAAGCGACTACTACGTCGCCACAGATTTTAACTTAGGTGAAAGCATCCCCGCAGGCAGCTCTTTCGGCATGACGACTTGGTCTTCAGCAACTGCACTTTTCGACGACTTCCAACTCAAACTCGATTGATAGCTTTTCAAAAAAGATGGATCGGCTCACTTACAGGGTAGCGCAGCACCGTCCCCGGTGCGCATCGACACTTGCGAGACGCAACAAACTTTCGTGCGGCGTGAGACACGCCTGCGCTACCGGATCAAACAATAGTCGAAATGGTATAAGTGTAAGCGAGCACTCACGTTGAAAGCTTTCACCTTGTCTCAAAACGTATTTGCAGCGTTTGAGTTTAAAATTCCCAAAGATGGAGAACGCTTCCATCTGAGAAGATATCGATCGAGCGAATGCGTATAGATTGCTGTGCATAAGGCAGCACAAGACGCAGATGCTCCAGTATCTGCCCAGGCTTAATGGGAAGTGTTACCGCGACCGTGTTCTCGCCAGCAGGCAAATCAAAATCTACATAACTGTCTGGAGCGAATAGCGACTCCGATCGATAGCGGATCTCGACCCGACCGACGCCTGCTTCACTCGCGCTTAAGTGCAGACGCAGCATCGCCTCCAGCCCGATCGAGAGATGGTTCACTGTGATAAACGCCTTCGATGCTTTGCGATGAAAATCACTCAAGTAGAGCCCTTGATCATCCGTTCGAAGCGTGGCGTTGCGAGCGATCCAATCGTCGACTTTTGAGACGTGCTTTGCTTTCACTTCCAAACCGGTGTCGACTCCAAAGTAGAACGAATAGAACCTCTGTTCTTGATCGTTGAGAACACCAGTCGCGCCCTGAAATGGACGCTGGAGTGGCGCATTCCACCGCGCCCAAAGGGCGCGAAGTTCATTTGCCTTCTCCACTCTAGTGGCGATCAAATTGTTTTGCTCAGCAATATCATCCGTCAAATTGAAGAGAAACTCATGGTCGCCCGCTCTCAAATATTTCCAGTCACCTAGACGAATCGCCGCTTGTCCCCAAAACCGCCAAAAGATTGGACGTTGATTCGCAGCCACCGGGTCCTCCATTAAGTCCAAGATGTTTTCACCATGTAGCGCTTCATCGTGCGGAAGCCCCGCCAGTTCGACAACGGTCGTGCCAACATCCAACGAACTCACTGGAACATCCAATACCTGCCCCGGGGCAACCCGCTTCGGCCAAGACAAAATATATGGAACACGAATACCGCCTTCGGCTAACATCCCCTTTTCACCATTCAGAGGAGTGTTCATCGAGCCGTCCCAAGCGCCGCCTTTGAAACTTAATGGAAGATCTTCCATGGTGAATTTCAGTGGCGCACCATTATCACCTATGAAGAAAATTAGAGTATTGTCCAACTCACCGAACTCTCGGAGCTGCTCACGGATGCGACCGACACCATCATCTATCGCGGCAATCATTGCCAATGCATAACGGCGGCGCTCAGGCATCTCTCCGGAAAAACGACTTAAATACTTCTCCGTCGACTCTAGTGGCACGTGCGGCGCGAAATACGAAAGATAAAGAAAGAAAGGATCACCATGATTACGGTCGATAAAGGCCATCGCTGCCTCAGTCTGAATATCCAGCCGATCCACTTCTTCTGTGCGCACGTGCTGCCCTGTAGGTTTCAGAGAATCTCCGTCGACATCAAAATTCGCCCAATAATTATAAATATAACCTTCAAAAAATTCATCGAAACCCTGACTTCCAGTCTTGAATGGCAGCAAATCTTCAAGCGGGATGCGGCGCTCGTTTTGCGGAGGCATCGACTTGCCTTGGTAAGTATTGCCCGCCAGCCATTCTTCAGAAGCGACGTTGGGATCAAGATGCCATTTACCCACCATACCTGTAGTGTAGCCTGCCTTTTGTAGACGTTCAGGAACGGTCAGCACGGCTTCTGGCATCGGAGAAAAACGATTATCATCCACACCAAAACTCTGTTGATAACTCCCTGAAATGATGCCGGCCCTAGAAGGAATGCACTGCGGAGCCGTGATATAACCAGAGGTAAAAACCACGCCATCACGCGCCATCGCATCTAAATGAGGCGTCTGAATATCCTCGCGCACGCCGTGAATCCCCAAATCCGCCCAGCCATGATCATCGGTGAAAACAACAATCACATTTGGCCGCTCATCAGCAAGTAAACCTAGGGAACCGGTCAGATAGAAGACTAGCGATAAACAAGTGCGCACGATACTGTTGTTTTGAGTAAGCATAAGTATCTAGGATTCTATCAGACGTCGGCCTAGATTTCAACGCCCGTCTGCGCCTTTGGATCCGTTAGGATGTGATTTTGATCGGTGTTCTACCAAACACTGACTTTATCTGACAGTATACGGACTACTTTGAACCTAGATTCAGCAGTCGGCTTAGGGAATGTTTATTCAAACGCTCTTTTACATTAACTTACGTCCATATGAAAGGGTGCCCAATTGGCGGGTCAGATTCGAAATAGAAGCGCCAATCTTTGATATTTAAAGCTCATGACTCTGAGTGCTTTGTATGAATAAACGAAAAGGAACGTGATGAATAGCTCAACTCGAATGGCACTCACCTAAGGTGTTGAACCACTCACTACGGAAGCGACGCAAAGGCTCTCAAACTATATGATTCGGACGTTTTTTTTTAAGATGTAGCCGCGTCGCTCTGTCGACGCGATCATCTGGTGATCGAAGTGCTGCTCCGAGAATACGTCAAACGGCGACTGTGCGCCGTTGCTACAGTGTGTATCTGAGACAGTTGCTTGCAAAGCGCCGTGCCGTATCCGTTGACTGGGCGACTACATGTACGCGGTATCTATCTTATTCGATACAGCCGCTTAAGCTCTGCGGTTGCGACGGAGCGCAACCCTCCAGCTTTGACTGCAATCTCTACTAAGATAGTGTCATTCGCGGTGAATCGTTTACCAGATAAAATCGCGCGTTGGTATTCACTAGGACACTTTACTGTTCCGAGGCGATCAACCGTTAAAGAGAGTGACATCGATCAAGATAAACCCGATCCGCCCAAATCCGGCGTTAAAAACTTTAGCGTGCAGCGCGTTCGATGCGTTCGATGTAGTCCGCGAGGAAGCGTTCGTCTTCTAGCCCTTGTGCGCGACGCAGAAGGACGATAGCTTCTTTGTAGTTCTTGTTGCGGATCAATGCTTGCGAGTGAGCAATGAGTGCGGGGCGTTCATACTCGGCGATCATCTGGGCTTGTTCGTAGCGGTTGACGGCGCGCTCTAGATCATCCTGTTCGGCGTAGTAGTTGCCGAGTTCGATCAGGGCTTCGCCATTAAGCGCATCGCGCTCGACGATCTGGTTTAAAGTTTCGTAGGCCTTACTGTCATCACCCTCAGCACGAGCAATTTTGGCCTCGAGCGTGAGTAGCGAAAGGTCGTCCTCTTGGGAAAGGTTCGCGACCTGAGTGCGTAATTGTGCAATCAGTGTTTTCGCTTGTTGCGGACTGCCTGTCTGGGTAAAGAGCTTGGCGGCGCGTATGAGCGAACGTGGACTTTGCTTCTCAGAGTGTTTAAGTGCGTCGAGATAGGCGCTCAGTGCGAGCTCGGGATGTTGGTTATTCATGTATATATCGCCCAGCATCGTCAGCGAGGTGACGCCCCCCTTCCCCATTCGGCGAACAACTTCGATATTTTGAGCAGCGGCGAGCGTCTCCTCAAGACCGATATAGGCATTGGCTTGAAGCAGCCAAAAGTCGGCATTATCTGGTTCTTGTTTGATTAAGGTATCAAACAACGCGACGGCACCTTTGAAATCTTCCGTCTCCACGAGGCAACGAGCGAGCCCCAGTTTCCAATCGCGAACTTGAGGTTGCATCAGAATCGCTTGGCGATAAGCGGCCTCGGCTGGATAGTAGAGTTGTTCTGTCAAGTAGCTGTAGCCAAGCAGGCCGTAAGAGCGGCCATCGACATCGCCGAGTTCGAGTGCTTTAGAGAGCGCGGGAATGGCAGCCTTCAACTGACCATTTTGGACGAGGACGAGACCTAGATTCTTGTGCGCACGACGAAAGTTTGGGTATTTGCGCACCGCCTTGCGGTAGGACTGAGCTGCTTTGTTTAAGTTGCCCTCTTGAAAGTAAAGGTTACCTAGGATGAAGTTAAAGGCAGCACTACTATTGGGTTTGATCTGCTGCTCCAATGCAGAGATCGCCCCGCGAGGGTTATTCTTGATCACGTTGAGCAGGCTTCGCAGGGCATCCTTCTCGGCATCGCTGATCTCTGGCTCATACTGCGCGAGCACACCGTAGCTGGCCGTAAAGGTTTTAACGAAGTTGGCGTCGTTCCACATACTTGAAGCTGGGTTTTGAAGCGCCGATTGCCCATGCGTAAGTGTTCCGCATAGAGTGAGGCCGATGACAAGGCGTAGGATAGTTTTCATAAATGTATACGCGGGTTATTGAATGGTATAAGGGATGCGCGTTTCCGCACGAGTCGTCACGATCTTACCGCCCTTTTCACCGGGCGTAAACTTCCACTGACGAAGTGCGTTGATCGTAGGTTTTTCAAAAATTGGATCACTAGAACTAGTTATCTTGGCTTGAACCACGTTGCCACGGGTATCGATAACGAACTGTGCATTAGCGTAGCCACTAAGCCCACGGCGCGTAGCATCGATTGGATAGGTCGGCGGCACTTGCTTCACCGAGCGTGGTTTTTTATCGAGGTCGTTGATGTCGAAAATATCCAGCCCACCGAGCTCATCTTTGCTGATCGTCAGATTGGGCATCACAAAGTCACCAGCCAAGGCTTCGCCAGTGCCAGCCTCAAGCGCAATGTCGAGTTGCTCTAAAGAGATCGGCGGTGGCGGTGGCTCAAACTCTGGTAAAGGCGTCTCTTCTTGAGGCGGGGGCGGTGGCGGTGGCTCTTCAAGCGGAGGTGGAGGAGGTGGTGGTGCGACCTCGATCGCTTGAATGTCTTCGGAATTTTTGTTGTATTCAGTGAATATCTGCGTGAGCGGAATGCCCGAAAAGATCAAAGCACTGACCGCTATGCCCATCGCCACACCGAGAACGGATGAATGCTTCTTATTGGAGCTATGGTAGGCAGGTGACATTTAGTGAAACGCTGAAAGCGGATACTTTGTATTTTTTTAACGCTTGGTTGAGAAGTTAATCGATTTCGCACCAGCGAGTTTGGCTTCGCCATAGACACGGGCGAAAATGCCGTGATTGGCGCCAGCATCAGCTTGAATAATAACCGGGATATCTTCCTGCAAAGTGAGTCGCTTAACAATCGGAGACACACCAGCCACGCCAATGTCGCGACCACCATAGATGACTTTGTTGTCTGCAGTGACGGCGATCAGGATGCTATTTTTTTCTAGTTGAATAGCAGCTGCCGCTTCAGGCTTGTTCACCTCTACGCCTGTCTCTTCGACAAACACCGTGGTGACAATAAAGAAGATGAGCAAGATGAAGACCATATCGATCATCGGAGAGAGGTTGATCTCTACATCGTCGCGTTCGTCGGAAGTAAGGTTTCGGCGCATGGCTAAAAGAAGTTTAAAGCTAGGAGTTCGGAGTTAGGAAAACTGAGTTCTATTCCAAATCCAATGTCGTGAGGCTGAGGGATTCGATACGAGCAAGAGCCGCTTCGACGGCATGTTTGCGCCGGCGGATGATGAGCGTTAAAAAGATTCCAGGCAGAGCGATGAAAAGACCTGTCTGTGTGGTGATGAGCGCTTCCGAAATGCCTTCGGCAACCATTGCAGCGGTTTCAGCTCCGCCCCCCATCGAGATCGCGGCAAAGGTGCCGAGCATACCAATAACCGTGCCGAGCAGCCCCATAAGCGGTGCAGAAGCCACCAGCGTAGTCAGAAAAATAAGTCGGCGCTCCACAGTATTGATCAGATCGAGACGAATTTCCTCAAAGCGATTACGCACCTGCTTCGAGGCTGTAACCCCCTCTTGCGTGTAGCGGATGATCTCGCCAGCACGGCCCTTTGCCTTAGCTGGCTCTTGAATCCAAACCAGCCATTCACTTTCGTGGCCGAGCTCCATATTGCCCTTTCGCAGATAAAGAAGCAACTGCAAGCCGATCGCGTAGATCAAGACAGCCAATAGCGCCAGGGGGATCATGACCCACCCGCCGCTTAACCAGATGCCTATGATTTGATCAACCATTGTTGTTAGCCTTCTTTAGTGGAGACACCGTTAACAAAGCCAACCGCAGACTGCTCCATCTCACCTAACTTTTGGCGTGCCATACGTGCCAGTAGACCGTGAATGATTAGGGCAGGAATCGCGACGATGAGACCAAGCTCAGTCGTGACTAAGGCTTCGGAAATACCCGATGAAAGGCTCTTGGCATCGCCCGTCCCAAAGATCGTGATTAGATTAAAAGTCTTAATCATTCCAGTCACGGTTCCCAGCAAACCGAGCAAAGGAGCGGCAGCCGCAGTCAAGGCAATGAAAGGCAAGAAGCGTTCTAAGCGCGGGCGCACCGCGAGGATGCGTTCGTAGAGAATTTCTTCCAAAGTGCCGCGACGTTGATCGACATTTTCGATCCCAGCAGTGAGTAAGCCGGTGCTGTCCATAGCGGCGACCGTTTTAGCGTTGGAAACATCCCCTGACTGAATGTTTCCGAGTACAGTTTGCAAGGCTTCAGGTTTGGGCGCTTTAAACTTCGAAACTTCGACGAACTTAAAGAGGCCAAGTAATAAACAAATAAGGCCGAGGCCGATAATAACCACACCAACACTGCCCCCCTTGGCGAGGTGTTCAGCGATCGAGTCATTGCCTTCGACCATCTTCATCGCTTTGCCAAGTGTGGCATCGGCAGGAATACTCCCCTCGCCCGCCTCGACGAATTCACGAATACCATTGGTATGCTCCGCCCCTGGATTCGCAATCGCAGCCACTGCGGCGTTGAGCTTATTATACGTCAAACCGGTGAGCTCGGACTGCTTGGATGCAAAATACACAGTAGGACCAAATACAGCATAAGTGCCCTCTTCGATATCACCGTTCGGAGCGAGGCCACGACCTTCGAAGGTGTAGCCGCCAGAAAGTTGCTCTAGCCGGTCGAGCGCGACACCGATCACATCAAGCTGCTTTTCAAAACGTTGAGATTGAGCCATGTCGACATCGTCTAATGCTAGGCGAGCGTCTTCGGTCGCTTGCGCGTAGAGCTGCGTCTCGCTATAATCAATACGCGTTTCAAATGATCGAACAAACTCATCGAGCAAGCCCGCAGCATACTCATTTTGCTCCTCCATGGAGTCGACTTGCTCACGCAAGCGATTCAGCCCGAGATCACTATTGTCACGCAGGCGACGCAAGCGGTCGAGTTCCTCTTTCTTGCGGATCACTTCGTCTTCGAGACTCGAGACCGAAGTCATTAGTGGAATTTTTTCAGCGGTAATTGCCGAGCGCACTTGAGCCAGTTCAGCCAGCGATGCTTTGAGGTCGGCGCCGGCCTTTTCGGCAGCCGTATTGAAGCTCTGACCGTATGCGCTAAGAGAAAGCGCAGCAAGAGCCGCAATAAGAGTGATTCGTTTAAAAGTCTGCATAGGAAAGTCTGGGTCGGGCATTATTTAATACGAGCGGGCACGGGCACGAATTGGATATCTTCGGAGCCTTCATAGACATCAAGGAGGCGTTTGATTTGTGCACTTGCACCGTCGACCTTAGGCCACTCCCAACCATCTACCCCCGGATAGCCCACTCCGGCGTACTTGCCTGCAGAGTCGACATAGAATGCACCACCCAAGCCCCAATAAAGGGTGCGGACTTCGATCAAACGACCGTCGCCAACATCCCGCGACTCGCTAGTCTGCGTGATGGTGCCATTAAATTTATCTGCTTGGCTAAGGATGCCGACGATGCTCTGCACACGTTCGCCGAGGCTCAGCTTGGTCTTACTTGGATCTTCGGGTAAGCGACGGATCAGTGGTTTGATCTTATCGACGAGTGGCGTGGGGAGCGTTTTGACAATTGCCTTCAACTGCGTTTCCAGTTCCCCAATATTGGCTTCGACGACACTTGCAGCCTCGCCCAAGCGCTCCTTTTCGGCAGCTAGCTCGGTGCGTTCCTCGTCGGCGGCTGTGGCGGTCGCATCGAGCTCTTCGAGTGCCGCGTTGAGGCGTTCCAACTCACTTGCCAGCAACTTTTCACTGTCCTCAAGAATGGCTTTTTCCAGCACCCAGTCGCTCTTCGCCTTCGAGATAATTTGCTCGGTCTCGACCCATTGCTCGAGCGTGCTTCGCGTATCTTCGATAGCGTTTTGAGCGCAGAGCGTCAGCGCGGTAGCGGCGAAGCCCATTCCAATCAGAAATTTAATTTTCATAAGTGTATTGAGTAAAACAAAGTTGAATAAAGCCACTGGAAACCGCGGGCAATTTAACATCAAGAGAATTTAGCAGTCCGCAGATACGGTTAAAGCTTCGCTGGATCATTCACGCCAAGGTGCGCCTCTGCCTGCGTCAACATGACAACACTGCCATACCGCGCCAATCGAAGTCGAACTATACGACAACAAACACGCCCCACGCGAAACACGCAACCTCGCCGACGAATCTGCCTACGCCGCAATCGCTGCCGAACTCAGCAGCGAACTCACAAAGTTTCTGAACAACTATTCAAGAAATCGACCGTGATCAGCTCTACAACTTATCACAAGATCCTCGCGAACAGAAGAACCTCGCCTCTAATCCAGAATACGCCGCGAAATTGGCTGAAATAAAAGCCGAGCTCAAGCAGATGCTCGAAACACTACCCGGCGGCTTTGGCGAACTGAAACAATAACAAACTCCGCCACTCTTCACTCAAAGGTCTTCCAATACGGAAGGCCTTTTTTTTATGAAATAGGTAGCTATGTTTCCACTTTCACAAAAAAAGCTGCCACCTTCTTGGGCCAACGACTACGGCGGACGGGCAGACTTCAGACTTCGCAAAAAAGCCACCCGGCAAGTCGGGGCAGACAGAAGAGCTGGGATTGTTCACTTAGTGCCACCGAAGGCGACCACTCCCGACAAGTCGGGATCTGCGACTCGACCAAGTGATTAATCCCGACAGGGTCGGGACTCTACCCCTAAGCTTCAAAGAGTGCTCGAACTTTCTTTGGGGATTTCCATGACTTGAGCTGTTTCTCTCGCTGCATCACCTCTGAACGAGTTTCAAAAGACTATGAACCGATTAGAGACCGGGGACCATTCCGATGGGTGTATTTACCGAGATGCTCCTTCCCTTCGGGTGAATTATGCTGATCTAAGCGACGCTCTAAATCCTCAGTTTGCCCGATGTAGAGCTTCCTTTGGCTATTTTCGAGTATGTAGACGTAGAACATTAGATATAGATAAGGCCCTCCGATTTCTCGAAGGGCTTTAATAATGGCTGGCCAATCACTATTGAAAAAGCGAACTGATCGTAATTGTCGAAAAGTGGTTAAGAGCCCCAGAGCCCTTTGTTAAAGGGATTCGAGCGATCTTAGCATTTTCAATTACGATCATTTTAATCGAAAACGAGTGACTCCAATTACACAAGACTTAGGCAAAAGGCCTGAAAATCTTGCACGATTACGATCATTTCGATCAACGAATGATCGTAATCAACCCAATCACAGTAGATTCGGATGTCTTTTTAGCGCCGTTTTAAGAGATATTTGGTTCAGTTTTTACGCCGCTGCTTCCACCTCCTTCTCTTCATGATGATAGTAGTTTAATAGCCCGCCTAGCTGGACGCGCTTTGCACCAAAGCCCTGAGCGATAGCGAATCAAAAGCTGATCAATGCGCTCAGTATTGGCACCGCAACCCACGCCGTGCTATGGTTGGCCCGTGTGGTTACTAGACGAATTTAACGGCTCGATGCCCGCTTGATCAAATCCGCTCTTGCTTAGTCAGAAATATAGGGTAGTTTTTCTGACCAATCGAAAGCAATAATTAACATGCAAACCCTTGAAGAAAAGATACTAAGCCGATTTTATGGCAGAGGGAGGGGGCATATTTCCACGCAGAAATTTTTCCTCGATCTAGGCAGCCGCGATGGAGTGGACAAAGCCCTCTCCCGCCTCGTCCAAAACGGCAAGCTTCGCCGCATTGCCCGTGGACTCTACGAATATCCTCGTATCAACCCCGTTTTGGGCGAACTCAGCCCCGATCTGGATAAAGTCGCCACCGCCATGGCCGGGCGTGAGGGCATCCGCTTGCAACCCACAGGTGCCTACGCCGCCAACCTGCTTCAACTCAGCGAACAAGTGCCAATGAAAGTCGTCTACCTGAGCGACGGCATCAGCAAGAAAGCACAAATCGGCAACCAAACCATCGAGCTACGCAAAGCCAGCCCCAAGCGCATGCAATTGGCTGGCAAGATCAGCGGGCTCGTCTTTGAAGCACTGAGGGACATCAAGGAGGCGCATATCACCGAACAGCAGATACAAACACTCCGACAGAACCTTACCCGCGAGCAAAAGGGCAAGGTATTGAACGACCTGCGCGAAGCCCCCGCATGGATGCACCCTATGATCCGCGATATCTGCAAGGACTGCGACAATGGATAAGTTTCTCGCCCAGCCCGAAAGCACCCGAGCCGAAGCGATTAAGGAAACCGCGACTCGCATGCAGCTCCACCCCACCCCAGTGGAAAAAGACTTCTGGGTCTGCTACCTCCTACGCGAACTCTTCAAACTCGAATGCGTTAAAAACCACCTCATTTTCAAAGGCGGCACATCACTGAGCAAATGCTACGGCATCATCGAGCGTTTTTCTGAGGACATCGATCTCTCCATCCACGCCTCCGCTTTCGGCGTTGAAATCGAAGACGCATTAGCCGAACTCTCCAAGAGCCAGCGAGACAACCGAATTAAGACGCTCTACCGAGCCGCACGCCTCTTTATCGAAACGACTTTGATTCCCGAGCTAAACGCTCGACTCTTAGACAAGCTGCAAGGTTTCGATTGGACGCTGAAACTCAGTGAGGTCAAAAAAGATTTCCACATCCTGCACTTTGCCTACCCCAAGGCACTCTCTCAGAATCAGCAACTCCGCTACGCTCGTCCTTACGTCCAAATCGAATTAAGCGCACGCGCCGAGCATGAACCCGCCGAGGAGCGCGACGTTCAGCCCTACATTGCCGAGCATTACCCGCAGCTTTTCGATCAACCACAAACACCCGTCAAAGTCTTAGCCGCTCGCCGAACCTTCTGGGAGAAGGCCACCATCCTGCATGCCGAATCCATCCGCCCTGCCGACGAGACCATGCCGCCGCGACTCGCTCGCCATGCTTACGACCTGCATCAACTCATGCAATCTGGCATCGGCCAAGAAGCCCTCGCTGAACCCGAGCTCCTAGAGCGCGTCGCCAAGCACAAAGCCTTCTTCTACACACAAGCCGAAGTCGACTACGAATCCGCCTACACTGGCGGCCTAATAGTCATGCCTCAAGGCTCCCGCCTACAAGAACTCGCAGCCGACTATACCGCCATGCGCGACTTCTTCATGTCCGAACCGCCCGACTTTAACGACATCCTCGCCTCCCTCCAAACCATCGAACAACAAGCGAACGCTCAATAACCGTGGCTGGCTAATCACATAATGGCTAGAAATCCACCCACTGCTTCAATACTGAGGTTGAATAGAATCTACATTAGGGGCAATTTCCTCAGGTGAAAGGCAGAATACTACTCGGCAAACTTCTGGCACTAATTACTGATCAGGTAAATCAGGAGCTCTTGGATGCCATTGACTACCAGCAAGAGGAAATCCGCATCCTCAACGGCCAAATAAGCAAGCGTATCCGCTTCACTGACGCTCAACGCAAAAACTTAGCCGAGAAGGCGAAGATGCTAGGTAAAGCCATCGAGCAATATGCCACGATTGTGACGCCTGACACACTCTATAGGTGGCACAGAAAGCTGATTGCTAGAAAATTCGATGGCTCGAAGAAACGAAAATATCCCGGACGCCCCCGAAAACCAGAAGTAGTCGAAGATCTGGTACTAAGTATTGCTAAGGAGAATCCCCGAGCTGGCGCACTCAACATCTCCGGCAGGCTCAATGGACTGGGACATTCCATCTGCAAAGAGACCATACGCCAAATCCTCCTGCGAAACGGCATAGATCCGGCACCACAGAGAGGAAAACGAAAAACATGGGCGGAATTTATCGCACAGCACAAGGACGTCATCTGGGCTTGCGACTTTTTCACCGTCGAAGTTTGGTGCGGCCTTCGACTAACAACGTTCTACGTCCTGTTTTTCGTTCACCTGAAATCAAGAAAGGTCATATTAGGAGGCATTACCGAGAATCCAACGGGCCTATGGTGCGAGCAAACCGCCCGTGAACTGACTGGCTTTGATGGACCAATTCATGGTTTGGATCGAAAAGGTTACCTCATACATGATCGAGGCACATATTTCACTGAAGACTTCGGCAAAGTCTTTGCCGGCGTGAATATCGAGGCGCTGAAACTCCCTCCTCGCTCTCCAAATCTCAATGCATTCGCAGAACGTTTCGTTCGATCCATTAAACACGACTGTCTCAATCATTTGATCTTGGTCGGTGAGGCGTCTTTACGACGAACACGCAACGAGTATTTGAAGCACTACCATATGGAACGAAACCACCAGGGGCTCGGCAACGACATTCCATTCCCGAAACCAGCGATTACAGAGAACGAATACGACAACGGACATGTCGCAAAGAAATCCCGGCTAGGTGGACTGCTCAACTTCTACCACCGCCAGGCAGCCTAAGCTGCCCTTCCCCATAACATCATTCTATCCGACAAACATTCCCATTTGTCGGAGCTTCAGCCTAGGCTGGTATCAGCGAAAATTTGGTATTTGCTGCGTTCATCCGTAGCTCGCAGGCCAGAAACTTCGCTTCGGATGAACAATAGGGAATTTTGACGCAATCAGACTGCACTCACCCACACTAATTGAGCAGTTTTTCACGAATTTCGACGAGGATGAATTTCTAGCCACTACGCCCACTAGGAACGCGCTTGCACGGAACTTGGTGAGCAGCCCATCACCTTTCGAAAGACTCGGGAAAAGTGCAATTGGTCGTCGTAACCAATCTCTTGAGCCACTGCCCCTACTTGCAATTGACCGGCGCGCAAGAGTAACCAGGCCTCACTCATCTTGCGATGCAACAACACCTGATAAGGCGAATCACCGTGATACTTTTTAAAAATCCGACAAAGATACTCACCAGTATAGCCGGAGCGTTCCGCTAAATCAGCCAGAGAATGTAAGCTGCGGTAATCGCGCTGCAAAATATCCATAGCCAGATCGTAAGTCTTACGCGAACCCGACTTCTCACCGCTCGCAGTGCCTTGATGCCGCACGATCAACGCGAGCAAAACCTCTTGCAGCCCCGAAACGACTTGCGCCGTCTGCGCATCATTCTGCTGCCCCTCGTCCAGCATTTGATCAAAAATCGAAACGAGCGATCCCGCCGCCCCCAGTGTCAGCATCTCCCCTGGACGTAATCCGGCACAATGCCACGTGGCAGGGAACTCGGCCCCCTCACTAGCCATAAAGTATTTCCGGAAAGGACGCTCCGGCTCATTTCCAAAATGCTGCGGCACGCCAGGCCCGTAGGTAAAAACGGAACCATGCCGCAGCCGCCGAGTCGTTTTACCTTGTTGATAAAAACCATGCCCGCCGGCGATTAATTCCAAAGTCCAAAACGGGAACTCACTTCGTTCAATAATATAGTCAGGCGCACATTCCTCGTAGCCAACCATGAAAAGCCTGTTCTCTGAGTCAGCAGACCTCGAAAAGTTAGCATACCGCCCTTTTCGAATCCGGGGAGATAGTTCTAAAGATGAGAATTCCATATCATACAGGGAGGATAAAGTGTTCAATAATATCCATATCTAGTCAGGAATATCACTAGGAATCAACTCACTTTTTCGGTATTGTATCCTGTTTCCTGAACGACACTAGCTGCCACCGTCGACCTTCACCTAAAAGATACACTAATCCCAATAAGTCGATATGGCCCACGATCAAAAAATCCCCGTCATCCCGAAGCAGTTTATTCTGTCTTTCATCCTAGTCACCACGCTGTTTTCTCTATGGGGATTTGCGAATGATGTGACTAATCCACTGGTTGCTGTCTTCAAGGATGTTTTCGTTATTACAAACGCACAAAGCACTTGGGTGCAGATGGCATTCTATGGAGGTTACGCTACAATAGCATTGCCTGCTGCGATCTTCATCCGTCGTTTTTCTTATAAAAAGGGTATTATTGTTGGACTTGCCTTATATGCGCTTGGAGCGCTGCTCTCTATTCCTGCGGCCGCAGGTGCCAATTTTAATCTCTTCATCATTGCGCTCTATATCCTGACCTTTGGTTTAGCCTTTCTCGAAACGACTGCGAATCCCTATATACTCTCGATGGGCCCTGAGCCGATGCTCTAACAGCCAGCGACCAAGGGCCACAGCATCCCCAGCAATGAAACGGTGGCTGGCCAATCACTATTGAAAAAGCGAACTGATCGTAATCAGAGCAAAGTGGTTAACACCTCTGGAACCCGCTAAATAAAGGGATTCAAGCGATATTAGCATTTTCTATTACGATCACTTTGATCGAAAACGAGTCACTCCAGTCACACGAGACCCAGCCAAAAGGCTGAAAAATCCTGCACGATTACGATCATTTCGATCACCGGATGATCGTAATAGACTCCCATAAGATAACTTCGAGTGCCGTTTCCGAAATATTTGATTAAATTTTAAGCGGCCTCCCCCACCTCCTTTTCTTCATGATGATAATAGTTTAAGAGCCCTCCTAGCCGGACGCGCTTGCGCACCGCCCGCCGTTCACTTTTTACGATCAGTCCGCTTTGAGACTGAACTTGTGGGCTATTGGGGAATGGGATCAAATTATCGAGCCCCTGGTGATTCCGTTCTTGATGAAAATGCTCAATATACTGCCCGACAGCTTTACGGAGTGACTTCTCACTGAAGAAGATCATGTGGTCAATGCACTCGCGCTTGATGGCTGATACAAAACTCTCGGCATAGCCGTTTTGCTGCGGACACCCCACCCTCGTTTGGATGACTTCGACCCCGGCATTCGTCAGTATTTGACGAAACTCCTTGGTGTAGAGCGGATCGTGATCGCAGACGAAGAATCGAGCGGCCTTTAGGCAGCCATCATAACTGTCAGTCATGTTGCGGGCCAGTTGCGACATCACCGCACCATTGAGCTGACAGCCGATGTGAACAATCTCAACCTGACGCTTCGCCAAGTTCATAACAAAGAATACGTGGTAACGAACCAGCCCGCGCAGTGTCCACACCTCGACTGTGAAAAAATCTGCGACAGACATAACGTCCATATGAGAACGCACGAATGTCTTCCAATTGGACTGCTTTCCTCGCTCAGGTGAAGGAATGATTCCCTTTGCTCGCAGAATGTTACCGACGGTCGTCATACTCACTTTGTAGCCGAGATTTGACAGAGCCCCTTGGATACGGCCATAGCCCCACCCCATATTCTCCTCAGCAAATTTGACACAGAGCTCTCTTATTACCTCCATGCGTTCTTGTCGGTCGGTTTTCACCACGCGCTTACCAGTATATTTGAGGGCTATTAACTTCCGGTGCCATCCGAGGATTGTTTCCGGTCGAACCAAAGTCGCGTATTTCTGCAACTGAGCCCACCCCATTGCCTTGCCTCGCTTAGCCAGATTACGGCGCTGATGATTGTCCAAACGGAGCTTCTTACCAGTCGATTCGAACTGCTGTTTCAATATTTGGTTCTCCTCCAGAAGATACTCGATCACCTTCTGCTGTTTACGGTTCATCCAACCCGCCAAAACCACTAAAAATATCTGGACTTGTTTATTCAAGCGCACGAAGGTCGGAAATTGAGAAAAGGCCGTCAAGGCGCATCAACACTGAACTGATCGTATAAGTGAAGGGGTCACGAAGCATCTAGTGCAGAAAAGGAGCAGATTAGTCCAAATCTAGTCCACTTGAAACTTTTTTCACCTAGAAAGCCAAACACGAAAAAGCCCTAAGTCGTTGAGACCTAGGGCTTAATAATGGCTGCTCGGGCTGGGATCGAACCAGCGACCAAGTGATTAACAGTCACCTGCTCTACCGCTGAGCTACCGAGCAATAAATTTGTGTTTCTTTAGTGGTCAGCGGACCAATAAGGAAGCGCGTATAAAGTGAATCTCCGCGCCCCTTGTCAATAGTTTGTCTGAAAAAAATTATATCTCGGCTAATGTGCTTTTTAACCACCCTGCTGCTTTAGCTCTGTGGCTTAACTGCCCCTTCACAACATCACCTAGCTGACCAAAGGTTTGATTGTGCCCTACTGGGATGAAAACAGGGTCGTAACCGAAGCCGCTGTCGCCTTTAGGGCGCTTGGCTATAATCCCTTCGCAGGTGCCATCGTAGTGCGATACCAGTCCAAATTCATCGATCACGCAAAGCACACAGCGAAAGCGAGCAGTCCGCTGTTCTTCAGGCACATCAAGGAGTGCCTCAAGCAACTTGGCGACATTCGTCTCATCGGTAGCATCTAAGCCGGCATAACGGGCGGAATAGACTCCGGGCGCGCCATCCAGAGCGTCAACTTCGAGCCCTGAGTCGTCGGCCATGACCCAAGCTCCTTGCGGGGCGATGGCGCGAAGGGCTTCTGCCTTAATCTGCGCGTTGGCGACAAAGCTGTCTCCATCCTCGTCAACATCTGGCATACCACCGTAAATTTTGGCGGAGCAGATCTCAAAATTGATCCCTGAAAGGAGTTGCTCGAACTCTTCAACCTTATGGGCGTTGCCCGTGGCGATAATTAATTGGTAGTCTGACATAGTTGTTTAAAGGTGGCCGCGTATCAGGCTGTCTTCGCCCAAAATAGCTCGTTGCACTCCGGAAAGTCTAATCGCCTCACTCATGGAATTGGTATGACGCGGGCTCCCGATTCCCACAGCCGCGCAATCGCTCATAAATTTAGGCGCTTGATACATGTATAGGTAATCCAGTTTTCGTTTCTCAAGCAATGCCGTGGCGAGTCTGGGACCCGTTTCAATATATAGGCCGATGATGCCCTCCGCGGCACAACGCTCGCGAAAGACTTGCCAATCCAAATGCCCATCTGAACCAATGGGTAACACCCAGACACAGATGCCAAGATCGAGCAATTTCTGCTTCAACATCTGGCAGGCCGTGGCGGCACAGAGCACCACCGTTTGCGCTTTAAATTCGTCGGTAAACAACTTCGGCAAAGTCTTACCTCCTGCGATCCTAAGATAACGATCAAAGACAAATCGCCTTGGGCAGCTTACTTCGCCTCCGATCCGACTAGTGAGACTGGGGTCGTCGCAAAGCACCGTATCAGCCCCCACCGCGATGGCGGGAAAATAGCGTCGCCAGCGCATCGAATCTTCACGCGCAAGGTCACTGGTCACCCATTGAGAATGCCCTGAAGCGGCGGCAAATTTCCCATCGAGTGTGACTGCCATCTTCGCAGCGACAAATGGACTGCCCTTCACTATCCAATGATTGAAAATCAAATTCAAGTCGGTGCATTCTTCCGCTAGGATCCCCTCAAGCACCTCGATACCTGCGGCACGAAGCAACCCGATGCCCTTCCCCGCATGCGCAGGGTTTGGATCGATTGCACCAATCACAACGCGGCGTATACCAGACTCAATAATCGCATCGGTGCACGCTCCCGTGCGACCGCAGGTGCTACATGGCTCTAGAGTCACATACATAGTTGCATTTGCTTTTGGCGCACGCCCGAGTGCTCTGAAGGCTTCCACTTCGGCATGTGCCTCGCCAGCTGCATGATGCCAGCCTTCAGCGACAATCTCGCCTGCTTCGACGATCACCGCGCCCACCATTGGATTTGGATGCGTGCGACCCCACGCGCACTTCGCCAGCTCTAACGCATGGCGCATGAATGGCTCATGAATCTGCGCGGTCTCACTCATCCACGCACAAATGGGTTGCTCGCTTTTTCCTGGATCACACTGGTCGTTCCACCATGCCCTGGGTAAATTGTCGTCTGATCGGGCAATGTGTAGACCTGTGATTGAATCGACTGCTTCAGCACCTCGAAATCACCACCAGGTAAGTCATAGCGTCCAACACTCCCAGCAAAGATAACATCGCCAACAACCGCCGCCTCTTCCCTTTCGAGATACACGAGCACATTACCGGGGCAATGACCCGGCACATGGCGGATCTCCATCGACGTGCCAAGCAGCTCCAGCGTATCGCCACCTTCAATCCAATGAGTAATCGGCACGGGCAACATCTCTAGGCCAGGTATGGCATAGCTCGACATTCTTGATGGTGCCTCAAACATTTCAGTATCTGCTTTATGCCCATAGGTCGGAATCCCTGCTTTGGCAAAAGCATGCCCATCTAAGATGTGATCCCAATGCCCATGAGTTAATATCAACGCGACAATCTCGCATGCATGCTGCTCGGCCAACTGAGTCGCCCAGCGATACGCTTCAGCAGGTGCGTCGATAATCACGCACTCTTTACGCTCTGCGCAGATCAGGGCGATTGCATTGGTGCCAATTGGTGGAAGTTCTTGAGATTCAATAATCATTCTGGCCGAAGCATGCAGGCCACCGCCATTGTTTCAATCCACAACTACACGTTCTGCATGCACAAAACGCGCCTCCTCTGTCAGTTGAGTGAGACTTGATAGTCCTCGATCACTCAATCTGAGAATGTAACATCTTAGTCAAAAAATGCGCCACAAATTGACATTGTGCCCCGCGTGATGGATGCTCATGTTTTAATGTATGCTAACAATCGAGTCCAGTTCGATACGCACTATGTGCTTAAAGATCACTAAGCGCCTATCCATAATAAGTGCCTCAGTACTCCTGAGCGCGACTTCTCTCCCTGCTCAATCCGAGCCAACTTACATTAGTGACAACCCATTCATCACTGAAGGCTATGTCCAACTTCAAGCGGGCAATGCTGAAGTTGCCCTTGAAGCATTCGATAAAGCACTCGAGACCAATGCGCAAGAACTCTCCGCCCTCCTCGGAAAAGCAATGATCTATGCGGGGCAGCTCAACCACGAAGAAGCATTTCACTCTTACGACAGCATCATTCAACAGCATCCACGTCACATCGACGCATGGAGTGGTCGCGGCCTAGCGGCTTTCAACCTTGGTGATTTTGATGAAGCACTCAATTCGTTTGAACAAGCCACTGCTGACCAGCCAGTCAATGGTTTCTACTACGAATCCCTCGCATGGACATTTATGTGTCGAGGTGAATTTGATGAAGCCGCGGCCACCGCAAAAACCGCAACACTAATGTATGGTCGTAAAGGTGAAAACTCGATCTACCCCTTGCTGATTGCTTATTTTTCATACCTAGAAATCGGGGATACTCAAGCCGCACAACGAACGCTCATTTACGCGCAGAAAAACCGGCCCGTGAATCAATGGCCTGCTCCGATAGTTGACTACCTAAGTGGCACGATTGATCAAACATCTTTGATCAGTTATGTAATGGATAGCGCCCAAGAAACAGAGGCACACACATACATCGGGCTTAAGTTGAAGCATGACGAACAATTCGAAGCCGCTCAAAAACACCTCAACTGGGTCAGTCATCACGGCGACCCTCGTGTGTTTGAGCAAACACTCGCCAGAACCTTTCAACTACGCAACAACGTAGCGACCCTAGCACCTTAAGCTGCTCCGCATGCCCCTCACATATCTGTATTCACGCAGACACTACATACATGCAGCGCTAACCTGTTTCGCACTGCAGTTCACACCACTCAGCGCCGAACAAGTCAATCGAGATTGGACAAGCAGTGACGGCAGAGTCCTCAGTGCAAGCGTTCTCGCAATCGATGCTCAGGCTGAAACGATCGAGCTCAAAAGAGAGGATGGCGTTGAGTTTACGATCGCATGGGCACGCCTATCCGAAAAGGATAACTCTTGGATAAAGGTACACCTTGAAGAAGCATCTTCAAAGCCAGCCGACGTAGAGCTACCAAACAAGTTCGTCCTTAAAGATGTGCCCATGGTCACACAAAAGGGCAATTTCTGTGTGCCCGCCTCTGCGACGATGATCGCCGGCTTTCACGGTCTCGAAACCGACCAAGACGAAGTCGCAAAACTCTCATCCGCAGGCTCTATTGGCAACCAAGGCACCTACCCCAGCGACATGCTACTCGCGATGGAAAAGCTCGGGTTTAATGGCACACTGAAAAATTGGAACGCAACTACTTTTTATGAAGAAGCGCTGCCTCTGATTCGTAAGACGCTTTTTACGACAGGTCCCATCTATATTTCCTTTAAACCAGGCGTCTTTGGAGATTCGGGGCATGGCTGTGTCATCATCGGCTACGATGACCGACGCGAAGAGATGACATTCCACAACCCATGGGGCCATGTATTTACCAAGACCTATGCGGAAGTCGCTCAACAGGGAGGTGGCGCTGTCTTCATCGACCCACCAATGAAAGCTCCGGTAGCCTCAGAAGAATATATACAAAAAATCAAAGAAAAGCTCCCCACTTTTATAGGTAACTTCCTAGTCCTCACCAACGAACTGGGCCGTAAAGGCCTTGCACACGAGCTCATTTGGTGCAGTCGCCGCGACGCGCGTGATGACAAGAAGTTCGCCCGAGACACTGCTCGTCGTGATGGACGCAAGATTCTCGAACTCGCATTTGAACGCAACCCCGCGGTCCTCATACCTTACAGCCCAAATGGAGAAACCGAGGCCTATTACCTGGTAACTCGCCCCCCCGAAGGCGGTGCCGACTTTCAGGTCTTTGAAATCACCAAGAGCGGGTGGAGCGAACCTGAGCAAAAGAACCTCGGCCGTCTCACCCGCGAATGGACGACCAAATTAAAGACCCCTAGAATAGAGGAGCCCGTATGGGAACTCCCGATGATCGAACTGAAGGTGATCGATTGAGATGCTCGGCGCTCGGACGACTACATATCCGAGCCTAGAAAATTTTCCGACAGCCCACTTGCCAAGCCAGCGCTTAAGCGATTGCGTAAATAGATGAAACTCCAACAAGGACAAATCTGGAAGACCCATCCCGACGTGCATAGCAACGCGGGGAAACCGCTCTACTTGCGTATCGTCGAACTCGAGCGCCTCGCTGTGGGCTACAAAGAAATGAGCGACCCTCGCACTGGTGACGGCAAACATAAGTCCGCGACAAAAAAAGAGTTTTGCCGCCTGATTAAACAAGCCGATCTTTTTGAATTTCCGCCGACTGTCGTTGACCCAAGACCCCGCTAAACAAACCGGCGAAAAATATAACTCTAAGCGAGTATACCCTTAGCCACATGCCCGTGCACATCGGTAAGGCGGAAACGACGTCCCTGAAACTTATAGATCAGCTGTTCGTGATCGATTCCTAGCAAATGTAGTAATGTCGCATGAAAATCGTGCACATGCATGGTATCTTTAATGGCATTGTAACCAAAAGGACACGTTTCCCCATAACTATGCCCTGCTTTCACACCGCCTCCCGCCATCCAAAAACTGAAACAGCGTGGATGGTGATCACGCACGCGCAAACGCAACCTTTCTAACTGGTGCCCAAGCTAAGAAAACTGGCGGCAAAGACATCCACCTCGGGCGCTCTTTCGATCAAGTCGCAGCCGATCACTTGAGCGCAGGGAGTCGCTTCCGTTCACTCGAACTTTCTGCATCCAAAAAACGCACGAGTGGCGTCTGCGACAGCGGCTATAGCTGCGCCTACGCCTACAATATTTCGTGGCAAGATGAGCGCACACCCTTACCACCACAGGTCAACCCAAGGCAAATTTTCAAACAACTCTTCGGCGCCAGAGATCCACACGAACTTGCATTCATGGAGCACCGTATGAAGCAACAACAAAGCGTGCTCGACTCTCTGCGCGGCGATACCGCGCGCCTGAATCGCAAAATCAGTTCGGAAGATCGCGAGCAACTGGAAGCCTACTACACCTCTTTACGCACGGTTGAAAAACGCCTACAAACCAAGGTCTTTAATCCAAACGAAGTCCCCGAAGACTTCAAGCTGCCCGATGGCATACCCGCAAGCTACAGCGAATACTTGGACACCATGTATGATCTCATGTTGTTGGCCTTTCAAACCGATTCCACCCTGGTGATTACCTTCCTACAAGCCAACGATGGCTCAGGTCGAAGCTTTCCGGAGTTAAATATCAGCGCCAGGCATCACCAGCTCTCACACCACAAAGGCGACCAGGCAAAGGTCGAACAACTCAAGGCGATCGACGAGTTTTATTTACAAGCCTTCGCACGCTTCCTCGAAAAGCTCACAAATACCCCCGATGGCTCTGGGCAAAGTCTCGCCGACAGCTGCATGATTGTTTACGGTGGCGCCATCAGCGACGGCAACCGCCACAAGCACAACAACCTGCCGGTCATCCTCGCCGGTGGTGCCGTTGAAGGAAATCGCCACATCAAATATAATGACGAGCCAATGTGTAACCTCTACTGCACGATGCTCGACAAAGCTGGTGTGCACGTGCCACGTTTCGGAGACAGCTCAGGACTGCTCAAAGGAGTTTAAAGAGAATTTCAGATATTAATACTGCGGGAAACACATACGAAGCCCAAGGGGCCCCAGAAGATGATCACAAGCGGCAAGGCTCTAATACCGTTTTGAAAAATGATTAATCGGCCCTATTACAGGGTAGCGCAGCACCGTCCTCGGTGCGCATCGACACTTACAAGGCACCACAAACTTTCGTGCGGCGTGAGACACGCCTGCGCTACCGCATCAAACAATACTAGAAACGGTATAAGGCAATCAATGTAGTTCACCTTCGACAAGATGGTGGGAGTCCCACCTAAAAAGATAAGTGAACCGTTCATGAACGTGAATACACGTCAATCTGAGGTTCTAATACAGATTCAAAAAATGATTGATCGGTATTGTGTAGCGCGTCTTGCGGCGCATCGGATCTATGGAGCCTAGAACTTCCCTGCGGCGCGAGTCGCACCCACTCGCGGTGCCCTATACACGGGATAGGGCAACCATTTTTAGAATCGATATACATCATGCATTCCACGACTAATCACAATGAACAAAAAAAGGCGTGAACCGAAGTTCACGCCTTAAAAAGCTGTTATATTAATTCAATCGCGCAATTATCTACGGCGGCGAACCATAATGAAGCCAAGTGCCAATGCACCTGAAATGAGTGCAAATGTGCCTGGCTCTGGGACTGCTATCGCAGTGACACGAACGTAATCAAGCTCGTAATTCTGTGTGGTAGATACGATTGGATCAATCCGAATCTGAGTGATATCAGCGGTGCCCAAACCTGTAATATCTAAAGTAGCTGTATACCAAAACTCGGGGTCGGATGGAACCTCCTCTGTGAAAGCGCTGCCATCAACAGATATCGCTGCAGTATTTATACCTAGGTGCATACCGCCAGTAGCCCCAGTCAAAGTTTGTGGGGAACCAGCCAGCCCGTCTAACTGACGAAAGCGAATCTCAATGCTGTTCCATGAACTAAACGCTCCCGTATCTAGAGTAAGGTCAGGATTGTAAAGGACTCTCAAGTCTCCATTGCCAGGCAGTTGCTGGCCAGTAAGAACCCCTTCACCTGTTCCAGCTACAGTAACTGCTGTAGGTCCAGTTATATCACTACCACCACCGTTGATAGCACCATTATGCTGCCAGTCTTCATCAACGCCAGGCGTATCAAATTCAAAAGCGAACGCGTTGACCTGTGCGGACGCAACCTGAGCGGCCGCTAGCATGGTCACGAGGAGTAGTATCGTTTTTTTCATGTATTTGTTTTTCGAGGCTAAGGTAGGCGTTAAACCCTGTCTTAGGAATTTGTGTTTATATTATTTAATAAATATGTATTCAGAACTAATGAAGTCAAGTCAAAGATACTCAGACTAAGCAGACAGAGGCAAAAACTGAATCTGATGCGGGCCACCAACATGACTGATTGAGATTCCGCTATTTCCCGAAGCTCGAAAAGACAAAAGTGCGGCCACATAGCGATTCCCTGCAGAAAAGCGCGATTTACCCTGCGAATTCGGAGAAAAAAACTGAAAGAATGTGCCTGCAACCTTAGAATCGTCTTACGAGCTTGATTTGATGCCAATTTACTGTCTTCTTCCTTGCCCTTTCACGCGAGCGCTTCGGCTCGCTCCTAGAACACAACGTAAAACAACCACATCATAATGAAAACCGATACAGCTATCGACTTCCCTAAGCAGGACGAAATTGGACCCGAAATGAAGGGTGCAGATGTCTTGGTCGCCTCTCTAGAGCGCGAGGGTGTGGATGTGGTCTTTGCCTATCCGGGTGGTGCGTCTATGGAGTTGCACCAAGCGCTCACTAAGAGTGAAAAGATCCGCACCATCCTTCCTCGGTTCGAACAAGGCGGTGGCTTTATGGCTCACGGCTATGCCCGCGCTAAGGGTGAAGCCAGTGTCTGCATGGCCACTTCTGGCCCTGGAGCGACAAATCTCGTGACCTGTATTGCAGATGCTTACATGGATAGCATCCCGCTCATCGCGATCACAGGTCAAGTCTATCAACAGTTTATTGGAAAAACTGCTTTTCAGGAAACCGACTTCTTTGGCATGACCTTACCGATCGTGAAGCACAGCTTCCTCGTATTGGACAAGGAAGACCTTCCACGCGTCGTTAAAGAAGCCTTTCACATTGCAACCACTGGCCGCCCTGGCCCTGTTGTGATCGACATCCCTAAGGATGTGCAACAAGCCATCTACGCGCCCACTTTCCCAGCCGAGATCGATATCCCAGGCTACAAAATCGAATCCACTAAGCCTGAAGCAAGCGACGAAGAACTCCTCGAAGTGCTCGATTTGATTAGCGGTGCAGAGCGTCCAGTGCTCTATATCGGTGGCGGTATCATTTCTGCGGATGCACACCTTGAACTACGTGAATTTGCCGAAGTCACAGGCCTACCTGTTGCCTCGACACTCATGGGCCTTGGCGCATTTGATGCGGAGCACCCACAATCACTCTACTGGTTCGGCATGCACGGCACGGTTGCTGGCAACTGGGCTGTCTGCGACAGCGACATCCTTGTTTGCGCAGGGGCTCGTTTCGACGACCGTATCACCGGACTTGTTTCCAAATTCGCTCCGGATGCAGAAATCGTCCATATCGACATCGATGTTTCCGAGCACAACAAAAACAAGCGCGTGCAGCACCCGATTCACTCGGATGTGAAATATGCGCTCAAGCGTATGACGGAGCTCGTCAAGGCGGGCAAATTCAAAAAGCCCGACATCAGCAAATGGAATGCAACCATCGAAGGATGGAAAAAAGAATATCCATTCAGCTACGACAAGACTGGTCACATCACCCAACAAGAGGCGATCGAAGCACTCTACGAAGTCACCAAGGGCGATGCGATCATCACGACTGGTGTGGGACAACACCAAATGTGGGCCGCACAGTTCTTTAAATTTCGTCAGCCACGCACTTACATCAGCTCGCTCGGTCTCGGCACTATGGGCTTCGGTCTTCCGGCAGCCATCGGCGCACAAGTCGCTTTTCCTGATAAGCTCGTCGTCAATATCGATGGTGACGGCTGCTTCATGATGAATATCCAAGAACTGGCGACTGCTAAGATCGAAAAGATCAACGCCAAGACTATCATCCTAAACAACCAACACCTTGGCATGGTGGTTCAGTGGGAAGACTTACTCTACGAAAGTGTTCGCGGACAAACCATCCTCTGTGACAAAGACAATATCGGCGGGCCAGACAATCTCGACGCAATCTATCCAGATTTCGTAAAGATCTCCGAAGGTTTCGGCGTGGCAGGCAAGCGAGTCGTCAAACGTGAAGACCTCAAAGGTGCTATCGAAGAAATGATCGCACACGATGGCCCCTACGTCCTCGAAGTGATCGTGCCCTACACCGAACACGTTTTACCAATGATCAAGCAAGGCTTGAGCGCGAAGGAAATTTTAATCAAATCCGAGTAATCGGTTCGCAATTTGCTACTTACGGATTCCTCTGACGGGGAATCCGTATTTTTTGCAACAATACGCATACCCGAAAGCTACGAATCTCATTTCAACATGACCGTTCAAAAGACACTTCTCGCACTGGGCATCGCCCTCTGTATCACCAGCACATACACACATGCCGACACCGTGACCACCAAAGACGGCGCGCGGCTAACAGGCTCTATTACACTGATCGATGCTGGCGTGATCCACCTAGAAACGAGCTATGCGGGAAAACTCGAGATCCAACAGGAACAAGTCGCCTCATTCGATACCGAGAACCCCGTATTCGTTCGCTTGGCAAGCGGCACAACGATGGCTGGACCAGTCGAATCGACAGGCAATGGAAAGCTCAAAATCCAATCTGAAGATGGCGTCCTAGAAACCGACATGGCACGCGTCTCGGCTTCTTGGAGCACCGCAGGAGAAGACCCCGCAATCATTGCCCTACGCGAAAAAGAAGAAGCAGAGCGCCGCAAGTGGAAATTCCGTGGCGGCGTCGACCTACTTGGCAAAGATGGCAACACCGAGGAGTTTAGCCTTGGCTTACAATTCGAAGCAAAACTCAAAAGCCCAAACGACGAGCTCGCGTTCTTCGGAGAGTATGAGCAACGCGAAAAGAATGGCGACAAAACCGAAGATCGCATCGCAGGCGGCGTTTCCTATGAGTCCTTCTTCAGCGAACACTACGGTTGGTATGTGCGCACAGAACTTGAGCAAGATGCCATCGACCAAATCGATCTGCGCTCCACCAATGGAGCTGGTATGTCCTTTCGAATAATCAATAAAGAGCAGCAAACCCTTGTTGCACGGTCCGGTATCGGCTATCGCTACACCGCATACGAAGACAATATTGAGAACGAATCCTCAGCGACATTGGACTTCGGCCTCGCACACACCTACAAATATAAAGACTTCTTCTCAATGGAGAACGATCTGACCTTCGTCCCCAGTGTTGACGACTTTGCGGTTTACCGTGTCGTGCACGACAGTGGAATCGTAATCCCAATCGGTAATGGCGAAAACTGGAAAATACGCATGGGAGTCAAAAATGAATACAACAGCCAGCCCGCTGCTCCAGAAAAGTTAGATACCAACTACTATTCTAGAATGATTTACTCCTGGGATTAAAAAAACATTTCAAAAACTAAAGGCACCTAAAGGTGCCTTTTTTATGCTAAAGCGCATTGAAATCAAAAATTCATCCGTCCGTTTTTGGACCAAAATAAGGTCCATCCTCCATTTGAACACGATCATTTCTCCCTACCCAGCGTAAATAAAACATGTAAAACAGCGATGGATAAGCATTTAAGTCATTTAGGCCTGCCCATTTCGCTTCAATACGTGTAGACTGTTTGGCACCCCATGCGCTTGCTCCCTCACTCGCAAGGGGGTCCTCCCACTTTTGCCAATGAAGCGACCACTCTACTTATTTTTAGCAGCCAGCTTATCGATTTGCTGTGGTGCACATGCGATCGATGAGAACAGCAACGGATTGAGCGATGTATGGGAACAGCGTTTCAACGCCAGCGATCTCATCCCGAACGCGGACGACGATGGCGACCGCTTTACCAACCTTGAAGAATGCATCGCAGGAACGGATCCTTTCAGCAGCGAAAGCCGCCCTTCCTTACTGCCCGTAGTGATTCAAAACAGTCCCGACGACATACATCTGCAATTTCAGACACTTCAGGGAAAGCATTATAGCGTCAACCACTCGCGGGATCTGAGTGCATTCGATCCCATCAACAAGGGCTGGCCGGGACATGGTGCCGTTCGGGAACTCTTCATACAAAAAGACGGTCTCGCGGAAACCTACAGCCCAATTCAAATCGATTTTTGGGCCGACCTCCCCGCCAACACCGTCGATACGCTGAAAGCATTCGCTACATTCCCACAAACTCCCGATGGCACAATGTATCAAAACAAGCCGGAAGCACCCGCGTTTCTGGCGACAGGCTACGGGGCGCAGATACGATTCTGGGTCAATACGCCCGAGTCAGGGAATTACACCTTTTACTTAAGCTCCGGCGGCCCCGCTGAAGTCTTTATCAATTTGCCGCCTACGGTGGCGTCTCCTTTCAAAATCGCGGAAGTGCTCCCTGCGCAAACCGGCATCCAACCCGGCGAATGGGAAACTTACGCAACTCAGCGATCCACACAACTCCCACTCACCGCAGATACGCCATACCTTATCACCATCAATTATGTCGGCGCGATTCCCAAGCAGCACATGCAAATCGCGTGGTCTGGCCCTGGACTGAGCGGTATCGAGCTCATTGATTCGGACGATCTGAACAAACTTTACTTCCACAGCGAAACGCAAACTCACAGCGTCTTGCGTGAACATGACTATGACAGCGTCGGTCAAACGGGTCAGATATGGGTCAACAGTGCGGGACTGGTCACCGGCACTCTAGACATGAGCGGCTATGCTGAACGCGTCACATCTGACCTCGGAACTTTGTCTCAAGAACGCATATACCATACCCCAACTACCGAACACCTCTACGTAACTTGGCTGTTTAATATGAGCGCCGGAGCTCAACACACACCGTTGTTTTGGATGAATCAAAACGACAGCAATCAGGAAGGCCCACGAATCGATCTAGAAGACCGGTCATCTGGAACTATTGCTGAAGTGAGAGCCGGCGGTTCCGGCGGCAGCGATATTACAATAGATGTCGAATTCGACAAAACTTTTCGCATCGAAATGGTAACCTCCCTATCTGCGAGCGGCTTCCAATACAGAACTCCAACGGGAGATCACATTGTTAGCAAAGACACCTTCGACATTTATGTAAGTGATCCAAATGGAAACCTTATTGGATCAGCTACAGGGCTTAATTACCGAGATGGTCCTAACGTCGTAGATCAATTCAGTAGTGTTCGACTCGTTAACGCCAGCGCCCCCAATATAATCTTCGACGACTGGGAGATCACCAACGGCCTAATCCAAGGAAACGGTTTCCTCATTCCCAATTATGTCGACTTCAGCAACGGCAACACCCCCAATTTCTTTGAACTGAATATTGCAGAAGTCGATCAAGACGGTGACGGCATTCCCGATTGGGAAGAACTTGCACTCGCCGCACACAACGAGTTGCTCTTCTTTGATTCCGAAACGACAAACGGCACACCGGATGCAACCGCGGTTGCCAATTTAATTACGGCATCTCAAGGGGTGCCGGACATCCAACTGTTCGGTTCAGACGCTTGTGCAATGGAGAGTAACTATCCCAATACAATCCCTGATAACGGAGAAATCACCATCACTCGCGAAGGCGTCCTCACTCCCCTCACCGTCCAGTTGGAAATCATCCCCTTGGCCAATACCGGCGAGACCACTACTATTTGTAATGGCATCTGCTGTATGATGGTTGGAACCGCCGGCGACGAAGCGGCTGAGCTGGAGGACTATCAGCTCATCGACGAAGACGGAACGATCGTCACCGATAGTGTGCATTTCGAATTCGGTGAAACCGAGAAAGTGCTCACCGTGATCGCGACTCTCGACGCGATCAATGAATACCCCGAGACACTCAACATTGGCATCGCGGACTCAATTGACGGAAGCTATACCGCGTCCAATTTAATCAACGGCGCTTCTATTCAAATTTTCGACCTACCTGACAGCCCGGACAATATCACCATTTTTACCGGTGCGTTCAGCCAAGATGGCAATGCAGTGATTGCGACCAACGGAGCAGGATCGCTGACCGCAACAATTAACGGCCCACGCACCGAAATGCGCTTCTGGAACGAATATTCAAACCTAACTACCGCACAACAGGATTCACACGTCCATAAGGCCAACCCGGGCAACACCGCAGGCAGTATCATCTATCCAATTACCAACGAACCAGGTGGCGTCTCTGGTCCGGAGCCTGGATCCGAGCCATTCAACGGACAGCTACAATATTTCCCCGCAATCGTTCTCGCAGGTGATGCCGTTCCAAATGGCGTCGAAGACGGCGACGGCTACCCATGGGATCTGACACAATCCTCCGGAGCCGTGCCCTCCGCAGGTGGTGCAGCGTCCAAACAAACCATTATCGACTCACTCTTTGCCCAGAATAGTGAAACACCACTCTACCTAAATATTCATACAATCGGCAACCCCGCAGGAGAAATCTGGGCATTCCTCAATCTCTCCGAAGGTTCGATTACAGACCCGGGTGATGCAGCCCCAGCGGATAGTCCTGGCTCTACCGATTTTGCGCAACTCTCCGGCGACCTGCTCGAAGTGGATATCCGACGCTTCCTCAACCAAGCAACTTTTGGAGCGACCGATGCAAGTGTCGACGCACTCCTTCAGACGATTGCTACAGAGCGCATCAGTAACCCGAACTATCACCGAAACACTGCGTATGCGGACTGGATCGACACACAAATCGACGAGGTCGCGACACCACAAACTTACCTAGTCGACTATATGGTGGCTGCCTACTTCCAGCATTTAAAAATTTCCGGCGTATTCGATCCGGCACGTTGGGCACCCATCACCACCGGCCTACCGGTGCTTCCAACCACATGGCCAACAATCGACCGTAGTGATTCGAATCCCGAGCACTGGTATCTCGATCAAGTCTTCCCACTTAATAACACCCAATATCAACTCGCCAGTGACAACCTGGGCCCCAACCTCCTAAGCGATGGAGGCTACCGATCGATCAACCGCGAAACCTTCCTGCAAATGATGCTGAATGCGAACGATCAGCTTCGCCAGAAAATGGGCTTTGCCTTACAGCAGATTGTCGTCGTCAGTAACTCGCTTAGCGATATCTACGAAGAACCGATCGCCACCTGCAACTATCAGGATCAGCTCAATACGCACGCATTTGGCCACTACCGTGATGTGCTTGGCTTTGTGAACTGGAGTCCTCTCATGGGCACCTGGCTCTCCAGCCTAAAGAATCAAAAACCGATCGACTTTGATGGCGACGGCTTGTTCGACACCTATCCCGACGAGAATTTGGCTCGTGAAAACATGCAGCTCTTCTCAATCGGCCTATTCGAAATCTGGCCGAACGGTGATCTCAAACTCACCGCAAACGGGTTACCCAAGGCCAGCTATACCAATGCCGACATTCGAGAGTTCGCCAAGATCTTAACCGGACAGAGCTACAGCCTCACCCGCGAAAACGGCAACGGCGACCGCACATGGGGTGGCCAAGCTTTCGTTCCGGACAATAACAATTTCTTTGAAAGTGACGCCAATGACGTGATCTCACGGTCCGAGCTCTATCCGATGAAGATGTTTGGAGCCTATCACAATCTTGGACCTAAAACCTTCGCGGGAGTCACTATCGACAACAGCCATTTACTGGACTTCTCTGAACAAGGTGTCGCCGACATCGAAGACGCCATTGATTGGCTCGCCGGCAAGCCCGGCGACGGACAACCAGACTACGACATGGTCAACAGTCACGTCAGCACACCAGGTTTTATCTCATTACGCCTTATCCAACGCTTCACGACTTCCAATCCATCCAAGGACTACCTCCACCGTGTCGCGACCGTCTTCAAAAACACCGAAGGCGATCTTGGAGCAACACTCAAGGCGATCTTGCTCGATCCGGAAGCACGTAACATCGATCTGAATAACACCACCTTTGGCATGAAAAAATCACCACTCGAAGGTTACCTGCAAATGCTTCGGGCTCTGGACGTTTATTCAAACATCCCACTCCGTGACGAAGGAGGTCTCACCTCATACGACGGCATCGGCGATTATACCAACCCCAACTTGTATCTGGAAAATTTCGGCTACCCAACGGATCAAAAGGATTCCCAGGATCACAACTACCGAGCAGTCTTCTCCTCATTCAGAACCGACGGCACAGAAGGCTTGCAAATGGACGTCTTCTGGCAACCCACCGTATTTAATTGGTATACGCCTGATTTTTCACCGGGCGGCGCAATTGGAGATGCAGGATTGGTGAGCCCCGAACTACAACTCGCAAATGAACCGGATGTCATACGCGCCATCAATTATTTTGAAAACATCACACGCTCAACAAGCGGACAATTCGCTACCGCAATCGGATCCACTAGAAATGATCAAACAAACCCAACAGGAATGGCAGTCGATGAATATGCACAAAAGCAAGCCTTCAACTCAGACCTGGCCGATCAGAATGAACGAATACGACTACCGCTCCAAGCACTGGCAGATACCTTCTACCCTGCTACTAAGCCGACATCCGGCCTGACCACCGTTGCCGACGGCACCACGAGTTCAACCTATGGCTCTAGCGCCGTCAACGCTTCGTTACCTCATTGGGTGCGACTCAATCGGACTGGCGACACCTTTACCACGAGCGAATCGATAGACGGCATCACATGGACCGTAGTCGATACCCAGGTTCTGCCCATGGCCAGCGAGGTCTTTATTGGTTTGGCCGTCACTAGTCATCTGGACGGAACGCTCACAACAGCTGAGTTCAGCAGTGTCAGCATAACCGGTGGCGAAGGCACATGGTATAGCACCGAGATAGGCAATGTCGCCGCTAGCGGAAGCGCCACTGAGAACGCCCCCGGCGAATTTACGATCACAGCGTCAGGCAACGACATCTGGAGCACCAACGACGAATGCCACAAGGCGTATCAACACCTCACTGGCGACGGTGAAATTACCACCAAAGTAGACAGCCTACTCGTTACGCACGAATGGGCCAAAGCCGGCGTCATGATCCGCGAGACGCTCGAACCCAACTCTGCCAACGTATTTATGTATGTCAGCGGGTCGAATGGCTCACGTGCACAAATTCGCCGTGTCCCTCGCGGTCGTAGCAGCGAGTCGTTTGCCGACGAAGCGCTCGTCGACGAGCTTGATAAGCGTCTAACCAATGGACTCTTCAAAATGCGCTATCCGTATGACGCATCTGACAATGACGACCCCAATGTCCACGGTCTCGATGACTTCCTCAAAAACCCACGCGAGCTAATCATCGATGCAATCACACTAGGCTACGGCGATCCTTACGACGGCTCCAGCGATGATGCCAACCGCCGTGATAAGCTGGAGGATGCGCTCTACTTACTCACCTTCACTCCTGAATACCAAGTTAAGAAATAACACCATGCCCAAGGATTTGAAAAATATTTCCCGCCGCCAGTTTTTAAAGGCCGGCACCTGCGGCGCCATGACTATTGGCCCGCTCGTCAACACCATCGCGCAACTCTCCCTGATCAACTCCGCAGCAGCAAGTGTGCAAAACCCACTGCTCGTCGGCAGCGATTACAAAGCTTTGGTCTGTATTTTCTTACGTGGCGGTTGTGACATGAACAACGTGATCATTCCTATCGCGGGCAACTCACAAGCCGAAGCCTACGCCTCCGACCGTGGAGCCGTGGGCATCGCCAACGGTGTTGTAAATGCTACCTACAATCCGGCAGGCGTTGACAACACGATTCCCATTAACGCACAAGGTGGTGAACCCTACGGCCTTCACCCAAGTTTGGTAAACCTTGCTGCCATGTTCAACGATGGCGACGCAAGTTTCGTCACCAATGTCGGCACACTGGCCGAACCTACCAATAAAAACGGCTACAGCACGACCAGCCTACCCAAGCAACTCTTCTCACACTCCGACCAAGTTACCCAGTGGATGTCCTCCATCGCGGACCAACCTTACACCTCAGGCTGGGGTGCGCGTGTCTCAGATCTCTACAACGATACTTGGAATGCCAATAGCCAAACATCCATGATGATCACCGCAGCAGGCGGCAATCAGTTCATGCAAGGCGGCAACTCGGTAAATCAATATTCAGTCACCTCTACCGGTGCAATCAGTCTTGCCAGCTTTGGCAGCAACTATGGCAGTGCGCTCAACCCCGATGGCAGCTATCAAACCGGCTCCACTGGGCAACGCCTCAAGGCGCTAGAACGCATCATGCAATACAGCCACGCTCACATCATCGAAGAGGGCTACAGCGAAGTCGTGCGCAGCGCACGCGCCAACGAAGAAATTATCACTCAAGCCATTCAAATCGAATCGTCTCTGGGCATCGATTTCGATACAATTTTTACCGCTTATGGAGCCGATAGTGGTATCGCAAATGAACTCAAAGCAGTGGCACGCCTGATCGCAGGCCGTGAATGCCTCGGTAACAATCGCCAAATTTTCTTCGTCGATCTCGGCGGCTTTGACAATCACGCCAGCATCAACGGTTCCCTTCCGGGGCTACTCGATCAACTCGACCGAGCAATTGGCGCTTTCAACGCAGGCATGAAAGAACTCGCTACCAAAGACGCTAATTTCAGCTACGATAAAGTTACTACTTTCCAAGCCTCCGACTTCAATCGCACCTGGACTCCAAATGGCACCAACATAGTCACTGCGGGAACCGATCACGCATGGGGCTCACACAGCTTCGCTTTCGGCGGCGCAGTCAATGGCGGATCATTCTACGGTGCCTACCCCGAACTCTCCGTCGGAGGTCTCGACGATGTGCCAAGCGGCTCGCGCGGTCGCTGGATCCCGACTACATCCGTCGATCAATTTGCAGCCGTGCTTGCCAACTGGTTCGGTGTGCCCGCCGGTAGTAGTGAAATGCAAACCATCTTCCCAAACCTCTACCGCTTCGACGACCCGTTTGCACCTGCCGCAAACCTTGGATTCCTGTAATGAAAATTCAACTACAAATCGGCTTCGGTATCCTCATCGCGGCCGTCGCCCTCTATCTTTATTTTCAGCTATCACAGCTTGGAAAGGTTCGCCAATCAGAAGAGACGACGATCGAGCAAGCGACAGCTCCATCAAAAACTGAGACGGCGACACCCTCGACGAAACTACAAAATCCATACGACACCCCAGACCCAGCCGATCCACGAATCACGCGTCTCAAAAATGGCAATGTGCTCTACAATCCATCGATCGAAGCCAGTCGTTCATTAAGTAAAACCATCGAACCTAAACGCGCACTCGAGACGATTCACGAGCTCATTGATCACTACCGTTTCGCCTATCAAGAAAACCCTGTTGGTGTTGAAAACTTTGAATTCACTGAGCAACTCTTAGGCAAAAACCGTTTGCGCATCGTATTCATCGATCCAGAAAGCGAAGCCATTCAGGGCAATCAACTCGTCGACACTTGGGGCACACCCTATTTCTTCCACCCCTTGTCTGGACAAAAAATCGAAATCAGGTCTGCAGGTCCAGATCGTCAGTTTTGGACAAACGACGACATCCAATCAGCCAATTCCAGCACAGTAGAAGCGACGATGTGATCCGCTGCCTCTTAGCTCGCGCGGCATTCTAAATACGCCCGACCTAGCGATACCTAAATGCGACCTGCAATGTGCGCTCTTTACCAAAGACTTGAACCATTTCACGCGTCCATGCTCGATAAGGCGAGCGTTTGATAATCGCGCTTTCACAAATAATTGTGGCAATCTCGCTTGCAGTCGACTCAACCACCTCCACATCACGAATCACTCCATCAGATTGCATCGTAAAGCGCACGATCACATTCGTTGACGTATCGATCGGCTGATAAAACTCAATTTCTTGATACCAGCCTGTCTGTAAGGCCGCGTAGAACTGCTGCTGGTATTCACCAAATTCACTAAATGTTGCATCAATAGCGAGCGAACCTCGTAGGCGCGTGGTGCCGCGTGATTGCATAAGCGGCCCGCGAACGAGCTCGGGCGCTAACCGCGGTCGCTCACGAGGCACAGGCTTTGCCTGCGATCCTCCATTGCCATCACCAGGCTGTTGCTGAGCGAGCTCTGCTTGAGAAGCTTGTGGACGATATAAATCGATCGGCGCATTCGGATCAGGATTTTCTGTCACTTCAAGTGCTTTCCCGGATTCCTCTAAGCGGCTACCTGGCCCCTTATCAGTCACTGCTGCTTGCTGAAAAAAGGCAGGAGTAGGCAAGGGTTGAGCGGTCACTTGCGGGGCTTGCTCTGGCACGCCTAGCTTACCTCCATCAATCCCTTCTCCTTCTCCTGGGTTAGCTGCAGGCGCATAGACGCCAGGAGGTAATGGTGCCGCTTGGTCGAGAGACCCTTGCAGTATTTTCTGTGAATTGGTGTCACCATCGACCTCGGGGGCCTCCAGCGGATTGTCGCTGACATTCTCACTCGCTGCCTGCTGACTGCGAAACGAATACTGATCCTGGCGATCTGGCTCGTTCTCTGGTGCGTCTGGATTGACCTCGACAAACTTCAACATGTCAGCCGTCAATGCCTCTGGCAGTAAAATTTCGACCTCCAAAGCAGAGTCCTCATTCATCCCCACCGCAGACTCTGGTAATAGCTCATCGGGAAGCACCACAAAGACTCCAAGGTGCAACAAGGCCGCCAACACCAGCGCGCAGATCGTAGTCCATCGTCGTTCTTGACGATAGTTATCGAAGGGATGCTTCCACCCACTGACTGTTTCTGTGGTGCCCAAAGTTTTATGAATCAGATCAGCTTTCGACCGCAAAGTCGAAACTGCGTTCCTTAAACTTAACTACGAGCGCTTGTATGGGTAACCCCATTACATTTTCTACGGAGCCATCGACTGATTCGATAATTAAGTCGCGCCCCTCTTGTATACCATACGCGCCCGCCTTATCGAGTGGATTAACCATGCGAAAATAAGCGTCTATGGTGGCGTCATCCAGGTGCTTGAAGCGCACCTCGCTGCGCTCGACAAATGACTCCGCAAACTCACTGGCCTGCCAACGCAGTGCCACGGCCGTATAGACGGTGTGTGTATTGCCAGACAATCGTTGCAACATTGCTTTTGCATCTCCGATGTCGATCGGCTTGCTCAATACCTCATTTCCAAGTGCCACGGTCGTATCTGAACCGAGCACTAAGTCATCTGGATAGCTGGCAACCATCGCATCTGCTTTTAATTCAGCATTCTTAAGCACCATGAGCTCAGGCCCGTTCGAGCCTGAATCGTCTTCATCTGCATGAGAAGGATGCACTTCGAAGCGCAGCCCCATACGTTCTAACAACTCGCTTCGTCGCGGAGATGCGGAGGCTAAAATCAGTTTATTCGGATGCGCTGCCATAACTATTCCAATACACGCTCGACTGAGCCAATCGCTCGCGCAAAGGCTAATCGACTGAGACCATATAAGTAAATCGCGCGTAAATGACTTTGCTCTGCATCGGCTAAATTCTGCTGCGCGTCGATCAACTCTCGATTGTCGGCCAAACCTTCACGGTAGCGCTCAGTCGCTTGCTTCACTTCTTCGTGGCCTAAGCGGATCTCGTCGCGGGCGATCTCAATCTGCGAATAACGGGAATCCATATCAATCATCGCAAAGCGAAACTCACGCTGAATACGATTCACTAAATCGCGCATCGCATACTCACGCTGACGCTCTGCCGAGATTGCCTCGCGGCGCTCAGCAGCAATGCGCCCTCCTTCAAACAGCGGCATCGTTGCCCGCAGACCTACAATCCACCCTTCTTGCTCATTCCCATCAAAAGCTTCATCGGTATCGTAGCCCCATTCCCCAAACAGCTCGATGCTCGGTAAGCGTTGCCATGCGGCAGCCTTGCGAGCGAGCCGCGCCTGATCGAGTTGTAATTGCTGACTTTGTAGCTCTGGTCGTAAATCAACTAACTTCTCTTGGTTCGCATACTTCTTTAAAGAGGGCGGCGCGTTAATCCCTTCAATTATTGAACGATCCAGCAGTAAGGTCGCATCGAGATCCAGATCGAGCAGTGCCTTGAGTTGCAAAATCGACTCCTGCACCAAGGCCTTCGCCTCCATCAATGAACGCTGCTCGGTAGCCACACGCACTTCCGCACGAGTCACATCAATTTTTACGACAACTCCCGCAGCAAATTGATCTCGTGCTAAGTCTAATAACTCGGTGTAACGCTGAATATTACTCTGCACGATTTCAACTCGCCGCAAATCTCGTAGATGCGTGAAGTAAAGCTGCACCGCTTGATCCAATATATCTTGCAGGGCGACTTCATAATCATTGCTAGCAACAGCTTCATCCAACTTCGCCAGACGATAATTTGAATATTTCTGCGTATCGAAAATCGTTTGCGACCCGACTACTCTGGATGTAAATGAATTGAATGGCGGGCCGTCAAAACCGCCTCCCGAAAAACCACTACCAAACTGTGTGCGCGACTGCTGTGCACGAATCGAAAGTTGCGGCAACAGGGCCGCACGTTGCTGAAAGCTGCGCTCTAAAGCACGCCTCACCGATTCCTTCTCATAGAGCACACGTGGACTTTGCGTCTTAATATGCTCAAACATAGCAGCAACGGTTAAGATCTCTGGCCTTTCCGATACGGCATCACTTGCAGTATCGCCAGCATACAATCCGCCAGCAAAAAGCGCCGTCATTAAAAGGAAGCTACTGAAAGTCTTGAGTTCTCTAAACATCGGAAAATAGTGGTGGGGTCACAGCTCGTTATTTTACTGGTCGTGACTATCTCTGGCAGCGAACTATTTGCAAGTCGCCACATCAAACAATTGTTTTAAAATTTCACCTATGAAGATCGGTCTCGCTCAAATCAACACCACCGTCGGTGACCTCGCCGGCAATAAACAGGTCATACTGGACGCCTATCAGCAGCTCGTAGGCGAAGGCGCCGAGCTCGTGCTCTTCCCCGAACTCGCCATCTGTGGCTACCCACCCCGAGACCTGCTGTTTAAAAGTCGCTTCGTCAGCGATGTCGAAGCCACCCTCGCCGAAATCACCAAAGAAATCGGCAGCGTGCCCGCAGTTATCGGCACTGTCAGTGCTCGAAGCAAAGACAAGGCAGGCCGCCCCTTCTACAATTCCGCTGCATGGTGCGAAAACGGAGCCGTGCAAACCGTCGCCCATAAGTGCCTCCTTCCTAGCTACGATGTATTCGACGAAGACCGCTATTTCCAACCCGCCCTCTCACCCGTCATCCACGAATGGAAGGGCCAACGAATCGGCATCACCATCTGCGAAGACATCTGGACCGCACCTTCCGTGCCGACTAATCGTCGTTACAATGTAGATCCACTCACCACGCTTGCAGAAAAAGGCATCGACCTCCTGCTCAACCTCTCCGCCAGCCCATGGCACGATGGTAAAAACGAAGCGCGTGAACCGCTACTGCAATTCGCAGCCGACCGCTGCAACTGCCCGGCCGTTTACTGCAACGCTGTAGGTGGCAACGACGAGCTCATCTTTGACGGCGGCAGCTTGATCGCTCATCCACAACGCGGACTCATCGCTGGCCTAGCCGCCTTCCGCGCCGAGAGCCGCACGGTTGATATCGAAGACCCTGCAGGCGTCGTCGTTTCCGAACACTTTAACCTCAAGGGCAACGCAGCCACGCAAGACGCACTCGTCCTCGGCCTGCGCGACTACGCACACAAAAGCGGCTTCAAAAAAGCGCTCATAGGTCTCAGCGGTGGCATCGATTCCGCAGTCGTCGCTGCCCTCGCCGCCGAAGCCTTCGGCCCCGAAAACGTGATCGGTATCGCATTGCCCTCCTCCATTTCCAGTCAACACAGTCGCGACGACGCAGCAGCACTCGCCAAGAACCTCGGCATCGTATACCACGAAGTGGGAATCGCCGACACCGTCAGCGCTGCAGAAGCCGCCCTCGCGCCTCTCTTCAAAGGCATGCCGGCCGATGTCACCGAAGAGAATATCCAAGCCCGAGCCCGTGGTGTCTTACTCATGGCAATGTCCAATAAATTTGGCGCCCTGCTACTGACCACCGGCAACAAGAGCGAAATCTCGGTCGGTTACTGCACACTTTACGGTGATATGTGTGGCGGACTCGCCGCGATCTCCGACTTGCCAAAAATGAAGGTCTTTGCCCTCGCCCGCCATATGAACCTCGAGCGCGAAGTCATTCCGGTGAACACCATCGAAAAACCACCTTCTGCGGAACTGCGCCCCGACCAAAAGGACGAAGACTCTCTCCCTCCCTATCCTGTGCTCGACGGCATCTTGCGACTCTACGTCGAAGAAGGCCTTTCCTCCGCCGAAATTATTGAGAAAGGCTACGAAGAGGAAGTCGTGCGTGACATCATCCGCAAAGTCGACCTCAACGAATACAAGCGCAAGCAAGCCGCCCCTGGACTCAAGACCACGCCACTCGCCTTCGGCGTCGGCCGCCGCATCCCCATCGTGCAAAAATACGTCAGCTAGAACTTTGGAGACGTGGTTTAAGGTAAGGAAAGCAGGAAAGACTAAATATACGCAATTGAAGACTGCATTCTTCAGATTTATTACTTTCTACTTTCCTGCATTCCTTACCGATTAATACAGAGCAAAAGCCTTCTCAAATTTCTATTTTCCATAACATGAATACTTCAGAATCTCTTTTCGAACGCGCCAAGGAACTCATTCCCGGTGGCGTTAATTCTCCGGTGCGTGCTTTCCGTTCGGTGGGCGGCGCGCCCTTCTTTACTGAACGCGCTGAAGGCGCCCATCTATATACTGCAGACGGCGTTGATCTGATCGACTTTGTTTGCACTTGGGGCCCTGCGATTCACGGCCATAACGATCCGGACATCCGCGCTGCCGTCGGCGAAGCGCTCAACAAGGGCACCAGCTTCGGCACGCCGAATCCTTACGAAGTCGAGATGGCGGAACTCATCGTCGATTTCGTGCCTTCCATTGAAAAGGTCCGCATGTGCAACAGTGGCACTGAAGCAACGATGTCTGCCATCCGCCTCGCACGCGGCTACACGGGGCGTGATAAGATCATCAAATTTGCCGGCTGCTTCCACGGTCATGTCGACTCACTCCTCGTCAAAGCGGGATCGGGTGCACTCACCCTCGGCAACCCCGACAGCGCAGGTATTCCCGCCAGCTTTGCTGCCGAGACCATCGTAGTCGATTACAACAACACCGACGAAGTGCGCGCCGCCTTCGAGAATCACCCCAACCAAATCGCGGCGATCATCGTCGAGCCCTACCCGGCCAACTGTGGACTCATTCTTCCCGACGACGGCTTCCTCGAACACCTTCGCGAACTCTGCACCGCCAACGGCACCGTTCTCATTTTTGATGAAGTCATGACTGGTTTCCGCCTCGCCAAAGGCGGCGTGCAAGAGCGCGTCGGCATCACACCCGATCTCACAGCACTGGGTAAAATCATCGGCGGCGGGCTCCCCGTGGGTGCCTTCGGCGGCAAGGCCGAGATCATGGACTGCCTCGCACCGCTCGGCCCAGTCTATCAGGCCGGCACACTCAGCGGCAACCCACTCGCGATGGCTGCAGGGATCGCAGCGCTCAAGAAGTTAAAGTCCGAAGATCCGTATCCACAGTTTGAAGAAATGGGCAGCACGATTCGAACCGCACTACTCGATGCCGCCAAAGCCAAAGGCCTGCCACTGCAAGTGCCACAAGTCGGCTCCATGTTCGCACTTTTCTTCGCTGAAGAGCCTGTGCGCAACTACGGCGACGCCACCGCCAGCGCGACTGAGACCTTCAATACACTCTTTCACTACGCCCTCAAGCACGGCGTCTATTTGCCGCCATCCGCCTACGAGACCTGCTTCATCTGCACCGCCCACAATGGCAGCGACATCGAACGCGCCGCAGAGATCCTAGCCGCAGGCATCCAAGCCATTTAGGCAGGGTTCGTAATCCCTAACGAACCGCCCACTTCAACGGCGGCACGATAAGGATATCGTGCCCTACCCAAATGATAAATAACTCAATTAGCTAGGGTTCGTTATCCCAAACGAACCGTCAGCCAATATAGTAATGCCGGAAAACCTTCCAAAACGAAAAAAACTGCCACACGAAGTTCCAAATTAGGTTCCAGACGGAGACACTTATTTCATTACGATCAACTGCAATAAACGCGGCATAAATCAATTAGCGAAGGATAGTGTTTTCCAAGCGATCAAAGACAGCTCAGACAACTATACGGAACGAGTCTTTAGCACATACGCCTAATGGTGCTCATGCCAGACCACATACATACGCTGTTAACTCTCAACGCGCGTGATAAATCCATCCGAACAATCATAGGCGGTTGGAAGCGATACCTGGCGAAGACCCAATCAATCGACTGGCAGAAGAATTTCTTTGAGCATCGAATTCGCAATCGGAATGAACTCATCGAAAAGGAAGCACACCTGTTAAACAATCCTGTTCGTGCTGGACTCTGCGCGGTTGCAGAAAATTGGTCTTACACCATTCGCAACAGGTCGGGTTCGTTATCCCTAACGAACCGTCAATTTCGACGTCCGGCGCGATAAGGATATCGTGCACTACCTTTCCTACACCCACCCTATCAGCCTTCCTTATCGAGTTAAACAAACACGCTTATTTAGAAATAAACGCTGATTTCGGTTTTGCATTCAATTGATTAATTAATCTTATTCTATTATATATAAAAATTAGATATACTTATCAATTAAATCGAAAATTCAAAATGAAACTCTATCGCACTACACAACTACTCAAAGTAGCGCTACTCTGGCTGACCGCCGCCACCGCTCTGCAAGGCAGAGATGACATCATGATGTGGAACTGGCTCAGTTTAAACCTCTGGCAGAACGACACCCACAAGGTGCACGCCTACTTCGACAATCGCATTGTCGACGACCTCACCGAGGAAAAACTCTGGCTAGGCAGCCTACGCTACAAATTCAAAGCACACAAAAACCTGCAACTCGGCTTCGGCTATACTTACATTGATGTGCGCACTATCAAAACCGATTCTTGGCGAGACCAGCAACGTCTCGAGTTCGAAGTAAACCCGTCTTTCAAACTCGACGACAACTGGAAGCTCAGCCTGCGCAATCGTATGGAAGTTCGCTTCTACGAAGACCGTGGCGACTCGAGCTCTCGTTTCCGCCACCGCACACAGCTCAGCCGCCCCATCGATTTCGGGCCATTCAAGAGCTACTACGCGAATGTGGAACTCTTCTACCTACTCGATTTAGAAAAAGTAAATGAAGTGCGCACCATCCCAGTTGGTTCTGGTATCAAGCTCGGAGAGAATACAAAGTTGAATCTCTTCTACATGATCCAGTCCAAGCGGACCGGCAACACCTCCGAATGGAATCACGCACATGCGCTCGGCACTCACCTAATTTACACATTCTAACTTTCTGCGGACACGCACTATGAAATTTCTAAATAAACAAACCATCTCTGTCTTACTAGGACTTGTGGGCCTGATCTTACCGCAATTCATCGGCTTCGAAGGCTTGGAGCCCGCAGGTCAAATAGCATTCGGCATCTTTCTGATGGCCGCTATCTTCTGGATCTGCGAACCGATTCCGATCTTTGCAACCTCACTATTGATCATCCTGCTACAAGTGTTCCTTCTCAGCGAAAAAGGACTCTTTGCGAGCAGCCTGATCGAATCGGGCTACACCCCGCAGTCTTACAAAGATTTCTACGGGACGATGGCCAGCCCGATCATCATCCTCTTCTTAGGTGGCTTCTCACTGGCTAGCGCTGCGGTAAAATTCGGCATCGATAAAACACTCACCCGATTCCTGTTAAAACCATTCGGCAGCAAGCCACATTTTGTCTGCCTCGGATTGATGGTCAGCACCGCCGTGCTTTCGGCATTCATGAGTAACACTGCAACCACTGCGATGATGATCACCGTGGTGCTACCGATCATTGCACAACTCGACAAGGGTGACCCATTCAGAAAGAGTGTCGCGCTCGCCATCCCCGTCGGCGCCAACATCGGCGGCATTGCTACACCGATCGGCACACCTCCCAATGTGATCGCTCTGGCTGCGCTACGCGGTCAAGGCATCGACATCGCCTTCTCCACTTGGATGCTGCTAGCGGTGCCCCTTGTAGTGATTATGCTAATACTGGCATGGCGTATCTTACTCTTCCTCTTTCCGCCGGCCACGGACGAGTTCAAAATCAATCTCGATGCAAAAGTCGACAAATCGCCCGCCGCGATCATCGCATACATCATATTTGGGCTGACTGTGCTTCTTTGGGTGACTGAAAAAATCCACGGAATCTCTTCTTCGGTCGTCGCCTTCTTACCGATTGCCGCACTCCCCGCACTCAGTGTGCTGGATAAAAAAGACATTCGAAGCTTCTCTTGGGAAGTGCTCTGGCTCGTTGCTGGTGGTATCTCTCTCGGTCTGTCGCTCAAGCACACAGGTCTCGCAAGCTGGATCATTGATCTAGTCAACTGGGGTAGCCTCGGATCGCTTGGTCTCCTCATCGTATTCGGTTTAGTCGCATACGGCGTGGCCAACTTGATCTCCAACACCGTATCGGCAACTATCCTCGTGCCACTCGCCGTCGGACTCGGAGTCTCCGGAGCTGCAGGTGCCGATTTCAACATGGGTATCTCCATCGTCACCATCGGTGTCGTCGTCAGCCTCTCGATGATCCTTCCGATCTCGACACCGCCCAATGCGATTGCAATGAGCACCGGCGTGATCGAAACCAAGGACATGGCAAAATCGGGAATTGTCGTGGGGGTCATTGGCTTCGCCATCACCCTCGCCATCTCGCTCCTCTACTGGCCCTTGTTCATCAAGTAATCCAAACAACCATCATAAGGATATAACATTATGAAAAAAATCTACATACTTTGCGTCGATGATGAACCCGAAGTCCTTCAAGCCGTCGAACAAAACATCGCTGAACTCGAAGACAGCTTCCCGATACTCACCGCGGAATCCTCCGACGAAGCGCGCACACTCGTGAAGCACATCGCCGACGAAGGAAACCTCCTCGGGCTCGTGCTCTGCGACCATGTGATGCCGGGCGACAACGGTGTCGACTTCCTCATCGAACTCGACAAGGAAGACGTGTTTTACAACACCCGTAAAGTGCTCGTCACTGGCCAAGCAGGGCTCGATGCCACGGTGAAAGCCGTCAATGAAGGCCGCCTCAACCACTATGTCGCAAAACCATGGCAGGCCGAAGAGCTCATAAAAATCGCCAAGGACCAATTGACCCAATTCGTGATACGCAGCAAGATCAACCCCTTGCCATACATGATGTCTCTAGACGCCGAAAAGCTTTCAGAATACATCCGCACCGAAGGCATCGTCACCGACCGCTGATGTTTAAAGTAGCGCAGGTGCGTCTCGCGCCGCAGGAAAGTTCTAGACTCCCCCGATAGCACGATGCGCACCGAGGACGGTGCTGCGCTACCAAAAACAAACAGTTCAATCTTATTGAATAGAGTCCGATTAACATACGATAATCACATCCAGTGACCAACGACCCCCACAACGACAGCGAGCAAGAGACTGCCAAAATCAGCAACTTGATGAGCCGCTTCAAAGACCTCAAACCGGAAACGGTCAACTTTGAGGCTGGCGACTCCATACTCGTTGAAGGCGCGGCCAATGCCTACGTCTACGTTATCGTTAGCGGGATGGTCGACATGCTCAAGCACAGCAAAGAAACGTTACAGGAGATGCAGATTGATTCGTTCGGCCCAGGAGACCTAATCGGCCTGACCTCTTTCTGGACAAACCAACCGAGCTTCCTCGAATCTAGAGCCCAAACAGACACTACCTGCCTGCGCTTCAACGCCGAATCCTTTCGAGACCTAGTCGACACCGACCCGACACTTCGCGAAGCCATCCACCAGCTCTTCATCTCAAACTTATCTGGTCGTTACCGAAGGATGATTTCACTCAATATCGAAGTCGCCGAACTCAGCGAGAAACTCGACCACGAGCACCAACAACTCAGACAAGCCATGACTGAGTTGAAAGAGACTCGCAACCGCCTCATTCACCAAGAAAAACTCGCGACACTCGGCCAACTCATCGCCGGTATCGCCCATGAAATCAACAACCCCTGCGCGGCACTCACCCAAGGCGTTGAGCGCCTCAGTAAATCCGTGCCCACACTCCTAGATCTCGACAGCACGCCAGACAATCTAGAGCTCGAAGCCATGCTACTTCAAGCTGGCATCGATTGTCCCTATTGGAGTGCCGAAGAAACCCGCACACGCATGGATACGATTGCAAAACACTATCCCGAGCTAAAGCGCTCACTGGTGCGCCGACTGTCCCATCTTGACGAGCTCACCTTCAAAAACATTGCCCGGAAAATTGATCTTAGAAAGCCCACACGTCTCACACAACTCTTGGATTGCTTCGAAATTGGCACCGCTCTACGTAGCACACGCATCGCATCCTCACGCATTCAATCACTTGTCGTGAGCCTCAAAAACTACGGTAAGCAAGACCAAGAAGAATGGCAAATGCTCGATCTTCGCGACGGACTCCGCGACACGCTCACCGTCCTCAATAATCGACTCAAGCAATACACACTCGACCTCAAACTCGATCCCATTGAGCCGACCTACTGTATCGGTGGCGAGATCAACCAAGTATGGACCAACCTTCTCGTCAACGCCAGCCAAGCCACACCCGAAGGCGGCACAATCACCATTACTAGCAAACAAAAAGATCAAACGATCTACTTCACCATCACCGACTCCGGCCCTGGTATAAACCCAGAACTCCTTGATAAAATCTTCGAAGCCAACTTCACCACTAAGAAAACTAAATCTGATTTCGGTTTAGGCCTAGGTTTAGCCATCTCCAAAGAGATCATCGAAAAACATGGTGGCAACATCACCGCCGCCAACGCCCCACAAAGTGGCGCCCAATTCACGATCCAGATCCCCATCGAAAAACAATAAACCCAAAAAGTCAGCAGCGCCCTTCGACCTCTAAAACGTAGAAGAAGAATATCGGCCATATATATAGAGAGAGTGTGTGTTCGTTGCAAAATACGTCAATTTAAGCGACCTAGACCATTGAATGTAAAGGTAGTCTGCCCAGAGGCTCTCTGGCATTTACTTAGCTCAATACCCAAACACCTCAAAATCTTTTGAGTAACACGCTTCAATCCGGCTCTTCAATTGCTGCTTAACCTGATCTTCGACCACAGGCTTCGATCGATTTGAGTGAGGAATACTCGCAGCAGCCGCACTAGGAAACAGTCCCAATTCGACAGCCTGCGCAATATCTGCCGGTAAGTTTTCAACTCTAGCAATAAAGCGAAAAGGAATTCGACCATATCCACAACAGGCCCATTGAGGACGCACATGCTCTTCGATTTTATAGATAGGAGTCTGCTCCACATATTCCAAAAGCATCTTCGGAGAAATCGCGCTAGCGGCGCTTGCTTGTAAAAAGCAGCCACTTCCTCCGCGATGCGCGACCCAGGGTTTTGCACAATTTTATCTTGATAAGCGGACCAGAACCGCGCCACGGGATCACGCACAACCGTGAAAACTGGGATCGCGGCTTCAATCACTTCCGAAAGCGTCTTATCAATATCCGGCAATTGAAAGATTTGATGTTGGCGATTCAGTCTTCGATCGAAGGCACGATAGAAACTGGTGCCAGTTAGAGATCGCCTGATCGCACTTTTTGCTTACTTTTAAATCGCAATGTAAATACTACCCGTTTCTTGAATGAAGAGGCTATGATGGCGCCAGAGTTGACGGTAGTTATAGCCTTCGGCATCCCATGCCTCGGACTCCTGCCCCGCACGCCAGATCAAATTATAACGCGAGGAAAACTTGCGGAACAATTTATGATGCAATCGCAATACATGACTTGGCATTCTCTAGAATGCTTCAAATCAACAAGCTGACTCAAGGGTAAATCACTCACAGATAGAAATCGACACCCGATTGATGGCGAGTTCGCCGTTGTATGGAGCCAATCTGATGTAGCATTAAGACAACTGACTAGACGCAAACGCCTCGCGAACCGCTCGTGCGACAGCAGGATGTGATGCATACATCACGCCTTCATGATTCATAAAGGTCGAATCAGTTCGGTTAAGGTCCATGCGCTCTCCATGAAAATTCGTCGCGGGCACATCCAAACACTGAAATACCGCAGCGGTTGCCGCAAAATCCCAAATTGAACCACCACCTGCTTTCATCTTAGGCAGCTTGAAATAACAAGCGGATGGGTGCTGCAGCACATGACAAGCATTCATCACGGCACCACCACCGATCTTGACGACCAAATCAGAACTACCGAGTGCTTGTGCCACTAATTCCATATTTGCAACCATTTGCGTGCGTTGCGGATGCGTTTCAAAACTACAGTCGCAATAATAATACAATGGCACGCCTGAGACCCCCGCCGTGTGAAGATTAAAAGACTGTCCATTGCGCAATACTCCGACACCAGCAATCGCTTCAATTAGGATATTCTCAACGGGGTCAAATATCACGCCAATCATTGGCGCCCCACTCTTGGCGAGCAAAGCAATCGATACCGCATAGCCAGGCTTTCGTTGAGTAAAAGGTAGCGTGCCATCCAAAGGGTCGATACACCAAAAGGCCTGTTTCTCGAGTCGGCTACCATCGTCCTCACGCTCCTCTGAAAGTAAGGCAATGTCAAAGCGCTCAAAGCTCGGACTCAGACGTTTCAGAATAATCGCTTGGCTCAACTCGTCGACCTCTGTCACCACTTGGGTCGCCAGACTCTCGCAGCCAGACTTATGCTGCACCGCAAACGCACGCTGACTATAGTCTGCGATCAATGCCCCTGCCTCACGAGCCGCAAGTGCGGCTATGGAACATAGTGTTTGTAGATCTTTTGCTGCTAAATCCATATTCTCTATATCGAAGCAAATCGAGCCTCACTCCGAGATTAAAAGGTCCTCTCCTGTTCGATCTTAGTAACGACTTCTTTGGCTAGCCGTTCGCTATAGCTGTTAATTTTCCAATGCCCCGGGCTCCATCCCTTGAGGAAACGGTGAAAGTCGGTCCATGCCACTGGATACAAGGCGCGCCATTCAGCTTCAAGCGCTTTAAAATCGACACTTTGCTGTTGCTCTGCGAGTGCCTTTTCCAAGCTCTCAAAATAAAAGTCTAAGAGTCGACTTTCGTTCGCCTCACATGCAGATTCGTCGAGACAGCTGCCAATAAAATAAGCGACGTCCTTTATTCCACAGCCAGCTCCTACATATTGAAAATCTACCGCAGCTACCAATGCCTCATTATCTAAAAAACAGAAATTTGCTAATTTTGCATCACCGTGCACCAAGGTTTGGAAACGCGCAGAATTGAGCTGCTGGTCAATCACTGCAGACGCGCGCCACAATTGCGGATCTTCTTTTTGGAGCACTTTCAACTCGTCTGGCCGCGTATCCAAATGCCAATACGTTCCGATCTTCCAAAGCCCTTGAGCTGAACTGCCCAGATACGTGGCATGAAAATTAGCCAACCATGATAAACAACTCTGCAAGCCTCGCTCACCCACCTTTGATCGACGCGCACTATAGCCAGCAGCATCAAGATCCTCAAGCAACATGACGACCTCGTCGCCTTCGGTCATAAGCGCCAAACAGTTCGGCAGTTTACAGCGCTCATCACTAAGCCTAACAGGCTCAAGATATTTCCGCGTAGTGTATCACTGATTGGCAGTGCGAGGATGATGAATACCGCACCCACAATACCAAAAACCAACATCAGCACCTGCGGGATAATTTTTCGGTCTGAAAAGGCGTCGAACTTTTTTCCCAGCCACAGCCACTGAATCAAGCGCAGCGTAATAAGAACCACCGCCGTGACAATGATCAGCGGCAAATAATCTGGTATGGCTTGATAAACCTTATCAAAATCGATCATGCTAAAAGCTAGATCGGACTCGTGCTATTGAGCAATGTGAAAAGCTAGCTCTAACTATCCAACGGGCGACCAGCTAGAAAAGCACTGAAAGCACCATTCGCAGCAATACTTAGCACTCGCGAGAAGTCAATCGACGTGCCACCTGTAAGGCCGCCCTAAAACTCCCCGAATCGGCGACTCCCTTACCAGCGATACCAAAACCGGTGCCATGATCGGGGCTGGTGCGCACATAAGGTAGACCAAGGGTGACATTGACCGCTACATCGAATTCGAGGGTTTTGACCGCGGCAAGGCCTTGATCGTGGTAGGCAGAGACCACGACATCGAACTCTCCTTTTCGCTGACGATAGAAGACCGTGTCCCCGGGCAAGCATTTAGAAAGTTTGGGAATACGCTTGCGCAAAACATCCAAAGCTGGATCGAGCACTTCGCGCTCTTCGATACCTAAGATACCGTCCTCACCTGCATGCGGATTGAGACCACAAACACCGATTCGCGGCTCATCAACTCCGAGCGATTTCGCGAGTGAATACGCACGTTCAACAGCGAGGCTTAAACACTCTGCAGTGAGCGCACTGGCCACATCGCGCAAGGGAATATGCCAGGTCGCTAAGACCACACACAATTCATTGCCAACAAAGCCCATCGTCGGTTCACCACCCCAAGATTCGGCAAAAAATTCAGTCTGCCCGGGGTGTTGAAAACCGACTTGCTGGAGCCAGTGCTTGCTGACTGGCCCCGAAACAACCCCTCGAAAACGTCCGCTTTTACAGCCCTGAGCTGCGAGATTCAATGCAGCCAACGCCACTTCTGCGCCCGCCGCCGAAGGCGTCCCATGCTCGATTTGAAATGTATCTGAACCCACTGCTTCGTAGGCAATCCCGAGGGATTCAGCTAACGGCTTTGCCCAACACAAGGGCCCCAGTAATATACAATCGTGCCCTTTAACCGCATCGCCATTCAAGGTCTGTTCGATCACCTCAGGCCCCACACCAGCGGGATCACCGCAAGTGATTGCAAGAGGTGCTTTGCCGTGTAACTCACTCATCTTATTAAAATCAATCACTTAATCCTGACTGCACAAATCCACGTTTGCCGGCTTCGAAAAAACACAAAAATAGAGAACCGGTCGTCGTCTTGCCAAACTCATGCTCACGTGCTGCCTCAGCGGCTTTCTTTTTTAAATTACCACCACCGATATAAACGGCACGGTAGCACTTTTTAAGATCGCTGATATCAGCTTTCGAAAAGCCACCACGACGTAACCCGACCATGTTTAAGCCGTGCGCCATATTACGCTCAGCAGTCATCACATACGGCGGCACATCCGCGGCTACTGATGCATTACCCGCAACCATCGCGTAAGCACCGATACGACAAAATTGATGAATACCAGCCCCACCACCAACGAAGACCTTTTCTCCAATCACGACGTGGCCTGCGACCATCACATTGTTCGCTAGGACCACCTCGTTTGCCAAGTTTGCATCATGCGCCACATGCGATTGCGCCATCAGAAAACAGTTCTCGCCGATAACTGTATTCTCACCAACTGTCGTCGAGCGGTGGATCGTCACACCTTCACGGATGATAGTGCCCTTGCCGACAACAACGCCACTCTGCAATGAGCCGTCAAATCCGATCGATTGAGGGTTGCCACTGACCACGGCAAACGAATCGACGGTGACTGAATCACCTAGGATCGTCCCTTTACGAAGGATTGCATGCCCCGCTATCGTGCATGACTTACCAATGATCACACCTTCTTCAATCAATGCAAAAGGTCCAATTGTGGATCCCTCACCGACCGTTGCGGCTTCTGAAACAAGAGCTGTTGAATGTATCGACATACGCCAACAAAGACCCATTTCCCTGTCCACATCAAGCGTAGTTCGCGAATACGTAGTCGATGATAGCCAATGGAGCGACTCTTTCAGGCGCTAAAGCCTAAAACAAAGTCATCTGTGGCTCGCGAATCATGTCGTAAATCTTTAAGACCCGCAGCATCTGTAAGAGCTCCGACTTTGAATAACTATGATTGACGGCGACCTGACGAAGCAAGTTTTCAAGAATGGTCCGATACGCGATCACGCCATCGACCCCCTGCTCTTTTAACAAAGTGGTGCATTCCTCACGATGCGCGTCACTCGAAGGAAATGCAGGCACCACGATCAATTTCGAGTAATCTCGATAAGGGTCGACTGCTGTTTCGTCGTCCACTGGCTCTGTTTGAAAGTAGCTATCGATTTTTAAAATCACTTCTTTCTTCAAAAAGTCACAGGTTTTGGGGCTACTTTTCAAAATAGCTGGTGAAAATTTAGACGCATTCCAGCCCTTCACCCCGACAACAGCACTTCTTAAGTTCGCCATATCAGAGGCAAACAGTTGAAAGCCAAAGCTCGCACCTTCAGCAGCCGAAGGGTTATAGATCACAAGGTCATCGACCTCATCCCATTGCTTCTTTCGAGTCTGCACCATATGCTTACGCAATTGACGCACGAAGAAGCCATTGAGTTCGAAATACTCGCGAACGATATTTTCATCAAATCCAGCCATGTGTGGCGCCACTTTAGCGGGAGACTAGCGTAAAGGTCAATGCCGAGAAAAACTGACAAGGCAGCCCCATGAGCTTTCGCCCACGACTAGTCGCGAGACATCAGCAAGCGAATCACATACCAGAGTAGCAATGCAATCGAGGCGAACAACTCCAAAGACGCCGCCACGTATTGATCCTCATCGTAGTGGTGTAATACATTCGAAGTATCATAAAGAATAGCGGCACCTGCAAAGACGATCATCGCAACCGAAAACCATGTGCCTAAAGTGATACCGAAGAGCACGGCACAAACGATTAAACCAAGAGCGATGAATCCACCCAAAGTGAGCGCTGATTTTAAGAATGAAAAATCCTTACGCGTCATGAACACCGTCGCCGTGAGCGCTGCAAACAATAGCCCCGTCATCACACCCGCCTGCACCAACAAACCAGGTCCCGCCACACCCAAAGCCAGAAGCATTAAGGGCACAAAAATCAACGCCTCAATCACAACATAAAATACCAAGCCCACATACTGCAGACCCTTATTTGACGTTGAACTTGCCAAACCACGGCACAACCAACTAACGACCATAAAAGCACCCAACACCATCAACCAACCATAGGGCATCGACAGCACACGCTCAGTAATCGTATACGAAGCTTCGAGTTGTAAAAGAAAGGCTTCCAACAAGCCAAACGCCACCAAGGCTCCAGCCAAGTGCGCATAAGTGCGACGAATAAAACGAGCGCGGCTACTTGGCTCCGCATTAGACATCGAGTGGACAGGGTATTCGCGTTCAAACATAAACTAAGAAATAACGCTCCAAGGCTATGTGTCGATAAGAATTACAACCCTCTACTCATAAAGAGCGCTAGCGCCCCCTGCACTAGGCCATTCGTTAGCGGTTGCCGTGCGGACGTCAGCTGAGCATGCTTCAAAAAGCGGTTTATCGCCACAGGGCTATCTCCCGCCCACCAATGCAGCCAATAGGGAAACCCCTCCATGACACCTGCCGCAGATGCCAAGGGTAGAAAAGCATCCACCATCATCGTGTGAAAACGTTTCTCCCCAATAATTCCATCAAAGCATTTCAAGCGTATGGTATTCGTCGGATGCGGAAACGACAAGCTTCGCCGCACCACCGAGGTTGATAAGCGGACATCCTGCGTCGGCGCTTTTGACAACTCACCTTTCAAACGCTCTGGCCAGCACGCATCATACTGCAAGAGTTTCAAATACTGCTTCAAACGCAGGCGCGGGTGATTCGCAGGGCGCGAACCACTCAACTTCCACTTCCCATCCTGAGTCGCATACAGAGTGTCCGCATCCAGAGAACCTTTTGCCATTTCATAAAGCGGATAAGTCAATCCAATCTGTAACATGGGCGCTCGATTACGTGAATAGCCCAAAACTTCTAAGCAGAGTTGATGGCAAGCTTCCTCCCAACCAACATCTGCCAAGCGTTTTTCCGCGAACTGAAGTTTTTGTCCCCAACGCTCCTGTGCTCGTTCGCGAAGCAACGAGGTGCGATCGGCGAGTGACCTCTCCAAGTAAGTCGCTACCCACTCAAGCTCCTCTACTTTCTCCATTTCGAGCAAGGCATCGTCCGTAGCATATGCCTCCAAATCGCGCTCCAATAAGGGCATCAATACCAACATTGGCGGCTCCTCTCCCGAGAGTGTTTTGATGGGCGCAGCCCCTTCGCGGTCTGCATAAAGCACAACGTGCAAAACCACTCGATTAAACTCTGGGTTCAACTCATGTTGATGCGCATACCAATCACTGGATGATAAATGCACCTCCACGTCGCCGACGATCACTTGCCCATCCACAGTCAAACGAGCTTCCTTAAAATCAGGTCCACCTAACAGATTCCAGCACCCTGGCTCTTTAACCTCAATACATCGCCCGCAGGCAGTCTTCAGTGCTGAGGTATCAAAATCCTGCCGTAACCAAATCTTCTGCACCACACGCTCAGACAACGTAAACGGCCCATAAAGACCTTGAATTTCCCTGACCGTTTCCATGTGCATATGAGCACCCATTAGAGACGCTCATAAATAAAGGTCAAAGACGAATAACATGAACTTAAGAAGATATTCGGTAAAAGGCTGGAGGTAGCGGCGCGCGTCCCTGTGCGCCACACGTCGGATTTGTTTTGCCGATTACGGGAACTTTGGCTCGGTAATGGCGCGCAGGGACGCGCGCCGCTACGTTTCATAACTGGCACGCGCGCCGCTACCTTTCATAACTGGAGGGAAACGCCATTGTATCCATGCTTTAAGCAGTAGATGAAGCTGAACAAAAAAGGACGCCGCCCCTTTTGAGGACGGCGTCTTAACAAACAACAAAACTATAAACTAAATTATATAGAGATAGACGCACGGGTGCGCCTGGCGTTCAAAATTTAATTCTTTTTTTAGTGATGACTCAGACGACCCAGAGAAATGCCTACCGTCACCTGCAAATTAGAGGTAGCGGCGCGCGTCCCTGCGCGCCACACGTCAGATCTGTTTTGCCGATTACGGGGACTTTGGCTCGGTAATGGCTGGCAGCGACGCGCGACGCTACCTTTTAATAACTGGCGGGAGACGCTACCTTTGAGAACTGGCGGAAAACAGCCCTGTCCTTTCCGCAAACATTTGAGCGGTCACATCGCTACCCACCCCTTAGGAAAGGCAATGACAGCGCACTACCCTCCAATGAAGTGATCATTCATCACCACACATAGGATCATCAAGCAGTGTGCAGCCTCAATAAACGAGTGCTTTTCAGTAAAAAAGAAGCGATGTTCAAAAATAAATGAACTTACTGCCAGAGGTTGACATCTGCAAAAAATCACAACACTTAGCGGATATGAAGATTATTGCATATCTAAAACCAACTTGTGGATGGAGCATGGGCGTTCGCGCAATCATGAAAAAATACGATCTCGAATATGAGGATCGCGACATCATCAATAATGCAGATCAATACGCGGAAATGGTCGAAAAATCAGGTCAGCCACTCTCTCCCTGTGTTGAAATCGACGGCCACATGCTGGCTGACGTCAGTGGCGAAGAGGTTGAAAACTGGATGCTTAGCAATGATTTGATCGAATCTAGTGAAAAAGAAGCCGACGCACCAACAAATGCGCCCTGCACTGACGAAGAGCACGAGGCAATGCGCTCGAAAACCGTTCGCTTCTTCTAGTCCATCAAATTCTAAGACAACGGTAAGAAGCAAGAAGGCTCCGTCTTGACGAGACCTAAACCAGTCTCGCCGACAGACTTAGGCTCTAAGGATGCCCTTTGAACGGCTCACTGCTTAAAAAATCGAGTACTAATCGGTTTTTTGGCCTCTAGAATGCTGTAATACTCGGCAATGAGCCCTCCGCTCGTCGCTTGCACTGTTATTTTCTCTAGACAGACTACGTTCTATTACTACTTTCTTCCGTTCCTCATGAATTTGGCGATCAAGTAAAATGGAGCTCCGGCTCGCACAATCGCCTATAATAAGACACTTTCAACGCACTCATTTAATTTAATATGGAAATTTCAAACATCCAGCCAAAGGCACAAGGCCTCTACGATCCTAACAACGAGCACGAGAACTGCGGTATCGGACTCATCGTCGACATGAAGGGCCGCAAGTCCCATGACATCGTCAAGGGTGCCTTGGAAATCTGTGTAAACCTCGATCACCGCGGCGGTTGCGGCTGTGACCCGATCACTGGTGACGGCGCAGGTATCTTCATTCAATTGCCACACAATTTCTTTAAGAAGGTCACTCAGTCCGAGTGCGGTTTCGAAGTCCCTGCTGAAGGTGACTATGGTGTGGGTTTCGTATTTCTCTCTCAAAACGAGGAAGAGCGTCAGGCTGAAGAGCAAATCATCGAAGACATCGTGGCTGAAGAAGGCCTCAAGATGATCGGTTGGCGCGACGTGCCTGTTCGCAGTGAAATTCTAGGTAAAGCATCGAAGGCTTGTGAGCCGGTCATGCGTCAGTTCTTCGTCGACCGTTGTGAAGTCGAAGCAGGTCTCGAACTGGAGCGCAAACTTTACATCATTCGCCGCCTCGCCACACACCGCATCCGCTACAGCGGCACCGATGAAGACGCACTGTTCTACATCAGCTGCCTATCGAGCCGCACCATGACTTATAAGGGCATGCTCACCACCGAGCAGCTTGAGGACTACTTCCCGGACCTCTCCGACCCAGCGATGGACTCTGCGCTCGCCCTCACTCACTCTCGTTTCTCAACAAACACTTTCCCAAGCTGGCCACGTGCTCAGCCATTCCGCTACCTTTGCCACAATGGTGAGATCAACACGGTTCGTGGTAATGAAAACTGGCTCCACGCTCGACAAATGCAGCTTGCCAGCGAAGTGTTTGGTAAGGACCTCAAGAAGCTTCTTCCTATCATCCGTGAAGATGGCTCTGACTCGCAAAAATTCGATAACTGCCTAGAGTTCCTCGTTCTCTCCGGTCGTAGTCTCGCGCACGCTATGATGATGATGATCCCTGAGCCTTGGGAGCGCCACAAGAGCATGCCAGACTTCAAGAAGGAGTTCTACGAGTTCCACGCTTGCATGATGGAGCCTTGGGATGGTCCTGCATCCATGGCTTTCTCCGACGGTGTTCAAGTCGGAGCAACCCTTGACCGCAACGGTCTCCGTCCCTCTCGCTACTACGTGACTGCGGATGACAAGGTCATCCTCGCTTCTGAAGTGGGTGTCCTTGCCGGTATTGAGCCAAAGAATGTGGTCAAGAAGGGCCGCCTCGAGCCAGGTCGTATGTTCCTCATCGACATGGAAGCGGGTAAGATCATCGACGACGCGGAAGTTAAAGAAGCAGTGTCCAAGCAAGCACCTTACGGCCAATGGCTGAAGGAAAACCTAGTTGAATCTGCAGACCTTCCTGAGCCTGAGTCCGTCCCTGAAGATGACTACGAAACCATCGAAGACCGCCAGAAAGCATTCGGCTATACCTTCGAAGACACACGCTTCATCCTCGGACCAAGTGCCGAATCCGGCAAGCAGCCACTCGGGTCCATGGGTAACGACGCGCCACTCGCAGTCCTTTCCGATCAGTCACAGCTCCTTTACAACTACTTCAAGCAACTCTTCGCGCAGGTCACCAATCCACCGATTGACCCGATCCGTGAAGAACTCGTAACAGCCAGTGTAAGCTTCATCGGTTCCGAAGGTGACCTCACTCGTCCGGGCCCTGACAGCTGCCGCATGGTCAAGTTTGAGTCTCCACTTATTAATGACAAGGAGCTCGCACAGTTGCGCAACATCAAGCTTTCCGGCTTTAAGGCTGCAAAACTCCCAATCACATTTGAAGCCGCAGTCGGTGGTCTCGCCGAAGGCCACAACAGCATTTCCGAGCCATCTATTTCCGGCACAGGCCTTGAAGCGGCACTCGAAAAGGTCTTCGACCTTGCAGACGCGGCGATCAACGACGGTGTGAATATTCTGGTTCTTTCCGACCGCAAGATTGGCCCAAAAAAGGCACCAATGCCAGCACTCCTCGCAGTTGCGGGCTTGCACCACCACTTGATCCGCCAAGGAACACGCACACAAGTTTCCATCGTTCTCGAATCTGGCGAGCCTCGTGAAGTGCATCACTTTGCACTGCTCATCGGTTACGGCGCAGATGCGATCAACCCTTACCTCGCACTGGAGTCTGTTCGCTACATGATTGACCGTGGCGATCTTGACCTCACTCCAGAAAAGGCAACTGCTAACTTCTTAAAGGCGAACCTCAACGGCGTGATTAAGACCATGTCGAAGATGGGCATCTCCACAGTGGCTTCTTACCGTGGTGCGCAGATCTTCGAAGCGATCGGCCTCAACGACAGCGTTATCGAGAAATATTTCACCAAGACCGCATCCCGCGTTCAAGGTATCGGCCTCAGCACGATCGCTAAGGAAACACAGATCCGTCACATCAAGGCTTTCGGCACACGTGGCGACGAAAAGGCAGCAGCTCTCGATCCAGGTGGTATCTACCAATGGCGTGCAGGCGGCGAGCGGCACCTCTTCAATCCGATGACGATCCATAAGCTTCAATTGGCAACCAGCCAAGGTGACGCTGCGGTCTTCCGTCAATATTCCGACATTATCAACGATCAGTCCAAGGAGATGTTTACACTCCGCGGCTTGATGGACTTCAAGTTCGACGAATCCAAGGCAATCCCACTCGAAGAAGTGGAGCCTGCGTCTGCAATAGTGAAGCGCTTCAAGACCGGTGCGATGTCCTATGGTTCGATCTCCAAGGAAGCTCACGAAGCCCTTGCGATTGCAATGAACCGCCTCGGCGGTAAGTCCAACACCGGTGAAGGTGGTGAAGACATTGATCGTTTCACTCGCGATGAGAATGGCGACCTTCGCCGCTCCGCGATCAAGCAAGTGGCTTCGGGTCGTTTCGGTGTGACTAGTTACTACCTCGTCAACTCCGACGAAATTCAGATTAAGATCGTTCAAGGCGCGAAGCCGGGTGAAGGTGGCGAGCTTCCAGGACACAAGGTGCTTCCACAAATTGCGAAGACTCGTGGCACGACTCCAGGTGTGGGACTCATCTCCCCTCCTCCGCACCACGACATTTACTCAATTGAGGATTTGGCTGAGCTGATCCATGACTTGAAGAACTCCAATGTCCACGCGCGCGTGAACGTGAAGCTCGTTTCTGAAGTCGGCGTTGGCACGATTGCTGCCGGTGTGGCGAAGGCGAAGGCAGACGTGATCCTTGTTTCCGGATATGACGGCGGCACCGGTGCATCGCCTCGTTCTTCGATCCAGCACGCAGGTGCTCCATGGGAACTCGGTCTCGCCGAAACCAACCAAACACTCCTTCTCAACGACCTCCGCTCGCGTGTGGTGGTCGAAACCGACGGCCAGCTCAAAACTGGTCGCGACGTTGCCATCGCTTGCTTGCTAGGTGCTGAAGAGTTCGGTTTCGCGACCGCACCACTCGTCACACTCGGTTGCTTGATGATGCGTGTGTGCCACAAGAACACTTGCCCGGTCGGTGTTGCGACACAGAACCTCGAGCTTCGCAAGAAGTTCAAGGGTGGTGCAGATGCAGTGGTTCACTTCATGAACTTCGTCGCCGAGGAACTGCGCGAATACATGGCAAAGCTCGGTTATCGCAGCATCGACGAAATGGTCGGCCAAGTCGACAAGCTCGAAATGCGCAAGGCGATCGACCACTGGAAGGCAAAGGGCCTCGACTACAGCAAGATCCTTTACAAGCCAGAGGTTGGTAAGGAAGTCGGCACTTACTGCCAGATGAAGCAAGATCACTTGCTCGACCGCTCCCTCGACGTCACTGAAATCGAGAAGCAAGCACAGCCTGCAATCCAAGACGGCAAGCCAGTTGAAATCAATCTCCCAGTGATCAACACCAACCGCGTAGTTGGCACCATCACCGGCGCAGAAATCTCTCGCAAACATGGTCCTGATGGTCTCCCAGAAGACACTGTGAAGGTGAACCTCACTGGTTCTGCGGGTCAATCACTCGGCGCATTCTGCCCGAAGGGTATGACCTTCACCGTGACTGGTGATACCAATGACTACCTTGGCAAGGGCCTCTCCGGCGCGAAGATCATCGTTCGCCCTGATCCGGAATCTCCATTCGTCGCTCACGAAAATATCATCACTGGTAACGTCTGTTTCTACGGCGCGACTAAGGGTGAAGCGTATATCGCGGGTATGGCGGGTGAACGCTTCTGTGTTCGTAACTCAGGTGTCGAAGCCGTCATCGAAGGTCTCGGTGACCACGCGCTCGAATACATGACAGGCGGTATGGTCATCAACCTCGGCACGACAGGCCGTAACCTCGGTGCCGGTATGTCAGGCGGTGTGGCTTACATCTACGATGAGGCTGGCGACTTTGTTCAAAACAAACTCAACCCGGACATGGTCAACGTTTACCAACTCATCGAGTGCGGTGACGAAGAAATGAACCTTGTAAAGGCGAAGCTTGAGAAGCACGTCACCTACACGGGCTCGAAACGCGCCGAAGCAATCCTCGCAGACTGGCCAGAATCCGCAGGCAAATTCCTCAAAATTCTCCCACAAGATTACGAGCGTGTGCTCCAAGCCGTAAAACGCGCTGAAGAGCGTGGCCTTGCAGGTGACGAAGCCATCCAAGCCGCATTCGAAGAAAACGTCAAAGCGGGTCACTAGTGACCTGCAGGAGGTAGAAATTAGGAGTTAGAAGATAGAATGGAAACTGAATCTGAAACTCATAGCTTCGAACACCTTCTTGTTTGGCAAAAAGAACATCAATACGTATTAGACATTTATCAAATGACACTCTCCTTTCCAGGCAGCGAAAAGTTCGGACTGACCTCTCAGTTCCGACGTGCCGCAGTGTCCATCCCTGCTAACATCGCAGAAGGATATGGAAAGCGTTCAGCAGCCGACAAAGCACGTTTCTACAACATCGCCCAAGGCTCGCTGAACGAGTGCCGTTACTATCTACGCCTAGCCAAAGACCTTGGTTACGCAGACACTCTATCACTTACTAATCAACTCAACGAAATCGGAAAGATGTTAAGAAGCTACACCAACAAGGTTCTCGCCCCGTAGCCACTCCTAACTTCTACCCCCTAACTTCTAACTCCTTAAAAACTATGGGTAAAGCAACTGGATTTTTAGAGTTTGAGCGTAAGACGATTGCAAATCGTCCACCGCTTGAGCGCCTCAAGGACTGGAATGAAATTCACGAGGATTTCGACCAGGAAAAAGTGCAAACACAGGGTTCTCGCTGCATGGATTGCGGCACACCTTACTGCCACACTGGCATCACACTCAGTAACATGGCGAGTGGTTGCCCAATTAATAACCTCATTCCTGAGTTTAATGATTTGGTCTACCGTGACAAATGGCACGACGCCTACCTCCGCCTCTCCAAGACAAATAACTTCCCTGAGTTCACCGGCCGCGTTTGCCCAGCTCCTTGTGAAGGCTCTTGTGTGCTAGGTGTGATTGAGCCACCGGTTACCATTAAGAACATCGAGTGCTCTATTATCGACAAGGCATGGAATGAAGGTTGGGTCAAACCACAACCTCCAGAAGAGCGCACTGGTAAGAAGGTCGCTGTTGTTGGCTCTGGGCCTGCCGGTCTTGCTGCTGCGGATCAACTCAACAAAGCGGGCCACGAAGTCACACTCTTCGAGCGCGCAGACCGCCCAGGTGGTCTTCTAATGTATGGCATTCCAAACATGAAACTTGAGAAGGATGTCGTGACACGCCGCGTCGCACTCATAGAAGCTGAAGGCGTCGTCGTCAAATGTGGCGTCGAAATCGGTAAAGACCTTTCCTCCAAGCAACTCATGGAAGACTTCGACTCTGTCGTGCTCTGCTGTGGTGCAACCAAGCCCCGCGACCTTCCAATCGAAGGGCGCGAGCTTAACAACATTCGCTTCGCAATGGAGTTTCTCGGACCCAATACCAAGGAGCTTTGGGACATTAAGGACGGCAAGTCCGAACAGTTCAGCGAACTCGCTAAGGGTAAGAATGTCGTCATCATCGGTGGTGGTGATACAGGCACAGACTGTGTCGGCACTTCCCTACGTCACGGTTGCGCAAGCGTCACACAACTTGAGATCATGCCGAAGCCTCCAACCGAGCGCGCAGCCAACAACCCATGGCCAGAGTGGCCAAAAACTTACAAGATGGACTACGGTCAAGAAGAAGCCGAAGCCGTCCAAGGTGAAGATCCACGCCAATACTTGATCACTTCCAGCCGTTTCTCCGGAGACGACGATGGCAACGTCAAGGGCGTGCACGTCCACAACATCGAATGGGTCAGTGACAACGGTCGTTTCATCCCGAAGAAAGTAGAAGGCACAGAGCGCGTGCTCAAAGCCGACCTGGTTTTGCTCGCAATGGGCTTCCTCGGACCTGAAGCAACCATCGCAGAAGAGCTTGGTCTTGACCTCGATGCACGCTCCAACGTTCAAGCTGAATACGGCAAGTTCAAGACTAGCGTCGAAGGTGTCTTCGCTGCCGGTGATATGCGCCGCGGCCAGTCCCTCATCGTGTGGGCGATCAACGAAGGCCGCGCTGCCGCTCGCGAATGCGATAAGTTCCTGATGGGAACCACCAAGCTTCCGTAAAAAGGAGTTAGAAACTCAGACTCTACCATTCTTTCAAAAGCCGCATCTTAACCGATGCGGCTTTTTTGATTCATAGGTGGAATACCTGCCGTCGTCTGTAAATTGGAAGTAGCGGCGCGCCGCTACCTTTGATAAATGCAGGGGGAAGCTTTTTCGTGTGATAGGCCCTAAATCAGGCGCCAAGCCAACAGGCGGCTTTGCTTATTCCCCTGCTTCATTGGGATGACTTTAACCTCATTGGCTTCGATTTTCTGCAAATGCCGTTTGAGTGGCGGAAGGCTTTCACTTTTAGATACGAGGCTGGTGAACCATTGCACCTGCTCTGGATATTCGACGCTTTCTTTAATCATTTGATGGATAAAAGCGAGTTCACCGCCTTCGCAACAGAGCTCATTCTGTCGACCTCCAAAATTCAGTGGGGCTGCCTCCTTCGATTTATGACCTTTGCCTAGGTTACGAACTTTTCGCTTCGAACCTGCTTGAGCCGTTTCGGGCGAGTCGTGAAACGGTGGGTTGCACATCGTTGCAGCAAAGCGATCGCTCGACTTAATGACATTCTTGAATATGGATTGTGAGTCCCGTTGTTGCACAATCCGCACTTGCTTTTGCAAACAAGGATTTGCTTCTACAATCGCGCGCGCCGCCTTCACGGAAACAGGGTCGATCTCTGAGCCTAAGAACTTCCAACCATATACCTGAGAACCAATAATCGGATAGATACAATTCGCTCCAATCCCAACATCGAGCACACGCACGGATGACGATTCACTGTTGAGTAGATCGGCTAAGTGATGAATATAATCGGCACGCCCCGGAATCGGAGGACATAAATAGCCTTTCGGAAGCATCCAATGCTGCACGCCATAGTGCTGAGCAAGCAAGGCTTGGTTCAAACAAAGCACGGCTGCGGGATTGGAAAAATCAATCGTTTGATCGCCCTTGGGGTTAGGCTCAACGAATCCTACCAAGTCCGGGCACAGCTCACACAAACGATCAAAATCATAACGGCCAACATGTGGATTACGTGGATGCATGGATTGTTTACAACGCGATGGGTCGAGCAGCGCGACACATTTTGTCAATCATTCAGGAATACATCCGAGCTCAAGGTCTCATAGTAACAACTGATGGAAATAGCTACAACACTCATACTCGCACTGCTAGCACTAGTCAGCGCTCACGCAGAAATAGAAAACCCTAGAGAACTCGGCAATGTTCAATGGCTACGTAATTACGATGAAGCCGTCGAAAAATCCATCGAAGCGAATAAGCCAATCCTGATCCTTTTTCAAGAGGTCCCAGGTTGCCAAGGGTGCGTCAATTATGGTCAATCGACACTAACGCATCCACTCATCGTTGATGCGATCGAAACAAACTTTATACCACTCGCCATTCACAACAACAAAGGGGGCGACGATGAGCGCATCTTAAAACGCTTCAATGAGCCTGCTTGGAACTTTCAAGTCATGCGCTTTATCGACGCGAAAGGCCACGACATCATCCCTCGCAAAGATCGCATATGGACACCAGCCGCCACAGCCATGCGCATGGTCGAGGCACTGGAAACCACGAAGCAATCGGTGCCTGACTATTTGCGCACTGTTGCTTGGAGCGACTCAATGAACGAGCTACAAACTGGCGTCTTCAGTATGAACTGCTTCTGGGATGGCGAAGCAAAACTGGGTGGCATACCGGGCGCCATAGAAACGGAGGCTGGGTGGCTGGATGGACACGAGGTGGTGCGTCTCAGTTACGATTCAAAAACCATCATGTGGCCCGAGCTCGTCAAAATCGCTCAAGCACATGGCTGCGCGCGAAAGGTCTACGCAACAGATACGCAGACATTGGCAAAGACCCCAAAAGGGCCACAAGCACAGCTTTTTGTGAAAGAAAATTATCGCCCCGCACGACAAAGTGATCAAAAGCGGCACCTGCAATTTTCTCAGCTAAAACAATTAATGCTCAATCCTGTGCAGCGAACCAAAATCAACGCAGCGCTCAGCCAAAACGACCATGCGACCTTGAAACAATGGCTCAGCCCCTCTCAAATCCAAACCGCTAAGCTTTAACTCCTAACTTCTTTGATATATGAACGCACTCGACCTTAGTAAAGAATTTCCAAGAAGCCCAAGAGTCACCCTCGCAGGTTACGTCATCGCGGCACGCATGCTCGACAAATGCCGTGCCGCAATCGCAGGCACTCAAGGTGAATACCATTTCAACTGCCCGCTCGATCAGATGTTTATATCCTTCACCGAGATCGACGTCGACGCATTCAGGGCTTTCGTTGCCACTGGGGCCGATGATGCAACCGTTGCCGAATGGATCACCGCTCACGCCAAGGACAATTCGCAAGACGCCATCGTCCAGTGGAACAATGAGCTCCGCTACAAACGGATCAGCGAAATGCCAATTGAACTGCAAGTTTTCCTCGAAACTTACATCCCGGAAAATATCCCAGCCAACAAAGTCGTCTACCACTGGTTCGACGTCTACGACATCGAAGAAGGCCGAATATAATACTAATTCTAAAAAAATTAGCACGCGGCCTTAAAATTCTGTTTCGAGGCCGCGAATCTACAGCCACCCTGTAAGCTCTCTGGCTCCAGGATACTTCTTTGTGGAAATAAGCTTCAGAGTATCCTGATTCAGCGGTCAGAAAAGAAAGAAGGAATAGAAATCACGATACCAAATAGAGACATCCAGACTGATCAGGCGAAAGTCACTAGACGGTTTGAGCCAACACACAAATCCTACCCGTTGAACAAACCAGCCGAACGACTCAGCTAGCGGCGTTCGTTCACGGCCGCACACAGTGATCCACTACGTTGGCGCATTCGCGATTTTCACGAACGTCGTGAACGCGGAGACAATCAACGCCTGACTGAATCGCTAATGCAGTAGTGGCCAGCGTGCCGTTTAGGCGAGCTTTGGGGTCTTTTAAATCGAGGAGTTTCGCAATCATTGATTTACGGGATGCTCCGAGCAAAATGGGGTAACCGAGCGCCACGAGTTCGGGTAACCGACGCACGACCTCCCAGTTTTCTTCATAGGTTTTGCCAAAGCCGAGGCCGGGGTCGAGCATGATGGCATCGTCGCGCATGCCTGCCTCTTTGACCAACTGTATGGATTGCTCTAAATAAATGTGAATCGCCTGAATTACGTCGCCGACTCCAGCTTCTTCACTCGGGCGATTGTGCATTAATATGCACGCTGCCCCAGTCTGCCCCATGACTTCAGCCATGCACGGATCGTGCCGGGCGCCCCAGACATCGTTAATGATGTCTGCGCCAACGGCTACAGCAGCTTCAGCCACGGCAGCTTTTGATGTATCGATTGAAATCAAAGCATCTGTATGCGGGCGTATCTTTTCAATAAACGGCACCACGCGTGCAATCTCTTCGTCGGCTGGGACGGGGACATGCCCTGGACGTGTCGACTCGCCACCAATGTCGATAATGGTCGCGCCATCGTTTACCATCTGATGAAAATGAAGCGCGGCTAAATCAAGATCCACAAAATCACCGCCATCCGAAAACGAATCGGGGGTGAGGTTGAGAATACCCGCAAGATAGGTCTGTCGACCTAATGTAAGCGAGCGACGCGGGGTGTGGTAGATTGAATGACGCATTCAGCACAAGATACTAGAACGCTCTAGCGAGCATTCAAGCTTGCGGTTCAATTTATCGACGATGCTTCTGCTTGTGAATTGTGATGAACCCCTATCCTAATATCACTACTGCAATCGAGAAATAGATCATCAAGCCAAGGACATCCATCAAAGAGGTGATCAAAGGCGTGCTGGCTGCAGCAGGGTCGACCTTTATCCGGCTGAGAATGAATGGTAACAATGCACCAAAGCTATTCGCGACAAAAACGATCGAAATCATACTGATCCCGACGATGGCTGCTATTTTAGTATCGCCACCATACATTTGACCGACACCTCCAGCAATCAAGGCCATCGCGACACCGAGCAAGATCCCGACAAAGATCTCTTTACTCACAGATTTCAGCCAGTCCCCGAGCTCGACATCGCCCGTGGCGAGCGCCCGCACCATCAACGTGGCAGACTGCGCACCGCAATTTCCACCACTGGCTATAACCAATGGCATGAAGAGCGCCAAGGTGATGAATTCCATCACATACTCTTCGTAGTTAGAAATGACCCCAGCAGAAATCAGATTCACGAAAATCAGAATCAACAGCCAACCGATGCGCTTACGAAACAACTGCAGCGGGCTAGCGGCACTGTATTTCGTCTCCAGTGGCGCCATACCAGCACCCTTCTGAATGTCTTCCGTCACTTCTTCTTCAGCGACGTCCATAATGTCATCAACTGTCACAATACCGACTAAGACGCCCTCAGAATCGACTACGGGGAGTGCATTGACATCATAACGTTGAATCATCTCCACGGCGACCTCGCGGTCTTCAAAAGCTGAAATGTAGATACAATTGTAGTTTAAGATGTCTTTAATCACCGTGCCTGGTGCTGCCAAAATGATACGACGCATCCGCACAATATCGATGAGCGATCCATTACCATCGGTCACATATAGAATATTAAAAATCTCAGAGTCTTGACCATACTTGCGGATATGCTCGATGGCGTGTTCGACTGTCCATTCGGCACGGACACGAATGTAGTCGGGGGTCATTAATCGGCCGACACTTTCTTCTGGGTAGCCTAGGAGTTGTCGTGACTCCGCTAAGTCCGCGGGGCTGAGCAATTGCATCAAGCGCCGAGTCACCGTTGCGGGCAGCTCCTCTAGCATTTCGGTGCGATCGTCGGGGCTCAAATCTGCCAATAGCGTGCGGGTATCTGCATCTGTCAATGCTTCTAGTAAGCTGTCTTGATCTTCGGGCTCTAAGTAAGCGAACATGTCGGCGGCTCGCTGACGCGGCAGCGCTCGATAGGCCAGGATCTGGTGCGGCTTATCGAGTTGCGTCAATAGATCCGCAATCTCGGGAAACGCCCAACTTTGAAAACGCTCAGCCACCGCCTTGAGTTGATTCTTCTCAATCAACTCTTGGATTTCGATTTCAGCTTCTGTGTTTTCCTCGATCATGCGCACTCCGTAATAGAAGCCACTTGGTCAGAGTAAAGGAGCTAAATGCTTAGACATTAAAAAACTGAGGCGTGGACCTACATCGAATGCATGGAGTCAGACAAGAGTCTCCACGCTACCCAAGTTACTTTTTAACCGCCCGTTCACAGCCATAGGCCTCTAACATTTCGCTGACCAAAGACGGCAAATGCGTGAGGTTTGCCCCTGCATCGACAGCTGTAGATGCACAACAAACATAACCGACTTGATCGCTCAGCTCCATTGCTAGACCGTGCGCATCCAGCCAATGCCCCAGACAGCGGAGCGCATCAATCCACTCGGAAAGCGAAAAGGCACTCTCATCGACGCTCTCCAAAAAGGCATCACAGAGGGCTGGATCGGCATCTTTGAATTGAGCTTCAACAAATGCCAAGTTTGCGGGTGAATCTGCGAAGGCGTTGAAAAAAGATTCGTGCCCGAGTTTATTGATAAGGTCGACCATGTCAGTAGGGGAGATAGCTAAGCGGCAGAATATTTCAAGCTACGGGTAATTTTGTCGCAGAATTGTCACTTATCTCACGCTTGAGTCTTGCTCCATTTATAATCTGCTTTTGGGTATATCTACCGATGCGACCAATCCGAACAGCAGCCAGAGCTTTAATTATCCATGAGAAGAAATTACTCGCGATCAAAATGCGCGACAATACTGGCATATTTTACATTCTGCCAGGTGGGGGGCAAAATCATGGTGAAACCTTACGCGAAGGCCTTCGGCGCGAGTGTTTGGAAGAAATCGGCACCGAAGTAGACGTTGGCGAACTCCTCTATGTGCGTGAATACATTGGTCGAAATCATGAGTTCCGCAACGCGCACCGCTCCTTTCATCAAGTGGAAAACGTCTTTCGTTGCCAGCTCCCCAATCCAGAGGGTATCGGCCCTGGCACTGAGCATGACAAAAAGCAAATAGGCGTATCGTGGATCCCACTATCAGAAATCCAGGAGACGCGCTTTCTACCAGGAGTCATCAAACAGTATTTCACCGAAGATGGTTTTCAGCCGAAAAGCCGTTACCTAGGCGATGTGAATTAGCTGAAAGCTAGAAATGCAGAAAACTGAAATTCGCGCTCTAACTCTACAATTCTCACTACTTAGCGCAGCCAATCGTGAGCGTCTATAGCCGCATTTTCAATAAGCAGTATCAGAACTTGATGTATCCTAGTGATCGCTTGCGCTTCGACTGGGTCAACCCTCTATGCATTTTAGTCCTCTGTGCGATTGGAGTGCTGTTCATCTATTCGGCACAGATTTCCTACGGCGGAGGGCATTGGAAACGACAACTCTTCTGGGCAGTCATTGGGCTAGGAGCCTATTTTACGATTTCATCGATCAACTATAAGCGCTTCCTTGAAAATGCCCATTATATCTACATTGCGGGCATACTCGGTCTGCTTTTAGCGACGAAATTCAGTCCTATCAGCTACGAGGACATGGGTGCCCGACGCTGGGTCGACCTGGGATTCACCAGGGTTCAACCAACAGAGGGAGCGAAAATAGGCACCCTGATCATGGCAGCAAGTATCCTTGCACGCTCTGAGATCGGCACCGTTCGAGACTCGCTGGTGACCTTAGTTCGCGTCGGCGTGGTATTTTTAATACCAATGTTATTGATTTTCCTACAGCCAGACCTAGGTTCATCACTTGTCTTTCCTCCTATGATTTTTGCTCTACTATATGTTTCCCGCTTGTCGGCGAAATTTTTCATGAGCGCATTCGCACTCTTTGCCGTCGCTGTAACGATCGTCGGTATTGACATTTATGGCTACAGCCAGCACTTGGAAAAGCTGCGTGAGGCCGAAACTTCTAGGGCCCCAGCGATTGAATCCTATCAATCGTTGTTGCCCATTCAAAATTATCAACGAACCCGGATCTTAACCTTCGTCGCACCTGACGTCGTGGATCCGTCTGGAACCGGCGCCAGCTGGAACATCAGACAAGCTAAAATATCAGCCGCCACGGGAGGCGCCACTGGCAAAGGCCTATTTAAAGGCACTCAAGCACAGCTCGGTTACCTCCCACAAGCGGTCGCACACAACGACTTTATTTTCTCCGTTATCGCGGAGGAAACAGGCTTTCTTGGAAGCGCGTTCGTCGTCGGACTCTTTTGTCTGATGGTCGCCAACGGCATACGTATTGCCGGAAACGCAAAAGATCGATTTGGAATGCAACTGGCCATTGGCGTCAGTGTTTTATTCCTTTTTCACTTCTTTGTAAACATTGGCATGACTATCGGCATCACTCCGATTACTGGACTACCGCTTCCGTTTTTAAGTTATGGAGGCTCCTTCATTCTGAGCTGCTTTATTCTTCAAGGTCTTGTGCAAAGTGTCTATCGGTATCGAAAGGATTTCTCATGATACCGTCACCGCACAACGCACAAATCCTTATGTTTCAAAGCAATCAGCACTGGAGAGCCCCGATCAAACACGGGACATCTAATACCAATGCAAGATTCAAAAAACGATCAATCTGACGATCAATACACAGAAGAACTCATCTCAGCTCCTAAGGAGAAAAAAGGTAAGCGAATTGATACAAAAGGCCTCAAAGACGATGCCGCAAAACGAGCCAAAACGCAGCCTCTCATTACGCGTATCGTTAAAGCGATTAAGCAGGAGAAAAAATCTTACACCGAGCTAATCATCAATTCCGAGCCGCTTGAAAAGCGTGTCGCCCTACTCCAAGACGGCGTCCTCGAAAAGTTCGAAGTCGAACGCACAGGTGAAGCCCGTGAGGTGGGTGCGATCTTCAAAGGAAAGATCCAAAACTTAGAGCCTGGACTGAAAGCTGCCTTTGTCGATATCGGCGAAGCCAAGAACGCATTCCTACACTACTGGGACATCCTTCCCGCTGCAAATGACAACTCTATTGAGATCGTGCGCGACAACAAGTCCGCCAAGCAGCGCAAACGGGAGAGCGAGAAAGTCTCAATAAAGGACATCCCTAAACTCTACCCCATCGGCAGCGAAATCGTTCTGCAAATCACCAAAGGTCAAATTGGCACTAAAGGACCGCGCACCACCACCAATATTGCGCTGCCTGGTCGTTTTCTTGTGCTCATGCCCTATACGGGAACACTCGGCATCTCTCGTAAGATCGAAGACCGCAAGGAGCGCAGCCGACTAAAGGGAATTCTCCGTGACCTCACCCTGCCAGAAGGAATGGGCATCATCGTCCGCACCGCTGGCGAAGGTAAAAAAGCCCGCTACTTCATTCGCGACCTGCACATCCTACTCAAGCGCTGGGAAGTCATCAATCAGCGTATGGAATCCACCAACAAACCATCCTGCCTCTATGTCGAACCAGATATCGTCGGACGCACCGTGCGCGACTTCCTGACTGAAGACATTGACCGCGTGATGGTCGACAAGAAGGAGGATTTCGATAATATCATCGACGATGTCACCAAGATATCCCCTCGATCGAAGTCAAAGATTCATCGCTTCACTGACGATATCCCTGTTTTCGAGCGCTTCAACATTGAGCGCCAGATCGAACAGACCTACATGCGCTGCGTGCCACTACCGGGCGGCGGTGAAATCGTCATTGAAGAAACCGAGGCACTGATCTCAATCGACGTCAACACAGGCTCTCACAAGAACAAGAACAAGGATGGTAAAGACTTCATCCTGCAGGTGAACCTAGAAGCGGCGACTGAGATCTGCCGTCAAGTGCGCCTACGGAACATCGGTGGATTGATCATCCTCGACTTCATCGATATGAAAGCGAAGAAAGATCGCAATGCCGTGCTCACACGTATGCGCCGTGAAATGGCCAACGATAAGGCAAAAAATCACATTTTACCGATTTCGACGCTAGGCATCATGCAAATGACCCGTCAGCGCCACTCCGAAAGTCACTCCAGTGGGATCTATACCGATTGCCCATACTGCCACGGCCGCGGTTCAGTCAAATCCTCCCGCACGATGAGTGTCGAGGTGCAGCGTCGGATCATCAGCGTGATTCGACACATCCGCGCGCGTGATGGCCACGATCAGGAAATCAACCTTCGCGTGCTGCTACACCCGACAAATTTGGAGCGCCTTCGTAACGAAGACGAAGATCTATTACTCGGTATCGAAGAATCTTATGGTGCGCGTCTCTCGTTCCGTGCCGACCCAATCTATCACGTCGAGAACTTTAAAATCATCGACGTCAATACCGGACACGAGCAGCGCTAAACTCGAAGCGTTTAGCTAACACTTCATGAACAAACGCCTAAGGCTGAACATTGAATAAACCATTTGATGTTGGCCTTGGGCGTTTTTGTGAATCAAAGCCAACACATGGAAGCCTGATCAGAAAGAATTCAATAAAGCACTGTTGAACGCACTCCAATCGGCACTAAGATTGCTACTCACTTACGATGCACATACTCGCCGCCTTCGATAAATTTAAAGATTCCATGTCTGCATTCGCGGCCTGCCAGGCAGCTGCAGCTGGTATTCGGACAGTCCTCGGAGATCGTATCACAATCACTGAGGCCCCACTGACCGATGGTGGTGAAGGCTTTTGCTCGATCTTGACCCACTCTGTCGGCGGTCATATCGAGCAACATTTAGTCACCGGTCCCTTGGGTGAAGATATTCACGCACCACTCGGCTGGGTGGATGCGCGCACCCTGTCAGCAACGACGAATCAAATGCTGCCATTCAGTGGCAAAAGACTCGCGGTGATCGAAATGGCATCTGTTGCAGGACTGGAGCAAGTGCCCAATGAGCAACGCCATCCAAGAAATTGCACCACCACTGGCGTCGGCGAACTCATTCGTATCGCGACCGCATCAAAAGCCGACGCCATCTTGCTGGGTATTGGCGGCAGTGCCACTAGCGACCTCGGGCTCGGAGCACTGGAATCTCTCGGCATCAAATGTATTGCCAATAATGGGCAAGCTATCGCGCATAGCACGCCCGAGCAATGGCCTTTCATTGAAGGCTTTGAAGGGCAACTCGACATCGAAGTGCCCCCTATTTATATCGCCTGCGATGTCGACAACCCACTACTCGGCGATCGCGGTGCGGCCGCGGTATATGGACCTCAAAAAGGACTACAGACAGAAGAGATCGAAGCCTTTGATCAGCTGTCCAAAACGCTCGCCACCAAACTATGCGCACATTGTGAACGCCCCATGACTCTGCTCAACATCCCTGGCAGCGGCGCAGCTGGCGGTCTAGGGTTCGGATTGAAAGTTGCCTGCCGCGCCGAGTTTGTGCCCGGCTTTGAACTCGTGCAATCGTGGCTCGACTTAAAAACCAAGGTCCTCGAGGCCGACCTAGTGCTCACTGGCGAGGGCAAATTCGACCAAAGCTCACTTGCAGGTAAAGGCCCCTACGCACTACTGCAATTAGCCGACCAATACGATAAACCTAGTATTGTATTTGCAGGTGCTGTCGATGCGGTAGCAGTTGACAGAGTCAGTGAACTTTTCGCAAGATCAGCGGTTTACACGATCACCCCTGAGAATTGCCCGTTGCCCGATGCACTTGCCAATGGAGCCAGAAACCTGGACGTAAAGATCTCTGAGGTGATTCATAGTGCTCTACTACATGACGGCTGACGAATCAGAACTAAACGAAACAAAATTTCGGCGCATCAGGCGTGTGAAGTGGTGGCTAAGGCCACTCCCTCGACGGGCGAACATCCATCGCTACCCAGTGCTTCGATTATTCGCTGACGCCGCTCGCAAGCGTATCTATCTCTGGAGTTTTCGAGTCGAGAATGCGGTGCCCGCCATCTATGCAGGCTGTATCCTCACACTGATGCCGATCTACGGCATACAAATCCCACTATCCTTCCTTCTAGCAATCCTACTTCGAGCAAATCTTCCCATCCTCGCAGGGCTGCAAGTTATTTCGAATCCAATTACCGTGATTCCGATCTGGTTTGCCGCATACCAAATCGGACGACATACATTAAGCGTGCTTGGGGTCGACGTCATGTCTCTCAATCGCCAAGAAGTGCAGCTCATGCTAGATAACTTTACGCATGGTAACTGGGGCGACAATATGCACACGGTTGCGGTCGTGTTTGGCGTCACTAATTTGGGAGCGATCATCATGGGCATATTCTTTGGCCTCATTGCCAGCTTTGTTTACCGCGTCGTCGCTATTCGCACTGCAGCCAGCTACAGGATCATTCTCGATAAAGTTCACGCACACAAAACCCACCCGACCAATACCGAAGATTCCTAGCCCAATGCCTAAATTATTCACGACCCTTTTAATTTCACTCCTCAGTATTTTTGGGTTAGCACAAGCCGAACCCATTTATCTAGGAATCGATGTCTTGGAGCAAAGCGGCTTTCGTGCAATCTCCGGTAAACGCGTCGGCCTCCTAACACATCCCGCTGGCGTTAATCGTAATGGCGAAAGCACCATCGACGTGCTTCGTCGCGCACCGAATGTCCGCCTTGTATCTCTATACGGTCCAGAGCACGGCATCTACGGTAATGAGAAAGCAAATATTCCCGTAGATGATAAGATCGACCCGCGCACTGGCCTGCCAGTCTATTCGCTCTACGGTAAATTTCGCAAGCCCACAGCAAAGATGCTTCAAGGAATTGATGCACTTGTGATCGACCTACAGGACGTGGGCGTGCGTTCATACACATATGTAAGCTGCATGCGCTATGCAATGGAGGCATGCTTTGAAAACAACGTTGAAGTCGTGGTCCTTGATCGCCCCAATCCACTCGGAGGCCTAAAGGTCGACGGCCCACCATTGGATCGCCAATGGCGTAGCTATGTGGGTGCCTTTCATGTGCCCTACGTGCATGGACTTACCATCGCAGAGCTTGCCCGGATTGCGAAACACACACCAGACACAATGGAAATATCTGAGCGTGTTCGAAAAGATGGCAAACTCACCATCATACCGATGAAGGGCTGGACCCGCAATATGTTATGGACCAGCACTGGCCTACGCTGGGTGCCCACATCGCCTTATATACCAGACCTCTCTGCGGTGCTTGGCTATGCGATGACTGGTCTGGGTGCACAAGAAGGTGGCTTCAGCCACGGTATCGGCACGCCCTATCCGTTTCGCTTGTTACGCTTTAAGGGTAAATCTCCCGAAGAATTAAAACGCGCACTCGAGACAAGAAGCATCCCAGGGCTGCGCTACCGTATCCTCAAGACACGTAGCGCAGCAGGTGCTCCAGTCGAGGGTGTCTATGTCAGTGTCAACGACTGGCAAGCGGTGCGCCCTACAGAGATCAGCTTTCATATGATGCAGCTCGCGGCCACTTGGTCTGCATCAAACTCTTTTAAGAATGTGAAAAATCCAGCTCTGTTTAACAAGCACGTCGGTAGCACCGCATGGTGGAATGAATTACAGCAACGCGGAGCTCAGGCGCGCGTGAATGCTTTCGTGAAGCAATGGTCAAATCAAGCGGCAGTTTTTCAGAGACAATCACAGCACTTCTGGATCTACTAGACGCTCTCATAGTGCTGCTTAAAACGGATCAGCGCCGTCTTAATTGCCTTACCTGAAACAGGCTTTGTGACAAAGTCTTGCATGCCCGCTTTTTCACATGCGAAGCGACTCTCCGCGAGCGCGTTCGCCGTAAGCGCAGCAATATACGGAGGGTGTCTCAAGCCAAGCTCCTGTATCGCATATGCTGCCGACACCCCATCCATTTCTGGCATCTGCAAATCCATGAAAATAAGATCGTAATCCCCCTTCTCGACAACTTCCACAGCCTCTTGACCGTCCTTCGCCCAATCGACTTCGATGCCATAGCGCCCAAGTATTTTATTCGCTAAGGTGTAATTGGTCGGATCATCCTCGACGACGAGCACCTTTGGCATGATATCAAACTTGAGCTCGTCGTTGAGTAACTCCTGTTCAGCCATATTGGCATCTATAGGCTCAGCTAGGTTCTGAATATAGAACGTAAAATTACTACCGACTCCCTCCTGACTTTCGACACTGATTTCGCCCCCTAGTAATTCAACTAGGCGTGAGCATATTGCGAGCCCCAAGCCAGTGCCACCATACTTACGAGTTGTGGATGAGTCCGCTTGCGTGAATGCCAAAAAGACCTCATCCAGCTTATCATTGGGTATGCCAATTCCAGTATCGATAATCGAACAATAAAAACGTAAATCACCGCTCTCTGCGGCCCCTTCCTTCCAGGCGCGAATTCGTATCTCACCTTCTGTAGTAAATTTCACAGCATTGCTAATCAGATTGTTTAAAACTTGCTGTAAACGTGTGCGATCAGTCATCACCGGTTCAACCACGTCCTCCGCGACTTCAACATGGATACTCAATCCACATCTCTCAGCGTTGAGACTAAACAAGCTGCTGACCTCTTGAAGTGTTTCTTCGATATCAACAGGCCCAACATCCATATATACCTTACCGGCTTCGATCTTAGATAAATCTAAAATCTCATTTATTAGATCCAATAAAATACCACCCGACATACGAATCGTCGCTAAGTCAGAACGCTGCTCTTCATCTAGAGTCGTGCCATCTAACATCTCGCTGAATCCAATAATCGAATTTAAAGGTGTGCGGATTTCATGGCTCATAGTCGCTAAGAACGCACTTTTAGCTAAGTTGGCTTCCTGCGCGGCGTCTGCGAGCTTCTTCGAGCGCACAGTCGCGAGTTGTAGCTCTTTCGTGCGTTGTCGAACTCGCTCCTCTACCTCACCGTAGCTACGGCGCAGCTTATCCGTCATATCATTAAATGCCCGAGCCAAGTCATCCAATTCGCTGCGACCTTCAGCTGGAATTTGAAGATTAAAATTACCACTCGCGACCTCCTTAAAGTTGCTCGCCAACTGAGTCAATGGGCGGCTGATACTGAAAGAAAACCAGACTGTGAGCGCAATCGAACCAAACAGTAAAACGACCACTGATAGCCAATAAATAAGACTTAGATTTGTTGCGAATTGCTCAGACTTACCCGTGCTTCGTTCAGTTAAACGATCGACCATTTCTCGTAGCCGCTGACTATGATCTTCAAGTAACTTAGCAGCATCTGCCTCTACTTTACTCGAAACCGTAAATTCGATAGAAACGCTACGTAAATCTTGAAGCACTTCGTCCAGAGCACTCAAGTAGAGTGGCATACTTGGCAGGCCAGTCGCGTCTCCATATCTATTCAGTTTATCCATACTCTTCTCATAGGCTTGTCGAGCGACCTCAAAATTCTTGCTGAAACTCTCTAAATCATCTTCCAAGATCAAATCTCGATCGATGACACTCACTGCTCGGTTCAGCCAACCCCATAAGTTTGCGTGCTCCAGTATAAATCGCTCCACCGCTTCAACTCGCTTAGGATCAGCGACCTCATCACCGTGCAGGTCCTCATGTAATGCATCTAAGCGATTGCGCATATCCATGTGCATCACACTAAAGCTCTGCACTTTATCACGAACTTGACGATCCAGAAGCTCCAAGAAATCCGTGCTATTCACGAGCTGTTCAAACACCTTCGAAAACTCATCTAGACGCTCGAGCATCCCCCGCATAAAAATCGCATCGATCTCTTCAGAACGATCTATCAACACTGTCAATTTCTGACGCGATGCGCTCAGTGCATCTTGCACATAGCCAGCGTCAGATAGTCCATCTTGAAATACACGATTACCAATCACTACATTGGCAACCTCTCGGGAGATCTCATGAATTAATAAGATATCCTGCCCTTGCTTTTCAATCTGCGATAAAGTGTAGCGACTTAACCCAAGAAACAACGTAAAGGTCACTAGGGCACCAAATAAGGAAATCGAGATTTTGGTGGAAATACGCATTTCAGCTACAAAACTTTATTTGTGAACAGAATATCAGAACAGTTCCACAATCTAAAATCTGTAAAAAATGACAACCCTTGAAAGTGATCTTTTATCAATCGAAAGCTCAATCCTGAGGATAAAAGAGTATGCGATCATGAATCAGGAAGGCAAAATCTAGGCGACCATCTCCAGTAAGGTCCGCAATGATCGCCTGCCGGGGCTCTAGCTTGCCACCTTGTCGCCCTTGATAGTGCATATTCTGCTCGAAAATCTCCCAATACATAAGACTGCCCCATGTGCTTTCCGCTTCGTTGGTTAACAATTCGACCACATGCTTCTGTCCATCTACCGCAAGCAATTCAAGTCTGCCATCACCATTAAAATCTGCAGCTTCTAAATGTGTGTAATGCACATCTTCGAGTTCCGTTTCATGACTTGCATAGACCTGCCTCGTCCACTTCTGAGAATTCTTAGGTAACCACCAAAATTGTGCATCTCCAAAAAAAACAAAGTCGCGAGCGTCACCAGAGTCGCTCAAGGCACTCCATCCGAGCACATCGATCTGTCCCACTGCCTCAGAATCTTCATAACGATAGACACCATCGCTATCGCGTTTCAAACGTTGGAATTCACCAGACTCAGGCACATAGAAGAGTAACTGCTCCACAGCCCCACCCTTATACAATGGCATAACGACAGAAATTTCATCGGCGCCCTGTCGCGCATTAAATTGATCCACCATCTCTAAGGTCTGATCCACAATCTTAAGTGCACGAGCGTAGCCCTTCCGGCCCACAACTAACTCATTCAGTCCATCCTCTGTAACATCAAAGCAGCTCACTTGAGACGGCTCGACCTCTTTCAATAAATTCTGACGAATTGGAGAATCCGCCCCCACCTCCGTTAATGAGTCCAGAGCCTCTTGCGGTGCCGCAAAAAACAGTGGTGCCTCACGCGGCACAAACACCATAAAACCAGAGGTTCCTTGCGCAAAAATATCTACAGCCAGCAAAGCTGAAGGCTTACGCTTCACCCCTGCTAACGGCTTCTCAATCAATATCGACCATATCGAATCTGCGTCGCCTCGATCTGATGGCTGGGCAACTATCAATGTGTAGCGACCCTTAGTCTCACTCACTAAGACCAACTCATCAAAGCCATCACGATCCAAATCCATCGCCTCGCAAACAACTGGGTCGCCCTCACCAATCGCAAGCGCTTTGGGGAATAGCAAGCGCCCTGCTTGCCCGAGAGTGCTCCGCCCAATAGTCTTTTCATCTGCACTCACCACCACGAGATGCATCGCCTCATCATGGTAAAAGCGCCCACTCGAAATCGACGAAATTGAGGAAAATGAGGGGAAGTGCTTCGGTGCCAAAAAACCCGTTTCCGCTTTAAAAAATAGCACCACTTCTGCCTCACTTGGATTGGCGACCAGTAGATCATCGTCTCCGTCGCCATCCATATCAGATAAGGTATAACTCGTGGGAATTCGTCCCTTCTTAAAGATAGGGTAGATTGCTGGTTGCAATTGTAAGGCAGCGGAAGGGCTTGGCGGCGTCGCACGCTGCAGCTCGAAAAAGTCCAGACTACCACTGCGAGAATCCAACGCACAAAACTGCAGCGGCGAACCCTTGGCGCGTGGCAGCGCTCGCACGATGCGCACCGGGCGTTCAAACACAAAACGACGCTCAGAGCCAAAGCCACCTCCGGCTAACTGCTCGCGAACCACCAAAGATTGTTTACCCTTCGATGTGATGTAGAGTATGTCGATGCGCTCATCTTCGTTAATATCCTCTAGCAATAAGTTATACGGGTTCTCACCGGTCAGATAAAACATGTTCGGCTGTTTCATCTCACCATTTGCATCATGCTCGAACACGCGCACTCCATCCGCGGCGACAACCACCAACTCTGCCCGACCATCTTGATTCAAATCTTTAATCTGAATGGTCCCCGTCCAACCCAGTGCTTGAAAATCATCATACTCCGTCAAATCTGCCCACTGACCAGACTTGGATTGATAGCGTATCGTCAATGGCACTTCTCGAGCGCTATACGCCATATCTTCTAAGCCATCACCATTCAAATCACCCACGGCTAAGTCAAAAATAGGAAAGCCGACGGGCACACTGTCCAAGTCAAAATGAGCATCTTCGAGCACGGGCTCCCAACGGTTACGACTTAAACGCTTCTTCGTCCGATTATCTCCTGCAGCTTCTGAGTATTGATGCAAAATTTCAATCTGCGCGGTATCTTGATTGATCAAGGCGACATCATTCAACCCGTCGTTATTTAAATCACTCACATTCAGAGCGCGTGTCGACCAGTCCAATTTAATCACCTCGGGACCTGTGAACGAGATCGGATCGGCATACGCTAGGCAAGCGCCTGAAAAGAAGGTAATGGATAAAAAAATCGCGTGCTTCATTCAGTCGCCTCTCGTTTAAAAATCCGTGCCCGTATGAATAGACCATCGGGCGCTTCGTTACACTCCGAAACGATAACCAAAGGCACCTCTAAATCTTTAGCCATCTCCGACAGCTCCATACTCGGCTCCAGCCCCCCGATCACAGAAGCCATCAAGAAAGACTGCAAGACTGGCTGCACCATTTGCTTGAGATCAACATATGAGCGAGTCACTGGATTAGGCTGTGCAATCGATTCGAACATTTGCTCCGTGCTGCTCATTTGCCAAAAGCCGCTTTTACCCGAAGCCATACCTGTCAGCACTTCTCGTAAGAGTCCAATGCGCCCAACATTCAAAATAAAATTAGAGCGTGTAATCACATAACTCACATCGTTGGCGACAGCATCTGGCTGCATCGGGTTTGGCTGCATCTTGAAGGTGTGAATCGTCTCCCCTTCGTATTCTTGTATCTCGATCATATCACGCAGACCGGGCACTATATCCATGAGCGCAGCCATCGCCTCAGACAAGGCCTGTGCATCTTTGATACCGAGCACATAGAGTTGCTCCGACAATGGTAACTTCCCATCGAGTGAGGCCTCTTCCATGACAGAGAGCGAGACGACATCGTCGCCAAAGTTTTCAAGAATAGCTGCGCGTAAATCCACGCCTGTATTGGTCTTAATTTGCTGTAGCTGTATATCCAGCAACATCGGCACGCTGGGGCTAGCGAGTGCCAGCATTTTTTCTAGCTCTGCAAGCATTTCACTCAGATCAAAACTCGACACAGAAGTCGCTAGGACACTTTCAGGAACATACGGTGCCGCAGGTAAGCTATCCTCGGTGTAAGTCAACAAACGTGGAAATCCAGCTTTCTCGGAGTAGATAATTCCAGTGTGCATCTGCATCGCCTCATCAACCAAATTGAAATCGATAAATGCCGCTTGCATAGCCTCAATCGAAAGTGCTGCGTCAATACTTTGCGCCGTCACACCAAACATGGCTAGACCACCCTTCATCACTTCAGCTAACAGCGCCTCGTTTAACGGCGCAAAAAATGCACTCAAGTTCAGATACAAGCGCACATCTCCAAGTCCCGATTGCTCAATAACACGTTGATAGGCGGCCGACTTCGCAATCGAATCGCCGCCCTCTTTGATCAATTCGACAGTGCGACGCAGGCGCTCCTCAGTGCCCAAGATAAAAATACCCTCCACGAGCGCATATCCATCTTCAATGTAAGTCTTTTCACCATCAAAGGCCTCGTCCATGTAAAGCGTTTCACCCATGAAGGTTTCTTTAATCATCACATGCTCCATCTCTGGATTGATTTCTTTCTGGGCCTCGGCATTTCGTTCAAACTGAATTTGCATCAATTCATTTAGGCGTTCGGAATCACCTGAAAACTCAGCCATCAGCACCCCATCGGTAGATTCATCTTTGCCAAGAATGTCGTCCGTTAAATTATAAAATGCCAAGGCGAATTCCCCCGGGAAAAGCTCGAAAAATGCATCTATACTAAGCCCGAATTCATCTTCCATCACTGCGACAAATCCATCCGAATCCGCTCCCTCATCGATCGAATCGTCGGCGTCTAGTGCCTTAATAAATGCCTGTATCGACTTATCATTGTAGATCGCAGCGACTGGATTGCTGTCCCACTGAGCGTAGCTATCCGATAGGCTTCGAGCAGAGATCAAAAGCTGCACATCCGACTCAACATATGCATCCAGCGTAGCAGCAGAAAGCGTTGGCGTGAATGCCGCACATACAGCAAAACTTAAAATTGTAATTGGTTTCTTCATATCTTAAACCCGCAAGGGTCGGCCTCTATATTATAACTATTTCGCCTTCGGCGGTGCGAGATAGCGAAAGCCTGAATTAGGATTTCGTGGATCGAATGCATAGGCATCCCTGTTATCTAAAAAGGATTTTAAGACACGCGATGAAATCGAAAAGCCCAAGCCTTCTGCTCCAACTGCTGCGATCTTCATGTTGTTCACGCCAACCACTTCTCCTCTTAGATTAAATAAGGGACCACCGGAATTACCAGGGTTGATCTGTGTCGTCGTTTGCAAATAAAGGCGCCCGTTGATCACGCGATTGGCGACACTTATAATTCCTTGCGAAACAGTTCGATCCAAGCCCAGCGGACTTCCTATCGCAAATACAGTTTGGCCTTCACTTAGACCCTGATCGACTGAAGCCAATGGAACGACTTTAAAAGGTTCAGTGAACGCATCCGTTTCGATTTTCAACAACGCTAGATCAAGATCCGAACTTGTCGCCACGATGCGAACATTATCGTAGGTCACTTTCGAAAGCTCTCGCTTACCTTGCTTAAAAATAGTGACGGATATTTTGTGCTCTCCTGCAATCACATGATCATTGGTGACAAGGTAACCATCCTCGTGAATGATAAACCCAGAGCCCAAACCCGTTGGCGTTTGCACGAGCCCAACTGCCTCACCAAGTGTATCCACCCATTGCCCCACAGGTTGATCACCTTGGACATTCGTCGTGCGATACAGCGCATCAGACTTCGGAGCATCGAGCACCTCTGCATTCGCTTCATCAATCTCCACGATTGATCGCACCGCAGGCTTTGGCACTTCGATCACATCGTAGCCAAGATCCACAAAATACCTATCTGCGCGCTCCAGAACAATATGACCACGAAGCGCCGCACCAGATTGAAGCTCCACTCGGTGATACCCGTAGGCAGCAGACAAAATCCCAGATAAAAGTAAACTCACAGTTGCCAGTTTCAGCATAGCCCGAAGAAAAGCCATTAACCGCACAATTACCAATCAAATCACTAAAAAGTCCAGAGGGTAGTGCCCCTAGTTCTCCTCGGACTCAGGCACTGACTCCCGCCCATACATGCGCAGCACTCCATCTATGACAGCGTCCGCATACTCAACAAGGATATCGTCTTCAGCTAAGTCTCCTCCGCTCGCGCGTGCTGCTAAGGCCGCTTGGAGACGTGGATACACGGCCTCAGAATTCGCCACGTAAGGCTCCAGTAAAACAATCGGACATTCCACCATACGCAAGAGCATCAAATTACGCGCCCATAACTCTGGTGTGTCTCGATCCAATTGAATGGCGTTTTGCCCATCATAATGGGAGGCAGGCAAACCAGTTGCATCCATCAAGGCACGCCCGATCGCTCGACCGAGTGCAAACTCCTCTGCTCCGCTCCCATTTAACAACTTAGTCACTAACGACTCCTGCTGACGCGGCGCACGCAGTTCCGCATCGCTCAGGCAGCCGAAGATCAAAACATGCACATGATTACTCTTTACTAAGCGTAAGCCCGACACCGTATCGGTCTCCTCAGGCCCCACAGGTGGCCATGGTGCGGCGTTAATATGTAAAGAAAGCAACGCATCGGGCTGAATCACTTCGTTGACTAATCGAGCCCGCTCGACGATTTCACCCACGACGATACTATGGCGTATCGCGCGATGACGCACGGTTTCCCCGTAGTTCACTAACGAGTCGAAAGACAGTTCCTTTGGCAACGGCACTTGGCTATCCGCAAGCTGCAAATAATCCAGTGGTGACTTTGGATTCACTGGTTTCGCCTGCTCGCGTAGCAGTGTGACCGTCGCTCCCAATCCTTCCAAGGCCACTTGCACGCGCTGGGCAACTTCGAGCACGAGCTCGCCCTCACGCACACGAAAATCGCCTTCATCAATCAAGAAGTCGCGCCCCTCATATGTCGCCCAGCGCCCGCCCACGTGCCCAGGGTCTACAGCTAAATGCAGCCCCTCGAGAGGCAAGGCCGCCTCCGAGCGGGCAGCACAAATCGTCGCTGCGCTGGACCAGTATGCGGTCCGTGTATGCTTTGCCAGAATATCAACATCCAACACCGCACCCCAATCCGCGTAGGGTGCGTAGCGAGTGCTCAATTGATACGCCAATTCATCTGCCCGTGGCTGTGCATTGAGTGAAAAGCCACCACACAGTAAGCATACAGATATAAAACAACGTAACATTGATATGACAGAAGCATGCCGCCCAAAAATGTCCACGACGAAGCGTCTATTTTTAGGACCGGCATTATTCCACGACCTCGACCGTATCGATTATCTCCACATCAAGCGCATCTCCCTCAAGCTTAAACAATACTGTGCTGTGCTCTAGGATCTCACCAGACAGTATCGAACGTGCGAGCCGCGTTTCCACCTGCTTCTGCATAAAGCGTTTTAGGGGGCGCGCACCATAAACGGGATCATAAGCTTTTTCACCGATCCATTTGCGAGCGGAATCATCGAACTCAATAACGATACCACGATCCACTAAACGCTTATTCAAATCAACCAAGAGTAAATCCACGATTTGAGTGATCTCTTCGAGATTCAATGGCTTAAAGAGAATCACATCATCGATACGATTTAAAAACTCTGGGCGGAACCCTTGGCGTAATTCCGCCATGACTGACTCACGGATACTTTCTGGTATCTCAGTGCCATTGACACCTTCGGTTAGAAAGCGACTGCCAACATTGGACGTCATGATAATTACCGTATTCTTAAAATCCACCGTATGCCCTTGCGCATCCGTGATACGACCATCATCAAGCACCTGTAACAGCACATTGAAGACGTCGGGGTGCGCTTTCTCAATTTCATCAAACAGCACCACACTGTAAGGCTGACGGCGCACCGCTTCGGTCAGTTGACCACCTTCATCGTAGCCGACATATCCTGGAGGCGCACCGATCAGGCGTGCCACAGAATGCTTTTCCATGTATTCCGACATATCGATACGCACGATGTTTTCTTCAGCATCAAATAGAGTCTCGGCCAATGTGCGCGCCAGCTCAGTCTTACCCACACCCGTGGGTCCGAGGAATAGAAAACTTCCGATCGGGCGACAGGGGTCTTTGATCCCTGCTCGGGCGCGCAAGATCGCTTCAGAGACCAGCGTCACCGCTTCATCTTGCCCGATCACTCGCTCATGCAAAACCTCTTCAAGTCGCAGCAATTTCTCTTTCTCGCCTTCGACTAAGCGCGTCACAGGAACGCCAGTCCACTTGGAAACGATGTCTGCAATCTCTTCTTGAGAGACTTCTTCCTTTAGCAGCGCACCCTCTCTCGATTCAACCGCCTCTAACTCTTTCAGACGCGCTTCCAGCTCGGGCATCTTACCGTGGCGAAGTTGTGCCACTGTATTCAAATCGTAATTGCGCTCCGCTTTTTCCATCTCAATACGGGTCGCATCAAGCTGCTCTCGAACAGTGCGGATCTGATCGATCGCCCCTTTCTCTGCTTCCCACTTAGTGCGCAGCGCCGATTCGTTTTCGCGAATGTTTGCGAGCTCTTTCGACAAACTCTTTAGGCGTTCTTTTGATGCACTGTCCTTCTCATTTTGTAAGGCCGCTTCTTCGATTTCGAGCTGTAGTGCACGACGCGTCAGAGCGTCGAGCTCAGTGGGCATCGAATCCATTTCTGTGCGTATCATCGCACAGGCTTCGTCGACCAAGTCGATGGCTTTATCTGGCAAAAAGCGCTCAGAGATATAGCGATGTGAAAGCACCGCTGCCTGCACGAGGGCATTGTCTTGAATGCGCACCCCATGGTGCAACTCGAAACGCTCACGGATACCACGAAGGATCGAAATCGTGTCTTCCACATTCGGCTGATCCACCAAAACCGTTTGAAAACGACGCTCAAGCGCGGCGTCTTTTTCGATATGCTTGCGATACTCATCAAGCGTGGTCGCGCCCACACAGTGGAGTTCTCCGCGAGCAAGCATGGGCTTGAGCATATTACCCGCATCCATCGCTCCCTCGGTTTTACCCGCACCAACGATCGTATGTAGCTCATCGATAAAGAGCAGGATACGTCCCTCGCTCGACTTCACTTCGGCCAGCACGGCCTTTAAACGCTCTTCAAATTCACCCCGATACTTGGCACCAGCGACCAATGAAGACATATCGAGCGAGAAGATCGTTTTATCCTTCAACCCTTCTGGCACATCTCCTCGCACAATACGCTGAGCCAATCCCTCAACAATCGCCGTTTTACCCACGCCAGGCTCGCCGATAAGCACCGGATTGTTCTTTGTCTTTCTAGATAAAATACGGATCACACGACGGATCTCAGAATCACGCCCGATAACAGGATCCATCTTCCCCTTACGGGCGAGTTCTACTAGATCGATTCCGTATTTTTCGAGGGCTTCAAAGGTGCTCTCAGGATGGCGACTGGTGACTCTCTGATTACCGCGCACAGACCGCACGCTTGTCAGTGCTTTATCATAATCGAGTTCAAATTGACTCATCAAGCGTCCGAACTGAGTCTTCGAATCGACCTTAAGCAAGCCGAGCAGCAAATGCTCCGTGCTAACGAAATCGTCTTTTAGCAGCTCCTTAGCTTTCTCAGCCTCGGCAAATGCCTTTTGTAAATGCGCCGATATGTAGACCTGACTCGCATTCACACTACCCGAAGATTTAGGCAATTTCTCCAACTCACGCTGCAAGGCAAGTTCCAAGGCCGATGGTGTGATCTGCAGGCGCTCTAGCACGCTCGGCACAATTCCACCTTCCTCTTTCACCAAAGCAAACAACAGATGCCATACATCGATCTCTTGCTGCCCAAAATTTCGCGCACAGTTCTGCGCCTCCTGAACAGCGAGTGCAGACTTTTCGGTAAAGGTATTAAAATCAATATTCATAATAAATTCACTGCATAAGTTATTCCAATTGGGGAAGGTCAAATATTAACCATTTAAAATGACACAAACCACTAATAAACATCGTTTTATCAATTAATAACAAGAACCCAACAACTTGAACTGCCGCTACATATCGACTCAGTTATTGGGCGTTCGCGCCATTCTGTCCCACATTATTTCATTGTTAAACTGCTCGACACAGCTCTGTATAAGCGCAATAGAAAGTTATGCCTTTTCCTCCTAAAAAAGCCTATCGCACCCTGTCGTTCCTCGGGGTCTTTCTCTTTGGGCTTTCAGGCCTGGAAGCCTACGAACAAGGCAGCTACCTCATCCTAGATATTGTAGAAAAAAAAGCTGAAACAGCTGCCGCTCCCGCCCGCCCTCAAATCGAACGCAGCCACTTCGTCGCAAGTAAAAAACCGAACGTTCCAAGCTCCGAGGTCAGTGAGCTTTCACCGGAACTCCTAGCAGGCATAAACATCGAATCATCCAAGCCGAGCGCCTTCGACGACTCAAATGTGGAAGTTATTGATGTGACGCTAAAGAGCAGCTCATTCGGAACGGATACGACTGACAGCTCTGGGTCCACATTCGGCATAGAGAGCAGCTCTGTATTCGGAGAGTAAAACCGTCTAAGATTTTTTCGTCACTTTAGGTCGTTTACGATTAGGATAGAGTGCGCGGCACAGTTCACAAACAGTGCCATCGCAGCCGCGAGCTGAGCAAAACTCTCGACCATAGAAAATAATTTGTAAGTGCAAGTCATTCCAACTCGATTCCGGAAACAGACGTTTCAAATCACGCTCGGTTTGCACCACATTCTTGCCCGAGGTCAGCCCCCATCGCTGCGCTAAACGGTGTATGTGCGTATCGACCGGAAACGCTGGCACACCAAAAGCCTGTGCCATGACCACAGATGCCGTCTTATGCCCAACCGCAGGCAAGGCCTCCAAGGCTTTCATATCTGCCGGCACTTGCCCATCGTATTGATCGATCAGAATACGTGAAAGACCTGCAATCCCCTTTGACTTCATTGGCGACAATCCACACGGACGGATGATAGACTGAATCTCCTCAACCGAGAGTTTGACCATATTCTCTGGCGTATCCGCACGCTCAAAGAGTAGTGGCGTGATTTGATTCACCCGCACGTCGGTGCACTGCGCTGACAGCAACACGGCGACTAACAAAGTATATGGATCTTTATGGTCCAGAGGCACCGGCGGATTCGGATACAACTCAGCCAGGCGTTTATGGACATATGCAGCACGTTCAGTCTTCGTCATCTTTTAGCTAAATGAATCCATTTCAAAAACCAATGCAACCGGCAATCTAGCCACGATTGGACTTTGGTATTACGATCGCACCGCTAAAGGACGGTGTGACAAAGAATTTAACGACAAAGAACAAAAAAGCCGTCCCAATTGGAACGGCTTTTTGAAAGATCATGCAGGCGGTTTAGAACCAGCCTTTTTTACCATTGATGTATGTAGCCACGAAATCTTCGTCGGTTTTGGTTAGGTAGATGATTCCTTCGACGATACCGATGATCGACATCACCACACCTAGAATACCGAAAGTTAGAACCGTCACCAACAACATAATGACACCCTCCTTTGTGTAACCTAAGATAAACTTATGGATTCCTAAGGCACCAAAAGGATGCCAACGATTCCGGCTGCAATTTTCTTTTCTGAACCTGCTGGTTTGTCTGACATAATAATTAAATAGAGTTATTTTGAGCAAGATGCCTATTATTATCAAAACGGTGCAAATGTTCCAGCATAAAGTAACGGCTCAGAACACAAGGTAGTTGACTAGAAGCTCAAGGGCCACACATAGCGCGCGCGCACAGCGCGCCCGTTACGAGTCGGGGCACTGAAACGAGACGATTCTGCTGCTTGCTTTGCCGCTGGAATCAAAGCCTCATGTGTGGCGCTCCGCACATTTTGCACGGTCACGACCCCTTGCGGACTCAAAGTAACCTCTAGCACCACCTGCTTCGTCCCTTGTCGACGTATAAGCCGCTGAAATTCTGCGGATTGCTGCACCTTGGGTCGCCCTTGATGCACCAACCGGGGCACTTCATCGAGCTCATCGAAACCAAATAGACGGCTCATCGCTTCAACAGACTCTGTCGAGAGATCTAACTGTAAACTACTATCAAAACTCAGATCGCCACCCAGCCCGGGATTAAGGCTCAACTCCAACTGCTCCAAGCTAGGCATCGGCGGCGCGACCTCGAATTCTGGTGGCGGCGTCTCATCCTCAGCCTTCGGTGGCGGTGGAGGCTCCTCCATAGGCGGTGGAGGGGGCGGCGGCGGAGCCACTTCCACAGCTTCAATGATAGTGGCCGCCTTGTCGGTATCACGCAACAATTGCGTCATCGGCACCAGTAAGAAAATCATCAATGCACAGGTCAGGCCCAACGAGAGACTCGTCCACAGACCGACACCACTGCCCTGCGCTTTATAGTTATATGGCATGTAGCGATCGACCCAACATTCAACGATGAATGCGCTCTAGCTCATCGGTAACTCGCTCTTCACGTTGCTCCATCTTAGAGCTACTCGTCAGCAAGACATCGACAATCAAACCAGAACAGATGATCCCTGCCGCACACACAGCAATACTCAACAAAACTGTGAATACCGACATTAAGCGATTTAAATCAAAAAAGTGCCTCGACAAGATTGAGGCTGCCAAAAAGGTAAATAATCCAAAACCAATCCAAGGTCCAAACTCAGCGCCCCACTCTACTTGCGCCTTAGGGACTAGATAAATCTCAATAAGCGCATAAGCGATACTACCGATCAACACCGGTAATAATACGCCTAAGCTAGCTAACACAATACCGCGCTCGCTACCAAAGATACCGACCAAGAGTCGCGTCGCCACACAAACTGCAAACAGTGTCACGAGCAACACAGTGTAATACTGACTACTGCCTGTTTCATAGCCCAGAACCGATTCAAGAAAAGCGACAAGCGCGTCTATAGTAGGGTTTAGCATAGGTCCAAATAGTTAAGAGTATGTGATAGCTAAACAGCTCGATCTGAAAATGGCGACATTTTTCGAGTCGCACAAAGCCCTAGGACTTCTTCCTTTTTTTGCCGCCCTTCTTCTTTTCGGATTTCTTCCCCTTCTTCTTTTTACGGCCTCGTAACAGCTTACGCACTTTATGACGTTGATCTTCCCGCACAATATAGCCGATGCAATTATCCGAACCACACAAGCATGGATGATCCAAAAAGTGCTCCATATCGTAGCCGTAATCATACACCAGCTCTTCGCCTTTCTTGATATCCTTTCGCGCCACGATCCATATCTCGCCCTCGCAATTCACCGCTTCGCAATTTCCATCACATGAGTGATTCATGTAGCGCGCAGGGTTCTCCCCTTCGCGACCATCTAAATCCCACTCATCATCGAGCTCGAAAATATATACCAAGCCTTCACCCGTCTCACGCGCCCGCTCTTCCCATTCCAATGCACGTCGAGTCGATTCTTCCTTCGAAATTTTCTCGCCCACATATTGAATAATATCCGTGCCCTCCTTAATGTTGCAGGTCGCGAATAAGCCTCGCTGGTGGATCGATGATTCCTTAACTTTGCACAGTGCTTTTTTAGGCATGTCTGAATGGTTAAAAAGAGCCCCATCAACAAGCAAGGTTTTTGCATCTCTACGAAATACCCGTTTACCGATTTTCGCGCAACACCACGCCTGAGCAGCGACGACATAAATAAGCCGTCAGAATAATCGCTCCCTCCAAGAGCTATTGAATCTTCGCCTCAACAAGCTTTGGCTCGGTCGTCCATATACGATAATTCACTTCGACCTCCTCGGGCACATATACCACGATAGGCAACTGACTATTATAGCGCAATAGACCCAAGTCATGCCGCACTGGCACAAAACGCTCCACACTCGGCGCATTCGGATCGGGTGCCATGAGCGTGCCAGCCATCGGCCCTAGGCGTTTCAACTCATAGTAATTGAAGCCCCAGCCCGAAATCACCTCTCTCGTTAGTTTCCCACCAAAGAAGTGACGATTCACACTATCCGTCATCACGGTCTTACCAACAAGCAACTCAACTTGGCGTAAGGACTCATCCACCAGCTCTGGAAGCTCAATTACATAGCGCACATAGCCAACATCCGCTGGTGGATACGGCTTTAAGTTGGGATGCGCCGCATTCACACCAACACACATCAGCCACCCGAAAAGACAAGCAAACATCAATGGTTTCATAGATAGGATACAAAAGCACATTAACCGCTCAAATGCGACCACGATTCTTCAGTTCCCAGCTCGACAGCAGCAGCGAGAACAAGGTCTATATTCAAATCCTAATTCGCCCTCAGACACCAAATTGTAATTATACAGGCGGACCCAGTATATACGCTCGGCCTTCAAAAACCGAAAAGCTCTCTTGAGATTTCAAAGCATTCAAATGACTGCTCGAATCTAAAGCGCAAACTCTACGAATACCTGTTCCGACGGATTTCTATTCGCGGTAATCTCAGGCTACGAAATTCATTGGAAACCGAAGACCCTCAGAAACCTCGATCCTCAGAACTGGGGCCGTTGTATCTAAACGTCCAACTAAAGCCATAGCATGACATAAGACTTAGGTCGAATCTGCGATAGAATCACTCGGTCATAAAATAAAGTAATATCCCTTCAAAATTACCTAACAAATAACAACTAGTAAAATCTACGATTAGAAACACCCCCAAAAAAATACTTTATTGCAGAAAACTGATTAAGGAAAAGACACTACTTTAGCCAAAAAACTGCATTAGTTCGGCCAAGGAGGACACCGTATTGACTCATCATGTATAGTCCCTTTTCCCAATCAGCGAATATATTCCCCCAATAAATCCCGATATATTCCGCAAATCTGAGCGATAACGAGAAGGCCCGCCTACAGGTTCAACTCGAAGCAGTTTATCGCCTATAGAGAGAGGCTACCAACACTCACCCCAACCCCCATATACCCCCAAATGAGACAACTGAAAATAAATATAGCGACTATTCTCATCGGCATCGCAATGCTTTGCACTGCCAGCAAATGCCTTGCCTACCAAGTCTGGCTAGGAACCCATAAATGGGAAGGCTCCGGTGCCGACAACCTCGACCAGTGGGACATGGTTATCGATAAAATCGATGGCATCAACTACGTGCTCCTCGATTCTCGAACAAACCGGCCAGCTGGCGAGGGAGCGACTGCCAATGATTGGAGAACCATGATTGCCCCAATTGATCAGTCGATCCCCGGAATGGCAGAGATTTCACGATCTCAATATTCTCCGCAAGCAACCGAAGCCTAGCTGCTCGAATGGAAACGAATTCAGCACCGCGCGTAACAACGGAGACTACGAAATAGACATCATCATGCTTTATGATGAGGCTAGAAACGGCACCGTCTGGAAATACGACCTTCAAGATGTTGAAGAAGTTCGCGACTGGTTGGACAACAATGGACATGCCGATGTCTCCATTGTATTTCGACTCACCAATAATGATCAGGAAAGACTCAGACTTGCCCAGCTATCAATCGTCGATGGAGTTCTAATTGAAGCCAGTGCGACCCGATGGGTGGAAGATCGGTTTAATATTCATACTCTGCTGCAGGATCTTTGGACGGATCCGAGCACCAGCTCCAAGAATATTTATTTTCAGATTCCGCGCAGTGAATCCCCCGGCTCGTTGAGTCAGCGAAACGGTATCCCCTCTTCACCCATTAATCAATATGTAGAAACCCGTCGAGCATTGTGGGCCATGAAGATCTGATGGGCGATGCATTTATGCAAAGCGATCAAGCGGTTTTTCTAGTTTGTAATTATGGGGACACTTACGACACCTATCCCGAGACCGAGAACAACGATACTCGCTACGTAGATACAAAGTCAGGCCTAGCGCTTTCCTTAATCGAACAACGTGCCGTCTTTGAAGGCCGCACTGGTCTTGTGGACGAGGATTTCTGCAAAAGCTACGAACGAACTGGAACCATCGTTTCAGATGACCTAAATATTTTAATACCTGCTGCAGCTTACGATGCCGAATTAGACCCTGGAAATGACAATAGTGTTCGTGATGCCGGTAGCAATATTGGATACATCGTCGATGGAACATGGGTTCGCTATAACGACTTTAATTTTACGAGTGATGGCTTTGGAGGCATTCGCGTTTCCGCTGCAACTCCGAAAACAGGATCTAAGATTGAAGTGCGTATTAGATCCGCTACAGGCCCCTTACTAGGAACTATTGATGTGCCAAATACTGGCAACTGGGGCAACTATCAAAATACTAGCAAGAAAATCAGCTCAAGAAATGGAACCCACGACTTATACCTAGTTTTCAAGGGTGGCAGTGGGGGATTATTAAACCTGCAGTCATTCACTATACTGCCTCGCGATGCTACAATATCCAGCGTGAAGACTGAAAACAGCAGCAACAATCTTGTCTACTCAGGAGCGTGGTCCACCCAGAATAACTCAAATGATAGTGGAGGATCCATGAAGTGGAGCAAGGTTGCAGGCCATTCTGTTAAATACACATTCACCGGGGATCGAGTCAAAGTAGTTGTCCGCGAAGGCACCTATGGTGGCACATGCAGAGTTCTGTTAGATGGCAACATCGTAGAGAACTCAATCAACACCCAGACCACCCCTGCCGCCCATCAGCAGGTCATTTATGATAGCGGCAGACTGTTTACTTACGGGCAGCACACGATCGAACTGCTCGTGCTTGGTAGCGGAAATGTGATGTTCGATTTCTTTGAAACGGAAGAGTGATTTAACACAATGAACGTGTAATCGTTCACGCAAAACCATCAAGCCGGAGCCAACACTCCGGCTTGATTTTTTTTTTACGACAGCGGCTTGTATATTTCTAAAAGCCTAAGATGTATTTCTGCTGCATCTAGTAGCGGCATAAGATTGCCCTACATCGAATACGCCGCTCCCAAAAGTCTACGTCGAAGCTGGACGTTCGCGACGAGTTGCACATCATTCACGAAGAATGAATCCGATCCAAACCATCACCTTTGCGGTCAACACATCGAAGCCTGGCGCTGAAGCGGCGGCACGCTACCTTGCCGGCATTGCCGAATGCGAGGGGGTGCAGACAATGATCACCACCGAGTATCCGCTCCCCATGAATGCGTTGGAGGGGCAAGATCTCTGCTGTGCAATCGGTGGCGATGGCACCCTACTCGGCGTGCTCGACGCAGCGCTTCATTCGCAAAGCGCGGTGCTCGGGGTCAACATGGGCAAGCTGGGCTTTCTCGCGACCTTCACTGAAGCGGAAGCGGGCAGTGACCTCCCATCACTGATCAAGGGAAACTACTCAATCGCGGACCGCTCGGTGCTTCGCTGTGAAACTCAAAGCGGTGAGGCGGTTTACGGCCTGAATGATGTGGTGCTAAAGGAAACCGAAGGTAGTGGCTTGATCCGACTGAAAGTAGCATCGAACGGTAACCCTGTCTCCGAATATCACTGCGATGGTTTGATCTTTTCCACACCAACTGGATCGACGGCCTACAACTTATCAGCTGGAGGACCCATTATCGGCCCACGTGTGAGCGCTATCGCGATGACACCGATCTGCCCGCACACCCTCGGAAATCGCTCTGTGATTTTTGACAATTCTTCCGTGATTGCCGTGTCGACCCTACAACCCGGCCCCTGTCCACGTATCACGATCGATGGCCGCGTGCGGTTTAAGAACGATAACAACTTCCCAATCAAGATCACCGTTGCTGAGAAAACCTTTCGACTCATGCAAAACCCAGATCACTCACACTTCGCCATCGTCCGCGATAAATTGAAATGGGGCGGCCCAACGATACAATCGTGAAGGATAAAAAGTCTTAATCTTACTCCTAATCATAATCTTAATCCCAGCTATGGAATAAGATTAAGAGTAAGATTAAGAGTAAGACAAAATGACTATTCTCGAAAACCTCTCCTCCAAGCAACGCGCTGCCTGTATCGAGATCGCAAGCCGTATCCAAGCGGCTGGCGGTCGTGCTTTGCTGGTCGGTGGTTGCGTGCGTGATGGGCTGCTCGGCATTCCTTCCAAAGATGTGGACATCGAAGTGTATGGTCTCGATGCCGATACGGTGGAAGCAACACTCACGGAGCACTATCGGCTCGATACTGTGGGCCGAGCGTTTGGTGTCTTCATCGTCAAGGGACTCGAAATCGACATCGCCCTGCCCCGCCGCGAATCCAAAACTGGGCCCAAGCATACCGATTTTGTTGTCGAAGGTGATCCCAACATGTCACCCCAAGACGCCGCCGCCCGGCGCGACTTTACGATCAACGCGATTAGCCACGATCCGCTGACTAGCGAACTTCTGGACCCCTACAACGGTGTTGCCGATCTGGAAACCCGCACACTCCGTCACGTTTCCGCAGCCTTTAGCGAAGACCCCTTACGTGTGCTTCGCGGCATGCAATTTATGGCGCGATTCAACTTGAAAGCTGCGCCTGAAACCATCGAGCTCTGCCGTGCACTCACACCCGAGCATTTACCGATGGAGCGCCTCTGGGAAGAATGGAAAAAGCTCATTCTCAAAGGACAACAAATCGGCAAAGGCCTGCGCTTCCTACAAGCCTGCGACTGGCTACCGTATTTCCCCGAGATCGAAGCGCTCGTCGGCTGTGAACAAGAACCTGAATGGCACCCGGAAGGTGATGTGTGGACACATACCTGCCATTGCCTCGACGCTTACGCCAACGAACGCATTGGAGACGAATGGGAAGACCTCATCGTCGGCCTTGCTGTGCTCTGCCATGACATGGGTAAACCCACAACCAGTTTCAAAGACGAGAACGGTCGCATCCGTAGCCCACGCCACGACATCGAAGGCGTGCCCATCGCCCAAACATTCCTCGAACGCATCACACGCCAAAAGAAGATCTTTGAAGAAGTGCTGCCACTGGTCGAGCAACACATGCGCCCACTCGCACTCTACCGTGACGGTGCCGGCGACTCAGCAGTCCGCCGTCTCGCCGCCCGCGTCAAACGAATGGATCGACTCGTGCGCGTTGCCCACGCAGACACACACGGTCGCCCGCCCATCGTCCCCAACGGCTTTCCCGAGGGCGAATGGCTCTTGAACAAAGCCGCCGAACTCGCCATACAAGATAACGCTCCTAAACCACTCCTACTCGGTCGCCATCTCGTCGAGTTAAACGTGAAGCCAGGCAAACACTTCGGTAAAATCCTCGACCGCTGCTACGAAGCACAACTCGACGGCGCTTTCACCGATATCGACGCCGCGAAACTTTATCTCAAACAAATGGTCGAAAACGAATTCACCCCCAATCAACCCTTATGAAAACATTATTCCGCACCACACTCGCCCTACTCCTCAGCCTCAACCTTGCCTCTGCCCAATCTGAAGATGCGCCTAGCTTACTACTGCGCGGCGTGCTCGATCTAGGCACCTCTCAATCATTCTCCCTAAGCACCGATGATGGTGTCGCTTCCAAATGGGTCAAAATCGGTCAAACCTTTAAAGAGCACAAGGTCGTCGCCTTCGACTCTACGACGCAAGTGCTGACGCTTGAGCATAACGGTGAAACAGTCACACTGTCGCTTGCCGCCGCACAAGAAGGCTCTGGCGAAGCAGGCGACATGGCATCGCGTCTTGCCGAAGCAAAAAACATCATGGAGCTCATGAACTTTGAAGACATGATGGACAAAACCATCCAAGCTCAAATGAAGGCCATGAGTGATATGATGCGCAAACAAATGTCAGCAGGCGGACAAGTGGACGAAGAGCTCGTCGCCTTTCAGAGCAAAGCGATGGCAGAGATGTTTGACGAAATAGATTGGGAGCCCATCAAAGAAGGCATGTCGCAAGCCTACGCCGAAGTCTTCACTCAAGATGAACTCGGCAGCATTTCGAATTTCTATGCAACACCAGCAGGACAAGCGACACTTGTAAAACAACCAGAGCTACAAGAAAAAACGATGAAACTGATGATGCCTGCCTTGATGGGAGCCGCTCAAAGCATGCAGAAGAAAATGATGACCTTTCGCAGAGAACGCGCCGCAGCGAAAAAAGCAGAAGCCGCGACTGAGCCAGCCAAGTAGCCAAGGCATCGTTCCCGTAATGGAAGCCATACTTCTTTTGACCAGCCTGTTTACTTTCCTATTCCCACTAGCGGGACTTTTCGGAATTTTCTTTTCCGAAGGAAAAAGGGAACCCTCCTCGCTGCCACAATGCTTACCGTAGGAATGGCTACTATCCCATTTGGATGTATTTACATCTTTAATGCTTTCGAAAGTTCAATGAGCGCCTGGGGCGGCAGAGCAAGGGAAGTGCAGATTGAATATGCCCTGTATGGCTTACCTCTAGGCATCTTAACCTCATACATTGCAATCACCATAAAGGAACACCGGGTAAAGAAACGAAGTTAGAATCGGCCAGAGCTAGCAACGATAGCCGTAGGGGCTTCATTCATGAAGACCGCAGAGTTTCGGGATATTGGAGCTTAGGCCTCAGCTCCGAGATCCGAGGCTCCAAGGGAATGATTGCTAAAGATCAAACTCTTATTCAAATCGGCCTAATGCACTGCGGTCTTCATCAATGAAGCCCCTACGCCAAACAAAAAAGCCCCGCAGTCTCCTGCGGGGCTTTTTGAAAATTTTGTTTCGTTCGACCGCGACTAGCGACGGCGGCGGAACTTGCTTTGGAACTTCTCGACGCGACCTGCGGTATCGACGAAACGCTTCTCACCTGTGAAGGCTGGGTGCGAGTCCGATGTGATATCACAGATAACTACTTGGTAATCTACACCGTCGATAGTTTCTGTCTTACTGCCACGCATAGTGGAACGAGTAAGGAATTTAGTGCCAGTCGAAACGTCGACGAAGGCAACCGGGTTGAGCTTTGGATGGATGTCTGCTTTCACGGTAAAAAGTTTCCTAGGTTAGAAGTCTATCCCTGACGCGCTTTAAAGCGTGGGTTTGACTTGCAGATTACGTAGACACGCCCCTTACGACGAACGACTTGGCAGTCAGGGTGACGGTCTTTTAGAGATTTAAGTGAAGATACTACTTTCATAACGGAAATTAATGGAATGGGAGAAAAAAGGGCGCGCCTCGCCACCTGTCAATGGCAAAGGCGGAAATACATTCTTTATTTTCAACTGCCAAACTATGCGATCTTGCCAGCGATCCAGAGCCAATCGGAGAGGCGATTGAGGTATTGCTGCAGGACAGGCCGCACTTGTGCCCCACTCTCCACCAAAGTAACCACCTCGCGCTCGGCCCGACGACAAACCGTGCGGGCGTGATCGAAAAACGCTTGTTCGACGCTCTCACCTGGATACACCCACCCCTGGAAACCACCTTTGCTGGCCTCCAGATCGTGAACCGCTTTGGTCAATTTCTCGACCAGAGACTCATCAACTGGATTTTTCGCTCGTGCTAGATACGTTTCGTGATGGCTCTCATTGGTCGCGAGCTCGCCCATGAGTTGCACTGATCTTGTCCTGAAAAGATGGACAGCCTTTGAGGCCTTGGAGAGGCTATAAAAATGTCAGCAAATCAATTCAAATATACAGATGAGTTCCGCGATCAATCGGTGGATCTCTTGATCAATAGCGGTAAGCCACTAAAACAGGTGGCTCGGGAATTGGGAGTAAATGCCAGCACTTTGCGCTCATGGCGTGATAGACGGATCGGCACCCGGAGCGGAGGCGTAGCCGAAGCGCAGGGAGCCGAGACTTTAGAGATGAAAGTCAAACGCTTGGAGCGCGAGAATGCCTATTTGAGGCGGCAACGAGAGATCTTAAAAAAAGCAGCGAGTATACTGGCCGAGGATCCGCAGGCAGTATGCCATGATAGACTCTATGCGGAAAACATATACAGTTCGAGAACTGTGCGAAATCCTCGGCGTTTCACGCAGTGGTTATTATGCATCGAAGCAGTCGACAGGCAGTAAACGTGCGCTTGAAGAGCAAGTAATTGTAAAAGAGATTCGGTCGATCCATGCGCATCGTCACATGAAGGCTTACGGTAGTCCCAGAATGACTAAAGAACTCAATGATCGGAAAATCCCTTGCGGCCGCCACCGTGTAGCCAGGCTTATGCGAGAGAACGGGATCGTGATTCGCCGCCGAAAAGCCTTCCGGCCTCGCACAACACAGGTGGATAAAAAGGCACGCATCGCTCCAAACCTCTTAGCTGCTACGCACGCACCCGAAGCT